>CAZYVT010000051.1:0-27289 GCA_964651335.1 uncultured Enterobacteriaceae bacterium | reverse complement strand
CTAAATCACCATTATTTTCTAATACACGGTGAGAACATCGAGCGCCGCTCGGGTCGACCTGGACGCGGCAAGTTTGGCACCGGCAAGTCGGCTGCGTTTGGAATTGGGAATAGGCTTACGATCGACACTATCCAGAACAAGCTTCGCAATGTGGTCGAGTTAACTCGATCCGCCATTGACAAGTCAGATGGCAAGGCATTTCCTGTTGGATGGCTAGTGCAAAATGAACCGTCCGACCTTCCAAATGGAACTACCGTTGTAATTTGCGACATCTTCCTTGCGAAGCTGCGAACCAACGAAATTGCTGAATATATTGAGCGCCACTTGCAGGCGTTCAGGGCCAAGCAACCGACAGTGGCAGTAAATGATCACGTCTGCGAATATCGTCAGCCAGAAATCGTGTCCACCAGGACCTTCGTACCCTCGCTGGCACAAGAAACGGTCCTTGGCAAATGTATGCTCACGGTGAATGTTTCCAGAGTGCCTCTAAGTGATCTGCAGCAAGGTATTTTTGTCACCGCCGGCAGCGGTAATCATGTTGGAACAGAGGATTGTGGTATCGGACGAAAAGAATTCGGTAACTACCTTTTTGGGGAGATTGATGTACCTACCCTTGAATCATTCGATACACCGATTCAGCCATTCGACGACTCACGATCCGGAAAGCTCAACCCAGAACACCCCGTAGTGCGTACGCTCTTGGGTTTCCTCGGGTCAAAGCTTGAGGAGGTGCGCCAGGAGCATGCACGCGGATCGCGCGACGCTCAAAAGACAGAACAGATGCGGCGCCTCGCGCAAGAGGCGGACAGAATTGCGGAGTTTCTGAACAAGGACTTCGAGCAACAGAGGGAACGATTGGACCAGATTCGGGCAGCGACGGCATCGCGTGGTCCTGCAAGGTCTCTCTTTGGCGCGGACGATGGCGGGGCTGACAAGAGTGAATCGTGGACCAAAGGCACATTAGAACGCGGAACAGTTGAATCGCGAGAACACCGAGCATCTCCAGGTACTGGAACAGGGCGTGTGGCACCAGATATTGTTGCAGATGCAACGCGCGATCCCGAAGGCAGGCAATCTGTAGACCCAGTCGGCGGAGCAGGTAAATCCCGCCGGACCCGAGGTGGGTTTCAGGTAAAGTACGACCGGCTAGGACGTGAGGAACATCGGTCGAAATATGACCCGACGCGATTGGCAATCTTGATCAACTTAGATCATCCTGCGGTGGCAAATGCATTGCGCAAGTCAAGTGCGGAGGATCCCGTATTTCGGCGGCTATCCTACGAGATTGCGTTTTCTGAGTATGCGATGGCTCTCGGCCATGAGTTCATCCGCCAAGATCCGGACATGCCTCCCGATGACCTACTCTATGACGTGCGCGCGACACTCAACAGAATATCCAAAGCCGCCGCATCCCTCTACCTAAGTTAGTTGGACATAGTTTTGCCCCGTAAGAGACTCGATGGACTGGCCACGATTGAATGCATTCGCCTTACCTCCGCTGGACTCGTGACCTTGCGTCCCTAATTCCGTCGACGGTGCCAGAGCTGCCCGAGCCCCCGACCCGGTGACTTCCCGATCCACCGGGGGCCGCGTGCGTAGGAACGCATTCTGGGCAGCCCTAGCGAGGCCGGCGGCGCGATGGCAGTGTTGACCGATGCGCTCGGCAGCTTCGCGGAAAACGACGGCGGCGCGCCCTACGAAAAGCTGGAGGCGCACCGTGGCTAGGCGCGCGTGCATGACGACCTGATACGGCGCGGCACCGTGGACTGGCTCGTGGACCTGGACGTTGGCGAGATAGTCGCCGAGGCGCTCGGGCTCCGGGCTGCAGCCGCGGCTCGTTGACTCGTGCAGAACGTTCTCGCGAGCGGCACGTTTGTTCGCGACCCGACGCAACGCTGGCACAGTAACCGCGGCAGGCGCAGCTCGCGCGGATCACCTTATAGTACAATCGAACAAGAGGGAGCGGCAGCTTCTGTTCTGTTACAGCCCGCATGCTAATCTCCTATCGCCCTTGGAAGGGACGTGGGACATTATGGGAAAGGGCTCTACTAAGGATCTTCAACGTCGCCTCCAGGCGATTAACAAAGGTGGCGCGCGTCGGATGGTCACCATTCCGACGGAATCATTCGTTCGGTCCCTGTTCGACGAGATGCAGGACGGAAACGAATACCAGTCCATCGTCGATAAGAAGCTTCCCCCGGGCAGTAATTTGATCGATGATGTTTGTCACGGCATTACTGCGATAGAAGCGCTCCGAAAACGCCCCTGCCTGCTATATGTAGGGAACGTGGTAAAAAAAGACGAAGGGGAGTCGAGTATCGATTCTTCTGATGATCTTCCGTTTCGCGAAATGGTGGCGAAGGTTCCGGCCGATCAACGAAGCGTCGACATATTCCTGGCGACGCGCGGCGGCGTGGCGCAGCAGGTCAGCAATTTCGTCAACTGTCTTCGAGCGCGTTTCGATGAGGTGCACTTCCTCATTCCCTCTTTTTGCATGAGCGCGGGAACATTGTTCGCACTTTCTGGGGATTACATTTGGATGACCGAACGTTCTTGTCTCGGTCCCATCGATCCTCAGGTTCCGACAGCCGGCGGGCGATACGTTCCTGCTCAGGCACTGCTGCTTCTTATCGCCGAAATACAGCGACAAGGCGACGAAGCGAGAGCGAAGGGCCTCCCCGTGCCATGGGCATACGTGCGGGTGATCGATACCATGGATAAGAAAGAACTCGCAGAGGCCCTTACGGCGAGTCAATACTCGCAGGCGATGGCGGCGCAATTCTTGCAAAAATTCAAATTCCGGCGCTGGACGGTTAAGGAGACTAGCCAAGTACCTGTTTCTGAGGAGGATCGGATCCAGCGCGCCGCAGAAATCGCGGCGGCACTAGGATCTCATGATCGATGGAAAAGTCATGGACACGCCATATCGCGGGACGTACTATCAAAAGAGTTGAATCTGAAGATCGACCATCCGGACGCTGCTCTGAACCGAGCCATGATGCGACTCTGGGCGGTTCTCACATACGTGGTCGATAAGACGCCGATCGTTAAGCTATTGTGCTCATCAACGTATCGCTACATGAGACACGTTCAAATTCAAATCATTCAAGGAAAGCCAGCATGATTGACGCTAACGTACTTCGCCAGCTGGGCTGGTCTGACGACCTAATTAAATCGGTAGAAGAAGCCGCGGGACCGCTGCGGGCGACACCGGGCGTGGAGATCGAGGTTCCGATCACGAGCGTTAGTTCAGTTTCTGGCAGTGTCATGTACTCGGACGTCGTTATTAGTCACGCAGCGAGAGAGTTTACGGTGCAAGCCACCCCCGAAGGCGACGCGCCAAGCCCTGCTGCTAAGTCATGATCTTGTCTGCCTGGCTAGAAACTCAGGTAAATCTACAGCGCGCCGAGTAGCACACCATTCCCACAGCGACGGCTGCGCCTGCCGCACGCGCCGGGCTCAGTCCTACCCCCTTTTCCCCGCACCGCGGCGCGCGACGCGCTACGGCGATCCTGGCGCGAATCTCGGGGCCTGCTCGCCCTCGGGTACACTTCGCGACGCCATGAAGCAGTGCGTCTTCTTTCTCTTTCCGATCCACACTTACACAGCACTTACGCCTCTCCAGCGCCCAGCCAATGTATGCGTAAGTTTTTGATCGCTGGCACCCTCGACACGAATCGAACGTGCGACCTGCCCCTTAGGAGGGGGCTGCTCTATCCACTGAGCTACGAGGGCCGGAGGCGGATTTTACCCGCATGAGAATTGCCTACTTCACGATCGCAGCCGTGTGCCTGCTCGCGTCGACGGCCGCGGCGCAAAGCTGGGCGTGGGACGACGGCACGGTGCCATTCGTGGTGTCGCCACCGGAAGTCGTCGATCGAATGCTGCGCCTGGCGGAGCCGAAGGCGGGAGAATTCCTGATCGACCTCGGCTCCGGGGACGGCCGCATCGTGATCGAGGCCGCAAAGCGCTACGGCGCGCGCGGTCTGGGCATCGACATCGATCCCGCGCTGGTCGCGCGGTCGCGGGAAAACGCGCGCCGCGCCGGCGTCGAGTCGCTGGTGCGTTTCGAGGTGCGGGATTTGTTCCAGACCGACTTGCGCGGTGCGAGCGTCGTCACGATGTACCTGCTCCCGGAGGTGAACCTCAAGCTCATGCCGCGGCTGCTTCAGGACCTCAAGCCGGGCGCGCGCGTGGTCTCGCACGACTACGACATGGGCCCGTGGCGTCCGGACGAAACCATCGAGCTTCCGGTCGCGGAGAAAATGGTCGGGCCCATCGGCCGCTCGCGCGTGCACCTCTGGTTCATCCCGGCCGACGCGCGCGGAACCTGGAAGAGCGCGCTTCCGGCGCACGGCGGCGACTGGGAGGTCCGCGTGGCGCAGCGTTACCAGTTGCTCGACGTGAGCGCACGCGTGGGCGGTATCGAGACGACGGTGCTCGGTACGCGGTTGCGCGGCGACGAACTGAAGCTGGTGGTGACTGGGAAAATCGATGGCAAGCCCTGGAACCACCTGTTCCGCGGCACGCTGAAGAACGAGCGCATCGAAGGGGAAGTTTCCATTTCCGACGGCGAACACAACAAGACGATTCCATGGACCGCAACCCGAACGCAGTAAGCGCGGCGCCCCGCCAGCTTCTCAGGGTGCCGGACGGCATTGCGCTGATCGTCGGCATGGTGGTGGGGGCCGGCATCTTCAAGGCGCCTTCAATCGTCGCCTCCAGCGTGTCGAGCCCGCAGGAGTTCATGCTGGTCTGGTTTGCGGGCGGGGTTGCCTCGCTTTGCGGCGCCCTGGTGTACGCGGAGCTCTCGGGCAGGTTCCCAGAGACCGGCGGCGAGTACCGGTTCCTGTCGCGCGCCTTCGGCCCCGGCTCGGCATTCGTGTTCGCCTGGGCCCGCATGACCGTGATCCAGACCGGCGCCATCGCCCTCGTGAGTTTTGTATTCGGCGACTACGCCCAGCAGATCGTCCCGCTCGGCTCGAAGGGCCCCGCGATCTACGCTGCGCTCGGGGTGGTCGCGCTCACCGCGCTCAATCTTGCGGGAACGCCGCAGTCGAAAAACCTGCAGAATGCGATGAGCGCGGCGCTCATGATCGCGCTTACGGCGATCGCGATCGCCGGGATGCTTGCGCCGGCCCCGGCCGCCGTCGCCGCGCCGCCCGTGGCGGGCAATCTCGGCCTGGCTATGATTTTCGTGCTGCTCACCTATGGCGGCTGGAATGAGGCCGCGTACATCGCCGGCGAGGTCCAGGATGCCCGGCGCAACATGATCCGCATCCTGATCGGCAGCATCCTCGCGATCACGGTCCTGTATCTGCTCGTCAACCTCGGGTACCTGCGCGCGCTCGGGCTCGCAGGCGTGCGCGAATCGAAGGCGGTGGCTGCCGACGCGATGCGGCAGGCGACCGGCGCCGGGGCGGCGCTCACGCTCGCGTTCGTCGTCTGCGTTGCGGCGCTGACGACCATGAACGCTGCGATCCTCACCGGCGCGCGCACGAGCTATGCATTCGGGCGCGATTTCGCGCTCTTCGGCCGGCTGGGCGAATGGCGCAGCGCGGGCAGCACGCCGGCGAACGCGCTGCTGCTGCAGGGTGCGCTTACGCTGGTGCTGGTGCTCGCGGCATCGTCCACGCCCGACGGCTTCTCGGCAATGGTCGCCTACACGGCGCCGGTCTTCTGGACGTTCTTCCTGCTGTGCGGCGCAGCGCTGTTCGTGTTCCGCGCCCGCGACGGCGCCTCCGCGGGGTTCCGCGCGCCGCTGTTCCCGGTCGTGCCGCTCGCCTTCTGCGCGGTGTGTGCCTACATGCTGTACTCGAGCATCGACTACATCCGCAATCCCGTGTTCGGGCCGAAATTCGGCGACATGGTGCTCGCCGGCATCGCGATCATGGTGGCTGGTGTACCGCTTTACTGGCTGGCGGGGAAGAAGTGACGCTGACCGAGCTCCGCTACGTCGTCGCGGTCGCGCGCGAGCGGCATTTCGGACGCGCGGCGGAGTCCTGCTTCGTGTCGCAGCCGACGCTGTCGGTCGCGATCAAGAAGCTCGAGGAGGAGCTTGGCGTCGCGCTCTTCGAGCGGGGTCCGGGCGAGAGTGCAGTGACTCCGGTCGGGCAGAGGGTCGTCGAGCAGGCGCAGCGCGTGCTCGAGGAAGCCTCGCGCATCAAGGATCTCGCGGCCGCCGGGCACGATCCTCTTGCCGGTACGCTGCGCCTGGGCGCGATCCATACGATCGGTCCGTATCTGCTGCCCAAGCTCGTTCCGATCCTGCGTCGCCGGGTCCCGGCGATGCGGCTCTACATCAAGGAAAGCTTCACGCACCTTCTCGCGGAGTCGCTTCGGCAGGGCGAAGTGGACGTCGTCGTCATCGCGCTGCCGTTTGACGAACCTGGCTGCATGACGCGGCCGGTGTACGACGAGCCGTTTCTGGTCGCAGTGCCCCAGGGGCATGCGTGGGAAAAGAGAAAGCAGATTTCCGCCGAAGAGCTGAAAAAGGAGAGTCTGCTTCTGCTCGGCGAGGGTCACTGCCTGCGCGATCAGGTGCTCGAATTCTGCGGGCCCGTGGGCCGCCCGGGACGAGACTCCCCGGTGCGCTCGCTCGAAGGCGGCTCGCTCGAGACCATCCGCCAGATGGTGGCAAGCGGAGTCGGCGTGACGGTCCTGCCCTCGACAGCGATCGCGGACGGCGGCGGAGCGAATGATCTCATCCGGATTCGCCCGTTCGCGAAGCCGGTTCCGCAGCGGCGGGTTGCGATTGCCTGGCGCAAGAGTTTTCCGCGGCCGCAGGCCGTGGAGGCGTTGCGCCAGGCAATTCTCGCCTGCGAACTGCCTCAGGTCGCGAAGATCCAGTAAGCTAGGCAAGCTCTCGACCCGTAACGCCTGCGTGGCGCAACCTTCGGAGGGGCCAGCATGAGCTCAGAGACACCGAACGACATCGATCGTGCCGCGATCGAGGAGGCGGCGCAGCGCGTCGTCGAGCAGAGCGCCTTGCGCAAGGTCCGCAAGAAGCTTGACGATATCGAGCAGGGAGAATCAAGGCAGCGCAAGGTCCTTGCCATCGTGCTCGTCGCAAGCGTGATCGCGGTCCTGTGTGTGGCATTCGTCTTTTGGCAGTTCTTTTTCAAGAATCGCGAGCTGCACAGAGGTCCGCCGATCGAGATTCCGCGCAGCGTCGACAAGAAGTCGTGAAGAGGTGACCCGCACCGCGCGTGTGCTTACGCGCTACAACGCGTGGGCGAACCGATTGATCTTCGATGCAGTCGCCGCGCTGCCCGCGGGCGAGGCGGAAAAGCCGCGGCAGAGCCTGTTCCGCAACATGGTTCACATGCTGAACCACAATTACGTGATCGACCGCATCTTCCAGGCGCACCTCGAGGGACGCGAGCACGGCTACGCCGCGCGCAACACGCCCGATCATCCGCCGCTCGGCGAGCTGTGGCGCGCGCAGCAGGAGATCGACGCGTGGTACATCGCGTGGAGCGACCGGCTGACGGCGGTTGCCGTGAATGAGAAAGTGCGCTTTGCGTATGTGGGCGGAGGGGAGGGCGTCATGACGCGCGGCGAGATCCTGCTCCATATCGTCAACCACACCAGCTACCACCGCGGGTTCGTTGCCGATCTCTTCTTCCAGGTTCCGGCGCGTCCGCCGACTACTGATTTGACCGTGTTCCTGCGGGATGTGGCGGTGCATCTCGATTGAGCGCCGCACTGCCGACCTTGCTCTCCTACCCGTCACCGCAATTTGTCGCTCGATCAAGCGGTTTACAGGGCCCAAATCGGATAACGCCCCGAACGAGGTTACAAGGGTTTGATCGGCTTGCCGAATTCCTTCGGCACGCCCATGATATTCGGCGTCCGATCTAATGATTTCACGTTCGGTGGCAGATTTGCAACATCGCCAGCCCTGACGGCTTGATAGCACATGCTGCAGGTACCCCACCGATAGCGAGTGCCCCGTGACCGCCCAGGAGGCACATCGGAACCCCGCATACGATTCAGCGATGGATGCTCTGCAAGCGCCCGAAGGCGTAGCATTCCCGTCTCGCTCCGGACCGCGGCTCGATCGGCGCCAAGGCTATTTCAGTAGTACGCACAACCCCAACGAGGAGGGACCATGGCAAACAAGATGACTGACCGGTATCTGGACAACAACAAGCAGTACACGAGCGGGCAGGCGGTGCACAAGCCCAACCACCCCGGAAAGCAACCGATCAACCCGGCCAAGCACGTGGCGGTCGTCGCCTGCATGGACGCGCGGCTCGATGTCGAGGACCTGCTCGGCTTGCAGACCGGCGATGCGCACATCATCCGCAACGCCGGGGGTGTGGTGACCGACGATGCGATCCGCTGCCTCATCATCTCGCATCACCTGCTCAACACCAACGAGATCATCCTGATCCATCACACGCGCTGCGGCATGCTCGCCTTTACCGACGACTTGCTCAAGGCCGGTCTGGAGGGCGACCCGGCGGCCGAGAAGCTGCTGGGACAGGCGACGTCGCGTCCATTCATGAGCTGCAAGAAGTGCGCGTCGACCCCGACCCAGTTTCACGCCTTCCGCGGCCCGCTCGAGCCGCTCGACGCGCCGCGCAGCGCGAAGCAGACGGAACGCCTGGAGTGGGACGTGCGCCGCGGGATGTCGTCAATCCTGAACCACCCCTGGATTCCGACCAGCGGGCCGGACGCGATGACTGTGCGCGGATTCATCTACGACGTGGACACCGGCAAGCTCGAGGAAGTGAGTTATCCGGGGCCCATGGGATCGTTCGCCTGACGCGCCGAGCCCGCGTGTAGATGTCGAGTACCGCGGCCCGCGGCGCGGTTGCTCGGCATCACGATCCGGCCCTCAGCCCGACTCGTCGAGTCGGCGCGCGTGTGCCACCGAACCACGGCTTGCAGAGCGACGCGCCGCAAGCAGCGCGCGCCTGAAGCCGGACGTTGGGCTTCATGGCCGCCAACCGTGCGCTCGCTGTAATCATGGCTCTGGTTTTGGCGCCATGGGCCTTATGCGCTGCGGCCCTCGACAGAGAGGCGGCAATCGACGTAGCCAAACGTCAGGTGAAAAACAAGTGCAGTTCCACGACACCGTGCAATTTCACCGCAAAGGTCGAGAAGGACAAATGGTATGTCCGGGTGGAGTTCACAAAGCGCAACTCGCCGCAGGAAAAACCATTCTCGTATCCTGGCGGGCATGCGATATTCATAATCAACCAGAGCGGCAAGGTCGTAGGCCGCCTTGAAGGCGAATGAAGCCTAGCCGCCGGTTCGTGCGCGACGCGTTTCGCTCGGCGCTCGGCGCCTTGCACCGCGCGCCACAACCGGAACGTTAAACAGCATCGGCTCGCCAAATGGCATTCATGGGGAAGAACGATGATGCCGCAAACGCTATTCATGGTGATCGAGCACTTCAGGAACAACGACGCCGTCCCTGTGTACCGCCGATTCCGTGACCGCGGGCGCATGGCTCCCGAGGGGTTAAATTACATCTCAAGCTGGGTCGATCACGATTTGACGCGGTGTTACCAAGTCATGGAAACGACGGATCGGGGCTTGCTGGATCAGTGGATGGCCAATTGGAGCGACCTCATTGAATTCGAGGTTCATCCGGTGATGACGTCGAAGGAGGCAGTGGAAAGGCTTGGACCACAACTATGAAGACAATGCCGTTTAACAACGCGCTCGAGCGGGCCGTGAGGGATGGCGACTGCAGCAGCCGTCGATGGCTGGCCGCTCAACTCTGTCGTCATGGGCAGCGGAGCGCAGAATCCGGTGACAGGCCGCGATCGTGGAATCGGTCGCTAGCAAGAAACGTTTCCTGGGTCTGAATGCTCAAAGGCGGTGGTATGCCGAGGAGCTACGCTTGAGCGGCAAGCTGAAATCTGAACGGCTCGTCGAAGCATTTGCGACCGTTCCGCGCGAGGAATTTCCGGGGCCCGGTCCTTGGCACATCGATTGTTGGCTGCATGATCGAGGATTCTGCTTGTCGCGGAAACCCCCACGAGTCCGGGCCCGCCGCAGAAAAGCACGTTAGAGCATGGCGACGCTATTCACGCTGTGCTATCCAAAACTGACCGCCGGCGATCATCGCTTCATCGAGAAGTTCCGGCTCGAAAATGACATTCCCTTTCGCGATGTCGTGGCCCCGCACTTCACATTGGTTTTTGGCTGTGGTGAAGTGTCTGAGCCCGTGTACCGTGAGCACGTTGGCGTGGTCGCTCGATCGCAGGGGGTCATCAGGTTCTCCTGTCGTTACGCGATGGTCGGCAACGACGCTTCGAACGACAACTACTACGTATTCCTGGTGCCCGATGAAGGATACAGTCAGATTTCCATACTCCACGACCGGCTGTACCGAGGGGTGTTGGAGCAGTTCCTGCGGCTTGACATTCCCTACGTCCCGCACATTGCCATCGCGACGAACACCGACGCCCGGCGCATTAAGGCGCTGTGCGATGAACTCAACTCAACCGGTGTCGCCATTCATGGGCAGATCGACGGCATGACAGTGTGCTCCTATGACGGGTCGATCATCACCGACCTGGAGACGTTTCCGTGTCGAGCATGAATTTGCGCTGCAACCGACCGCCTTCTGCGGCCGCCGATCATGTCGTCGAGTGACGACAGCCCAATCTAGGCTCGGCCGGATGCAAGAGCACGAGATTGTCGCGCCGTCTGCATGGGTCGTGCGCTGGGCGCCGCTCATTGCGCGCGGGCCGGTGCTCGACGTAGCGTGCGGCAACGGGCGCCATGCGCGCTACTTCGCCGGGCTCGGGCTGGACGTAGTGGCGGTGGACCGCAAGCCGCTGTCGATCCCGGGCGCGCGCTTCGTGCAGGCCGACCTCGAGGGCGGCAATCCCTGGCCGTTTCCCGGGGAGCGATTCGAGGCCATCGTGGTGACAAACTACCTGCACCGGCCGCTGTTTCCGTACCTGTTCGAGTCGCTTGCGCCCGGAGGGGTTCTCATCTACGAATCCTTCATGACGGGGAACGAGCGCTTCGGAAAGCCGTCTAACCCGGAATTTCTGCTTCGGCCGGGAGAACTGCTGCAGGCCTTCGGCGCGCTGCACGTACTGGCATTCGAGCAGGGGCGGGTAGAAATGCCGAAAACGGCTATGATTCAGAGACTTTGTGCCGTAAACGCGGCGGCGGGCTAAAATGCGCTTTAATTCGTCCCAGGGGACCAGAGACGCATGATTACAGGAAGTCTGGTAGCAATCGTCACCCCGATGCACGAGGATGGGCGTCTCGATTTCGGGTGCTTCCGCAAGCTGATCGACTGGCATGTCGCCGAGGGTACGGACGGCATCGTGGTGGTCGGCACGACCGGCGAATCGCCGACGGTCGATTTTGACGAGCACAAGGAATTGATCCGGATCGCGGTCGACCACGCCAAGGGCCGCATCCCGGTGATCGCCGGCACCGGCGGCAACTCGACCGCCGAGGCGATCGAGCTCACCGAGTCGGCAAAAAGGGCCGGTGCGACCGCCTGCCTTTCGGTCGTGCCCTACTACAACAAGCCCACGCAGGAGGGGCTGTACCGGCACTTCGCGAAAATCGCCGAGACGGTGGAAATCCCGATGCTGCTGTACAACGTGCCGGGCCGCACCGTCGCCGACCTGCACAACGACACCACGCTGCGCCTGGCGCAGGTACCGGGCATCATCGGCATCAAGGACGCGACCGCGAACATCGAGCGCGGCACGGACCTCATCCGGCGAGCGCCGCGCGGGTTTGCGATCTACTCGGGCGAGGACTCGACCGCACTCGCCCTGATGCTGCTGGGCGGGCAGGGCGTGATCTCGGTCACCGCCAACGTCGCGCCGCGGCTGATGCACGAAATGTGCGCCCGCGCGCTCGCCGGCGACGCGAAAACCTCGCGCGACCTGAACCTGAGACTGCTGCCCCTGCACCAGCGGCTGTTTGTCGAGGCGAATCCGATCCCGGTCAAGTGGGCACTGGCGCAGATGGGGTTGACCGAGGGCGGATTGCGGCTGCCGCTGACCGCGCTTTCCGAGCGCTTTCACGAAACGGTGCGCGAGGCGCTGGTGGAGGCAGGCGTCACGCTGCCCTTGCGGGTAGTGGAGAAACGCGCTTGAGGCGGCTCCGGTTTCCGGTCTTCGTCGCGGCGGCGTTCGCTCTGGGCGCGTGCAGCACCGCGACCGATCTGCTCGAGGGCAAGAAGGTCGACTACAAATCCGCCGGTTCGCTGCCGCCGCTGGAGATTCCGCCCGATCTGACGACGCCGACGCGGGACAATCGTTACGTCGTGCCCGAGACCGGCAAGGCTTCAGCGACACTCTCGGGATACCAGGCGGACCGGTCGCAGCAGGCAAAACTCGGCAATACCTCGGTCTTGCCCTCAGTGGAGAAAATGCGCGTCGAGCGCTCCGGGACCCAACGCTGGCTGGTGGTCCAGGAAATTCCCGAGAAGCTCTGGCCGCTGATCAAGGATTTCTGGCAGGAGAACGGTTTTCTGGTGAACCTGGAGCTCCCCGAGGCGGGCGTGATGGAAACGGACTGGGCCGAGAACCGCGCCAAGCTGCCCCAGGACTTCATCCGCAATACGCTCGGCAAGATCCTCGACCAGGTGTACTCGACCTCGGAGCGTGACAAGTTCCGCGCCCGCCTCGAGCGCATGGGCGACGGCACGACCGAGATTTACGTCAGCCACCGCGGGATGATCGAGGTGTATTCGGGGCGGGGTACTTCGCCCACGGCGCCCGGCAACACGGTCTGGCAGCCAAGGCCGCCGGACCCCGAGCTCGAAGCGGAGTTCCTGCGCCGCCTGATGGTGCGGCTGGGAGCGCAGGAGGAAAAGGCGAAGCAGCTGGTTGCCGCTGCGCCGCAGGCCGCTCGCGCCTCGATCAAGAAATCCGGCGACGGGCGCGAAATGCTGCAGGTCCAGGAGCCATTCGACCGCGCGTGGCGACGCGTCGGCCTCGCCCTGGATCGGGTCGGCTTCACGGTCGAGGACCGGGACCGGCAGAAGGGGCTGTACTTCGTGCGCTATGCCGATCCCGAGGCAGAAATGGAGAAGAAGGATCGGGACAAACCGGGGCTGCTCGACAAGCTCGCGTTCTGGCGCTCGAGCGACGTCAAGGTGAAGGCCGAGCAGTATCGCGTGCAGGTCAAGCAGGCCTCCGAGAACAGCGAGATTCTCGTCCTCAACAAGGACGGCGGGACGGAGAGTTCGCAGACCGCGCACCGCATCCTGTCCCTGCTGCACGAACAGCTGAAGTGACTTTGCGGTTCGCGAGCCTCGCGAGCGGCTCGAAGGGGAACTGCCTCGTCGCCGAAGCGGGCGATACCTGCCTGATGCTGGACTGCGGCCTCGCGCCGCGGGAGGCCGAACGGCGTCTGGCGCGGCTCGGCCTCGCGCCGGGCGACATCGGCGCGGTCCTGGTGACCCACGAACACGACGACCACGCGGGCCACGCATTCGCATTCGCGGCGCTGCACCGTGTTCCTCTCTATCTCACGCATGGCACGCGCGCCGCGCTCGAAGAAACGCGCAGGGCGAACCGCGGCGCAGAAATGCACGTCATCGACGGCCGGTCGGAATTCGCTGTCGACGGCCTGACGCTGCACCCTTTCACCGTGCCGCACGATGCGCGCGAGCCGGTGCAATTCGTCATCTCCGACGGCGCGCATCGCCTGGGAGTGCTGACCGACATCGGCGCCTCCACGGCGCACGTGGAAGCGGTACTGTCGGGATGCGACGCACTGGTCCTCGAGTGCAACCACGATCTCGGAATGTTGTGGGCGGGAGATTATCCGAAGTGGCTCAAGGATCGGATCGCCGGCGCGTTCGGCCATCTCGATAACGGCGCCTCGGAGCGGCTGCTCGCCGCGCTCGACCGCTCGCGCCTGCAGCACGTCATCGCTGCGCACCTGTCGCAGCAGAACAACCGGCCCGAGCTCGCGCGCGCGGCGCTGGCGCGAGCGCTGGGATGCGAAGAGAGCTGGGTCGGCATCGCGACCCAGGAAGAAGGTTTCGGCTGGCGCGAGTTGCGCTAGGGAAAAAAGAAAACGGCGGGCCCTCGCGGGACACCGCCGTTTGCGCTTGCAGTGCGGCGCCTACTTCTTGGCTTCGTCTTTCTTTTCCGGTGCTGGCGCGGGTACCGGAGCGGCGGGCGCAGGTACTGGCGCGGCAGCAGCCGGCTTCGCCGGCGCGGCCGCCGGCTTCGGTTTGGGTTCTTCGCCGCAGGCGGCCAGTGTGACGGCCACCGCTGCGGCCAACAGCAGCGATTTCTTCATGGTTATTCCCTTGATCGCAAGATTGTGGAGGATATGGTTCAGTCGCCTGCGCGACTGAACAGCGAATTATATCAGCAGACTGATCAGAGCCCCAGCGTCGTCGCCGAGACGGCCGGATACGAGGCGTCCCAGATCTCGAGAAACCGGGCGCGCATGGCAAGCGCTTCGGTCTCGTCCCCCAGGCCGATCGCCCCGCGCCAGAACCGGGCCACCGGACGCCGCACGTAGTGGGCCGCGTCGAGCACGAAAAACGCGTCCTGCAGCACGCGGATTTCCTCGTCCGTACGCTGGATCTGCACCGCGTGCGCGAAGCGCGCGAGCAGGTTCATCATGCGCGGGCAATACTTCGTCACGTAGTCCGTGTCATGAATGGCGATGTACAGGCGGCGGATCGGGCTTCCCAGAAGAAAACGCTCCAGTCGCACAATTCGTTCGGGCATGTTGAGGCGCAGCCCGGAAAGGTCCGGATCGAACACGCGCAGCTCCCGTCCCGACTGCTGCAGCAAACGGTCCACTGCCTGCTGGAAACCTTCTTCGTCGTCAAAGCGCTCGTACTGCGATTGCGCCGATGCAGCGTCGATCGATTCGCTCATGTGTCGCGCTCCAGGTGCAGGTAGCCGTCCCGATACCAGTCGTAGAGTAAATCGCCCAGGCCGGCGCGGGCAAGCGTAGCGCCGCCGAGGCGCCTGCGGTCGGCAAGCAGGGCAAGCGGCCGGCGCTGTGCCGGCCGCGGGGTCATGAGCTCGCCGTTGACGAAAAACCGCGCGCCCAGATAAAGCAGCTGCGTCCTTGCGTCGAGCGCGACAACGCCGCCGGCGAGATTCCTCAGGAACGCGCGCCGTGGGCGCGGGCATCTCGGCGGCTCGAACACGACGTGGTGCTTGGGCGTGGTGAGGTAGCGCCCGAGCAGCGCTTGTACGTCACGCCGCGACCACCGGATACGCCCGATGGTATCCTCGGCGAAGCGGAGGATCGTGCGGTCGATCCGGCCCGGACGGGTGGCGGGAGTCATATCTGGGTCGCGGTACTCGCGGCCGGTAAATCCGCGCTCGTGCAGGTAATCGAGGAATGCGGCGCCGAGCTCCGCCCGGCGCGGCGCCCGAAAGCCGATCGAATAGGTCCACGACGCATCCAGCGCGACGCCCTCGTGTCCCCAGGCCGGCGGCAGGTAGAGGAGGTCTCCCGGCTCGAGCAGGTACTCCTCCTGCGGCCTGAAGTCGGCGATCAGCCTGAGGGGCGCTCCGGGCACCGGCGCAAAGCGGCGCGGCCTTTCCAGCCGCCAGACCCGCCGCCCTGCGCCTTGCAGCAGGAACACGTCGTAGGAGTCGTAGTGAGCGCCAACGCCGCCGCCCGGTGCGGCGAAGCTGACCATCACGTCGTCGAGGCGCGCCTGCGGCACAAAGGCGAAGCGGCGCAGCAGGTGCTCGGCGGGGGCGCAGTGCAGGTTGACGCCATTCACCAGCAGGGTCCAGTCGCGCCTCGGCACGCGGCCGAGCAGCGCCCGGGCGATCGGGCCGTGCCGGACGAGCCAGCGGCCGGCGCGGCGCACCACCAGTCGCGATTCGACGTCGGCACGCCGCGCGAGCGAAAACAATCCGCGTTTCCCCGGCCAGCTGCCGATCCCGGGCATGGCGCCGCGCACCAGCAGCGGCTTTTTCTGCCAGTGGCGGCGCAAAAATTCCCGTGCCGTCAAGCCGCCTAGCAGACGTTCTTGCATCGACGGATTATATCGGCGCGAAGTTGTGGCTCACGTGCGACAGACCCCTTGTCACGCCACGATCATCGTGCATTAGAATCGCTTGCAGCTCATTGTCATGCTTCAATCGGGACAGCCAGCTCCTGCGTTCTCGCTGCACGATGCCGACATGCAGCCGGTGAGTCTGTCTGCGTTCAAAGGCAGAAAGGTCGTCGTGCTGTATTTCTATCCGCGCGACGGCACACCGGGCTGCACGCTCGAGGCAGCGGACTTTTCCGATCACGAGGACCAGTTCGGGCGCCACGACTGCGTCATCCTCGGAATCTCGCGCGATGACTGCCTCACGCATGCCGATTTCCGCGACAAGAACGGCCTGTCGATCAGCCTGCTCTCGGATCCCGAGGGCGACGTGTGCCGGCTGTACGGGGTGCTGCAGGACAAGGAGGCCGACGGCGTGCGGCGCCAATGCCTGGTGCGTTCGACCTTCGTGATCGACAAGAAGGGGGTGATCCGGCATGTGGCCTACGGCGTCAATCCCAGGCACCACGCCGCCGAAATCTTCGACGTCGTGCGCAAGCTGAAGGCCGCGCCCAAAGAGCGAAGCCGGACGGGCACGTCAGCCTAGGCCGACGCCGAGCAGCTTCCCGATCGTGTAAGTGAGCGCGCCGGCGCAGCCGCCGATCGCGAGCATGCGCGCTCCGCCGGCGAGCGCCCCGCGTCCGGTGAACAGGCTGATTGCCGCGCCGATCGCGAAGAGCGCCGCCGCCGAGACTGCGACCGAGCCGGCGAGCGCCTGCGGTCCGCGGGCGATCAGGAAGGGAACGAGCGGCAGCGCGGCGCCGAGCGCGAACGACAGGAACGACGAAGTCGCCGCGCCCCAGGGCGAACCGAGGTCGCCCGGGTTGAGCCCCAGCTCCTCGCGCGTCAGCGTCTCCAGTGCGCGCGACGGATCGTTGACCAGCGCATCGGCGTAGTGCTTCGCGTCCGCTTGCGCCATTCCGCGCGCCGCAAAAATCAGCGCCAGCTCCGCGGCTTCCTCCTCCGGGTATTCGGCGAGCTCCGCGCGTTCGAGCGCGATCTGATGCTCGTACATCTCGCGCTGCGAGCGCACCGAAACGTATTCGCCGGCGCCCATGGAAAAGGCGCCGGCGATCAGTCCCGCGATTCCGGTCAGCAGGACGATCGAATCGTCCGGCCCCGCGCCGGCGACGCCCAGAATGAGGCTCGCATTCGAGATCAGGCCGTCGTTGGCGCCGAACACCGCCGCCCGCAGGGTGCCGCCGGAGGAGACCGCATGCGCGCCGTTCCCGCCGCTGTGGTGGCGCTCGCCGACGTCGTCATGCTTCGAGGGAAGGCCCATGCCGGCGTCGCGATACACCGACATGCCGCGCACTTTCATCGCGGTCAGTGCATGTGCAAGGCGCGCCGGTCCGAGCAGGCGCACCAGCCGTCCGACGAGGCGCGCGCGCAGACCGGGGCGAAACGCGGGCGGTTCGATTCCGCCGGCGCGCAATCGCGCGTTCCAGTGTTCGGCCTGGCGTTCGGCGTCGCGCGCGAGCTCTTCGAACATGCGCTTGCGCTTCGCTTCGTTCTCGCACTCCGCGATGAGACGATAGAGGTATGCCGAGGTCAGCTCGCCCTGCTGCGATTCCAACGCATCCATCGGCCGCAGGGTATCATTCGCCGGCCGCGGGGGCCCCGTGATGAATGATCATGGTCGATCGAAAGCTGCGGCGGCGATCCCGCAGACCTCGACGCGATCAGCCTGCAGCGGCGCGAGGCGTTCTACCGCTGCGAATGAATGCAAGCGGACGCGGAACGTAGAGGAGGACGATGAGTCGCAGGCTGATTGCGCTTATAGCTCTGCTGGTGGTCCTCAGCAGCGCATGGACGTATCGGTATGTGCATCGGATCGTAGGCGAACGTGCCATTGCAGCCGAGACAGAGCGGCAGCGCGCCATATCCATTCGTATGAACGAGCGCAGCAGAATCGCGCTAGAGCGGGAAGCACAACAGCCTCTGGACGATCTTGCGATGAAACACACGGTGCCCAGGGGTTACCCTCGGCCAACATCATTGTGGCGCTCCACCGAAAAGGCTTTTTACGCAGATGTACTGTCGAAGGGCCGATTTGATTTGCTGGTCGTGCCCTTCCAGGTTCAGGGCTTCGCGATCGATCGAGCGAGTCGTTCGCTGATGACGGCTCAGCTTGCCGTGGCGATCTCCGCAACGGGGAAGATGAAGGTACCCGATCCATATGTCGTCGCACGCGCGCTGGGGGATGGCGAACGGCGACTCGATCCTTCAGACGTCTATCGCCTCGCCGAGCGGCTTGCCGTGAATCGCGTTGTCTGGGGCTATGTCGGGCATGATCTCAAGTACCGGATGCGGTTGACGATTCATTATCAAGACCGCGATGCGAACGGGAAGTTTGGCATGCAAGTCCCGATCCGCGCGCGGCATTTCGATGAGCTTCGCTTTTCGGACGAAGTTCCGCCGATCGACGTCTATCAGACCGTGTTGCCGGACGTACTCAAGCTGCTCGGTCTCAATGCGAACGTCCTTGATGCCCCGAAGCAGATGTCGCGGGCGGAGCAGGCGCCACTTCCGCCGTCACCTCTGCACATGATATCGGCGTCCGTGAATCCGGCAGACGACGCCTATGCGCTGCAGGTTCTTGCCACCCTGGCGCCCGCGTATGCAGACCGCACGCGAGAGCGGCTGATTGAAAAATCGATGCTGGCGATCCGCACCATGTCGTCGGACTCTCCCGAGTATCGTGCGTTGAGGGCACGAGCCTTGATGCGCCTGGGACTGCGCCAGGCCGCGATCAAGTCGCTCGGCACTCCGCAGACTGCCGAAGAGAAGCATTTGCTCGGTCTGCTGAATGGCAATTGGCCTGACGTCCGGGAATGGGCGCCGCAGGTTGGTCCCGGGCTCAAGACGTTCATTGCGAAGCTGGAGCTGAACGCAATCGCGGCCGCATTTGGCATTCAGACGCAGCAACGCTCGGTCGAGCAAGCAAGGGTAATGAACGCTCCGGGTCGTGTTTGGCCGCATCTGGCGCTGCGCGCGATGACCGACTGGGACAGCTAGACCCAACACGAGAATCTCAGCTTGAAGCAGTTGCTCGATCAGGAATTTCCGCTTCCGGACTATACGGCCGAGGGAATACTGCGTGGTGCGGTTTCCCTGGGGGACGCGGCCAAGGCAAGAGCGATCGCGAACCTGTCTGTGCTGAGCCATGTTCGAAAAGTGATCGAAGCGGATGCGGCAAAGCTGTGTTGCATGCCGCTTGGTGCGCATCCGATGCCGCTGGACTACGTCGATCTACTCGAAAGCATAGGAACCGACAACCTACTGCGGCGCGCCAGGCTTCTGACGACACGGCAGGGTTTGCCGGAACGTGCGCTCGAATTCCTGGCGGAGATCGAAAGCGCTTACAAGGAGCATCCTCAGGTAGCGCTGGCGCGCGGGCAAGCGGAACTGCAAGCGGCCGAACGCGCCGACGGCCCGAGCAAGGAAGGTTTGTCCCGGTCCGCCTATGTAAACGCGGTCAACGCAATGTATTGGGAGCAAGGGCAGACGCCGAATGCGGCCGACGCTTTCGATTTGATCGGCCAGACGCGGCGCGGCGACTACGGCGTGATGAGTAATTTCTATTCGAGCGATGTTCCGTTTCGGGCTTTCTACACGGACTGGCAAGGCAGTGGCGATTCTGAGGGAACGACTGCATATCTTCACGTCGCATTGAGGAACGCAACGATCGAGTTCGAGCCGGTGCGGAATCTGTTCTGGGCGGTTGGAGAGCTGCCGCGGCGCTGGGACAAGGCCGAGGAGGTTGTGAAATCAATCGATGGGAGATTTGCAGGCCATCCGGGTCGCGCACTCCTGATGGCCAAGATCACCCAGAGAAAAGGCGACGTCAGAGCGGCTGAACGGCACTATCGCGAAAACATCGGTGCCGGGCCGGCAGGCTGGGGGTCCTACTCGGCCCTTGGAACGCTGCTATTTGAGGAAGGACAACGCGGGAAGGCATTCGAGGTCTTCGCGAGCTATCCAGGATTTAGGAAGGACTCCACGGAGAATCGTGTCACTCTGTCCAACCATGCGCTCGACGCAGGTTCGATGTTTTTCTGGAGTGGAGACTTTGCGCACGCGATTCCCCTGTACAGAGTCTCGGCAGACCTGCGCACCGGGTCCCATGCCAGCATGACAAGCGACATCAGGCTGAGATTGATCGAACGAGACTACGCTCGCGCGATGGCAGGCACCCTGGAGCGTGTCAAGAGGTACAGATCGTCGCCGTTTGCGTCACGCGACTACCTGGGGTTTCTTTTCGCGACAGGTCAATCGAAGGATGCTTGGGATGCATTCAACGTTCTCGTGGGCCAGATAGACAAGCCGCAGATATGGGAGGCTCCGCTGGTCGGGCATGGGATCGCCGGCTCGTCGGAATCGGAAATTGCTGCGTGGGCGGCGCAAGATTCGATTCAGAAGGCCGGACGCGAGTTCCCTTACGCAGCGATGTACCTGGTCCGAGCGGGTGTCACCGACCGTATGCCATCGAAGGACCTTGCATTGCGTGTTGCCGGCATCGATCGCCCTGTTTGGAAGGTTCATGGCGAGTACACCCATGTGGTGCGCTCATCCACGGATGGAAAGTTCCAGCGAATTCTCGGCCCGGACGCACCGGACGATTCAAGCTTGCCGCTCGGGGTATTCGACGGGTCGAAAAAAATTCAGGTCAAGTCGGATCTTGCTTATTTCGTCGAAGCCTACATGGCAATCCGGGCAGGAGATTTCGTCTCGGCGCGCACGCGTTTGCAGGAGGCGTCGACCCTTTTTGATTTTTCGAATCCGTCCCGTGGTCACATGCTTCCCTACTATGCATTCGCAGCGGCCAAGTCAGGCGACCTGTCGGCGGTAGGAAAATTCTTGGATGGGGTTGCGATTGACCATCAGCGTTTCGACTATTTCCTTGCGAAGGCAGTGGTTTCCGGGATTACCGGTAACGCGTCGGATTCGATCAGGTTCCTGACGTTGGCGTTGCATCGCCGGCCTTTCACGGAGATCCGCCCGATTTATACCGAGTACCAATTCGCGGAAATCTGCGAATGGCTTTACGATGCAACGCGGAATGAAAAGTATCGGGCGATCGCGCTGGACTGGGCGAGAAAGAACCAGATAAATCAACCTTGGGTGGCTTGGGCGTACGCGGTTGAAGCAAAGCTTTCCAGAAACGCGGCGGATCGCGGTCGCGCCATCGCCATGGCGTACTATTTGGACAAGAGATCAGAGAGGTTAATGGCGATTCCGAAGAGCGAGATCGACGCCGCAGTCAAGGAATTTGGCAGCCGCAATCCGCTGCGGCTGAACGAGCGATTTCGGGTACGCGAAGCAGCTTGACCTCTCGCGCTTTTTTCGCTTACGGATAGCCAAGCTTCGGGTACCAGTCGGACCCGCGGCCCTCGGGGGTCAAGTCGAGAAGGTTCCACAGCGGCCACATCATGTCCATGTGCCGCGCGTTCTGACCCGGCTCGGAAGGAGCAAACAGCATCTCGGAGTGGTAGCAGTGGCGGATCCTGCCGTCGCGCCGCACGAACACGTTCATCGACGGCATCTGGCTGCCGTCGGCCGACTCACCGTGGTAGTCGCGGTTGTAGCTGTTGTCTGCCGATGAGAGCAGCCGCAGATTGCGCCACTGGCGTTCGCGCGCGAACGCCCGGATGCGCGCGAGCGGCGATCGGGCGACCACCGCAAGGTTGGCGTGCTGCGTGAGGTGTATTGCAGCGCCATCCAGGCTGTCGAGGAACGCCGTGCACATCGGACAGGCTTGCTCCATCTTCGGCCCGTACATGAAGCTGTACGCGAGGAGGCTGTCCTTGCCGGGAGCGAAGAGCTGCGACAGTCGGACCTTGCGCCCGCCGTCCTCCTCGAACTCGTAATCCTGCGGAACTTCGCCGCCGGGCGGAAGCCCGCGGCGCAGCGCAGCCACTTCCTCGACGCGCTTGCGCAGATCGACTTCGGCCGCGAGCAGCCGGTCGCGCGCTTCGCGGTAGGCGGGCGTCTCGCCCGGGAAACGAACCGATGAGGTGACGTTCGGCATGCGGTCTCCTTGCGAGCTTCCGTATATAACCGATGTGTTAAATAATGAGCGTCGGCGGCACGGCTGTCAAGGCGTGCGGCGCGACCCGCTGAGCGCGAACTCGCGGTCGCGCAGCACGCGGCGCAGGAGCTTGCCGGAAGCGTTCTTCGGCAGCTCCTCGACGAACTCGATCTCCCGCGGGTACTTGTAGGGCGCGGTGATGTGTTTTACATGCTCCTGCAATTCCCTCGCCAGAGCATCGCTCGCGGTATGGCCGGGCTTCAATACGACATACGCCTTTACGATCTCGCCGCGCTCGGCGTCCGGCTTCGCCACCGCCGCGCTCTCCTGCACCGCCGGGTGCTCGATGAGCGCGCTCTCGACTTCCGTCGGGCCGATGCGATAGCCGGCCGAGCCGATGATGTCGTCGGTGCGCCCCTCGTAGAACAGGTAGCCGTCCTCGTCCCTGCGCACGACGTCGCCAGTGAGCCAGTACTCGACGCTCTCCACAAGCACCTTTCCCGCGGCGGTGCGCTCGGGCTCGTTCCAGTAGCCGATCATCACCTGCGGATTGGGCAGGCGGATCGCGAGCTGGCCGGTCGCCGCCCCGCCGAGCGGCCGGCGCTCGTCGTCGAGCAGCGCGATCCCGATCCCGGGCATGGGCTTTCCCATCGAGCCGGGCTTCACCGGCATGCACGAATAGTTCAGCACGGTCATCAGAGTCTCGGTCTGACCATACCCGTCGAGGAGCGGCACGCCGGTCATCGCCTGCCAGCGCCGCACGATCTCCGGGTTCACGGTCTCGCCCGCCGACACGGTGAGCCGCAGCGCCGACAGGTCGAAACCGGACGGATCCGCGTTGACGAGGCGCCGGAACTCGGTCGCCGCCGCGCAGAACACGGTCACGCGGTGGCGCGCGAGCAGCTCGAGACGCGCGCGCGGATCGAACGGACCGCGGTAGAAGAGCACCGCCGCACCGCAGCTCCACGGCCCGAACAGGATCGAGGTACCCGCCTTGCTCCAGCCGGTGTCGGCGGTGCACCACATGAGATCCGAAGGCTTCAGGTCCTGCCAGGTGAGCGAGGAGTGGCGCCACGCGTAGAGCGCGCGCGCGGCGTGCGTCACCCCCTTCGGGTTTCCGGTCGAGCCGGAGGTGTAGTACATCGCGGCCGGCTCCTCGCTGCCGATCCGCGCGGCTGCGAACTCCGTTGGCCCGCGCGCCAGCTCGTCGTCGAAATCGAGCCAGTCCGGCGCGCCGCCGACCGCGAGCCGTACGGCGAGCGAACATGGCTCCGGGAACTTCGCGACGTTCGCTCGCGTCGTGATCGCTGCGCTCGCCCCGGAATGCGCGGCGCGGAACGCGACGTCCTTCGCGGTGAGCATGTCGATGCACGGGATCGGGATCGCGCCGAGCCGCAGGCACGCGAGCATCGCGGTCTGCCACTCCGGGATGCGCGGCAGCATGACGATGACGCGCTCGCCTTTCTTCACCCCGCGCGCGGCCAGCGCCCCCGCCAGCCGGCACGAGCGCTCGCGCATGCCGGCGAAGGTGAAGCGCCTCTCAGTCCCCGACTCGTCGCACCAGAGGAGCGCGAGCTTCGCCGGATCGAGCGCCCACTGGTCGACGACGTCGGCGAAGTTGAAGGTTTCGGGAAGCTGCCAGCTAAAGCGCGCGTACGCCTCGTCGTAGTCGCGCATCGGCTTGACCCCGCTCAGCGTGCGAGCCAGCGGTTCCAGATGCGGCGCGCGGGCGCGATCAGTTCGCCGGCGGCGAGTCCAACCGGTCCGCTGCCGGCGCGCACCAGCTCGTCCGCGGCCGCGCCGTGAAGATGAACGCCGAGCACGAGTGCGGCTTCGCCGGCGCACCCCTGGCCGAGCAGCGCGCCGAGAAAGCCCGACAGCACGTCGCCCATCCCGGCGGAGGCCATGCCGGAATTCCCGGAAGTGTTGATGAACCAGTGGCCGTCGCGGGCGACGACGATGCTCCCGGTGCCCTTGAGCACGGCGTGCGCATTGAACTCGCGCGACAGCCGCTGCGCTGCGCCGCGCCGGTCCTGCTGGACTTCGGAAGTGTTCGCGCCGAGCAGCCGGGCCGCCTCCGCCGGATGCGGCGCCACGAGCGTATCGGCTTTGCGCCGCATGCAGGCGCCGCGCAGGTCGGCGCTTTCGGCGAGGAGATTGAGCGCGTCGGCATCGAGCACGCAGGGAATGTCGCTCGAAAGAGCCGCCGCGACCAGCGTCTCGGCGCGCTCGCCCTGCCCGAGGCCGGGCCCTACGACGATCGCGTCAAGTTCCATTCCGAGGGCGTCGTCCGGATGCCGCATCATCAGTTCGGGCGCGACCGGGTCCACCGCGGGCGCATCTTGCGCGAGCATGCCGACGTAAACGCGCCCTGCGCCCAGCATGAGTGCCGCGCGCCCTGCGAGCAGCGCCGCGCCGACCATTCCCGATGCGCCACCGAGAATGCAGACGGAACCCGCCTGACCCTTGTGGAAATTGCGCGGCCGCGGCTTGAGCACGTCCTGGAATAGCCCGGGCCCTGCCACCCAGCCGTTCGGCGCGACCAGGTCCTTCGGCTCGAGGCCGAGATCCGCGACCGTCACGGCGCCGCAATGGTCCGGCCCGTCGAGCGTCAGCAGGCCCGGCTTCAGCGCGATGAACGTGATCGTGTGCGTTGCGCGCACCGCGTGTCCCAGCACGCGCCCGGTGTCGGATTCGATGCCGCTCGGGATGTCGAGCGCGAGCAGCGGGCAGGGTTGCGCGTTGGCGTAATCGACCAGCTTCGCGCATTCGCCGTCGATCGCGCGCGCGAGGCCGATGCCGAACAGGCCATCCACCACCAGGCCCCAGCTGCGCTGCGGAGGGGGATGCGTTGCGTCGGCGATCGTCACTCGGAAAAACTTCTCCTTGAGGATCGCCGCCGCGATGCGCGCATCGCCACCGTTCTTGCCGGGACCGGCGAGCACCAGCACGTCCTTCTCGCGATCCGAGGCGAGCTGCGCGGCAAGCTCTGCCGCCGCCGCACCCGCGCGCTCCATGAGAGAAGGTGAGACCTCGCCCGCGGCCTGCTCGATGCGGCGGATGTCTGCAGTGAGGTAGATCGGCTCGGGCATGCTATCGAAGTAGCTCGTACGTGCCGCCCTTGTCCAGCGCACGTTTGTACGCCGGCCGCGCGTGGATGCGCTCGAGAAACGCCACGAGCTTCGGCCGGCGAGAATCCAGGCCGCCGCGCACTGCCGCTGCCTCGAGCGGAAAGCTCATCTGCACATCTGCGGCCGTGAAGTCCTCGCCCGCGAACCAGGTGCTCCTTGCAAGCTCGCTTTCCATGAAATCGAGATTGCGATCGATATTGGGCTGGATGAAGGAGCTCTTGACTCGGGCCGCGATGCTGCGCGCGATCGGGCGGGCGAAGAACGGCATCGGTCCCTTTTCCATCCGGTCGAAAACGAGCTTCATGACCAGGGGCGGCATCGCTGTGCCTTCGGCGAAATGCATCCAGTAGGTGTATCGCAGCCGCTCGGGGGTGCCGGGTGCGGGCACGAGGCGGCCGTTGCCGTATTTGCCGACGAGGTATTCGACGATCGCGCCCGACTCGGCGATCGTCAGTCCGCCGTCGGAAATGATGGGAGATTTTCCGAGCGGATGAACTTGGCGCAGTTCGGGAGGAGCGAGCATCGTTTTCGCATCACGCTGGTAGCGCTTAACCTCGTACTCGAGGCCCAGCTCCTCGAGCAGCCAGAGCACCCGCTGCGAGCGGGAGTTGTTGAGGTGATGGACGAGGATCACGGAACCCAGCTCCTTTATTCGATCACCCGGTCGGCGCGCAGCAACGTCACTTGCGGAAGCGTGATGCCGAACGCCACTGCGGCCTTGCGATTGATCACCAGTTCGTAGCGCGTGGGCTGCTCGATCGGCAGATCACCCGGCTTCGCGCCTTTCAGGATTCGATCCACATAGAAGGCGGTACGTTTGTAGTTACCGTGGATGTCCGCCTGGTGGCTGAAGAGCGCCCCCATTTCGGCCGTTCCCGGCCAATAGTGGACCACGGGTACGCGCAATACTGTTGCCCGATGGATCAGTTGCTGCGCGTTCACCACAAAAAGCGCGTCGCCGCCCAGCAGCAGCGCGTCGGGCCGCAACTTCTCGAGCGAATCGAGCGCCAGCGAGAGCGAGGCGCGGTCCCTCGCATAGAGGCGAATCACGCTGATTCCGAGCACCTTGGCTGCCGCGTCGATACGGTTCTCGATCTTGGGCGTGGCTGGAAAGTCCGGATTGTTGAGCAGCGCCACGCGCGATGCTTTCGGCAGCATCTCCTTCAGCAATTCCAGGCGCTTGACGGCGGCCTCGTCCGCCAGATCCGCGAGGCCGGTGATATTCGATCCCGGGCGGGCCAGGCTCTCGACGATGCCCGCATCCACCAGATCGCTCGACGTGGCGACGACAACAGGCACAGTTTTCGTGGCGTCCCGCGCACGACTGGCAGCGGTAAGTCCGGCGACGACGAGCACATCCGGGCGGGACGCGACGGCCTGCTGAATCAGGGCAGGCGTGCGGGTGGGTTCCCGATTGGCGTACAGGACGTCCAAACGAAATGTGCGTCCCTCCGTGTGCCCGAGTTGCCGCATGCCTTGAACAAAGCTGTCGCGGAATTCCCGGAAGGATCCCTCAGTCCCACCGCTAACGATGACCACCCGAGGCAGAGGCGGTGCGGCAGTCTGTGCGTGCGCATGCACCGCAACCGCGATGCCAACCGCCAGCAGGCCTGAGATCATTCCGCGTCGCTTCAGCTGTGAGCGGGAGTTGTTGAGGTGATGGACGAGGATCACGGGTTTAGGCCCGGTTGCGGGAGTTTTCGCGCGGCCGCTGGGTTGAAGGTTGCGCATACCGTTCCGCGTAGGCATCCAGCAGCCGCCGGATCATCCGCTGGTACTGCGTGTTCCGCTTTCGCGCCTCGCTCTTGAAGAACTCCACGCTGCGCTTGCTCAGCGCAATCGTCACCTTGACGCCTTCCTCCCGGAACACGAGATCCTCCGGGGGCGGGAGGAAGTCAGGTACGACGCGAAGGTTTCCGAGGGGTTCGTCCGTGTACTTGATTTTCGCGCTCATAGATCCGTTTACCCTTTCGCCAGTAGCCGCCAAGTATGGCTGAGTCGTAACGCTGTGCGCGAGCTCAATCGTCTCCAGTAAGTGGCGCGAGCCCGCGAACCTATGCTTGGCACGCTGTGCGCGCGCGTCCGCGTTAACTGGAT
>CAZYVT010000050.1:0-27452 GCA_964651335.1 uncultured Enterobacteriaceae bacterium | reverse complement strand
CGTTGAGGTAGTACTCGCGCTGGCTCTTCTCCATCTGGCGCTTGACGCGCCCGCGAATCCGCTTTTCGACCTGGAGGATGTCGATCTCCGTCTCCAGCTGCGAAAGCAGATGCTCGAGCCGCGCCTTGACGTCGAACATCTCGAGCACCTGCTGCTTTTGCTCGAGCTTGAGCGGCAGGTGCGCCGCCACCGTATCCGCAAGGCGCCCGGCATCGTCGATGCCCGCAAGCGACGTCAGGATCTCGGGTGGGATCTTCTTGTTCAGCTTGACGTACTGGTCGAACGCCGAAAGCAGCGCCCGGCGCATTGCTTCCACGTCGGCAGGCTGCGCGGGCTCCACCGGCACTGCGCTCGCTTCCGCGACCCAGTGCGTGCGCAGGTCTATGACCTGGCCGATCCGCGCCCGGGTGCCACCTTCCACCAGCACCTTCACCGTGCCGTCCGGAAGCTTGAGCATCTGCAGGATGCTGGATACGCAGCCGATCTCGTACAGGTCCTGCGGCCCCGGATCGTCCTTGGCGGCCGATCGCTGCGCCACCAGGAGGATCGATTTCCCCGCCTCCATCGCCGATTCCATCGCCTTGATCGACTTCGGCCGCCCGACGAACAGCGGAATCACCATATGCGGGAACACCACCACGTCACGCAGCGGCAGCAGCGGATATTGGGAAGCGGCAGGTAGGGTTTCTTGGTCGGACATGTGGAGGCCTCAAAAAGGCTTGGAACACCCAAGCTGAATGCGGGTTCCCTTGAAAAAATCAATGCCTTGCGGCTAGCCTACACGCAAGGCTGCCGCGCCGCAACGTGGAATAAACGGGGAATTTGCCTGTTCCGGCGGTCGGCGTTGCGCTGCGGCGGCTCGCTGCCGCAGCGCAACGCGTCATTGTTCTTCCTAGGCCGAGCTGCCAGCTACTTTTTGCTGGTCGGAGTAGATGAGCAGCGGCTTGCCACCCGCCGAGATCATCTGCTCGTCGACCACCACCTTGGTCACGTTTTCGAGCGTCGGAAGCTCGTACATCGTGTCGAGCAGGACATGCTCGAGAATCGAGCGCAGCCCCCGCGCGCCGGTCCTGCGCGCCAGCGCACGCGTCGCCACCGCGCCAAGCGCCCCCGGCCGTACCTCAAGCTCGACCCCTTCCATGTGAAACAGGCGCTGGTACTGCTTGATCAGGGCATTCTTCGGCTCGGTAAGAATCTCGATGAGCGCCTTCTCGTCGAGCTCCTCGAGCGCCGCAATTACCGGCATGCGGCCGACGAATTCCGGGATCAGGCCGTACTTGATCAGGTCTTCCGGTTCGACGCTCTTCAGCAGGTCGAAGATGGCCTTGGAATCGTTCGGGCTGCGCACCTCGGCCCCGAAGCCGATGCCCGTCTTCTCGGTGCGGTTGCGCACGATCTTTTCCAGCCCGTCGAAAGCGCCCCCGCAAACGAACAGGATATTCGTCGTGTCGACCTGCACGAAGTCCTGGTTCGGGTGCTTGCGCCCGCCCTGCGGCGGCACCGAGGCGATCGTGCCCTCGATCAGCTTCAGCAGCGCCTGTTGCACGCCCTCGCCCGAGACGTCGCGCGTGATCGAGGGATTATCCGATTTGCGCGAGATCTTGTCGATTTCGTCGATATAGACGATGCCGCGCTTCGCCTTGTCGACATCGTAGTCACAGCTCTGCAGCAGCTTCTGGATGATGTTCTCGACGTCCTCGCCCACGTAACCGGCCTCGGTCAGCGTCGTCGCGTCGGCAATCACGAACGGTACGTTGAGCAGGCGCGCGAGCGTTTGCGCGAGCAGCGTCTTGCCGGACCCGGTCGGTCCGATCAGCAGGATGTTGCTCTTCGCCAGCTCGACCTCGTCGTTCTTCGACAGGTGCTTGAGCCGCTTGTAATGGTTGTAGACAGCGACCGAAAGGATCTTCTTCGCCTGGTCCTGGCCGATCACGTACTGATCGAGAATCTGGCGGATCTCGCGCGGTGTCGGCAGGTCGCTCTTCGCGCCCTTGCCGCCCTTGTCCGACGCCGTCTCCTCGCGGATGATGTCGTTGCACAGCTCGATGCACTCGTCGCAGACGAACACCGACGGCCCCGCGATGAGCTTGCGCACCTCATGCTGGCTCTTGCCGCAGAACGAGCAGTACAGCAGCTTTTCGCCCGAGCTGGATTTGTCCGGCATCTAGTTCGACTCCCGCGATACGAGCACCTTGTCCACCAGGCCGTACTTTACCGCGTCCTCGGCACCCATGAAGAAATCGCGGTCGGTATCGTGCTGGATCACTTCCATCGCCTGGCGCGTGTGCCGGGCGAGGATTTCGTTGAGGCGCTGACGCAGGTACAGGATCTCCTTGGCGTGGATCTCGACGTCCGACGCCTGCCCGGAAAATCCGCCCATCGGCTGGTGGATCATGACGCGCGAGTTGGGCAGCGCAAAGCGCTTGCCATCGTCCCCGGCGGCAAGCAGCAGCGCGCCCATGCTCGCCGCCTGGCCGATGCAGAGCGTCGACACGTCCGGTTTGATGAACTGCATCGTGTCGTAGATCGCGAGCCCCGCCGACACCGAGCCACCGGCGGAGTTGATGTAGAAGAAAATGTCCTTGTCTGGGTTTTCGGACTCGAGAAAAAGGAACTGAGCGACGATCAGGTTGGCGGTGATCTCATTCACCGTACCGACCAGGAAGACGACGCGCTCCTTGAGCAGCCGTGAATAGATGTCGTAGGCGCGCTCGCCGCGCCCGGACTGCTCGATCACCATCGGGATGAGGCCCAGCCCGCGAGCGGGCTCGTCACCGCCGCGAGCGGATTGCATCGCGTTTTCGGGCTCTTGGCCGGGCTTGCGCCAGATCATGATCCGCTTCCCATCAGTTCGTCGAAGGATACCGCCTTTTCAACCACCTTCGCCTTGCCCAGGACCCAGTTCACCACGTTGCTCTCGAGCGCGAGGCTTTCCATCTCGGACAGGCGCTGCGGCTGCAGGTAAATCCATTTTACTACCTCGGCCGGGTTCTCGTAGGACTGCGCCTCGGCCTCGATCAACGCCCGCACCTCGGCCGGCTTGGGCTGGAGGCTTTCCGCGCGAGCCAGATCCGCGAGGAGGAGGCCGAGCGCCACGCGCCGCTTCGCGCTCGCCTCGAACGCCAGCGGATCGAGCGGCACCTTCTCGAGCTTGAGGCCGCGCGCCTGCAGGTCGGCGGCCGCGATTTCCACCAGCCGCTGAGTTTCCATCTGTACCAGCGATTTCGGCAGTTCCAGCGGCGAGGCATCGAGCAGCGCCTGCAAAGCCTGATTTTTCACTCGCGCCTCGACCCGCTTCTTGACCTCGCGCTCGACATTTGCCTTGACCTCGGTGCGCATCTTGCCCAGGTCGCCATCGGCAACGCCCAAGCGCTTGGCGAATTCGACGTCGAGCTCGGGTAACGCCGGCTCTTCGACGAGCTTCACCGAAAGCGCGAACGACGCAGTCTTGCCGGCCACCGCCTTGCCCGCGTAGTCGTCCGGGAATGTCAGGTCAAAGGCTTTGGTCTCGCCGGCGATCGTTGCGTGCGTGTTCGCCTCGAAGGCCGCAAGCATCTTGCCTTCACCGACCACGAATGCGACCCCCGCACCGCGTCCGCCCTCGAAAGGCTCACCGCCGATCCGGCCCTCGAAATCCACCGTCAGCCGGTCGCCGTCCTTCGCCGGACGCGCGACCGCGGACCAGGTCGTGCGCTGCTTGCGCAGGATCTGGATCGTCTTCTCGATCGCCGCGTCATCGACCGTTACCTGCGGCCGCTCGATGCCCGCCGCCGACAGGTCGCCGAGCTTCACCTCGGGATAGACCTCGAAGGTGGCGCTGAACTCGAGCGCATCCGGAGAGGCGCCGTCCGTCGGGGTCTCCTTCTTTTGCTCGATGTGCGGGTAGCCGGCGACCTTCAGGTTCGCTTCCTTCACCGCATCGCTGAAGGCCTTCCGCACCGCATCTCCCAGCACCTCCGAGCGCACCTGCGGCCCGTATTGCTGGACAACGATTTTCATCGGCACTTTTCCCGGGCGGAAGCCCGGCATCTTGACGTTGCGCGCAAGCCGCTTCAAGCGCTCGTCCACCTGGCGATCGATCTCATCGACCGCCACCGACATCGACAGGCGGCGTTCGAGCATGCCGAGCGATTCCAGGTTGGTTGCCATTCCCTGCGGGTCCTTTCTTTCAGTCCGCCGACCGGCGGGTGGTGCGAAGGGTGGGAGTCGAACCCACAAGCCTCGCGGCGCTGGAACCTAAATCCAGTGCGTCTGCCAATTCCGCCACCTTCGCCCGGAAAAAGCGCGATAAAAACAACGTATTATATCGCGCACGTGTCGGTCGGCCATTACGAGAATTTCCCCGTTGCGTCGCTGCTCCTGCCGCAGCCGCTGCGCGAGCCGATCGCGGTCATCTACCGGTTCGCGCGCCGCGCCGACGATGTGGCGGATGAAGGGCAGGAGTCCGGTGAAATGCGCCTTGAAACGCTTGCTCTTTACCAGGCGCGCCTGGTTGCGATCGCCGCAGGAGAATTTCCCCGCGATCCGTTGTTCCGGGAGGTGGCGCAGATCGTCCGGACGCATTCGCTCCCTCTTCAGCTTTTCCACGATCTGCTCGACGCCTTCTCGCAGGACGTGGTGAAGAACCGGTACGCCGATTTTCACGAACTGCTCGACTACTGCCGGCGCTCGGCGAACCCGGTGGGACGGCTCCTGCTGCACTTGTTCAAACGCACCGATGCAACGGCCCTGAAGCAGTCCGACGCCATCTGCACTGCGCTGCAACTGATCAACTTCTGGCAGGATGTCGCGCTCGACTGGCGCAAGGGCCGGGTCTACCTGCCGCAGGATGAGATGAGGAAGTACGGGGTCACGGAAACGCACCTTGCAGAGCAGCGCTGCGATGACGCGTGGCGGGCGCTGATGCAATTCCAGTGCGAGCGTGCGCGGCACATGATGCTGGAAGGGGCGCCCCTTGCGCGGACTCTGTGCGGCCGGGCCGCGCTCGAGATCGGCGTCACCATCCAGGGCGGGCTGCGCATCCTTGATAAGCTGGAAGGGGCGGAGTTTGACGCCTTTCGCCGGCGCCCGGCGCTGCGCTGGTACGACTGGCCCCTGATACTCTGGCGAGCCGGATGACTCCCGACGAGTACTGCCAGCAGAGGGCCGCAGCGAGCGGGTCGAGCTTTTATTACTCGTTTCTCTTTCTGCCGCCCGAGCGCCGGCGCGCCATCACGGCGCTGTATGCGTTCTGCCGCGAAGTGGACGATGTCGTGGACGAATGTGCGGATGCGCAGCTTGCGCGCACCAAGCTGGACTGGTGGCGCGTAGAGGTCGCGAACCTCTACGCCGGGGAACCGCGGCATCCGGTCATGAATGCGCTGAAACCCCATGCTGTACCGTTCCAGATCACCGCCGAACGGCTGAACGAGATTATTTCGGGGATGGAGATGGACCTGACTCAGACGCGCTACCTCGATTTCGCGGCGCTCGAGCGCTACTGTTACCTCGTCGCCGGAACGGTCGGGCTGCTCGCGGCGGGAATTTTCGGTTACCGCAACCCGCGCACGCTCGAATGCGCAAAGACGCTCGGCACCGCGTTCCAGCTCACCAACATCATCCGCGACGTCGGCGAGGACGCGCGCAAGAACCGTATCTACCTGCCGATGGAGGATCTGCGGAAATGCGGGGTGACGGCGGCGGATATCCTGCAGTCCCGGCCCACGGAATCGTTCCGGAAGCTGATGGAGCTCCAGATCCGGAGAGCCGAATCGTTCTACGATCGCGCCTTCGCGCTCCTTCCCGCCGAGGACCGCCGCGCGCAGCGTCCCGGGCTCGTCATGGCGGCGATCTACCGCACGCTGCTGGCCGAGATCGAGCGCGACGGCTGCAAGGTGCTCTCGCAGCGCACCTCGCTCACGCCGCTGCGCAAATTCTGGATCGCCTGGAAAACTTGGATCTTCGCGTAGAAAGCCAGGACGCTCTGCGGCGCGTGGCCGTGGTCGGCGGAGGATACGCCGGCATGGCGGCGGCGGTGACTCTCGCCGAGCGCGGCGTTCCGGTCACCGTGTTCGAGTCGGGGCCGGTGCCGGGCGGGCGGGCGCGGCGCGTGCACACGCAGGGGCACGACCTCGACAACGGCCAGCACCTCCTGATCGGCGCCTACGTCGAATTGCTGCGCCTGATGCACCTTGTCGGCGTGCCTTCCGACGCGGTGCTCCGATTGCCGTTCGAGCTGCGCTACGCCGACGGCTTTGCGCTGCGCGCGCTCTGGCTTCCGGCGCCCCTGGGGCTGCTCGGGGGCCTGCTCGCCGCACGCCGCGTGCCCTTCTCCGAGCGCATCGGCGCGGTGCGTTTCATGCTTGCCCTGAAACGCAGGCGCTTCCGTCTGGAGGCTGACGTGGCCGTGTCGAGTCTCCTCGAAACCCACGGTCAAGCCGGCCGCATTGGTCATTACTTATGGCGACCCTTGTGCATCGCTGCGCTCAACACGCCGCCGGAGCAGGCTTCGGCGCAGGTGTTCGTGAACGTCCTGCGGGACTCGCTCGCCGGCGCAGGCGAGGCAAGCGACCTGCTGCTGCCGCGCGTCGATCTTTCCCGCTTGTTCCCCGACTACGCGTCGGATTTCGTGAAAACGCACGGCGGCGAAGTGCGCACCGCAACGACGGTTCGTAGTATCACGCCGGATTTGCGGGTGGACGGCGAGCTGTTCTCGAATGCGATCCTCGCAGTCGGCCCGCACCAGTTGAAGCCCTTCGCCTCGCTCACGGGCGAGATCCCCGAGTACGCCTGGCAGCCGATCTACACCTGTTATCTGCAATACGCGGCGAGCGTGAAGCTCCCCTTCCCGATGCTCGGGCTCGCCGATGGCATGGTGCAATGGGCGCTCGACCACGGTGCCCTTTCTGGCGCGCGCGGCCGCATCGCCTGCGTGATCAGCACGCAGGGCGATCACCAGCAGATGACGCACGACGAGCTTGGCGCGACCTGCCACCGCGAGCTTTCGCGCGCGCTTCACGCGCTGCCCGCCCCGGAGTGGACACAGGTCATCGCCGAGAAGCGCGCCACCTTCGCCTGCGTGCCGGGCGTGAAACGCCCGGGGCCCGATACGCCGACGCCGGGGCTCTTTCTTGCCGGCGATTACACCGATCCGGAATATCCGGCAACGCTCGAAGCCGCGGCGAGAAGCGGCGTGCGGGCCGCCGAGCGGGTGCTCAATCGTCCGACTTCCACTCCCCGCCCTGCCGCGCGAGCGTAGACCAGCCTTCGTTTTTCCGAAAGATCGCGACCGCGCGCTCGCCGCGCACCACCACGCGCTGGACCTGCCTGAGCTGCTTCTCCATTTCAGCGCCGGCTTCCTCGGCCTGCTTGGTGGCCTCCGCGCCCAGCATCTTCACCATCAGGTCGATTTGGCCGCTTCCGCGCTCGGTGGAATGCTTTTTCGCCGCGGTGAAATCGCCGCGCGCAAGCGCCCGCGCCCGCTCGATCAGGGCGCGCACCTGGGGACTCGCTTGCGCGTCCTTGCCTTTCAGGTCGGCGGTGACCGCCGGTTCGTTGAATACGGGCGCGCTGAACTGGATCGAGTACGCCATAACGGGAATGTCGGTAGTACCTTGGGCCCGGTCGTCGCGGTGCTCGATCGCGCCGAGGACGCGCGTCGGCGCGAATTTCCAGTCCTTGAAGAGCTTCCGGCCGGTCGCGCTGAGCGTCTGCGTGACGAGCGACATTCCAGGCTGCGCGGGCGCAAGAAGCAGGGTCGTATTGAGTTTGTCCGGCTTGCCGGGGTCGAGCTTCAGCAGCAGCCCTTGCACCCTACCCTCGCGCGCCATGTTCTCGACCGGCAGGAAGGCGATGCCGATGAGCGATTCCTGTGGGACCTCGCGGTCGGTGAGCAGGATGCGGAGTTCCTTCGGCCGGTCAAGCAGTCCTTCGGCGTTGTCGTGAAGGTGCGCGTAGGCTTGGCGTAGCTCGATCGCCTTGTCGTTGACCTGGAGTGTTCCCTGCACGGTTCCCGGATCGATGGCGAACGCGGGGAGGATTGCGGCGCAGGAAAGCGCCATGAACAGGAGCCGTCGTCGCATCCTCTACTCCTCGTAGATCATCCTGACGATCGTCCAAAACGCCTAACAGTAGAGCGCCGCAGCCCGCTTTGCCTGTTCCAGCCGCGCAGCTTGCATTGGCGCCGCTTTTCGCCGCAGTTCATCAACAACGGCGGGTTCGGCGGTCCTGGGGTGGCCGGAAGTAAATGGCGGCGCCGGGTCGTATTCGATTCGCAGCTGAATCGCTTTCGCCGTTTTCTCGCCGCAAAGTTCCGCGGCGATGGTGAAGGCAAAGTCGATGCCGGCCGTGACGCCGCCGCCCGTAATCCGGTTGCGGTCGATCACCACGCGATCCGGTACTGCGATCGCGCCGAAGACTGGAAGCAATTCGAGAGATAGCCAGTGGGTCGTCGCGCGATAACCTTTCAGCAGGCCCGCTGCCCCGAGCACCAGCGCGCCGGTGCACACCGAAGTGACGTATCTGGCGTGCGCCGCCTGCTTGCGCAGGAACTCGAGCACTTCACGATCCTCCATCAATGCGCCTACTCCGGGCCCGCCGGGGACAAAGAGCAAGTCAAGCTGCGGCGCGTCGGCAAGCGTCGTGTCCGGAACGAACTTCAGCCCGCCTTTGGCGGCAACGGGCTGCAATGAATTGGTAATGACCTTGATATCGCATCCGGGCAATTGCGCGAAGACCTCGTAGGGCCCGGTGAAGTCGAGTTGAGTCATGTCCGGAAAGATCACCATTCCAAAGACCATTTGGGCTCTCCGGAGCTAGGCGTATTAACGCCCCGGACAACCCGCCACCGACGAGCGAAGCAAGGAGGGAGCCCAGCAGCGCAGTTGTTGGAAGGTCAGGTTTACGCGGCAATTAGGCGGTACCTTCATTCTGCGAGGATCTTGCATTCTCCGTCGACGTAATCCTGGAGGTCTGCCGACCATCCCAAAGGCAACCGCCCCCATCGTTGAAATGCCTGTCGAAGACCGTTCGTGAACCTGAACAGGCGGTCAGAGCCCGTCCAACTTGTGATGCGGTACATTGGCTCGTCTGACGACTCGACCGCCACAGTCTCGAAGTACCCGATTCCGATTACGTACAGGCCATGAACGTGCGTGGGAGGGCCGAGGTCGAGTTGCGTCTTCCGGAGCGCTTGAGCGATCGTCTCCGCCTTCCAGGACGGATCTGCCGGCAGGCCAACCACGAAACTTCGAGGTGAGAGGGCCTCTTGTTCGAGGCGCAGCACTTTAGTCTTGCTGTTCGGAAGTGGAACCAGATACCGGCGTTTTCTCATGGCTTTCACTGGCGCCATCCGCAGTAGATCTTCTCTCAGCTTGCCAGCATCGAGGGACATCGTTATCTCAATGAGGCCGGCGACAGACTCAATTGGGAAGATACAGTGAGCGTCGTCGTAAACGAGAGGTGGTGCAGCGTTTGGTTCATACACGACGCGGTCAATCGCCGGAGACTGTGTCGCCGGATCCGCTGAGGTAACCACCGCTCCTTTCGCGCATTTGAACTCAGGCGGCAAATGCGGGATGACGAGTTCACGTTCAATGATCAACTCGGTCGCGGTGCCCTTTCCAGTCCGATCATCGATTGCCGAGCGCTTCGCGGCTAGCGACTTACTTAGAGCCTCCTCAGTATTGAGGATCGATTCCTCTAGTGACATGGCTCTCCCCCGTGCTGCTGCCACCTAGCGCGCACGCTCAGCGGACGCGAGTGAGTATCTCGAGCCCCGGTCCGTTGGAGCGTGATGTTGGGCAGTCATCTGTCACTCAATGACCTGATCCGCCCGCAGTAGCAGCGACGGCGGGATCGTAAGGCGGAGGGCCTTGGCGGTCCTCACATTGATGACTAACTCGAACTTCGTGGGCTGCTCGACGGGTAGGTCGCCCGGCTTGGCGCCCTTCAGAATCTTGTCCACGTAGCGCGCTGCAGGTCGGGCCATGTCGGTGAGGTCGGCGTAATAGGCCAGCAAACCCCCGGCCACTGCGTAGTTCGTATGAGGGTACATCGCCGGCACGCGGGCTCTCGCGGCCTGACCGACGATCCTGACCCTCTCGGTAAAGAACAACGAATCGGCCAGTACCAGAACTGCGTCGGGCCGCTCCTTGATCACCTCCGAGAACGCCTCGTCGATTTCGGCCGGCGTACTGATCTTCAGGACTCGAAGGGTCACCCCCAGCGCCCGCGCGGCATCGTCCAATCCTCTAAGATGGGCTGGAGTCGTTGGCGAGGTCGGGTTGGCGAGCACCACAACGCGCGTGGCTCCAGGGACCATCTCCTTAAGCAGCTGCAGCCTCTTCGCGGTCAACTCGGCGCCCATGCTGCTGATGCCCGTCGCGTTTCCGCCCGGTCGAGCAAGGCTCGCCACGATGCCAGTGCCGACGGGATCAGAGTGGTCGATGAAGACGATGGGGACGGTGCTGCTCGCCTTCTTCACAGCCTCGGCGGCCGGTGCCGACCAGGCGACGATTACGTCTATCTTGCGCTCAAGAAACCGCACGATGATCTCAGGAATCTGTTCGATCCGTTGGAAGCATCCCCTCTCCAACGTCAGATTCTGCCCTTCGACGTACCCTCGGTCTTGCAGACCTTGGCGCAGTGCCACGGAAGGGGCCGTCGTTCCGCACGGGAGACCCGTAGATGGGCTAATCACGCCGATCCTATACACCTTCGCGGCCTGTTGCGCCCTGGCCGAGAGCGGCGCGACAAGAATTAGGAGGCCCAGGATAGCGGTAAGCCCAGTCCTCATTCGCATCGACCTCGACGGGTCACCATGTTGCGGATAGCAGAGCACGGTTGCTCGAATCGTCACGGTCGCGGCACTTGTCCTGTCTGCCCAACATTGTTCGCGCTGCCAATCTGCTGGATATCATGGCACAGAGGCTGGAGCTAGAGATCCCTCAATACCCCCACCGCCTGATCCACCCGCTCCACCGCGATCACTTCCAGCCCCGCAATCTTCCCCTTCGGCTGGTTCGCCTTCGGCACGATCGCCCGCTCGAATCCCAGCTTCGCCGCCTCTTTCAACCGATCCTGCCCGCGCGGCGCAGGTCGCACTTCCCCCGCAAGCCCGATCTCGCCAAAGACGACGAGCTTGCCGGGAATCGGACGGTTGGTGAGCGAAGAGACTAAGGCAAGAGACACCGCCAAATCCGCCGCGGGCTCGCCGATCTGCACGCCGCCTACCGCATTCACGAAGATGTCCTGGTCCATGGTCGCAATGCCCGCATGGCGGTGCAAGACCGCCAGCAGCATCGCCAAACGATTCTGTTCCAATCCGACCGTGAGCCGGCGCGGATTGGGCGCGTGCGCGGCATCCACGAGCGCCTGGATTTCGACCAGCAGCGGCCGCGTGCCTTCAAGGGTAGCCAACACGCACGAACCGGCGACGTCGGACCCGTGCCGCGAAAGAAACAGCGCCGAAGGATTGGCGACCGCGCGCAGGCCCTTGTCGGTCATGGCGAAGACGCCCAGCTCATTCACCGCGCCGAAGCGGTTCTTCGCCGCGCGCACCAGGCGAAAGGCAGAGTGCGGGTCGCCCTCGAAGTAGAGCACGGTGTCGACGATGTGCTCGAGCACCCGAGGCCCCGCAATCGCGCCCTCCTTCGTGACATGCCCGATGATGAAGAGCGCGGTGCCGCTCCTCTTGGCGTGGCGCGCGAGCTGCGCCGCGCACTCGCGCACCTGAGCGACCGACCCCGGCGCCGACTGCAGCATCTCGGACCACAGGGTCTGGATCGAATCGACCACCGCAACCTGGGGCTTGCGCGAATCGAGCGTTGCGGAAATTTTTTCGAGCTGGATCTCGGCAAGGAGCTGCACTGCCCCCGCCTCGAGCGCAAGGCGCCTCGCGCGCATGGCAACCTGCTGTGCCGACTCTTCCCCGGTGACATAGAGGACCTTTTGCGAGGCGGAGAGCGCGGCGAGCGCCTGCAACAGCAGCGTCGACTTACCGATCCCCGGATCGCCGCCGATCAGCACCACCTGCCCGGCGACCAGTCCCCCGCCGAGCACCCGGTCCAGTTCGCCGATGCCGGTCGGCATGCGCTCGAAGTCCTGGGTCTCGATGGCGGAGAGCGGAATGGGACTCGCTCCCCCGGCGGAGAAGCGCTGGCCTCCGCTCCGCTCCGTCACCGTCTCGGTGAGCGTGCCGGCGGCGCCGCACGAGGGGCAGCTGCCGAACCACTGCAGCGCGCTCGCGCCGCAATCGCTGCAGACGTAAGCGGTCTTCGCCTTTGCCACTACGGCGCTTCGACCACCGGCACCCGCGCCGCGAGCCCGGCAAGGAGCTGGTAGCTGACCGTACCCGCCGCAGCGGCGACTTCGTCCGCCGAAAGCCCTTCTCCCCAAAGCGTCACCGCCGTTCCGACGTAGGCTTCCGGAATCTCGCTGATATCGACGCACAGCATATCCATCGACACGCGTCCAATGGTCTTGACCCGCTGCCCGCCGACCAGCACCGGGCTGCCGCTGGGCACATGCCGCGGGTACCCATCGGCGTAGCCGCATGCGACCACGCCGATGGTCATCTCGGCGGTTGCCTCGTAGGTGTACCCGTAACCGACCCGTTCGCCGGGCTGCAGGTTCTGCACCCCGATGATTTCGGAGGTGAGGGTCATGGCAGGCTTCAGGCCGAGCGCTTCGGCGCTCGTCTCAGCGAAAGGCGAGCAGCCGTAGAGCATGAGTCCGGGACGCACCCAGTCCGCGCGTGTTTCCGGAAAACGGAGCAGCGCGGCGGAGTTGGCGAGCGAGCGCGGCGCTTCGAACGGCTGCGTCATCTGGTTGAACCAATGGAGCTGGGCCGCAACGCCGGTCGTTCTCTCGGCGTCGGCAAGGTGCGTCATCATGGTGACCGACCGGATCTGCCGATGACCTTTGAGCACGTTCCACGCCACCCGCACGTTGTCCACGTTGAAGCCGAGGCGATTCATGCCGCTGTTCACCTTGAGGTAGGCGTCGATTTCGGCCTCGAGCGCGCTCTTCTGCAGAATTTCAACCTGCTCCAGATTGTGAATCACCGGGGTCAGCTGGTGACGCGCGAGCAGCGGCACGTCCTCCGGCTCGAAGAAGCCTTCGAGCATCAGGATCGGCTTGCCGATTCCCGCGTTGCGCAGCTTGAGCGCCTCAAAAAAATCGAGCACCGCATATCCATCTGCGGCCTCGAACGCCTTCGCCGCCCGCAGCAGGCCATGGCCATAGGCATTCGCCTTGATGATTGCCCAGATCTTCGCCTTGCCCGCGTGGCGCCGCGCGACCCCGAGGTTGTGCGCCAGCGCCGCTGCACTGATCGTCGCGCGGATCGGTCGAGGCATCAGCGTCCTTCCGTAAGCAGGATGACGGGCGTCTTGCGGCGTTCGTCCATGAGACCCAGCGCCGCGACCAGGGCCGTGGCGACGCGGGCCGTGGTTTCTTCCATCTCGCCCCACAGGGCGCGCGAGGATTCGATCAGCTCGCCGAGCGTATCCGGCACCGGCCTGTCCTCTTCCATCGCCATGTCCTCGAGCATGCCGGGTTTCAGTTCCGGCCTGAACAACAGGCCATAGGTCAGTGTCCCGACACGGAAACCGATGCATTCCCCATTTTCGTTCGCCACGATCGGCTGCATCTCGCCGCTCACCCCGGCACTGCCGTTCGCCATCACCAGCACGCGTCTTCCGTCCACCGCCTGCGCAACCCGGTCCTGCGGATCGAGCGCGTGCGCGGTGGTGAACAACGCCACGTGTTCCGGCGTCGGCGAGAGCGCCGCGCCGTGCGCCGAGGCGATCACATGGGCGCCCAACCCGAATCCCACCACCGGCCGGCGCGCCCGTTCGAACGCCCGCACCAGGCGCTGCTCGTCGGCAAGCCAGGGGCAATGCGCCGGATCGGCCGCCGGCCGCGCCCCGCCGAGCAGCAGGAGCGCGTCGTATTGCGATGGCAGGCCGTGCACATCCTCCCCCGCCGCCGGGCGCACGTAGGTGAAGCCGATTCCCCGCGCCTCGAGCTGCGGTTCGAGCGCACCGAGGAATTCGGCGAAAGAATGCTGGACGGCGAGGATTCGCTTCATGGCAAGAGGCTCAGCCCGCCTGGATCGCGGCAAGACGCTCCTTCGCGAACTGCACGAAGGTGTTGATCAGCTGCGAGCGGAACTTCTCCTTCGGGTACACCACCGACAGGTCGCGGATCAGCCGCGGCGTGAGCGGTACGCGCACCAGCTGCCCGAGCCGTGTCTCCTTTGCCACCACGACGCGCGACATGATCGTGAAGCCGAGCCCGGTGGCGACCAACCCCTTCAGCGCCTCGGGGCTGCCGAGCTCCATCACCACGTTGAGCGACTGCGGGTCGATGCCCGACTTGTGGAAGTATTGGTCGATCACCTCGCGCGTGCCCGAGCCCAACTCGCGGTTGATGAAAGGGTGCTGCACCAGCTGCTTCGGGGTCGCCGTCTTGAGGCGTGCCAGCGGATGCGACGGCGCGCACACCGCCTGCAGCTCGTCCTCGCAACACACGTCGGTGACAACGTTTTGCAGATGCGAGGGCGCTTCGATAAAGCCGATGTCGAGGGTGTGCTCGGCCACCCGATTTTCGACCGTTTCGGAGTTCGCGACCATGAGCCGCGGCTGCACCCGCGGGTATTTCGACTTGAAGTCTCCCAGTACCTGCGGCAGCAGCGATTCCGCGATCGTGGTGCTCGCCCCTATGAGCAGCGGCCCGCCGATCTCGCCGGTCATCTCCTTCAGCCGGGTGTCCAGCTCGGCAGAAAGCGCGAGAATCCGTTCCGCGTAATCGAGCACCACGTGGCCCGCCGGGGTGAGCGCAATCCTGCCATGGCCGCGCTCGAACAGCCGGCTGTTGAAGCGCTCCTCGAGCTGCTTGATCTGGAAGGTGACCGCCGGCTGGGTCATGAACAGCGCCTCCGCGGCCTTGGTGAACGAGAGATGCTTTGCCACCGCGTGAAAGACCTGCAGTCGCCGGTCGGCCATGGGACGATAAGCAGCAGATTAGAATGTGCTTATTGAAGCATAAAGAAGGCCGCCGCGGTAACTAATGACCGAAGCGTGGAAACGCCTGAACCTCGACGGCGGCGGGTTGCAGGCGGCCAATCTGCGGTTGGCGCGTGCGCTGCGCAAGCGCCGCACCGCGTACCTGCTCTGGGTCGGGTTCCCGTTTGGCGCGCACCGCTGGTATTTGCGGGAGCCAATCGGCGCGACTGCATACTGCATGCTCACGCTTGCAATGTTCGCTGCCTGGCAAGCCGGTCTGCCGGCGCTCGGCTTCGCGCTGTTTGACCTCTGGTGGATCGATCGCCGCGTCACGAGGTTGAACAAGCTCCTGCGCATGCGGGCGTATCTTCGCCCCGGCGCCGGCGGCCCGCCGCCTGGCTACACTCGCCGCTTCGGGAAGGATTGAGATCACCATGATATAAAGCCGACCGGTCATGAACCCCGGCTTCTACATCATCATGGCGGCGCAGTTCTTCTCGTCGCTCGCCGACAACGCGCTGCTCGTCGCCGCGATCGCATTGCTGATGCAGGCCGATTCGCCGTCGTGGCTGACGCCTTACCTGAAGTTCTTTTTCGTCATTTCGTACGTAGTGCTCGCGCCGTACGTCGGCGCATTCGCCGACCGCCTCCCCAAGGGCACGGTGATGTTCCTTTCGAACACGATCAAGATCGGCGGCTGCGCCCTGATGCTGTTCGAGGTCAATCCGCTCGCCGCGTACGCCCTGGTCGGCCTGGGCGCTGCCGCGTACTCGCCCGCAAAGTACGGCATCCTCACCGAATACCTGCCGCACTCGAAGCTGGTGCTGGCGAACGGCTGGATCGAGGGCCTGACCGTCATCTCGATCATCCTGGGCACGATGCTCGGCGGAGTGCTGATCAACGAGCGCGTCGCGCACGTCCTGCTCCAGTTCGATATTCCGCAGATCGACACCGGGATCGACACCCCGGCGGAAGCCGCCATCGTCGCGATCGTGCTGGTCTACGCGGTGGCGGCGACCTTCAATCTCTACATCCCGAATACCGGCGTGGCGATGAAACCGCTACCGACGCACCCGATCGAGACGCTGCGGGATTTCGCCGGCTGCGTGGCGAGTCTATGGAAGGACAAACTCGGCCAGATTTCGCTCGCCGTGACGACCCTGTTCTGGGGAGCGGGAGCAACGCTCCAGTTCATCATGATCGAGTGGTCGCGCGCCGCTCTCGGCTATGACCTTTCGCGCGCCTCGATGCTTCAGGGCGTGTGCGCGCTGGGCATCGCGGCCGGCGCAGTGCTCGCATCGGCACGCGTGCGCCTCGACCGCGCCGTGAGCGTGATTCCGCTCGGCATCGCAATGGGCTTGATCGTGATCCTCATGGACGCGGTGCGCGATGTATGGATTGCGGTGCCGCTGATCGTCCTGATCGGCGGACTGGCGGGGTACTTCGTGGTGCCGATGAACGCGCTGCTGCAGCACCGCGGGCATCACTTGGTCGGCGCGGGGCGCTCCATCGCGGTGCAGAACTTCAGTGAGAATGCCTCGATCCTGACCATGATCGCCACGTATTCGCTGCTCCTCGGCCTGGGGCTTTCGATCTACTGGGTGATCGCGATCTTCGGTCTGTTCGTCGCCGGCACCATGACGCTGGTGCAGTGGTGGTTCAGTCGCAATCGCCGGGTGCGCGCGGGGGAAATCGAGCGCCTGCTCGCATTCGCCCGCACCGAGGACCACCACCACGGGTAGGAACCACGACGCGCTGTGGCGCGACACTCCGTGCCGCACCGCACTGCAAACGTTTAAGACAATCCGTTCATCGTCTTTACGGCAAAGCGCAGGTCGACCCAGGCTTTGGCCTTGTCGGGCAGGCTCCTGAGCAGATAGGCGGGATGGTAGGTCACAACGAGCGGCACGCCTGCATAACGATGCACCGTTCCGCGCAGGCTCGCGATCGTGGCGCTGGTGTCGAGCAGCGTCTGCGCCGCAAACCGGCCCATCGCGACGATCAGCTTCGGGCGGATCAGCCCGATCTGGCGCAGCAGGTAGGGCGAGCATTTCGCGACTTCGTCCGCCTCCGGATTGCGGTTGCCGGGCGGGCGGCACTTGAGGACGTTGGCGATATATACGTTCTTGCCGCGCGCGAGATGAATTGCGGCAAGCATGTTGTCGAGCAGCTTGCCGGCCTGACCGACGAACGGCTCGCCAAGCCGGTCTTCTTCCGCGCCGGGCGCTTCGCCCACGATCATCCACTGTGCTTCCTCGTCGCCCACGCCGAACACGGTCTGCCTGCACGTCGCACGCAGCTTGCAGTCGGTACAGCCCGCGACTTTCGCCTGCAGCGCGTGCCAGTCCATGCGCGAGATCTCCTGCTCGCGCGGTTCGGATGCGCTCGGCGCACCGGGCACTTCGTGCGTGTCTGCCGGCGCGACCCGCTTTCGCAGCCGCCAGACGGGCGTAAGACCCATCTCGGCAAGAATTTCGGTGCGACGCCTGCTCACAGTGCGAGCTTCAGGATAAACGCGTCCTCACGCCCCTCTCCGTCCGGGTAGTAGCCGCAGCGCAAGGCAATGCGGCGAAAGCCGAACCGCGTGTAAAGGGCCTGCGCCGCGCGATTGCTCGGCCTGACTTCCAGAAACACGTGGCGTGCGCCGTGCGCCCGCGCAATGCGGACGATTTCTGAAAGCAACGCGCCGCCGTGTCCACGTCCCTGATACGCCTCCGCGACGGAAAGATTGAGCAAGTGCGCCTCGCCCGCGGCAACCAGCAGCACGAAGTAGCCGATCAGCTCCCGGCCGTTCCAGCATGACCAGCACTGGTACCCGGCATGCAGCGAGTCGGCGAAGTTGCCGCGCGTCCAGGGGTGCGGATAGATCGTCCTTTCCACGTCGAGCACGGCCGCAAGGTCCGCCTCTCGCATCGGCTCGAGCCGCGCCGGCTGCTTCGGAACAGCGCTCATCTTGCGTCGCGTTCCTCGATCGTCATTGCGACTTTGTCCCGCAGATAAAAGGGTGCGGCCGATGCCACGTCGACGCCCTCACCGCGCGCGAGCCTTGGCGCCGCGAGGCGCGCCACCGCGATCGCGCTGGGATGGACCTGCGGCAGCACGCGTGCGGCAACATGTCGAAGAGCGTCCGGGTACACGGCGAATCCGCTTCCGCATCCGATCCAGCCGCTTCCTGGCGGCGCCTCCGCCGCGGCGGGAGGAATGCAGCACGGGGGGATCGCCGCGCGCCACGCACCGCCTGCCCGCTCGAGGCACGCATAATACACTTCACGCATGCGCGCATCGAGGCAGGCGACGACGCGCGATGCACCCGATTCCTCTGCCATCGCTTCGAGCGTGGATACACCGAGCACCGGAAGGCCGCGCGCCATCGCCAGCCCCTGCGCGATTCCGCATGCGATGCGCAGGCCGGTGAACGATCCGGGCCCGGCGCCGAACGCCACTGCGTCGAGCGCACCGACGCGGGACCCGGAGTTCGCAAGCAATTGCTGCAGCATCGGCAGCGCGAGTTCAGCGTGGCGCTGGCCCGCTCGCTGCTCCAACGCCGCAATCTCGCCGTTCATCCACAGCGCGACCGAGCACCAGTCGGTGGATGTTTCGACCGCTGCGATCCGCATGTTTTGGATTCTAGCGATAGAATGGCCGCCATCCTGAAGGAGGTCGGATGCAGGACTTTCGAATCGCGGTCATCCCCGGTGACGGCATCGGGCGCGAAGTGCTGCCTGAGGGCGTGCGCGTGCTTGAGGCGGCCGGTTCGAAGCATGGCCTGCGCTTCCAGTGGCAGGAATTTCCCTGGAGCTGCGACTGGTACCGGCAGCACGGCAAGATGTGCCCCGACGACGCTCCACAGGTTCTCAGACAGTTCGACGCGATCTATTTCGGCGCCGTCGGCAATCCCGCGATCGTGCCCGATCACATTTCCGCCTGGGGCCTGCTGATCAATTTCCGCCGCTGGTTCGACCTGTACGTCAACCTCCGTCCGGTGCGGCTTTTCAAAGGGCTTTCGTGTCCGCTCGCGGGTCGAAAGCCCGGTGACATCGACTACATGGTGGTGCGCGAGAACACCGAAGGCGAGTACGGCAACGTCGGGGGGCGGGTCTTTGAAGGCACCGAGCGCGAATTCGTCACGCAACAGGCAATCTTCACGCGCAAGGGCGTGGACCGGATCCTGCGCTACAGCTATGAATTGGCGAGGACGCGCAAGAAACACGTCACCTCGTGCACCAAGTCGAACGGCATCTCGATCACCATGCCCTACTGGGACGAGCGCTTCGCGGAGATGGCCAAACAGTACCCGGATGTGCGGTCCGACCAGTACCATGTCGATGGACTGACCATCCAGATGGTGCTCAACCCCGATCGATTCGACGTCATCGTCGCCTCGAACCTTTTCGGCGACATCCTTTCGGACCTCGGGCCGGCGACGGCGGGCACGATTGGAATCGCGGCTTCGGGAAACATCAATCCGGCACGCACCGCACCTTCGATCTTCGAACCTGTGCATGGATCGGCGCCCGACATCGCCGGACGAAACATTTCGAATCCGATCGCGGCGATCTGGTCCGGCGCCATGATGCTCGAGCACCTCGGACACCCCGAGGCCGCCGGGGATATTGTCCGCGCGGTCGAGCGCGTGATCGAAGAGGGGCCGCATACGCCCGACATGAGAGGCAAAGCCTCCACCGCCGAAGTCGGCGCTGCGGTCGCCGACGCGCTGCGTGGGCAAAGCAGGAAGGCCGCTTGAAGATCCATCGCATCGCTTCCATTCCCGGTGATGGGATCGGGATCGAAGTCATTGCGGAAGGCGAGAAAGTCCTCACCGAACTGGCGCGCCGCGACGGCGGCTTCGCGCTCGAGTTTACGAATCTCGACTGGGGCTCGGAGCGTTATCTCGCCTGCGGCGCCTATCTGCCGGAGGACTGGCTCGATCAGCTGAAGAGTGTTGACGCGATCTTCTTCGGCGCGGTCGGTTCACCCAGGGTTCCGGATCACATCTCGCTGTGGGGCCTGCGGCTGCCGATCTGCCAGCGCCTCGACCAGTACGCGAACGTGCGCCCTTCGCGCCTGCTTCCGGGAATCACCAGCCCTCTCGCCCGGGGGAGCGAAATCGACTGGGTGATCGTACGCGAGAACACGGAAGGAGAGTATTCGGGATCGGGAGGGCGTGTCCACCGGGGGCTGCCCGACGAAGTCGCCACCGAGGTCTCGGTATTCACGCGCCGGGGCGTGGAGCGCGTGCACCGGTTCGCATTCGAATTGGCGATGGGCCGCCCGCTCAAGAGGCTGACGCTGGTCACGAAATCGAACGCGCAGCGCCACGGCATGGTGATGTGGGACGAGATCTTTTTCGAGGTCGCGAAAAGCTATCCCGACGTGAAGACCGACCGCGAGCTGGTCGATGCCATGACCACCCGCATGGTGCTGAAGCCGGGTACGCTGGACACCATCGTCGCCTCGAATCTGCACGCCGATATCCTTTCCGATCTCGCCGCGGCGCTGACCGGCTCGCTCGGGATCGCGCCGACCGCGAACCTCAATCCGGAGCGCAGTTTTCCCTCGATGTTCGAGCCGATTCACGGATCGGCGTTCGATATCACCGGAAAGGGCATCGCCAACCCGATTGCCACGTTCTGGACCGGCTCGCTGATGCTCGGACACCTTGGCGAGCGCTCAGCCGCCTCCCGCCTGATGCGCGCCATCGAGGCCGTCACCGCAAGGAAAATTTTCACGCCCGATCTGGGCGGCACCGCGCGCACCGCCGAAGTCACCGCCGCAGTGATCGAGGCGTTGTAGCCGGAGAACTGCTGGCGCCGTGACGGCCGTCCTGACGCTGCCGTTCTGGGTCTTCTGGATTGTCGCCGCATTTGCGGCCTGGGCAGCGTGGGACCACGTGATCGCCCCGGCGGCACGCTGGCTGGCATCGAATCGCGCCGACAGCGTCATCAACCAGGTGTCCCACCGCCTGCGGATCGGAATCAGGCCCTTTCAGCGTACGCGCCGGCAGGTGCTGATTCATCGCCTGCTCGGCGATCCCAAGGTTCAGCAGGCGGTCGAACGGTACGCTGCAGCGCACCGCCTGCCCGTAGCGGGGGTGATGCAGATCGTCGAGCGACATGCACGCGAGATCGTGCCGGCATTCAACGCCTATCTTTACTTCCGCATCGGCTACTGGGTGGGACGCAAGGTTGCGCAATCGCTGTATCGCGTCCGCCTCGGCTACGTGGATTCCGAAGGTATTGCGAAAATCGATCCCGATGCAACGGTCGTATTCGTCATGAATCATCGCTCCAACATGGATTACATCCTTGCCGGCTACCTCGCGGCCGAGCAGGCGGCGCTGTCGTACGCGGTCGGCGAGTGGGCGCGCATCTGGCCGCTCTCCGCGTTGATCCGCGCAATGGGCGCCTATTTCGTGCGCCGCAATTCGAAGGACGATCTCTACCGGCGGGTGCTCGAGCGCTACATCGCAATGGCAACACAGGGCGGGGTGCCGCAGGCGGTGTTTCCCGAGGGTGGCCTCACGCGTGACGGCCTGATGCGCGAGCCGAAACTTGGCGTCCTCGATTACATGATGCGCGGCTTCTGGCTGGATGGGGCGCGCGACCTTGTGTTCGTGCCGCTTGGCATCAATTACGACCGTGTGCTGGAGGACCGGAGCCTGCTGCTCTCGATCGACCCCGAAGCGAAGCGTCCAGGCCGGCTCCGGGCGCTCTGGACGACCCTCGCTTTCATGGCGCACAACCTGCGGCTGATGCTGAAGAGCGAATGGCACCGATTCGGCTACGCCTGCGTCAATTTCGGCTCGCCGATCTCGACACGGGAGTATTGCGCGGTCCATCGACTCGACTTCCAGAAGCTTTCCGGCGACGCGCGCAAGGACGCGATCTCCGCACTCGGGCGGCATTTGATGGGTGCAGTAGGCCGGATCGTGCCGGTCATTCCGGTGCCTCTCATGGCGACGGTCCTCGTCACGGCGGTCGGTACGCCGCTGTCCGAGCTCGAGCTCAAGACCAGGGCCGAAGCCCTGCTGGAAAAGCTCGCCTCAGCGGGCGCGCACGTCTATGTGCCGCGCCGCGACCTCGACTACGCACTTACGGTGGGGCTGCGCATGCTTCGGCTGCGGCACCTTGTGGACGAGCGCGAAGGACTCTACTCGGCCCGCCCGACGGAGCTGCCCGCCTTGCGGTACTACGCAAATTCGATCGCGCACCTGCTGAATTGAAACGCCCTACGGATGGCGCAAGGAGCGCAGTTCCGCACTGCACACAGCCGAGGCCGTCCAGATCCGTCAGCGCCGGCGCTCGAAGTCGCGATTGGCGTCGAGGATGTCGCGCCGCAGGCGCTCCCGCTCCTCCGGGGGCATCGGTCGCTGCGGGGGCCGCCGCGGATCGTACTCCGGGGGCCGGCCGCCTTCCCGGTAGACGTCGCGCCGCGCAGAATTCAGTTCCTGGCGCAGCCGCTCACGCTCCTGCGAGCTCATGCCTCGCGGTGGTTGCAGGGCGCGTTGCATCTGCGGTTGCGGCCTCATCCCCGGGGGGCCCTGCGGCCGATCACGTCCTTGCTGCGCCAGCCCCGGCGATGCCGTCACGCAGGCAGCTGCCGCAAGTACCAGGCTCCGCAAGAACGCTTTCATGGCCATGAGATGTTACGAGGGTTGGACCACGCCGGGCTCCCCACCCCCCCGAAATTTGTAACAATCTGTTGCCGCCCGCGGCAGGCGTTACAGCCTGTTTCCCGGCCGCACGCCGGCATCGGTACTCTATGCAACCATGACAGAACTGAAAACCAGAATCCTCATCGTGGACGACGATCAGCGGCTGCGCGCGCTGCTGGTTCGATATCTTGGAGAACAGGGTTTCGAGGTGCGCGCCGCACCCGATGCAGAGGCCATGGACCGGCAGCTCGCGCGCGAACGCTACGACCTGATCGTGCTCGACCTGATGCTGCCGGGCGAGGATGGCCTGGCGATCTGCAGGCGGCTGCGCGCGCAGAACTCCGGCCCGGCCGTCGTCATGCTCACGGCCAAAGGCGACGAAGTGGATCGCATTGTCGGCCTCGAGATGGGAGCCGATGATTACCTTCCAAAGCCTTTCAACCCGCGCGAGCTGGTTGCGCGCATCAATGCCGTGCTGCGGCGCCGTCAACCTGCAGGGCCGCCCGGCGCGCCCGCCGCGGAGATGGAAGTCCATCGATTCGGCGCCTTCGAACTGAATCTCGCGACCAGAAGCCTGTCGCGCGAGGGCAAAGACGTAGCGCTGACGACCGGGGAATTTTCAGTACTCAAGGTGCTGGTGCAGCATCCGCGGCAGCCGTTGTCCCGAGACAAGCTGATGGAGCTCGCCCGGGGCCGGGAATACGAGGTCTTCGACCGCTCGATCGACGTCCAGATCTCACGGCTCAGAAAAATCGTGGAGCAGGATCCTTCCAAGCCGCGTCACATCCAGACAGTCTGGGGATTCGGCTACGTGTTCGTGCCCGACGGCACCCCGAAATGACCCTGTTCGCGCGGTCGTTCCTGCTGATCGCGCTGTTGATCGTCACCTCGCTCGCGGTCTGGCTGGGCATCCTGCGTACCTACCAGCGCGAGCCTCTTGCAGTGGAGCTTTCGAAACAAACCGTTTCCACCGTCAACCTGACGCGCGCCGCGCTGATCAATGCCGACCCCGAGCGCCGCCTCGGCCTGCTGCGCGAGCTTTCGGACATGGAAGGGATCCGCGTGTACGCCGCCGCAGCGGGCGAGCATCTCGATCCGATGCCTCGCGAACCGCTCCTCGACCGGGTCGCGGAGCTTGTGCGCGTCATGCTCGGCGAGCGCACGCGCATCGCCTGGTCGCGCGATGGCGTCGAGGGGTTCTGGGTGAGCTTTTTCATCGATGAGGATGAATTCTGGATCGTGTTACCGCGCGAACGGGTCAGGCCGGATGACGCCTGGGAATGGATCGGCTGGGGTGCTCTCACCCTTGTTCTGTCGCTGGTCGCCGCGTGGCTGATTGCGTCGCGCATCGCCGGCCCGCTTTCCGATCTGGCCACTGCCGCCCGCCTCGTGGGTCGCGGAGTCACGCCCGAGCCCCTTGCCGAGAAAGGGCCCAGGGAGTTGCGCACGGTCGCCGCAGCGTTCAATCGGATGACCAGCGACCTGGCCAAATTGGAGCGTGAACGGGCGATGGTGCTGGCCGGGATCTCGCATGATCTGCGCACGCCCCTGTCGAAGCTCCGGCTCGCGCTCGAGATGAGCGGCGCGGAGGAATCCCTGATCGGGGGCATGAGCGCCGATATCGACGAGATAGATCAGGTCATCGGGCAATTCCTCGACTTTGCCCGGGGCGAGAGCGAAAGGCGCGAAACCACCGACCTCGATGCACTGGTACGCGAGGTGGTGGGGCACTATGCGCGCCTTGGCAAGGATGTGAAAACCGCGGCGGCACCTTCGGCCGGAGAACTGTCGCTGACGCGGATTGCGGTGCGTCGCGCAATCATGAACCTGGTCGACAACGCCCTGCGCTACGCCGGCGAGCCCGTCGAGATCACGGCCCGGCGCGAAGGGAGCCACGCACTGATCGAGGTTCTTGATCGCGGGCCGGGAATCCCGAACACCGAGTCCGAGCGTCTCAAGCGCCCCTTCACGCGACTCAGCGAATCTCGCGGCGGTGGTGGGGGCGCAGGCCTGGGCCTCGCGATCGTCGAACGTGTTGCCCGGGCTCACGGTGGATCACTCGACCTGCTTGCAAGAAAAGAGGGGGGATTGGTGGCCAGGCTCACCCTTCTGCGGCGACCACCCTGAGAAATTTGCCTGCATGTTGCAAAAAAACGACTGCCGAGCGAAAAACACATCATAAGCGTGCAAATCGGTGCGCGGCCGACGCCAAGCTGCCGCTCGGGAGAGACGTGCTCTTGACATAGATAGTCAAATGTCTACAATCAATTTAGTCACTTGTGTAACAATTCATAAGAGGATTTAGACAGTATGATTTCAAGCAAGGAATTGCTTGATAAAACAGGTATTTCCAGAGCTACGTTAAACAATTATATAAGCTCTGGACTATTGTCCAAACCACTCGTTCAGCAAGTCTCCGGGGAGACGAGTGGTCCGAAACTGCTGGGCTATTTTCCAGACACCGCACTGCAGCGGATCGAATTGATTCAGCAGTTGAAAAGAGAGGGCCTGAGCATGGCAGAAATCATTGCGCGCGTCGGCGTGCAGAAGCTCGCAGGGGAGGACGCGGTTGCGACCGCCGGGCACGAAACCGCGCGGCCTGCAGAAGAGGGCACGCACAGCACCGCACGACCGCTCCATCTCACGATCGACGAGCTTTCGTATCCGGCCTACATGGTCAACCACAGCTTCGAGTTGACCTGGTACAACGATGCAGCGCGGGAGAAGTTCTTGGGCCGTTTCGAAATGCTGCCGCCCAACAGCGAGGCCCGCAACCTCTTTCTGCTTCTGCTGCAGGCGAGTGCCGGCAAGCCCCCCGCGTACCGCAGAGAGCTGCTGCGCCCGCATCTTTCATTCGCCAAGGACCGGGTGTCCAAGGCAGGCATCCTCGGCGCCTGCCGCGCACTGGATCCGGAAAGCGTCGCACTCCTCGACGCGCTCTACGGCGAGACCCAGACCTGTCCGGGGGAAGGGATCGTCGAATCACCCCTTGAACTGCGTGAAGACGGCGGTCGTTCCGAGCACTGGCATTTCTACGCCGCGTTTTTCCGCGAAGGGATTCTGTTCATCTACGTACCCAACGGCCCCGCCGGGCCGACGCTGCTCGATTTCCTCGCCCGCAGGGATCAGGTCATCCGCGATCTCCTGCGCCGCCGCCTGCCGGTCCTCACACCGCTCGCGGTGCTCGTGGCCGACCTGCAAAACTCGGTCAAGATCTGCTCCGAACTGCCGCCGGAGGAATACTTCGAGCTGATCAACGAAATGTGGTCGACGATGGGGCCGATTTTCCGCCGCTATTACGGCACTCATGGCAAGCACGTGGGAGATGGCATGGTGTACTACTTCTTTCCCCAGCCGGACAGCAACTACATCTTCAACGCCATCGCCTGCGCCCACGAGGTGAAGACGGCGATGAAGAAGATCAGCAAGGACTGGCAGCTGCGCAAGAACTGGTTCAACGAGCTCTATCTCAACAGCGGATTGAACGAAGGGCAGGAATGGCTGGGGACGTTTCAATCCGCAACCACAATTGAGTTTGCAGTGCTCGGCGATACGATCAACCACGCGGGTCGCCTGTCGGATTTCGCCCGCTACGGCTCGATCTGGGCTACGAAGGCATTCCTGAGCAGGCTGTCCCCCGAAGAACGCGCCCGAATCGAGTTCGGGATCGTGCGCCGCGGCGACGGCAATCGGGAACAATTCGTAGCGTCATCGTACGCCCAGCTCGGCAGCCTGGTGGATTTGACGTCAGAACGGTATGAGAAGCTTCGCGATATTGCCACGCTGCCGATCTGCGAAATCCGCTCGGTCAGCCTGGTGCGAAAGGCGGTGGCGTAACCATCAGGAAAGAAGCAGAACAACAAAAAAGCCCGGGCTCGAGAGAGCACCGGGCTTTTTTGCTTGAAGAGGGCCTGGCGGTAACCTACTTTCGCGTACGCAATTGCACACTATCATCGGCGCAAACCCGTTTCACGGTCCTGTTCGGGATGGGAAGGGGTGGGTCCAGGCTGCTATGGCCGCCAGATTGGCTCTGGGCTTGGCGCGCGGCGGCTGCCGCTGCGACGCAAGCCGCGATTCGAAAGAAGCAGGATTGGGATTCGAGATTCTGCCAAGCGTCCCCCTCGCCGCGATCGCTCACGGTTATAGGGTCAAGCCGCACGGGCAATTAGTACGGGTTAGCTCAAGGCCTCACGGCCCTTGCACATCCCGCCTATCAACGTCCTGGTCTAGGACGACCCTTCAGGGAGATCGAGCCTCCGGGAAGTCTCATCTTGGGGCACGTTTCCCGCTTAGATGCTTTCAGCGGTTATCGCTTCCGCATATAGCTACCCGGCGATGCCACTGGCGTGACAACCGGTACACCAGGGATGCGTCCACTCCGGTCCTCTCGTACTAGGAGCAGCCCCCCTCAAACTTCCAACGCCCACTGCAGATAGGGACCAAACTGTCTCACGACGTTTTAAACCCAGCTCACGTACCACTTTAAATGGCGAACAGCCATACCCTTGGGACCGGCTACAGCCCCAGGATGTGATGAGCCGACATCGAGGTGCCAAACTCCCCCGTCGATATGAACTCTTGGGAGGAATCAGCCTGTTATCCCCGGCGTACCTTTTATCCGTTGAGCGATGGCCCTTCCATACAGAACCACCGGATCACTTAGACCTGCTTTCGCACCTGCTCGACATGTCCGTCTCGCAGTCAAGCACGCTTTTGCCAATGCACATTGAGCCACGATTTCCGACCGTGGCAAGCGTACCTTCGTACTCCTCCGTTACTCTTTGGGAGGAGACCGCCCCAGTCAAACTGCC
>CAZYVT010000049.1:0-27626 GCA_964651335.1 uncultured Enterobacteriaceae bacterium | reverse complement strand
GCAACACGCCCTGGGCGCTGATGCTCACCTATCCCACGTTCCTGATCCCGTTCTGTACGTGGCTCTTGATGGGCTACTTCAAGACCATCCCGAAGGAGCTCGAGGAATGCGCGCGCATCGACGGTGCGACGCGCTTCGGCGCCATGGTGCGGATCATCTTCCCGGTGGCGATCCCGGGGATCCTCTCGGCCGGCATCTTCGCCTTCACGCTGTCGTGGAACGAGTTCATCTACGCGCTGATCTTCATGTCCTCGGCAGAGCTGAAGACCGTGCCCGTGGGCGTGGTGTCGGAACTCATCCGGGGCGACATCTTCTTCTGGGGCCAACTGATGGCAGGGGCGCTGCTCGGCTCGATACCGGTCGCGCTGGTCTACTCGTTCTTCGTCGAATACTACGTCACCGGCCTCACCGGCTCGGTCAAGGGATAGGGGTCCGGGCTGCCATGGCGACCGTCACGATCCGCAACCTGAACAAGAACTACGAGAACGGTTTTCACGCCGTCAAGGACGTCAACCTCGAGATCCGCGACAAGGAGTTCGTGGTGTTGGTCGGGCCCTCGGGCTGCGGCAAGACGACGACGCTGCGCATGGTGGCGGGGCTCGAGGAGGTCACCTCCGGCGAGATACTGATCGGCACCCGGGTGATCAACGACCTGCCGCCGATGGACCGCGACATCGCGATGGTGTTCCAGAACTATGCGCTGTATCCGCACAAGAGCGTGTACCAGAACATGGCCTTCGGCCTGCAGATGCGCAAGTACCCGAAGGACGAGATCCGGAAGCGCGTGCAGGATACGGCTGAGATTCTGGGAATTGAATCGCTGCTCGAGCGCAAGCCGCGCCAGCTCTCCGGCGGGCAGCGCCAGCGGGTCGCCGTCGGGCGCGCTATCGTGCGCCATCCGCAGGTGTTCCTGTTCGACGAGCCGCTCTCCAACCTGGATGCGATGCTGCGGGTGCAGATGCGCGTGGAGCTGAAGCGCCTGCACGAGCGGCTGGAAACCACCGCGATCTATGTCACCCACGACCAGGTCGAGGCGATGACCCTCGGCGACCGTGTAGTGGTGATGAAGGACGGCTGGGTGCAGCAGGTGGGCGAGCCGCTCGAGCTCTATGGCAAGCCCTCGAACAGGTTTGTCGCCGGGTTCATCGGCTCGCCAGCGATGAATTTCGTCGACGTGACGATCAGCGACTCGGGCGGTGTCCTGTGGGCGGATGCCGAGGGCCTGCGCCTGAAGGTGCCGCCGCAACTGGTGGAACGCGTGCGCGCGCACGCCGGCAAGCGGGTGACCCTCGGAATGCGGCCCGAGGCGCTGCACCTGGCCAACGGGTCCGATCAGCCCGAATACAGCTTCGGAACGGCGGTGGACGTGCTCGAGCCGCTCGGCAACGAGATCCTGCTCAATTTTCGCGTCGGCGGCGCGCCGATGGTGGCGCGCGTTGACCCCGGCGTGCGTGTCAAGGTGCACGAGAACATCCGCCTCGCGCTCGATCCCCGGCGCGTGCATTTCTTCGACGAGAAAAGCGAAGCTGCGATCTAGCGCGACGCCACCGCGCCGGCTGCGCCTTGAGCCTGCGCGACCTCGGCCACATCCGGTTGCACTTATAATCGCGGACCGTTAACGGAGAAGCGCACAGGTGGCAAGCAGACTCGCAGGGAAGACCGCGTTCATCACGGCAGCGGGGCAGGGAATCGGCCGCGCGGCGGCGCTCGCTTTCGCGCGCGAAGGCGCCAGGGTCTGGGTGACCGACATCAACGCCGGCGTGCTCTCCGGTCTGGAAGGCAAGGACGGGATCCGCGCGCGCGTGCTCGACGTTACCGACGAGGGGGCGATCGGCCAGACCGCCGGCGACGTGGGCGCGATCGACGTGCTGTTCAATTGCGCCGGCTACGTCCACCACGGCACGATCCTCGATTGCACGCCGAAGGACTGGGATTTCAGCTTCAACCTGAACGTGAAGTCCATGTACCTGGTGACGCGCGCGTTCCTTCCGGGGATGCTGAAGAAGGGCCGGGGTTCGATCATCAACATGTCCTCGATCGCTTCGAGCGTGAAAGGCCTGCCGAACCGCTTCGTCTACGGAGCGACCAAAGCCGCCGTGGTCGGTCTCACCAAGGCAATCGCCGCGGATTACGTCAAGCAGGGCATTCGCTGCAATGCGATCGGCCCCGGCACGGTGGATACGCCTTCGCTGCGGCAACGGATCGCGGCGTTTCCCGATCCGGCGCAGGCGGAAAGGGATTTCGTTGCCCGCCAGCCGATGGGGCGCCTTGGCACCGTCGACGACATCACCGGGATTCTTGTTTTTCTGGCTTCAGACGAGTCGCTGTTCGCGACCGGGAACCTTTATTCGATTGACGGGGGGATGACGATATGAAGCTGTGCCGCTACGGGAAGAACGGCTTTGAGAAGCCGGGGATGGTCGACTCGGAGGGACGCCTGCGCGACCTTTCGAAGGTCGTCGCAAGCATCGGGCCGAACGAGATTTCGGCGCGAGGCCTGAAGATGCTCACCAAGATCAAGCCCGAGACGCTGCCCGTCATCGCCAACAACCCGCGCCTGGGCGTGCCCTACGTCGGGATCGGGAAGTTCGTCGCCATCGGCCTCAACTACATCGACCACGCGAAAGAGAGCGGGATGCCCATTCCGGCGGAGCCGGTGGTGTTCATGAAGGCGACCACCTGCATCAGCGGACCGAACGACGACGTCGTCCAGCCGAAAAATTCCACCAAGCTCGACTGGGAAGTGGAACTCGGCGTGGTGATCGGCTCCAAGGCCCAGTACGTCTCCGAGGAGAAAGCGCTCGAGCATGTCGCCGGTTACTGCGTCGTCAACGACGTCTCCGAGAGGAGCTTCCAGTTCGCAACCAGCCAATGGGACAAGGGCAAGGGCTTCGATACCGCCGGCCCCGTAGGGCCGTGGCTCGTCACCACGGACGAGATCACCGACCCGCAGTCACTCGACCTGTGGTTGGACGTGAACGGCAAGCGTATGCAGACCGGCAGCACGCGCACCATGATCTTCGGCGTGGCGAAGATCATCGCCCACGTCAGCGGCTACATGACGCTCATGCCCGGGGACATCATCACCACCGGCACGCCGCCGGGAGTCGGTAATGGGATGAAGCCGAACCCGGTATTTCTCAAACCGGGTGACGTAATGACGCTCGGCATCCGCGGCCTCGGGGAACAGAAACAGAAGGTGGTTCCTTGGGTCGGATAGCGACCAGGATCTTTCCATCGATTGATCAGTACGTCATGCACGCCGCATTGAGGATGCCGGCGCCAAGCGACAGCGCGCCGAGGAAGACGCCGGTGGCGACCTTGCCTTCGGTGATCTGGCGCCCGATGTCGCGAACCATCAACCGCACCGCGACGAAGACGAGGATCTGCACCACCAGCGCGATCGCGGCCCAGAGCATCATGTCCCATGGGTTCACGCTGTGGATCACGGCGCTGGCGAGCGGCAGGGTGTAGCCGACGAGGGTTCCCGAGAGGCTCACGGCGGCAGCCGCGTTGCCTTCGCGGATCAGCTGGATCTCGCTATACGGTGTCACCCTGACGTATAGGACGGCGAAGATCGCGACGAAGGCGATCGAGAGCCCGAAATAGAGCAGGAAGTCGTCGAACCCGGATAGTGAAAAGGCGAGGAAATCCATCGTCAGCTCCTCAGGTGAAGTAGTGGGGGATGAAGCGGCTGGAATTCTTTGTAATCGGCGAATCGTCCTCGCGGATGCCCATCCCGGCGGGCTCTTTCCCCACGATCCAGGAGCCGATCACCGGATAACGCCCGCCGAAGTCGGGCAGCGGCGCGACGCCCTGGTACACGAACCCCTCGGCGCCGTATTCGCCCGGCTGCGATCGCACCACGCCGCGGCTGCGGATCATCACATTCGAGCGTTCGCGCGAAAGCAGCGGCTTTTTCACGAAATCGCCCGCGAAGCGCTGCGGTGTCAGGTGCGTCGGGAGCAGGTTCGGGTGGCCGTAGTGAAGCTCCCACAGCACCGCCAGCAGCGCCTTGTTCGAGAGCAGCATCTTCCAGGCCGGCTCGATCATCGCCGCCGGGCGCGCAAGCAGATGCGCTCCGAATTCGTCGCGCACCAGCCACTCCCACGGATAGAGCTTGAAGAGCGCCTCGAGCGGTTCGTCCTCCAGATCGGTGAAACGCGCGCCATCCCAGCCCAGGTCCTCGACGAAAAGCTGCCTCGCCTTCCAGCCCGCCTGGAGCGCGCAGTCGCGCAGGTATTCGCCGGTGCCGAGATCCTCTGCGCTCTCTTTCATGCAGGCCACATGAAGCGTCGAACGGCCGGTCGCTTCGCGGATCGCCTTCCAGCGCTCGATCAGTTTCTCGTGCAACGAGTTGAATTGATCGGCGTTGGAATGGGTGTCCTCCAGCCAGTGCCACTGCACCACGCTCGCTTCGAGAAGTGCAGTCGGCGTATCGGCGTTGTATTCGAGCAGTTTCGGCTCGCCCTCGCCGTTCCAGCTGAAATCGAACCGCCCGTAGAGCGTCGGCTCGCCCCGCTTCCAGGATTCGGCGACCAGGTCGTGATACTGCGGCGGGATGGCAAATTCCGCAAAGCGGCAAACGCGCACCACTTCGCCCGCCGCCTCGAGGCACAGTTGATGGAGCTCGGCGGTGACTGCTTCCAGACGATCGATTTGCGAAGGATCAAAACGATAGCAGGCAGATTCGTCCCAGTAGGTCCCGCCCATCGAATGGAAGAAAAACCCCGCTTCCTCGCAGCGGCTGCGCCAGTTGGCGCGCCGCTCCTGCGTCTCGCGGCGCATGGTGCCGGTTCAGCTGCCGGAAGAGGACATCGAGCGGCCGGTGGAGCCGAAGCCGCCTCGCGACGTGCTCCCCGAAGAGTGCGACGCGGACGACGAGGACCGTGAGGACGACGAGGACGACGAGAACCAGGAACCGGAGCGGGAGCCGAACCAGGAGCGCGATGCCGAAGCCGAGGAACCGGCAGCCGCGACCTGGACCGCATCCATCGCGTGCGCGCTCGGCCGTGGCCGCCCGTCGGGAAAGCTCGCGCCGAAGTAGCGTGGCCCGTAGAAGTAATTGGACGCGAAACGGTTGTCGCGCGTCGGCTCGCATTGCGCGGCGTTGTTCCAGTCCTTGACGCAATCGCCGAGGCTGGCGTACGCGTCGCGCTGCTCGACGGGCGAGCTGCAGCCGGCAAGCGTGGCCGATCCTGCGAGCACCAAAGTGATCGCGCTGCTGCGCTTGCGCTGCGTCCGTCCCCCCAATGGTCGGACCTCCCTCGCACAGAGTTTAGCGCGCTTTCGAACTCGCGGCCGCCGCGGGGAGGCGTTGGAGTAAGCTTGCTCGACCGATGAAAATGCTGCACGCCGTGCTTGCCCGTGCCGGCGTCGCAGGCAGACAGGAGGTACTGCCATGAACGTTCGCGCGAGCATTCCGACCACGCTCGAGAACTCGGCGTTTTTCATGCCGTTCTCGATGAACCGGCACTTCAAGAAGGCGCCGCGGCTGTTCTCGCGCGCCGAAGGCATGTACTACTACACGCCTGAGGGACGCAAGGTCCTCGACGGCACCGCGGGCCTGTGGTGCGTCAACGCCGGTCACTGCCGCAAGAAAATCGTCGAGGCGGTGGCGAAGGGAGTGGCGACGCTCGACTTCGCGCCACCGTTCCAGATGGGGCATCCGCTTGCATTCGAGTTCGCAGACCGGCTGGTACCGCTGCTGCCCAAGGGCATCACGCGGGTGTTCTTCACCAACTCGGGTTCGGAGTCCGTGGATACGGCCCTGAAACTCGCGCTCGCCTACCATCGCGTGCGCGGCGAGGGTCATCGCGTGCGCCTCATCGGCCGCGAGAAGGGCTATCACGGGGTCAACTTCGGCGGCACCGCGGTCGGCGGCATCGTCGGCAACCGCAAGATCTTCGGCGCGCTGGTCGCGGGCGTGGATCATATCCGCCATACGCACGATCCGGCGAAGAACGCGTTCTCGCGCGGCCAACCCAGGCACGGCGTCGAGCTGGCCGATGACCTCGAGCGACTGTGCCAGTTGCACGACGCCTCGACGATCGCCGCGCTCATCGTGGAGCCGGTCGCCTGCTCGGCGGGCGTGTACGTGCCGCCGCAGGGCTACCTGCAACGCCTGCGCGAGATCTGCGACCGGCACGGGATCCTGCTCATCTTCGACGAGGTGATCAACGCCTGGGGGCGCCTGGGCAAGCCCTTTGCGACCGATTATTTCGGCGTCATGCCCGACCTCATCGCGACGGCCAAGGGGATCACCAACGGCACCGTGCCGATGGGCGCCGTGTTCATGAAGGAGAACCTGTACCAGGCGTTCATGACCGGGCCCGAGAACACGATCGAGATGCCGCACGGCTATACCTACTCCGCGCACCCGGTCGCCTGCGCCGCGGGGATCGGTACGATGGAGGTGTACGAGGAAGAGGGTCTGCTGACCCGTGTTGGAGAGCTTGCGCAGTACTGGGAGGACGCTGCCCATTCGTTGAAGGACTGCCCGAACGTGGTGGACATCCGCAACCTTGGCCTGATTGCGGCAGTCGAACTCGCCCCGCGGCCGGGCGCGGCCGGCGCCCGCGGTCTGGAAGCCCACATCAAGGCGTTTGAAAAGGGCGTCTACATCCGCACCACCGGCGACGTGCTGGCGTTCGCCCCGCCGCTCATCATCCAGAAATCGGAGATCGACCAGCTCTTCGGCAGCGCGCGCGAGGTACTCAAGACGCTGGCATAAGAAAGCAGGGGCGCTATTTTGCCGCCGCCCGTACGACGCCGAGTCGGCGACCGCGAGCCGGCTGCCTCAGGCGAGCGGGCGTGACGAGGTCGCGTACGAAATTAGGCAATGCGAATACGCCCTCGTGGGTCTCGCCGTTGTAGAACCTGAGGTCCTGGAGGCGGCGCGCCTCGATCCGGCGGTCGACCTCATCGGCGGTGAAGCTCTTCGGATCGAGCTTGTCGGAGCACACCGCCATGGCCCATTGCGCGCCGTAGATCGGGATGTACATGGTGTACGGGCGCACGATCCGGAACACGCCGTTCAGCCGCTGTGCGAGCTCTGCGACGCGCTCGGGGCGCGCCACCGGCGCGCCGATGTGCAGCACCAGCGCGCCGCCGGGGGCAAGCGCTGTGCGGCACTGCTGGAAGAACTCGGTCGAGTAGAGCGCTTGCGCCGGCCCCATCGGGTCGTTCAGGTCGAGCGCGATCAGGTCGAAGCGCTCGTGAGTCTCGCGGATGAACTTCATGCCGTCGCCGATCAGCACACTCAGCCGCGGATTGTCGAACACGCCGCGGTGCACGGCGACGAAATGTTCCTTCGCAACGTTGATCACGTCCTCATCGATCTCGCACATCGTGACCTGCTCGACCGACGGGTGCTTGAGCGCTTCCTCGGCGGAACCGCCGTCCCCACCGCCGATGATCAGTACCTTCTTCGGCAGCGCGTGCGCCGTGAGCGCCGGGTGGATCAGGTTTTCGTGATAGACGAATTCCTCGCGCTCGGAGGTCATGTTGCAGCCGTCCAGCCGGAAGATCCGCCCGTAGTGCGGGGTCTCGAAAATCTCCATTTTCTGGAATTTCGTCCGCCACTCGCCGAGTTTCCGCGTCGCCTTGATGTAGAAACCGGTGCTTTCGTTCAATGCCTCCAGCATCAGGTGCGCGCCGCGCTCGACCTCGTGGCGCGCGATCTCGGCAGGATCGAAGTACGCGACAATCGAGTCGAACAGCGCGCGCGCGCTTGCGGAATTGTCGGCGCTGTAGTTGCAGACGTAGACGTCGAGCGTCAGCCCCTGGCGCTCGGGCCAGGTGTGGACCGCGAGATGCGATTCGGCGAGAACCACCGTTCCGGTGTAACCCGAACCCTCGAACTGCCGGAAGCGGACGTCCATGATCGTGAGACCGGAGGCGCGCACGAGCTCGACGCATTTCTCTTCGAAGCGCGTGCCATCGAGCAGAAGCTGCGGATCGCAGCGGCAGCCCGTCAGGTCACCGATGAGATGCAGTCCGTTCATGTCCGTTTCCCCCCGGAAAAACGCGAAGGCGCAACCCAGCACGATTTCCAGGCTGCGCCTTCAGTCCCGCCCTGCGGCGTAAAACTGGGTTCGTCAATCTCGTTCAATTCGTCCAAGACCCCGCTTGGGCCGCTCCCTCAGGAACCGGGCGATCTTTCCCCGGCCTCTGGTGCGGAGCTAAACCCCGTTATCAGGCTCGCTGCGGATCTGCGCGGCAATCGCGTCGATCAGGCGGCGAGCGATCGAGATTTTGCTTGGAAGTTTCGGCAATTGCAATACGTCGAACCAGTCCGCGGCCTCGATTTCTCCCGCCTGCGGCCGGATGTCGCCGCTTTCCCAATCGCACACAAAGGCGATCATGAGCGAGTGCGGGAACGGCCACGGCTGGCTCGCGAAGTAGCGGATGCGCGACACCCGGATGCCCACTTCCTCTTCGACTTCGCGCGCGAGACACTGCTCGAGCGTCTCGCCCGGCTCGACGAAGCCGGCGAGCGCGCTGTACATTCCGGCGGGAAAATGTGGACCGCGTCCGAGGAGAAGCCGCGTTCCACGCCGCACCAGCGCCATCACTGCGGGCGCGATCCTCGGGTAGGCGGAGAGCCGGCAGGCCGGGCAGACGCGTGCGCGCTCGTCGGGCGTCGCCTCGGTGGGCGTGCCGCAGCGGCCGCAGAACTGGTGCGAGCGGTCCCAGTCCAGCAGCTGAAGCGCGCGCCCGGCAAGAGCGAAATGCGCATCGGGCAGCACCGAAAACAGCGTCCGCAGGCCCGTCCAACTCGCTCCCGCCGGCGGCGCAGCACCGGCGCGGACCTCGGCGGCCCAGCAGTCGATGCCGTCGAGTCGCCCAAGGTATAGTGTTCGCGCTCGATCCGACCCCAACAGGTTGTGGTCCGTGTTGCATTTCTGCAACGGCAGCCTGGCCCAGCAAGGCCGCACGGCGACCCTCGGGTCGTCCGGATCCTCCGGACTCGGCGGGCCGATCTCGACCAGCAGCTGATCGCCACGAAAGACAAACCAGTGGCCGGCAGCTTCCCACGGCCGCGCATCCGCGCCGCTCGCGTCGGGCGGCGACTGGACGCCGCTCTCGAAGTTCAGCGGACTCATGAATGGCATCTCGACCATGGGACGATTATAAGAAAGGAGCGTCCGATATAATTCGAACCTCCCTTCCTTTTCCGTTCGCGGCAGCCTTTCCCGATGAATTCTCCGGCGTCCGAACGCGAGATGGCTGACGCCATCCGCGCCCTCGCCATGGACGCCGTACAGGCGGCCAAGTCCGGGCATCCGGGCATGCCGATGGGCATGGCGGAAATCGCGGTCGCGCTCTGGGGGCGGCACCTGCGCCACAACCCGGCGAATCCGCGCTGGGCCAACCGCGACCGGTTTGTCGTGTCCAACGGCCACGGCTCGATGCTGCTGTACGCGCTGCTGCACCTCACGGGCTACGAGCTGCCGATGGAGGAGTTGAAGCGGTTCCGGCAGCTGCACTCAAAGACCCCCGGCCATCCGGAGTACGGCTGCGCTCCGGGCGTCGAGACCACCACCGGCCCCCTCGGCCAAGGGATCGCGAACGCGGTCGGGATGGCGCTCGCCGAACGGCTCCTTGCAGCGCATTTCAACCGGCCCGGCTTCGGCATCGTCGATCACCACACCTACGTCTTCATGGGCGACGGCTGCATGATGGAAGGCATTTCGCACGAGGCCTGCTCGCTCGCCGGCACGCTTGGGCTCGGGAAGCTCGTCGCCTTCTACGACGACAACGGCATCTCGATCGATTCCGACAAGGCGCACATCGAGCACTGGTTCACCGACGACGTGCCCAAGCGTTTCGCCGGCTATGGCTGGCAGGTCGTTGCAAACGTCGACGGTCACGACGTCGACGCAGTGCACCGCGCCATTCGCAAGGCCAGGCGCGAAAAGGCGCGCCCGACGCTCATCTGTTGCAAGACCGTGATCGCGAAGGGCTCGCCGAACAAGGCGAACACCGGCGCCGCGCACGGCGCACCGCTGGGCGAGGCGGAAATCGCGGCCACGCGCGCCGCGATCGGCTGGGCGCATCCGCCGTTCGTCGTTCCCGCGCATCTGTACGAACGCTGGGATGCGCGCCAGGCGGGCAAGCGCGCGGAGCGGCGTTGGAACCGGCTCTTTGCCGGGTACGAGGAGGCGCACCCCGAGCTCGCTGCCGATTTCCGCCGCCGCATGGCGGGGGAGCTCCCGCCCGACTTCGACGAGCGCGCCGAGCGCATGGTCCGGGAGCTCGACGCCAAGGCCGACACCGTGGCCACGCGCATGGCGTCGCAGAACGTGCTCGAATCGCTGAAGCCGGCCCTTCCGGAGCTGCTCGGCGGCTCGGCCGACCTGACCGGCTCGAACCTCACAATGGTCAAGGCCTCGAAAGTGATCGGCGGGCAGGACGGCGGCAACTACCTTTTTTACGGCGTGCGCGAATTCGGCATGTGCGCGATCATGAACGGCATCGCGCTGCATGGCGGCTTCATCCCCTACGGCGGCACGTTCCTGGTCTTTTCGGACTACGCGCGCAACGCGCTTCGCATGGCGGCGTTGATGCGCCAGCGCGTGATCTATGTCTTCACGCACGACTCGATCGGCCTCGGCGAGGACGGGCCGACGCACCAACCGATCGAACACGCCGCGAGCCTGCGCCTCATTCCCAACCTCGACGTCTGGCGGCCGTGCGATACGGTCGAGAGCGCGATCGCCTGGACATCGGCGCTCAAGCGCAGAAACGGGCCCACGGCGCTGCTGTTTTCACGCCAGAATGTGTCCTTCTCCGCGCGCGAATCGGTGGCCGCGGTCCAGCGGGGCGGCTACGTACTTTCTGACGCGGCCTGGGCGCGCGCCGTACTCATCGCCACCGGATCCGAGGTGCCGCTCGCGCTCGCCGCGCAGAAGATCCTCGCTGAAGCGGGCATCGCGGTGCGCGTGGTCTCCATGCCTTCGACCAGCGTCTTCGACCGGCAGGACAAGACCTATCGCGATTCAGTCCTGCCGCGGGGACTGCCGCGCGTGGCGGTCGAGGCGGGCGTGACCGACTACTGGCGCAAGTATGTAGGGCTGGAGGGTGCTGTAGTCGGGATCGACCGCTTCGGCGAGTCCGCGCCCGCGGCGGACCTATTCAAATATTTCGGCTTCACGCCCGAGAACATCGTCAAGGCTGTCAGGAGCGTAGTGACATGACCATCAAGGTAGCGATCAACGGCTTCGGCCGCATCGGGCGCAACATCCTGCGCGCTCATTACGAGGACGGCAGGAAGCACCCGCTGCAGTTCGTCGCCCTCAACGACCTGGGCGACGCGCAGACCAACGCGCATCTCCTGAAATACGATACGACACACGGCCGCTTCAAAGGCTCGGTGGAAGTGGCTGCAGATTGCCTCGTCGTCAACGGCGACCGCATCAAGGTGGTTGCCGAGCGCGATCCGGCGAAGCTGCCGTGGAAGACGCTCGGCGTGGAGGTCGTGCTCGAGTGCACCGGGCTGTTCACCAGCAAGGCAAAGGCCGGGGCCCACATCGCCGCGGGGGCGAAGAAGGTGATCATCTCCGCGCCTGGCGAGAAGGACGTGGACCGGACGATCGTCTACGGGGTGAACGATGGAGCGCTGAAGGCGAGCGACACGGTCATCTCGAATGCCTCGTGCACCACGAACTGCCTGGCGCCGCTGGTCAAGGCGCTCGACGACCGCATCGGGGTGGTGAGCGGGCTGATGACCACGGTGCACGCGTACACCAACGACCAGGTGCTGACCGACGTCTACCACAAGGATTTGCGGCGCGCGCGCTCGGCCTCGCAGAACATGATCCCGACCAAGACCGGCGCCGCCGCCGCGGTGGGGCTGGTGCTGCCGCACCTGAATGGCATGCTCGACGGCTTCGCGATCCGTGTGCCGACGATCAATGTCTCGATCGTGGATCTGTCATTCATCGCGAAAAGACCGACCACCGTCGACGAGGTCAACAACGCCGTCAAGCAGGCGGCCGAGTCCGATCTCAAAGAGGTGCTCGAATACAACACCGATCCGCTGGTGTCCTCGGACTTCAATCACAACCCGGCAAGCTCGGTGTTCGATGCCACCCTGACCAAGGTTGCGGGAGGGACCCTGGTGAAGGTCGGCTCGTGGTACGACAACGAGTGGGGGTTCTCGAACCGGATGCTGGACGTGGTGATTGCGCTGATGAACGCCACGTAGCCATGCGCTTCAAGCGCATGGCGGACCTGGACTTGCGCGGCAAGCGGGTGTTCATCCGCTCCGACCTGAACGTTCCGCAGGACGACTCAGGCCGGATCACCGACGACACACGGATCCGCGCCTCCATGCCGGGAATCCGTCTTGCGCTCGACAAGGGCGCCGCAGTGATGGTGACCTCTCACCTCGGCCGGCCGAAGGAAGGGGAACTCGGGCCCGGGGACTCGCTCGCGCCGGTGGCAAGGCGCCTTGGCGAGCTGCTGGGCCGCGAGGTCTCGCTGGTCCGCAACTGGACCGATGGGGTCGAAGTGCGGCGCGGCGAGGTCGTGCTGCTCGAGAACTGCCGCGCCAACAAGGGCGAGAAGGCGGACGACGAGGCGCTCGCGCGCAGGATGGCTGCACTTTGCGACGTGTACGTGAATGACGCGTTCGGCACAGCACACCGCGCAGAGGCGACCACGCACGGCATGGCCCGCTTTGCGCCCATCGCCTGCGCAGGACCGCTGATGGCGGCCGAGCTCGATGCGCTCGGGCGGGCGCTCGCGAATCCGGCGCGGCCGCTGCTGGCGATCGTCGGCGGGTCGAAAGTCTCGACCAAGCTGACGGTCCTCGGCGAGCTCGCAAAACGCGTGGATCAGCTGATCGTCGGCGGCGGCATCGCCAACACGTTCCTGCTTGCCGCCGGCCTGCCGATCGGCAAGTCGCTCGCCGAAGCAGGTCTTGTCGAGGAGGCGAAGTGGATCATGGCGGCAACCAAGGTGCCGCTCCCCGTCGATGTGGTGGTGGCGAAGGAAATCTCTTCCACGGCGCCCGCCACCGTGAAGCTCGCGACCGGCGTCGCGCCCGACGAGATGATCCTCGACATCGGCCCAAAGAGCGCGCGGGCGTTCGCCGCTGCACTCGGGCAGGCGGGAACGATCGTGTGGAACGGACCGGTCGGGGTATTCGAGTTGGATGCTTTCGCCAAGGGCACCGAGACGATCGCGCGCGCGATTGCCGACTCGAAGGCATTTTCCATCGCGGGCGGCGGCGACACGATCGCCGCGATCAACAAGTTCGGCGTCGCCGACCGGATCGGCTACATCTCCACCGCGGGCGGCGCGTTCCTCGAATTCCTCGAAGGCAAGACCCTGCCGGCGGTGGCGGCGCTCGAGGCGCGGGCGCAGCCTTGACGGCGGGCCGGCGAGCGCCGTGAAGCTGTCGAGCGACATTGTGGGCGAGGAGGCAGGCCCGATCGAGCACACGCTTGATGCGCGCTGGCTGATGGCCTACAGCGCGGCGCTTGGCGAGACCGACCCTCGCTACTACGACACGGCAGCGCCGGGCGGAGTGCTCGCCCATCCGCTGTTTCCCGTCTGCTACGAGTGGCCGCTCGCGCTGGCGCTGCGCGTGCGCGGCGGTCTGGCGTCGCTGCATCCACGGTTGCTTCACGCGCAGCACGATCTCACGATTCGCCGCACACCGCGGGCGGGCGAAACGTTGCGCACCTCGGCGCGGATCGCGGCCGTCGTGCAACGGCGTCAAGGGGGGTTGGCCGTGTTCCGCTTCGAGACCCGGGGCGCTGCGGGGGAACTCGTCACCGTTACCGATTTCGGTGCGCTCTACCTGCGCGTGCCGGTGGATGGCATCGAGCGCTTCCCCGCCGAAGGGCTCGAGGATCCTCCGCAGCACAGCGCAGTGCTGCCCAGGATTGGCGAGATCACGGTGGCGGCCACGCTCGGCCACGTCTACACGGAATGCGCGCGCATCTGGAACCCGATCCACACCGATATCGCATACGCGCGCGCCGCCGGCCTGCCGGACATCATTCTTCACGGTACTGCCACACTCGCGCTTTCCGTTTCGCGCGCGCTTGCTGCGTGCGGCGCCGATCCGGCCGAGGTGCACCGCATCCAGTGCCGCTTCGCCGGAATGGTCCGGATGCCTTGCGTGCTCGCCGTGCACGCCGCGCGAGACCAGGGGACATTGCTCTTCGAAACGCGCAACGAACACGGCGAGATCGTGATCGAGCGCGGCCGGCTGCGCATTCGGGGCGCGGATGCAGGGAACTGACGCGCTTCTGCTACAGTAGGGGACGGCAGAAGAACAGGGCCCGCCATGCTCCGCAGCACCAAGATCGTCGCCACGCTGGGACCGGCCTCGAGCGATCCCGCGACGCTCGAGCGCATGGTGCGCGCCGGGGTGGACGTGGTGCGGCTCAACTTCTCGCACGGCAGCGCGGAGGACCATCTCGAGCGCGCCAGGCTGGTGAAAGACATCGCGACCAGGACCGGGCGCACGGTGGCGATCATGTGCGACCTGCAGGGGCCGAAGATCCGCGTCGGCAAGTTCCGGGACGGCACGGTGACGCTCGCCAAGGGGCAGAAGTTCATCCTCGACGCGACGTGCGAGCTCGGCGACGAAGCGCGCAGCGGGCTCGATTACAAGGAGCTGCCGCGCGACGTCGCGGAAGGCTCGGTGCTGCTGCTCGACGACGGCAAGATCGTCCTCGACGTGACCGTCGTGCGCGGCGAGGAAGTGCATACCGTCGTGCGCCACGGCGGCGTGCTCTCGAACAACAAGGGCATCAACCGCCAGGGCGGCGGCCTGTCTGCGGCGGCTCTGACTCCCAAGGACATCGAGGACATCCGCACCGCAGCCAGGTTGCAGGCGGATTACCTGGCCGTGTCGTTTCCGAAGTCGGGAGCCGACATGTACATGGCGCGCGAGCTCATGCGCGCCTGCGGCGGCAAGGCGATGCTGATCGCAAAGATCGAGCGCGCCGAAGCGGTGGCAAACGACGCGCTCAAGGACATCATGAACGCGTGCGACGGGATCATGGTGGCGCGCGGCGACCTCGCCGTGGAGGTGGGCGATGCCTCGGTGCCGGCGCTGCAGAAGAAGATGATCCGCATGGCGCGCGAGGCGCACAAGCTCACCATCACCGCGACGCAGATGATGGAGTCGATGATCGCGAGCCCGGTGCCGACGCGCGCCGAAGTGTCCGACGTCGCCAACGCCGTGCTCGACGGCACCGACGCGGTGATGCTGTCGGCGGAATCGGCGAGCGGCAAATTCCCGGTCGAGGTGATCGAGGCAATGGATCGCATCTGCGTCGAGGCGGAGCAGACCCAGCCGCTCAACCTGGAGCAGGATTTCCTCAATCGCGTCTTCACCCGCGTGGACCAGTCGATCGCCATGGCGGCGCTGTTCACCGCGTACCACATGAAGGCGAAGGCGATCGCGACCCTCACCGAATCGGGGTCCACGGCGCTGTGGATGAGCCGCCTCAATTGCGGTGTTCCGATCTACGCGCTGACCTCGCAGACCTCGACGCGCTATCGCTGCGCGCTCATGCGCGACGTCTACCCGTTGATGGTGAAGTACGTCGGCCACGACCGCGACGAACTGCTCAGCGAAGCCGAGAAGGTGCTGGTCGAACACGGGGCGGTGAAGGACAAGGACCTGATCGTGCTTACGATCGGCGAGCCGATCGGCAAGTCCGGAGGCACCAACACCATGAAAATCGTCAGGGTCGGCGAGCATCGCAAGGCATGAGCGCCATTACGCCGAACGCAAACAATCACGCAGCGCTCTCGCCGCTCGCGAGCCGCTTCGTGGAAGTCGCGCAGCTTCCCTGGGAGAGCACGCGTTTTCCGGGGGTCGAGATGAAGACGCTGCTGTTCGAGCGCGACACCGGGCTCGCCACCGTGCTCATGAGGATGGCGCCGGGCGCGAAGCTGCCGGACCACGAGCATGTGCTCATCGAGCAGACCTACGTGCTCGAAGGAAGCCTCGTTTGCGGCGAAGGCGAGTGCAAGGCAGGTGAGTTCGTGTGGCGCCCGGCAGGCAGCCGGCACGAGGCTTGGGGCGGACCGAATGGAGGCCTCATGCTCGCCATGTTCCAGATCCCGAACCGCTTCCACGAGCAGGACGGTCGCGAACTCGATGTCCTTGGGCAGGACTGGGAAGCGGCCTGGGCGAAAACGCTTTTTCGCTAATACGTCCTTTTGGAAAGTCGTCGAGCAGATCCGTTATCGGATCGGCAGCGCTCTCGCTGAGGAGTCGCCGTCTCGTAGTACCGATCCTGCGCGGGCGTCCGGATACGGCGAGGAGCGGACGCTGGCAGTCTCGCCGAAGCCTACCGCCGCGCGATCTCGGTCGGGCGGTTGAGGAAGCCCGAGGACATCCCGGGCGCGGTGCTCTATCTCGCCAGCGACGACGCCGACTTCATCACCGGCCAGACCCTAAGCGCCTCCGCGCGCACTGACGATGCACGGCTAGTTCCAATGAAGCAGCGCGACCGCCACACAGGCGATCGCCCAGAACAGCGGGAACTCCATCCCCCCGAGGTTCCACAGCCACTTCACAGAGCGGTTGAAAAAACAGACCGCGACAGCCGCGACCATCAGGGTAGCCGCTCCAAGAAGCGCCGCCCACTGTGTGTATACACCGAAGAGCAGACCCAGCGCCGCCAGCGACTCGACGGCGGCGGCGATCCTCATGTACAGCGCCGGCGGCTTGAAGCCGGCCTGGACGAAAAAGCCGAGCGCAGGCGGGGGATTTCCGACCAGCTTGAAATAGATGTGCGGAAAAAAGAACAATGCACATATTAGGCGCAGGACCACAGCTCCGTTCGTCAGATCGTAGGCGGAGGCGTCGATCAGCATGTAAATCTCCTCGTCGTCGTGAACCGCCGCGGAAACAGAGGTTCACTCGACCGTCACCGATTTTGGCAGATTCCTCGGTTTGTCCGAAACGGGTGCCAACTATTCTGGTCTGCGCAGATGGCTTGGATTGAGCGCGCACCCCGAGCGACCCGGCGGTGTGCCGAGAGCAAGACGTGCGGTGAATGTGTCACGCCGGTTCATTCGATCGCCCTCCGGTCGTCAATCTACATCCTGACGGACCGCCCTGGACCGCTTTCCGACCATTGACCAATGGGCGCTTACCGGCCATACGAGAATATTCGCTGGCTGTGCTCCCTCCGTTCGAGCCTCAGTCTGGGAGTCAAGCTCGCAACAGGTTATAGGAAGAAGTACTGTTTTGATTTTGTTCTGCACCGACACGGGTTAGCCACGAACGCAAAAACGGGTCAAACTAAGGTGCAATTCAACAGCCCATCCACCGGAGGATCCATTGAGTCATTCCCAGATGCTGAAGGCTAGGCGAAGGAAGCAAAAAGCTAAAAAGCACCTTGCGGGGGTAGCCAAGCGAGCGAAGAAGCTGAGCAAGCACAACGTGAAGATGGTCAGTGCGGACGCTCTGAAAAAACAATCCCCGTAGCCGTTTTTCAACGCGAACTCGGGAACTCAATGCGCCCGCCGCGCGCGCCCGTTTAACGGCTGCTTTGGGCCGAGGTTGTGTAAAAACGCGGGCGCTCGATTTTTCCGTCGTTCAAGAGTTGGCGTAGCGGCCTCTACAGCGCCTTCTCGACCCGCCGCAAAAACTGAGAGGAGAGAAATCGTCGTGTGGCGGGCTGGGTTGAGAGTTTTTACACAACCTCGGTCGGAAGCGGACAATCAAGGAAGCTCGGCAGGCATCACAACGAACGATCCCACGCCCCTAAAAAAGCGTGGCGCTGTCCCGAACATCGGCTCGCGATGCACTGCGAATCAATCCTTCTGATTACCGACTAGAGGCGTCCCTCGTACAGATCGCGCCCCTTCACCAGCGCGCGGATCTTGCCGTCGGCGATGTTGCGCTTGAGCATCCAGAAGCCGCAGTCGGGGTGAACGTACTTGACGCGGCCGCGGCCGAGGAGTCTTTCGGCGCGCTCGATCGCGCGCGCGATCTGCTCCGGCGACTCGATCTCGGTGCGCTTGATGTCGACCACACCTAGACCAAAGCCGATTTCCGGGCGCAGCTCCTTGAACACCGCCAGCTCTTCCGGCGGGCGATGGGCGCATTCCATGACGATATGATCGACATGCAGCGCGTTGAGGTAATCGATCAGCTTCGTCCAGGTGCCGCGCTGAATCGACTGGCCGCCATAGTTACCGAAGCACAGGTGCACTGCCGCCTTGGCGGTCTTCGGCACCGCCTTGAGCACCTTGTTGATCGCCGCCGCGGCCCATTTCCATTCGCCCGGATGGCCCGGCAGGTTCGCTTCGTCCAGTTGCACCACATCGGCGTTCAGGCGCTTCACCTGCTCGGCGAGGACCGTCGCGACCGCGTGGGCGAGCTTTTCCGGGCTGCCGTAATGACGGTCGTACAGCGTCTTCGCCAGCATATGCGGACCGGTCACGGTGAACTTGAATGGTTTCGTCGCAAGACGTTTTGCCCGCGCACAGGAGAGCGCGAGATTCAGCGTGCCTGCGCCGAGCGGCCCGTCGACCACGCCCGGCGGCCGGGCTCGAAAGCGCATGCCGGATTCCTTTGAGTACTGCAGCCACTCGGAGAAGGCGATCTCGCTGCGAATTCCGGACATGGGCCGGGTGAAATACTCGATCATGCCGTTGGTTTCCGGGTGGTTGACGTCGAATCGGCACAGCTCGCCGTCGCACACGAGATCGATGCCAGCCTGCTCCTGCGTATGGATCACGACCCGGGTCGCGTCCACGAGCGCCTGCTCCGACGGCGCCGCGGCGAGCCAACCGGGAACCGGATACGAGCCTACGACCGTGGTCTGGATGCGAGGCGCCTTCATGCCCGGCGATTATAATTCACCAGATGGTTAACACTGCGCTGCCCGAGCGATTTGCGGCCGTCGAAGCGCTGGAGGATTTCATGAGCGCGCCCTCGGCGGCGCTCCTCGCGGATCTCGGGCGCGCGCCGGGAGACATCATGGTGCTCGGCGTGGGCGGCAAGATGGGGCCGACGCTCGCCAGGCTGGCGAAGCGCGCCGCGCCGGGGCGGCGCGTGATCGGCGTCGCGCGCTTCTCGGAGCCCGGCGTGCGCGCACGCCTGGAATCGTGGGGCATCGAGTGCATCGCCTGCGACCTTCTGGACCGCGCCGAACTCGAGCGCCTGCCGCGCGCGCCGAATGTCGTCTTCATGGCCGGGCACAAGTTTGGCGCCGCAGGCAACGCCTCGCTGACCTGGGCGATGAACGTCGCGGTGCCCTTCATGGTGGCCGAAGCGTTTCGCGAATCGCGCATCGTCGCGTTCTCGACCGCCTGCGTCTACCCGTATGTGTCCGTGGATTCGGGCGGCGCACGCGAGGACGCGCCGACCACGCCTCCGCCCGGCGATTACGCCGTTTCCTGCGTCGGGCGCGAACGCGCCTTCGAATACGGCTCGCGCCGCTGGGGCACGCCGGGGCGGCTCGTGCGCCTCGAGTACGCGATCGACATGCGCTACGGCGTGCTGTACGACGTCGCCTCGAGCGTCTTCGCGGGGAAGCCCCTCGACGTCGCGATGGGCCACGTCAACGTCATCTGGCAGGGGGATGCGAACGAGCAGGTTCTGCGCTTGCTCGCGCACTGCACGAAACCGGCATCGCCGCTCAATGTCAGCGGGCCGGAAACGGTGAGCGTGCGCTGGCTCGCCGCAGAATTCGGCAAGCGCTTTGGCAAGGCGCCCGTGGTGACCGGTACTGAGTCGCCGACGGCATGGCTTGTGAACACGGAGGCAGCGCAGCGCCTGCTCGGAGCGCCGCGCGTTCCTCTCGCCAAGATGATCGACTGGGTCACCGACTGGGTCGCCCGCGGGATGCCGAGCCTCGGAAAGCCCACCCACTTCGACACCCGGGATGGGAAATACTGAGGAGGCGCGCGAGCTTCGGCTCGGGGCGGAGCACCTTGCCGGCTGCATCGCGCTTTCGCAATCCGTGAACTGGAACCAGAACGAAGCCGACTGGCGGATGATGCTGGAGCTCGGCCTCGGCTATGGGCTCTCGCTTGCCGACGGAACGCTCGCGGCGAGCACTGTAGCGCTGCCATACGGCGCGGCCTTCGCTTGGGTCAGCATGGTGCTGGTACTGCCCGAGCACCGGCGGAAGGGCTACGGCACCCAGTTGCTGCGTTGCGCGCTGGATGATCTGAAACTCGACAACCGGGCCGCGATTCTCGATGCGACGCCGGCCGGTCATGAGGTGTATGCGCAGGAGGGGTTCCGCGATACCTGGGGTTTCAGCCGGTATGCGCTGCGTTCGACGCCGAAGGGAGACGAGTACGTCGCTGATGTGAAGGTGCGGCCGCTGGCAGAATCAGACTGGCGACAGGTGCTCGCGCTCGACGAGCCTGCGTTCGGCGCGAGCCGCGAACAGCTTCTCCGGGCGCTAGCGCGACGCCTGCCGGCGGCAGCGCTGGTAGCAGAACGTGAGGGCGAAGTTAGCGGTTTTCTGCTTGGGCGCGATGGCAGGCAGGCAGCTCAGCTCGGGCCCCTGGTCGCGCGAGACGTGCACGCGGCGAAGGCGCTGCTCAACGCCGCGCTTGCGCATGTCGCACGTCCAATCTATGTGGATTTCGTGGACCGGGAAGTCGACCTGCGCGCCTGGCTGGAGAAGCGCGGCTTCGAATTCCAGCGTCCCTTCACCCGAATGGTGCGCGGCGCGGACCGGGCGCCGGGCGACGCATCGCTCGTCTTCTGTCCCGCGGGACCGGAGCTCGGTTAGCCCCAGACTTCGCGCGCGGTTTCGACCGTAAGGCGAATTTTCGCCGCCTGGTCCGAGGCGGTGACCTGGTTGCCGTGCACCGTGCTGGAAAACCCGCACTGGGGCGAGAGGCAGAGCTGCTCGAGCGGCACGTACTTTGAGGCCTCGTCGATCCGCCGTTTGAGCTGGTCCTTGGCCTCGAGTTCCGCAACCTTCGTCGTAATCAGCCCGAGCACCACGGCCTTGCCCTTCGGTACGAAGCGCAACGGCGAGAAACTGCCCGAGCGCGCGTCGTCGTACTCGAGAAAGTACCCGTCCACCGCGAGTTCGCGGAACAGCGCTTCCGCCACCGGCTCGTAGCCGCCTTCGGCCGCCCAGGCGCTCTGGAAGTTACCGCGGCACAGATGGATGCACACCGTCATGCCCTGCGGGCGGCCGGCGATCGAGGCGTTGATCAGGCTCGCGTAGCGGTGCGGCAGCCAGTCCGGATCGTCGCCGCGGCCCCGTGCTCCCTCGCGCATCTTCGGGTCGCAGAGATAGGCGAGGTTGGTGTCGTCGAGCTGGATATAGGTGCAGCCCTCATCCGCCAGCGACTTGATCTCGTCGCGGTAGCAGCGCGCGATGTCGGCGTAGAACGCCTCGAGATCGGGATAGGCCTCCTTGCTGATCGCGCCGCGCCCGCCGCGGAAGTGCAGCATGGTCGGCGACGGGATCGTGACCTTGGGCGTGCGCCTCGCGACCGACTTCAGGAATTTGAAATCCTCGAGCTGGATCGGCTTCGAATGTTTCACGGATCCGGTCACGTGCATGACCGGGGGAGCAAAATCGACGTCACCCTTGGCGCCGTGGAATTTTCCCATCGCTCCCTGGCGCACTTCCACCCCCTCGAGCTGCTCCAGAAAATCGATGTGGAAGTACGTGCGCCGGAACTCGCCATCGGTCACGCCCTGCAGGCCCCAGTCCTCCTGCAGCCGCACGATGTCGCGGATCGCGCGGTCCTCGACCTCGCGCAGTTGCGCACGCGTGATTGCCCCTTGTTTGAGATGGCGGTCGCGCGCCTCGAGCAGCTCCTTCGGGCGCAGGAAGCTGCCGACGTGGTCGGCGCGAAACGGTGGTGCAGTACGTGCTGTCATGGGCTATTTCGTCATCTTGACCGAGCGGTCGAGGAATTCGTTCGTGTACGTGGTCTTCACGTCGAAGGGTTTGTCGATGCCGATATAGTCGCGTACCAGTTCGTAGTCCGCCTTCATCCGCGCGTCGTCGTGGATGCCGAGCGCGACCTCGCGCGAGGTCTTGTCGCTCATCAGCACTTCCACCAGGCTCCAATTCTGCATCTCGTTGTCGAATGTGAGCGCGCCGCCCGCCTCGACCAGCGCCTGCACGCAGGGCTTGGGATCCTTGACGCAGGCGGCGAATGCGCGCTGCGTGACCTTGACGAATTTGTCCACCAGGGGCTTGTTCTTGGCGAGCCAGGCGCCGTTCACGATCACCGAGTTGCCGTAGGGGTTGAGACCGACCTCGCGCCAGGCGACGAAGCCCATGTCGTCGCCCAGCTCCCGCTGGAAGATGTGGTGGATGTTGTAGAACGAGGTGGTGACGTCGATTGCCTTCGATTTGAGCGCCGAAAGCTTCGCGTTCGCGTCGACGTTGACCCAGGTGACCGATTTCGGATCGATGCCGTTCGCCTTCGCGAGCGCGGGCCACATCGGCCGCGCGCCGTCGGCAGCCGGGTTGCCGATTTTCTTGCCGGGAAAATCCTTGATGCCCTTGATGCCGGAGCTCTTGAGCCAATACAGGCCCTGCGGCGAGTTCGCGTAGACATTGAACACGCCCACGGTGTCCGCGCCCTTGCCCTTGCCGATCAGCACGTTGCCCATGTCGGCGAGCCCGATCGGGTTGGCGGCGGCGCCGACCTTCTGCACCGCGAGCATCGAGCCCTTGCCCGGCTCGAGGTTGAGGTCGATGCCTTCCTTGGCGTACCAGCCCTGCTTCTTGGCGTAGTAGTACGGCGCGTGGTCTCCGCCCGGCACCCAGTTCAGGATGAAGTCGAGCTTCTGCTGGGCTGCTGCGGGAAAGGCGACGAAGGCGGCGATCGCCGCAATGAGAATGTTGCGCATGTTGTCCTCCTCGGAAGGCTTCGATGGTAGCGATGCGCGCCGTGCAGTGTCAATGTTGCTAGACTTCGCTTTAACCAGCCGGTTACAACGCTGCGCACGGGCGACTTTCGGCCCGATCAAGCGATTGACTGGAGGCGTTCGCCATGTCCTACGATTTCATCGTCATCGGCGCCGGCCACAATGGACTCGCCTGCGCCGCCTATCTTGCGAAGGCAGGCGCTAAGGTCCTGGTTTTGGAGCGCAGTATGCAGGTGGGCGGCGGGTGCAGCACCGCGGAAGCGACGCTGCCCGGATTCAAACACAATATCTGCTCCGTGGTTCATACCCACATTCCCACCAGCCCGGTCTACCGCGACCTTGAGCTTGAACGTCATGGCGTAAGGTACGTTTACCCGGAGCATCTTCGCGGCACCATTTTCCCCGACCATAAGAGCATCGTGATGGATCGGGAGCCGGAGAGAATGGCCGGTGAACTGAGCAAGTTCTCGGCCAGGGACGCTCGAACCTTCAGCAAGCTGTATGTAGACTACGGCGACTTCATCGAATCGACGTACCTCCCGTTGATGTATTCGCCACCGTTACCTCCCTCGGTGCAGAGCGCCGAATTGGAGAAATCCGAGGAAGGCAGGACGCTTCTCCAGTGGCAGGCGAGCACGCCGGTGCAACTGCTAGACGAACTGTTCGAGAGCGAGGAGGTGAAAGTTCATTTCCTCTCGAGGCTGACCGTGCTGGGATTTGCCCCTGATCAGTTCGGACTGGGATGGATCTGCCTCTTCCGCATCCTGAAAGCTGAGGCCCCCATCTGTGTGGGAGGCTCTCAACAGCTGGCGCACGGGCTGAGACGCGTCGTTGAGGCGCACGGAGGCGTCGTTCAGACGGATATGGAGGTGAAGCGAATTCTCTTGCGCGGCAACAGGGCCGCAGGGATCGAACTGAAGGACGGGAGGCGGATCGAAGCCGGGAAGGCATTGGTAACCAACGTCGAACCGAAGAAGAGCTTCTTGCGGTTGGTTGGAGAAGAGTTCTTGCCGTCCTCCTTTGCCACTCGAGTCAAAAACTACCATTCACGCGGGCGGTCGCTCTTCGTTCTGCACCTGGCACTTTCAGAGCCGCCACAGTACCGGGCCGCCGCTCATAACCCGCCGGTGAACGTGGCGTTCAGCCAGGAAATGTTCGGGGGAAGCATGGCCGAGCAGGTTCGCGCGTACCATGAAATCGCGATGGGTAGGCCTCCCCGAAATGAGATGCTGCAAATCACCCTGCCCACACTGTTCGATCCCTCCCAGGCTCCCGCAGGCAAGCACACGGCAGTCGTCTGGCAGTATGCGCCGTACAGGGTAGAACCCGAGGGACCGGACGGATGGCGGAACATCAGAGAGGAGTATGCCGCGCATCTCCTGGACCTCTGGAGGTCCTACGCTCCGAACATCTCGAGGGACAAGATCCTGGGCATGGCGATTCAGGATCCAACCGATACGGAGCGCCACAACGATAACCTCGTGAATGGAGTCGATGTTGTGGGAGACATGACTCCTGACCAGATGGGATATTTCAGGCCCTTCGCCGGCTGGTCCAGCTACAGAACGCCGGTTGAAGGGCTCTACATGTGCGGCGGTTACTGTCATCCAGGTGGAGGCGTGCATGCGGGGGCAGGGCATAACGCTGCCGCCGCGATCGTGGAAGATTTCAAGCTGAAGAAGTGGTGGGACTGATGCCTCAACTCGAGGCGAAGTTCGCGGTAAACGCGCCACCCAAGGAAGTGTGGAGATTCATTCGCGACTTTGAATCCCTATGCACATGTATTCCTGGCGTTGAGCGCATCAAGCTGGTGGACGACAGGACCGCTGAGTTGACGGTGAAGGAAAAAGTCGGTGTCGTGCCCTTGATTCTGACTCTGAGGGCGCAGATCGATTCAGAGGACCCGCCGCACAGGCTTCATGCCACCGCAAGGGCTGAACATTTGACCATGGAGATCGATGTCACATTGCGGGGAATTGCTTCAGGGACCGAGTTGCTCGGTCTGATCAAGGTCAAGGGTGAGGGGCAGCTCAAACCGATCGTCGATAGCCTGTTCGAGAAGAGGGCGACCGAGCGAACCGCCCAATTTGCGGACTGTCTCGGGAAACGATTTGGTGCCGTTTCTTCGGGAAACGCTCCGGCGCAATTTCGCGGTGGTCCTTTCCCGGCGCGAGACCGCGTCGGGCGGATCAAGCGATGGCTCAACCGGCTCTGGCGGCGCCTTCTAGGGCAGTTCACGCCCTCGAGGAAATAACACCGGGCGATTTCTACGCTGCTCATGCCCCTCCACTGGTCGCAGCTGCCCAAGGAAACTCTCGCGTTGCTTCGCCGCGGTACGGTGATTCCCGCGCACCCGCTCGCGCTCGACGGCAAACGGCGCTTCGACGCGCGGCGGCAGCGCGCGCTGACGCGCTACTACCTCGACGCCGGCTGCGGCGGGCTCGCGGTCGGCGTTCACGCGACGCAGTTCGCGATCCGCGAGAAGGGCCTCTACGAGCCCGTGCTGCAGCTCGCCGCCGACGCCGCGCGCGAGTGGGCGAAGCGTCCCCTCGTCCTGATCGCAGGGCTCGCGGGCAATACGGCGCAGGCGAAGAAGGAGGCCGAGATCGCGCTCGCGCACGGCTACCATGCGGGGATGCTGTCGCTCAGCGCCATGAAGGGCGCCTCGGTGGACGAGCTTGTCGCGCACTGCACCGCCATCTCCCGTGTACTGCCGCTGGTCGGCTTCTACCTGCAAACCGCGGTGGGCGGAATCGCGCTCTCGGCCGAGTTTTGGCGCCGTTTCGCGGAGATCGAGAACGTGGTTGCGATCAAAATCGCGCCTTTCAACCGCTACAAGACGCTGGACGTCGCGCGCGGGGTGGCGCTGGCGCGCGCCGAAGACCGGGTTACGCTCTACACCGGCAACGACGATCACATCGTGCTCGATCTGCTCGCGCCGCTCGCGGTGAAGCGCGACGGCGAGGAGGTGCGCGTGCGCATCCGGGGCGGGCTGCTCGGGCACTGGAGCGTGTGGACGAAGAAGGCGGTCGGGCTGCACGAACGCATCCAGGCTGCGGTCGCTTCGGGCTGGGTGGACGAAGAGCTGCTCGCGCTCGATGCGCGGATCACCGACTGCAACAGCGCGTTCTTCGACGTGGCGCACGAATTCGGCGGCTGCATCGCCGGCTGCCATGAAGTGCTGCGCAGACAGGGGCTGCTCGAGGGCACCTGGTGCCTCGATCCGAAGGAAACGCTCTCGCCCGGCCAGAGCGAGGAGATCGACCGCGTCTACCGGGAGCATCGCGACCTCGCAGACGACGACTTCGTGCGCGCGAACCTCGAGCGCTGGCTCGCATGACGCGGTCCGCATCCCCACCGGAGGGTTTCATGAACGAGACGCTGCAACGCTACACGCTCGCGGTCGCCGCACACATCGCGCTGGTCTTTGCGTGGTACCTGTTCGTCAAGGTCGCCAACGTGCCGAAGTTCGTCATGCCTTCCCCGGGCGAGACGCTCGACGCCCTGTTGCAGCCCAACTACAACTGGTGGTGGAACGTCGGCGTGACCGGAACCGAAATCTTCGCCGGCTATTTCCTCGCCCTCGTGGTCGGCGTGGCGCTCGCGCTCGTTTTCACCTGGTCGAAGGCGCTGGAGGCGTTTTTCATGCCATTGCTGGTGTCGCTCAACATGGTTCCGAAAGTCGCGCTCGGGCCGCTCATCATCGTGTGGTTCAAGTACGGTGTGTTCCCGAACTCGCTGATGGCGTTCTCGATCTGCGTATTCCCGATCCTGCTCACCACGGCGCGCGGCCTGCGCGAGACCGAGCCGGAACTCCTTGACCTGGTGCGCACGCTGCAGGGCTCGCGCTGGCAACTGTTCACCAAGATCCAGCTGCCGGGGGCGCTGCCCTATATCTTCGCGGGGATGAAAGTCGGGGCGATTCTCGCGGTCGCGGGTGCGATCGTCGGCGAGTTTCTCGGCTCCGACAAGGGGCTCGGTTACCTCATGCTGCAGGTGCAGGTGACTCTCGACACGCCGGCGATGTTCATGGCGGTCATCATGATCACGCTCATCGGAATGCTGCTCTACGGCCTTGTGCTGCTGCTCGAGCGCTGGCTGGTGGTGCAGGACGCGAGAGTGGAATGATGACGGAGCCGTTCATCCGTCTCTCCGGCGTCCGGAAAATCTATCGCCGCGGTCGCCAGGAGCATCTGGCGATCTCGGACGCCACGTTCGACGTCATGCCGGGCGAACTCGTCTCGCTCGTCGGCCCTTCGGGCTGCGGCAAATCGACGCTTCTCAAGGTCCTCGCGGGACTGCACCCGCACGACGGTGGCGAAGTGCAGATCGGGTCGGCGACGCATCCGTTCAACCCGGCGCGCGATGTCGGCATGGTGTTCCAGGCGCCGCTGCTGCTGAAGTGGCGGCGCATCCTCGAGAACGTGCTGCTGCCCGCCGAGATCCTGGGTCTGCCAGCGGCGGAGGCACGCGAACGCGCGAAGGCTCTGCTCGCACTCGTTGGGCTCACCGGCTACGAGGACAAGTACCCCTACGAGCTTTCGGGCGGCATGCAGCAGCGCGCGGCGATCGCACGCTCGCTCATCCACGATCCGAAGCTGGTGCTGATGGACGAGCCGTTCGGCGCGCTCGATGCGCTCACGCGCGAGAAGATGAACCTGGAGCTGCTGCGCATCTGGAAGGAGGCGGGCAAGACCATCGTCTTCGTCACCCACGGCATCTCGGAGGCGGTGTTCCTCGGCACGCGCGTAGTCGTGCTCACCGCCGG
>CAZYVT010000048.1:22819-29113 GCA_964651335.1 uncultured Enterobacteriaceae bacterium | reverse complement strand
GGCAAGACGGTGATCGAAGGCCAGACCAGCCAGGCGGTGTCGCGCAACCCGGTGTTTTCGTTCCGGGTCAAGGGCGCGAAGTCGGGCGACAAGCTCGAAATCAGCTGGCTGGACAACAAGGGCGACAAGAACAGCACCGAAACGGCGATCGCCTGATCGCTGGTGCAGGGTTCAACAAGGAGGGAAACGGATGCGCGCCCTGAGCAGGACCGCGCAAGCGGCCGCAATCGCGCTGGCATTCGCCGGTGCGGCGGCGCTCGCGCAGGATGCGAAGAAGGAAATCGAGAAGTACCAAAGGATGATCGCCGACAGCAGCCCGGTCGAGCTGTTCGAGCTGGAGGGCGAGGCGCTGTGGAAGAAGAAGCAGGGCCCGAAGAACGCGTCCCTCGAGCAGTGCGACCTTGGCATGGGCGCCGGCGTGCTCGCGGGCGCTTACGCGCACCTGCCGCGCCATTTCAAGGACGCCGACCGCGTCATGGACCTGGAGACGCGCCTGCTTCACTGCATGATGACGCTGCAGGGGCGAAGCCGCGAGGAGGCCACGAAGCGCGTCTTCGGCAACGAGGACCGGCTCTCCGAGATGGAATACCTGTCAGCCTACATCGCGGCCCGGTCGCAAGGTGTTGCAATGTCTCCCGGCACAAGCCATCCGAAGGAGAAAGCGGCCTTCGAACTCGGGAGGAAGATGTTCCTCTACCGCGCCGGAGCGTGGGACTTCTCCTGCGCCAGCTGCCACGGCGAGGAAGGCAAGCGCATTCGCATGCAGGACCTGCCGGTGCTGAGCACGCCGGAGGCGGCGCGCCCGGTGGTGGCGACCTGGCCGGCGTACCGGGTCTCGAACAGCCAATTCAAGACCATGCAGTGGCGGATCAACAACTGCTACCAGCAAATGCGTTATCCGGAGCCGAACTTCGCCTCGGACGCCACCATTGCGTTGACCACCTTCCTGACGGTGACCGGCAACGGCGAGCCCTATCGAGGTCCTGGCACGAAGCGCTGAGGGAGGCTGAAGATGAAACCACGCGCACTTCGCATGTCCATCGTTACCGCCTTGATTGCAGGTTGCGCGAGCGCACCGGTCGGGGAGCGCCAGGTGCTCTCGGAGAGCGATCTGAACGAGGTGCATGCGGTGCTCAAGCGCGATTTCCACGCGCGCGGCATCGCGACCATGAGCCGGGTTGAGCCCAATGCTGTGCAGCGCATGTGCAATCTGCACGGCGACAACCCGCCGGCCGATCTCGTCAAGCCGCTGGAGGAGGGGCAGCTTCAGGCGATCAAGTTTCCCTCGGGCAGCCTGATGGGCGACTGGAAGCGCGGCCGGAGCATCGCCCAGGACGGTCGCGGCATGCAGTGGACCGACAAGGCGAGCGACCCGGCCGGCGGCAGCTGCTACAACTGCCACCAGCTCTCGCCCCAGGAGGAGTCCTTCGGCACGCTGGGCCCGAGCCTGCTTGCGTTCGGGATGGTGCGCGGCAATGGACCCGACATTCAGCGCTACGTGTACGGGAAGATTTACGACTCGAAGGCCTACAACCTGTGCTCGCGGATGCCCCGCATGGGCTACTCCGGCACGCTCACCGAACAGCAGATCAAGGACGTGGTCGCCTACCTGCTCGACCCCGGATCGCCGGTCAACCAGTAAGTGCAGCGGCGTGAATTCCTGAGGCTGCTCGCGCTGACCGCGGCGGGCGGCGCATCGCTACGCACCGGGGGCTCACTGGCGCGGGCCGCCGATGAGCTCTACGGCCTGCCGAAGTTTGGCAATGTAAGCCTGCTGCACTTCACCGACTGTCACGCCCAGCTCTTGCCCGTGTACTTTCGCGAGCCGAGCGTCAATCTCGGCGCCGGGGCGACCAGCGGACGGCCGCCTCACCTGGTCGGCGCCGCGCTGCTCGAGCATTTCAAGATCGCCGCAGGCAGTGCCCTCGCCTACTCGCATACCCACATGGACTTCGAGCGTGCGGCGCAGCGCTACGGAAAAGTCGGCGGCTTCGCCCACCTGGCGACGCTGGTGAAGCGGCTGCGCGCGGAGCGCCCCGGCGCGCTGCTGCTCGATGGCGGCGACACCTGGCAGGGCTCGGCGACTTCGCTCTGGACCAAGGGCGCGGACATGATCGGGGCGCAGAAGCTCCTTGGCGTGGACCTCATGGCCGCGCACTGGGAATTCACCTACGGCGCCGAGCGCGTGAAGCAGGCCGTCGAGAAGGAACTGGCGCCGATCGAGTTTCTGGCACAGAACGTAAAGACCGCCGACTTCGAGGACCCGGTGTTCAAACCCTATGCGCTGCGCACCGTCAACGGAGTATCGCTCGCCGTCATCGGCCAGGCGTTTCCCTACACGCCGATCGCCAACCCGCGCTACATGGTGCCGGACTGGACTTTCGGCATCCAGGAGCCGCGCCTGCAGAAGCTGGTCGAGGAAGTGCGCGCCAAGGGCGCGCAGGTCGTGGTGCTGCTGTCCCACAACGGCATGGACGTGGACCTGAAGCTCGCTGCGCGCGTGCGCGGCGTCGACGTGATTCTCGGCGGCCATACGCACGACGGCGTGCCGGCGCCTGTCGTGGTCGGGCGCACGCTCGTCACCAACGCGGGATCGCACGGAAAATTCCTCGCGGTGCTGGATCTGGACGTGAAGGCCGGCGCAGTCGCCGACTTCCGCTACCGCCTGCTCCCGGTCTTCGCCAACATGCTGCCGCCCGACCGCGAGATGCAGGCTTACATCGACCGGGTGCGTGCGCCCTACAGCGCAAGACTCGCCGAGAAACTCGCGGTCACCGAAGGTCTGCTGTACCGGCGCGGCACCTTCAACGGCACGATCGATCAAGTGATCCTCGACGCTCTCATGGCGGTGAAGGGCGCGGAGATCGCGTTTTCGCCGGGCTTCCGCTGGGGAACGACCCTGCTTCCGGGCGATGCGGTCACGGTCGAACACGTCATGGACCAGACCGCGATCACCTACCCCGCCGTCACCGTGAACGAGCTCACCGGGGCACGCATCAAGGAAATCCTCGAAGACGTATGCGACAACCTTTTCAATCCGGATCCGTACCTGCAGCAGGGCGGCGACATGGTTCGGGTCGGCGGCATGACCTATGCCTGCGACCCGCGCGCGTCCATCGGCGCGCGCATCTCCGACCTGCGGCTGCACGGCAAGCCGATCGAGGCCGACAAGTACTACAAGGTCGCCGGCTGGGCCTCGGTCGCGGACGGGGTCACCGGAGAGCCGGTGTGGGAGGTGGTGCAACGCTACCTGCGTGATCGCAAGACGATTCCACCCGTCTCGCTCAATCTCCCGCGTCTCGTCGGCATCGCAAGCGATCCCGGAATGGCCTGACCCGGCAGCGCCCGGATCAGATGAACGATTCGCGCCGCGCGAGCGAGTCGCGCTCGAAGCCGGCGACACGCTTGTAATTCTCCGAAAGCGCGGTCAGTTCGTCGTTGGAGATCACGTCCTCGATCCGGGCGAAGGGCCGGTCGCCGGTGCGCCGGTGCACTTCGCGCAGGATGGCATCAGGCGGATTGGTGCGGTTCATCAGGACGACCTCGTAGGCGGGCTTCAGGCGCATCGCTTCATACGTCCTGAGCGCCGCGACCGGATCCGCTTCGCGCCGCAGGCACCCGGCGAGCGCGCGCGCATCGAGAATCGCCTGCCCTGCTCCGTTCGAGCCGCGCGGGTACATCGGATGCGCGGCGTCGCCGAGCAATGTGACGCGTCCGCGCGACCACGCAGGCAGAGGATCGCGGTCCACCATCGGGTATTCCAGGATCGTCTCGGCATTGCGCAACAGCGCGGCCACGTCGAGCCAGTCGAATTTCCAGCCCGCAAATGCAGGATAGAAATCCTCCAGCCTCCCGCGCAGGTTCCAGTCCTGCACCACGTTCCGCGGCGACTGGATCTCCGCCACCCAGTTCACGAGTTGCATGCCCTGCCCGTCGATGTCGTCGCGGATCGGGTAGAGCACGATCTTTCCGACCTCCAGCCAGCCGCCGACCACCATGCTCGCGCCGCTGAGCCAGGGCCTTGCGCGCGTTACGCCCCGCCACATGTTGATGCCCTGCCAGGCGGGAGGTCCCTCATCGGGATAGAGAATTTTGCGGACCGCGGAATGCACGCCGTCGCAGCCGATCACCGCCGCGCCGCGCGCCGAGGTCCCATCCTCTAAGCGCAGCGTGACGCCCCGCGCGCCCTCCTCCAGCGCGACGCACCTCTTCCCCAGCGCGACAGCGTTCGCGCCAAGCCGCTCGTGCACGGCATCCAGCAGAACCTGATGCAGGTCGCCGCGGTGGATCGAGAATTGCGGCCATTCGTAGCCCGCAAAGCAGCCGCGCGGCTCGCGAAAGATGAACTGCCCGAAGCGGTTGCAGAACACGACTTCGCGCGTGGTCACCGCAACGTTCGCCAGGCGCTCTTCGAGCCAGAGCTCGGTCAATTCGCGCGTGCCATGCGGCAGCAGGTTGATCCCCACGCCGAGCGGCTGGATCTCGGGCGCCGCTTCGAAGATTTCGCAGGCGATCCCGGCCTGGTGCAGCGAGAGCGCGAGTGTCAATCCGCCGATGCCGCCGCCCACGATCAGGATCTTCATGCGGGCGATTCTATAGAATCGGGCATGGCCACGGTCTCCCTCGAGGATGTGCGCGCCGCTGCCTCGCGCATTGCAGGAGCGGTCGAGCGCACGCCGTTCCTGCAAAGCCGCACGCTTTCGCGGCTTACCGGAGCGGAAGTCTGGCTCAAGTTCGAAAACCTGCAGTTCACCGCCTCGTTCAAGGAACGCGGCGCCCTGAACAAGCTGCTCTCGCTCGGCGACACCGAGCGCCGCCGCGGCGTCATCGCGATGAGCGCGGGGAATCACGCCCAGGGCGTCGCGTACCACGCTGCGCGGCTCGGGATGCGCGCCGTGATCGTCATGCCGCGCGGAACGCCGAACAGCAAGATCAAGGGCACGCAGGTTCACGGCGCGGAAGTCATCATAGAGGGCGATACGCTCGCCGATGCCTCACGCCACGCGCATGAGCTCGCGGCGCAAGAGGGCCTCGCCTTCATCCACCCCTACGATGACCCGCTGATCGTGGCGGGACAGGGAACCGTCGCGCTCGAGATGCTCGCGGAGCAGCCCGCGCTCGAGGTGCTGGTGATCCCCATCGGCGGCGGCGGCCTGATCGCCGGAATGGCGACCGCGGCGAAGGCCATTCGCCCGCAGATCGAGGTGATCGGCGTCGAGTCGAAGCTGTGGTGCGCGATGCATCAGCGCCTGAACGATTGCGCGGTGGCGGTCGGCGGCGACACGATCGCCGAGGGGCTTGCGGTGCGCGACATCGGCGAGCTCACCCTCGCGATTGCACGGCGCCTGGTGAACGAGGTGCTGCTGGTCGAGGAAGAGACGATCGAGCGCGCGATCGTGGAACTGATCGAAATCGAAAAGACCGTCGCCGAGGGAGCGGGGGCCGCCGGCCTTGCCGCGTTGCTCGAGCACCCCGCGCGATTCCGCGGCAGGCGCGTCGGAATTCCGGTCTGCGGCGGGAACATCGACTCGCGGCTTCTCTCCGCAGTACTGATGCGCGGGCTGGTGCGCGACGGCCGCCTGATGCGGTTGCGCGTCACCATGCCCGACGTCTCCGGCAGTCTCGCCAGGGTCGCGGCGATGATCGGCGAGGCGGGCGGCAACATCGTCGAAGTGCAGCACCAGCGCGTCTTCGGCACGGCGTCGGTCAAGACTCCCGAGGTGGAATTCGTGGTCGAAACGCGGGACCGCGAACACGCGCAGGTGCTGGTCGACGCGCTGCGCGCCCGGGGCGCGCGCGTGACGCTTTTCGACTAGCGCGCCGCTTCCGGCGCCTCGAAGCGCAGCAGATCCCGCAGGCCTTCGCCGAGCACGATTGCGACGCGGTCGCCATAGCGCGCAAGCGAACGCAACAACCGCTCGAACTCGCGCCGCTCTGATTCGCGCAAACCCTCGACGGCGAGCACGAGCCGCGTCTGCGTGCGCGCAAGCACTTTCCGGAGATTCCGCTTCAGGCGGCGCGCGAGGGCGCGATTGAGCCTTCCCGTCACTTGCACCGAGATCTGCCAGCCGTTTCCCGCCGTGCGCTGGGGCGCGGCCCGCGCGCCGAAATGGCGCAGCTTGTTGCGCACCCTTTCGGCGATCGCACGGTCGTGAAGCAACTGGCCGTAAAGCCGCTTGAACCCTTCCACCATCTCGGCTGTGCTCATATGCTGCGGAACGATGTTGGTGCCCAGCCTGGTGTTGTCGCCGTGCGGCACGCCCTCGACCAGTCTTCCTTCGCGGCGCAGCCGAT
>CAZYVT010000048.1:18194-22719 GCA_964651335.1 uncultured Enterobacteriaceae bacterium | reverse complement strand
AGCCGATGATGAATCCCGCGAGCACGTCGATGCCGTGGGCGTAGATGCGGCGCACCGCCGCGAGCATGTCGCCGCGGCAGTTCTGGATCTTGTTGGCGTCGCGCAGCGCCCGCGGGTCGGGAGTCGCGCGCGCTTGCGCGGCAGCACCTCTTGTACTGCCCAGCGGAAGCTCCAGAAGGTCTCGGGGAATTGCGGATTGACGAGCAGCAGCCGCATCAAGATGCGGACTCTGACCCCGGCGGCGTGCGCCGGCCCGCGCGGTACGCCGCGTCGTTGACGCCGGTCAACGTTCTTCCAGAGGTTTCTCCGACCCCGCTTTCCCCTTCTCGCGCAGGATCTCGCGCGCGAGCAGCGCCCCGCCGAGCGCGAAGCCCGCGATGTCGGTCAGAATCGCGCCGGGAAAGGCGTCGGCGGGGATCATCAGGGAAACGCCCGCGACGACGAACAACACACGCAGCAAGGGCGGGACCCGCGCATAGAAATGCCCCACGACGCCAATCGTGCCCATCCAGATACCGAGTGACGCGGTGAGCACTGCCCAGAGGATTGCGGCAGGCTCGCCCTGCATGAGGAGCGAGGGAGAGAGCACGAACAGGAACGGCACGATGTACGCGGCCCAGCCGATACGGGTCGCGGTCCAGCCGGTCTTGTCGACGTCCGCGCCGGCAATGTTCGCGGCGGCAAAGGCGGCGAGCGCCACCGGCGGCGTCACCATCGACATGATGCCGAAATACAGCAGGAACATGTGCGCCGCCATCGGCGCGATGCCGACCTTGACGAGCGCCGGGGCGATCAGCGTCGCCATGATCACGTAGACGCCGACGGTCGGCAGCCCGAGCCCGAGCACGATCGCCATCAGCGCCGTGAGCGCGAGCAGGACCGCGACGTTTTCTCCGGTGATCGCAAGGAGTTGCAACGTCAGGCCGAACGCCAGCCCGCTGATGTTCAGGATGCCGATGAACAGGCCCGCCACCGCACAGATGAGAACGAGGTCGACTACCGCGGTGCCGGTGGAAACGATGGCGAGGAACATGTCCTTGAGCGGCACGCGCCGGCCCTTGTAGCCGAACGCGAGCGAGCACGCGATGAGCACGCCCGTGGCAAGGAGCGCCGCGTACTCGGCCTGCATGTTCCAGGCGAGCAGCGCCCCGATCAGCACCGCGAACGGGATCGGGAAATACCAGCCGTCCCTCAGCACCACGAGCGCCTGCGGCTGCCGCTCGGCGGGCTCGCTCCGGATGCCGCGCTTGGCCGCCTCCAGGTCCACCTGGAAAAAGAGCGCGAGGTAATAGAGGAACGCCGGAATCACGGCGGCGATCATCACCTCGCGGTACGGCACCTGCAGCACCTCGGCCATCAGAAACGCGGCCGCGCCCATCACCGGGGGCATGAGCTGACCGCCGGTCGAACCGACCGCCTCGATCGCCGCCGCGATCTGGGGCGGAAAGCCCGCCCGCTTCATGAGCGGGATCGTCACCACTCCGACCGCGGAAACGTTGGCGACGGCGCTGCCGGAGATCATGCCGAAAAACGCGGAGCCGACGACCGAGATCTTGGCGGTCCCGCCGCGGTAGCGCCCCATCCAGGCCATCGCCAGGTCGGTGAAGAACTCGCCGCCGCCACAGCGCCCGAGCACCTGCCCCATCAGGATGAACGGGATGACGACCACGATCGCGATCGCCAGCGAAGAGCCGAGCAGTGCATTCGTGTCCAGCCCGAGGTACACCAGAAGCCGCGTGAACTCGACCGGGCGCGCCTGGAACACGCCCGGAAGGAGGTGGCCCCAGAGCGCGTAGAGCACGCCGGCGATGGTGAATCCGACCAGCGAAAAGCCGGCCATGCGGCGTGTGCCCTCCAGCACCAGGAGGCACAGCGCTCCGGCCATCAGGATGCCGTCGAGCGGCCGCTCGGTGAGCTCGTTGACGAGCGTCGGATAACGCCAGGCGATGTACAGGCAGATCGCGAGGCCGCAAGCGCCCGCCAGCACATCCCGCCAGGGCACCTGCCCCTGGTACTTCGGGCTCGCCGGCGCGATGAGGAAACACAGCGCGATCGCGAAGCCGAGGACGGTGACGAGGAACTGCTCGGTGTAGAGTTCCAGCCCGGCGGCGCGATGCAAGTCGAGCACCCACCCCACGACCGTGGCGGTGAGAAGGGTTTGGAGGACGAAGACGGTGCGGGCGTAGGGGCGCTCGCGCGGCTGAGGGCCCCCGATGAACTCCTCAGCCATCAATTACTTCGCGAGCCCTTTTTCCCTGTAGAACTTCAGCGCCCCGGAATGAAACGGCGCGGGCATCGGCTTGTACATCTTCTGCGTGTCGAAGGCCTGGAACGCCCGCAGGCTCTCGACGAGCTTCGGCTTGTGCTCGTACAGGGTCTTCGCCACCCGGTAGGCGACGTCGTCCTTGACGTGCGTGCCGGCGAGCACCAGGTAATCGTAGGCCATCAGCTTGGTCGGCGCGGCGATGCCGGCGTATGCCGGATTCGGCTGCACCTCGGCGACATACGCGTAGGGAAAGATCTTCCTCATGGCCGCCAGAGCCTTCGGATCGTCGGAAAGCGGCAGGAAGCGGATTCCGCCGACCGACTTGTCCACCTCGGTGACCTTGCCGGCGCCGATGGCGAAGAACCCGGCGTCGGCCTTGCCGTCCGCGAAGTCGTCTGCGCCGCGAACCACGTTGGGTACCAGCGTGGTGCGGATGTAGGTGTTGTCGATGCCACCATTGGCGAGGATCGCGTCGACGACGCGCTTCAGCGTCACCTGCGCGGTGTAGCCGTAGGTCACGCGCTTGCCCTTCAGGTCGGCGATGGTCTTGATCGGCCCGTCCTTCTTCACGAACAGGCTGACGTGAATGGGGAAGATCACGGCGACGATCCGAAGGTTGGCCTGCTTGCGCCCGGCGTAGGGCCCCTCGCCGTTTGCCGCCTCCTGCGCTTCGAGCACGTTGCCGACGGTGAGATCCATTTCGCCGGTGTTTACGAGCGGAAACACGGCGCTCGATCCGGAGTAAGGCTGCACCCGGCTCTGGATCTTCTCCGCCTCTGCAAGCGCCTTGGCGATCGCCGAGCCCATGTTGTAGCCGATCGTTCCTTGCGGCGCGGTGCCGATGCCCAGGGTTTGCCCCGATGTGTGCGCCGCAACAAACAAAGTGCACGCCGCCAATAAAATTCGTTTCATTGCTGCGCTCCTGTGGGCGGCGACTCTAGCATAGGGCGCCCGCGCGGACCCATTGACGCCGGTCAACCCGCGCCCTCGCAGGCTGGGTAAGACTGCCTCCCGTGAAAGTATTTTCCACTGCAACGCATCCATGAGCGAGCGCCAGGTCCACGATCTCGACACCGATGTGGCGATCATCGGCGGCGGCACCGCGGGCCTGAATTCCGCGATCGCGGCGGCCCGTGGCGGATGCCGCGTCCTCGTCGTCGACAAGGCCAACATCGTGCATAGCGGCGCAATCGCGGGCGGCATCGATCACTTCCTCGCCTATCTGGAGACCGGCGAGCCCTGGGATACGCGCGAGGCGTACCTCGAATACGTGACGCGGGTCGCGAAGGGCGCGGTCGACATCGGCGTGCACGAGGCGGTGTACTGCGACGAACTGCCCGCTGCCCTCAAGCGCATCGAGCGCATCGGGGTCTCGCTGCGGCAGCCCGACGGCAAGATCTTCCGCACCGCGTCCATGGGCCAGCCGGGGCCGTACTGGATCAATTTCGACGGCAAGAAGCTCAAGCCGAAGATGGCGATGGAAGTGAAGCGGCGCAAGTGCAAGGTGCTGAACCGCGTCCAGGTCACCAATCTGTGGCTGCACGATGGCGAGCTCGCCGGCTTCACCGGCTTCGACATCCGCAAGGGCGACTTCTACCGCGTCCGCGCCAAGGCCGTGGTGCTCGCGACCGGCAACACCAGCCGGATGTTCAACGCGCAGACCGGCAACCCGTTCAATCTCTGGTACTGCCCGGCGAACACCGGCGACCTGCACCGCGCGGCGTTCGATGCCGGCGTGGCGCTCGCCAACGTGGAGTACGTTCGCATGACGATCGTGCCCAAGGGATTCAGCGCGCCGGGCTTCAACGCGTTTTTCGGCATGGGCGCGCAGCTCGTGAACTCGCTCGGCGAGCCGTTCATGGCGAAATATCACGCGATGGCGAACAAGGCGCCGCGCAATTTCATGGTCTGGGGCGCGCTGCAGGAGCTGAAGGAAGGGCGTGGGCCGATCTACATGGACTGCCGGCACCTCAAGTCCACTGAACTCGAGCACCTGTTCTTCACGCTCGGCGTGGACAAGGACACGCTGCCCGAGTTCCTGGTGAAAAAGGGCTATGCCAGGGACGGCGCGATGATCGAGATGACGGTTTCCGAGCCGATGCAGGCGCGGCCGTCGGAGCTCTGCGGCAGCGGCATCCGCATCGACCGCAACTGCGCTTCCAACGTGCCCGGAATCTATGCCGCGGGCGACGCCTCCGACCAGATGGGCTGCCTGCACATGGCATTCGCCGGCGGCTTCGCCGCGGGCAGGCACGCCGC
>CAZYVT010000048.1:16250-18094 GCA_964651335.1 uncultured Enterobacteriaceae bacterium | reverse complement strand
CTGCACGAACTGATGCGCGCGCACGAGTCGATGAACATCCACCAGATGTCCAAGATCACCGCGACCGCGGCGCTGGCGCGCAAGGAGTCGCGCTTCCAGCCGTTCCATTACCGCGCCGACTACCCGGAGACGGACGACGAGAACTGGTGCGGGCTGATGGTCATCCGGAAGGAGCCGGGGGGCGTGACGACGCGTCTCGAAAAGCTGAAGTACGCGGCCTGAACGAACCCGGGAACGCGCATGCCCGCCGTAATCGATCCCGCCAAATGCAACGGCTGCGAGCTGTGCGATCTCTATTGCCCGGTGGACGTGATCCACATGGAAGGCGAAGTCGCGGTGGTGAAATACCCCGACGAATGCTGGCACTGCGGCGCCTGCCGGCAAGAGTGCGCGCGCGGCGCCGTGACGATCGAGTTCTCCTGGGCGATGCTGAGCGTTTGAGCGCCCCGCACCTCAGGCCGCGGGAACCGAAATCTCGACCAGGTTGAGGTCTGGGTCGCGCACGTACACCGAGCGGATCTTCGAGACCGCACCGGTCTTCATCACCGGCCCTTCGATGATCTTCACGCCGGCTTGCTCGAGCCGTCGCATCACCTCCTCCAGCGGCACCGAGGCAATGAAGCACAGGTCGAGCGTTCCGGGTGCGGCGACGTGCGCGCGCGGCGAGAACTCGCGGCCCCATTCGTGCAGGTTGATCTTCTGGTTGCCGAACTTGAGCGCGAGACGCTGCTCGGTCGGAGTCTGGAACGTCTCGAGCTGCATGCCAAGCGCCTCCGTGTAAAAACGGACGCAACCTTCGCGGTCGCGGGTCGTGAGGACGATATGGTCGATATGGTCAATCATGGATCATCCACTCCGCTGCGGGGCGCATGCGATGCGAGGGTCAGGGCCGCCGGTAGGCGACGCCGTACCTCGCACAGATTGCGGTAAGTGTATCGTTCTCCAGAAGCCCGGCGAGAGCGCCGTTGACGGCGCGTACCAGGTCGTCGTCCGCGCGGCGCATCCCGACGGCAACCGCCCAGCGCAACTCCGGCTCCTCATCCTCGGCGTGCACCAGCGTGATCCGTGCCTCCGGGTGGCGGAGATTGAAGTAGCCGATGGAAGCGGCGGAGACCGCCGCGGCGGCAATTTCCCCGCGCGCGCGAGGTAGTTCAGGGAAGGCGGTGCTCAACGCCGTATTTGGCGTAGATGCGGGCAAGAGTGCCGTCCGCGATCAGTTTTTCCAGTATTTCGTTGACTGCGTCCACGAGTGCGGCGTCGGACTTTCGCAGTCCCACCGCCACTTCCCAGGCGAGCTCGGACTCGCCGTGGAAAGCGTGTACGAGCCGCAGCCCCGAGTCCGGGTGCTGGAAAATGTAATAGCTCATGGTCGCCGCCGACACTGCGGCTCCGTACAACTCGCCCTTCTGCAGATCTTCCACCATGTCGGACTGGAAGGCGTAAGGCGAAGTGTCCTTGCCGGCCTTGCCCAGCACCATGCTGGCAAACGAGCTGATCATTACGCCGATCTTCTGGCCCTTCTTCAATTGCCTGAAGTCGCTGATAGCTTCGGCGTCCCGGCGCAGGCCAAGGGCAACCCCGGATTTCTGGTAAGGACGCGACAACAGCGCCCGGCCCTCGTTGACTTCGGGGTCGTTGATACTGTCTAACAACATGTCGCAATTGACGAGATTGCGGCGCCGGCGCGCCACGATCCATTCAACGTTGAGAGACACACCCAGGCCTTTGGCGATGGCGCGCCCGATTTCGATCTGGAATCCCGGAGTTTCCGGTTTAGCGCTGGCGTAAGGGAGAGCGTCCGGACTCGCGCACATGAAAATGGCGCCCAGCGATTTCACTTCGGC
>CAZYVT010000048.1:12262-16150 GCA_964651335.1 uncultured Enterobacteriaceae bacterium | reverse complement strand
GGAGAGCGTCCGGACTCGCGCACATGAAAATGGCGCCCAGCGATTTCACTTCGGCCAGTGTGCGGGCGCTGGCGTTCTCGGCGACCGCGAGAAGTAACGCGGCGCACACCCAAGCCATTGCATAGCCGGCGCGCATGCGGGACCAGCTCATGGAACGGCTCATGGATTCCGCGGCTCTTCGTTCGGCTTGAGGCTGCGATAGAACTTCACCATCTGGCGGACCTGGTCGTCCGTGAAGGCGCTGGAGAAGGCCGCCATCTTGCCTGGCTTCCCGTTCCTGATTATGTTGAACAGGTATTCGTCGCTGCGCTCCGAATTCATCAGTTGCGGCCCATGGCCGGGTGCTCGGCCGAAGTCTCCATGGCAATAGCCGCAGATGGTGCTGTGCGCTTTCTTCGGGTCAAACGGCTTGGCGGGTGCTTTCTCGTCGTCGGCCAGCGCCAAGCAAGGCAGGCCAAGGGCAAGAAGCAGGGCAGCGCTCAGCAGGCGTCGTATTCGCGGGAGACGTTCGGTGGTTCTCAATGTAGTACTTCTTCTTTGAAGACTAGGCGCGAATGGTTCGCTCTGCTTGTTCGCTTTAACGTATTGAATGCCGCCTGCGTGCACAAAAAAGGGTGGGGACACCGTCCCCACCCTTCCAAGTATAAGCGCGTGCTTTTTACGGCAGCGCAAATACCTTCAGGCCGCCTGAGTCCTGCGGCATGCTCTTCCACGGCTCGCCGAAGAAATCGCCGTAGCCCTCTTCGAACAGCGAACCCCAGCCGGTCGCCACCGCCACATACTGCTTGCCCTTGGCCATATACGTGATGATGCCGCCCCCATGGCCGATGCCATTGTTGTGCGTCCACAGCTTCTTGCCGTTGGTTGTGTCATGTGCGGAAAACATGCCACCGGCTTCGCCAACGAACAATACGCCGCCGGCGGTGCTCAACAGGCTGCTGTGCGGGGTTGCGCCAGGGTACTTGATCTCGAACTTCACTTTGCCCGAAACGGGATCACGCGCGCGGAGGTGCCCGCGCATCGATTTTTCGCCCTTGGGTATCGTGAACTTGAAGTCCGCACCGATGAACAACTGCGCCACGGGTTCAGTGACCGGCTCGACCTTCTGCACCGTAAGGTCCATACACCACTCGTAGCCGAGCTTGTAGAACAGGCCGGTCTTGGGGTTGTAGGTCCCCGAGTTGTAGCTCAGCCCGCCGTTAATTGCCGGGCAAAGGTTTTCGTGCTTGCCCTCGGCCAGGTCACGACGGCCGACCAGTTCACCATTGGGTTTGATGTCCTGGACGAAGTTGATGTTATCGACACCCTTGTACACGTTGACCAGCTTGCCCTGGCGATCATAGATGTAGATGAAGCCGCCTTTGCTCGGGTGCACGACGTACTTCTTGCCGCTCTGTTCCATGAAATAGAACCCGTCGGGGGCGGAGTCGAAGTCCCAGGCGTCGTGGGGGACTTCCTGGTGATACGCCTTCAGAACGCCGGTGTCCGGATCCAGCAGAATTACAGAGCTTGTGTACAGGTTGTCACCGGGACGCGGACCCTTGGTTTTCCAGTCGGCGCCGGCCCAGTCGTACAGAGGCGCCGGGTTGCCCGTACCCACCCACAGCGAGTTGGTCTCGGGATCGTAGCTGGCACCCATCCAGGCGCCGCCGCCGCCGACCTTCCAGGAGTCGTGGCCCCAGGTGTTGCGACGGTCGGAAGGAGTGCCATCATTGCCGCCGACGGTGAGGAACTCCCAGACCTTCTGGCCGGTCTTGGCATTTACGCCGAAGATCGGGCCACGGTACGGCCATTCACCGCCTTGCGCACCGACGATGATCTTGTCCTTGACCAGCAGCGGCGGGCCAGTGAAACCAACCGTCAGCTTCTCGGAGTTGATCAGCTTGGTTTCCCAGACGAGTTTGCCGGTCTTCATATCGATTGCAGCCACTTTGCCGTCCAGAGTAGCAATGATGATATTGCCGTGGGCGGCGGAGATTCCACGGTTGAATGGGCCATGGGTTTGCCGGGCGACCAGATCTTCGTTCAGCTTTTGCTTATAGGTCCACAGCGGCTTACCCGTGGCGCCATCCAGCGCATAAACCTGGTTGTACGGGCCGGTGTAATACAACACGCCGTCGATGGCCAGGGGGAAGCTCTCTATGCCTCGCCTGGCGCGGGAAGCCACATGCGACCACGCTTCGGTCAGCTTGCCGACGGTTTTGGTGTTGATCTGCTCGAGCGGGCTGTAGTGCAACCCCTTGTACGAACCGTGATAAGTGACCCAGTTGCCTTTTGCGAGTTCTTTGTCTGCATTGAGCATGCGGTCGCCATCGACGTCCGCCGCTTGGGCGGCGCCGCCGAACGCGAACAGGACGGCGAACGAGATTGCGGTTCTGCGAATATTCATGGCGTTGTTTCCTCCTCTGATGATCAACGTCGGTCGTTGTGGATTGCGTCAGCAGATCGCTGCGCCGTGGCTCTTATACTCCCGTGCGCCGTCGCAGACAAGCCATTGGCGGCGTCGATGTCAACTGGCGGAACAAGATCCGTCCCGGACCTCCCGGACCGCGTTTCGCAATCCTGTACGGTTTGCGCGCCGGTACTGCTCTGATTCGTACCCTCGTTCGCAGTGCAGCATAAGGATCTTTTCGAGCAGAGCGCTTCCTGCCCTTTACCGAAGGCGTAGCTGTCTGGTATATACTGTGTTCGCGTCTGGGAGGGTGATAGACGCAGCTAACCGAGGAGCACATCCATGATTTGGGAAACGCCTGCGTTTGAAGAAGTAAAGATGGACGCTGAGATCAATTCCTACCAGGACGATTTCGGCGAGGATCGGGAACCCGGCGTATAAGTCTCCCGCCCGGCAAGGCGGCCTCTCTCTGCCATTCTGCCGCGGCTGACGGCGGGCGGGGCGACGCAGAGGCGTCCCAGCACTCGACATGCGAATCAAGGTGCTGGGTGCTGCTGCGGGCGGCGGCTTCCCGCAGTGGAACTGCGGGTGTCCCAATTGCCGGGAAGCCCGTGCAGGCAATCCGCATCTAAGACCGCGAACTCAGGAATGCGTCGCCGTCAGCGCGAACGGCGAGTGCTGGTTTCTGCTGAACGCATCGCCTGAAATCCGCTCCCAAATCGAAAGCTTTCCGCCGCTGCATCCGCGCGGGGCGCGCCATTCGCCGATCGCCGCGATCGTGCTCACCAATGGTGACCTTGACCACACGCTCGGCCTGCTATCGCTGCGCGAATCGCATCCGCTCGTGATCTACGCCACCGATGAGGTTCGCCACGGCTACACCGAAGGCAACGTGCTCTACCGCACCCTCCAGCGCTTCCCCGAACAGGCGAGCTGGCGAACGCTTCGCCCGGGCCAAGAAGTGCCGCTGAGCGGCGCCGACGGCCGGGCTAGCGGCCTTGCGGTCGAGGCGGTTCCGGCCCCGGGGAAACCGCCGGTGCATCTCGAAGGACTGGCTGCGTCGACTTGGGGAGAGAACGTCGGTCTCGTGATCCACGACCGCGACACCGGCGGGCGTCTCGCGTATTTTTCAGCGGCAGGCGCGGTTACCCCCCCCGTGCGCGCGGCGGTAGACCAGTCCGACTGCGTGTTCTTCGACGGCACGTTTTGGTCGAGCGACGAGCTGATAGCGCTCGGCCTTGGCACGAAGCGCGCCGAGGAAATGGCGCACCTCCCCGTGGGAGGCGTCGGCGGCAGCCTGGAGATGCTTGCCGGTGCGCGCGCGCCGCGGCGCATCTACATCCACATCAACAATACCAATCCTCTGCTCCGCGCCGGTTCCCCGGAGCGGGCGCAGGCCGAGGCTCTCGGCTGGGAGATCGCAAGCGACGGCATGGAGGTCTCGCTGTGAGCGGGCCGGAACGCGCAGCGTTGCCGCCGCAGGAATTCGTCGAGCG
>CAZYVT010000048.1:0-12162 GCA_964651335.1 uncultured Enterobacteriaceae bacterium | reverse complement strand
TCGCTGTGAGCGGGCCGGAACGCGCAGCGTTGCCGCCGCAGGAATTCGTCGAGCGGCTCCGCTACGAAGGCAAGAGCCGCTACCACGACCGGCATCGCTATCACGCGCTCATGCACGAGGGCAAGCTTACTCGCGGGCAGCTCCAGCAATGGGTGCTCAACCGCTATTACTACCAGACCCGCGTCCCGATCAAGGACGCGCTCATTCTGTCGAAGTCCGAGGATCCGGCGTTCCGCCGCATGTGGATCCGGCGCATCCGGGACCACGACGGCGAGGCTGAAGGCGAAGGCGGACTCGCGTTGTGGCTGCGGCTCGCCGAAGGCGTGGGCCTCGATCGCGAGGAAGTCGCGAGCTGCCGCTCGGTGCTGCCCGGCGTGCGTTTCGCATGCGACGCGTACGTGGAACTGGTGCGCAGCCGCAGCCTGCTCGAGGCCGTGGCCTCCTCGCTCACCGAGTTCTTCGCGCCCGATATCATGTCCAAGCGCGTGCTCGCCTGGGAGAAGCACTATCCGTGGGTCAGCCCCGAGATGCTCGCCTATTTCCGCTCGCGCGTGACCCGCGCCCGGCGCGACTCCGAGGAGGCGATCGAATTTGTGACACGCAACGCGACGAGCTGGGAGCTCCAGGAGCGCTGCGTAGCGGCGCTCATCCGCAAGACCGAGATCCTGTGGCAGCTTCTGGATTGCGTCTACGCCGCCTACATCGAGCCCGCCTGGGGCGCGGACGGCGCCCGTGCCTGAGACCATATCGCGCAAAAGCCAGCCGCGCATCGCGTCCAAGGCGCGGCTGCGCTATGACCGCAAGACCGAACGCTACATGCTTCTGTATCCCGAAAAGGGACTGGTGCTCAACCCGACTGCTGCCGACATCGTGCGGCTGTGCACCGGCGAACATTCGGTCGGCGTCATCATCGATCAGCTGGCCGCGAAGTACGGCCGCGACGGGCTGGCTATCGAGCGCGAAGTGACGGATTTTCTCGCCGCGCTGGGCGAACGCGGCCTGCTGCAGGAGGCCTTGTGAGCGACGGGCAGCGGCCCTACACGCTGATCGCGGAACTGACCTACCGCTGCCCGCTCCGATGCAGTTATTGCTCGAATCCGGTGGACTGGGCGCGCCGGCGCAACGAGCTCGGCACGCAGGACTGGCTGCGCGTGTTCCGTGAGGCCGAGGACTTGGGCGTGGTCCAGGTGAACCTCACCGGCGGCGAGCCGCTGCTGCGCGATGATCTCGAGGTGCTGATCGCGGGCGCACGGGAACTTGACCTCTATACCAATCTGATCACGAGCGGCATTCCGCTCGCGCGCGAGCGGCTTGCGGGCTTGCGCGCCGCGGGCCTGGACAACGTACAGATCTCGGTGCAGGACGTCACCGCGGACGGCTCCGACCGGATCGCGGGAACGCGCTCGTTCGAGCGGAAACTCGAGGCCGGCCGCTGGGTGAAGGCGCTGGGCATGCCGCTCACGCTCAACATCGTGCTTCATCGCCAGAATCTCGACCGCGTCGGCGAGATGATCGCGCTCGCCGAAACGATGCGCGCCGACCGGCTGGAGCTCGCGAACACCCAGTACCTGGGCTGGGCGCTTGTCAACCGGCGCGCCCTGCTTCCGAGGCGCGAACAGCTCGACCAAGCGCGCGCCGTCGCCCGCGAGGCGAAGCAGCGTCTGCGGGGCCGGATGGAAGTCCTGTTCGTGACCCCGGATTACTACGCCGAATATCCCAAGACCTGCATGGACGGCTGGGGGCGCCGATTCATCGTCGTGAGCCCCGAAGGGCTCGCCCTGCCGTGCCACGCCGCACACACGCTTCCCGGCCTCGCGTTCGAGAACGTGCGCGATCGCCCGCTTTCCACGATCTGGAGCGATTCGCCCGGCTTCAACGCCTTTCGCGGCGAGGCCTGGATGCCCGAGCCGTGCCGCAGCTGCGATCGGCGCGCGAAAGACTTCGGCGGCTGCCGTTGCCAGGCCTATCACCTCACCGGCGAAGCCGCGGCAACAGACCCGGTGTGCAAGCTCGCGCCCGAGCACGGACTGATAGAAGCCGCGCGCCGCGAAGCCGCCGCCGGAGATGCTCCGCTGCCGCAATACCGGTCGGTGAGAATCGCGGCCGCGCAATGAGGGGCCGCGTGAACTCCAGCCTCTGGGTCCTCCTCGGATGCACCGCGCTCGCGCTGGCATTCGCCTTTGCTAAGGATCCCGACCTGCCGCGGCAGGGACTCCAGTCCGCGGGGCGCCTGTTCGGAGGCGTCTGGCTCGAGCTCACGCTCGGCTTCGTGCTTGCCGGCTTGATCGACGTACTCGTTCCCGCAGCGCTGATCTCGCGCTGGCTTGGATCCGAGCGGCTGCACCAAGGCATTCTGGCCGGCTGGGCGGCAGGCCTGCTGATGCCCGGCGGTCCCTACCTTTTTTTCCCGGTCGCTGCCAAGCTGTTCGAGAGTGGCGCTGCACCGGGCGCGCTCATCGCCTTCCTCACGGCGAAGACGCTTGTGAGCCCGGTTCGGACCCTGACCTACGAAGCGCCTCTGCTCGGCTGGCCGCTGACGTTGGCGCGGTTCCTTCCGGCCGTGCTCTTGCCGCCGCTGATGGGCTGGATCGGCCAGTGGCTCTACGACCTTATCAAGCCCAGGTAAGAAACAGCCGGCTCCGCTGACCTCCATCGCCCCTGCCCGCGGGCGGCAATTCGAATTCACGAAAGCCCTTCTCTTTCCCCTCGGGCGGGGCGTATATTTCCTGTCGCGAGACTGGCGATGAAGCTCGTTTCGTTTGTGTCGAGGTCATTTTTCCGAACGCGGAGGAGCGAGTCATGCCTTATCAGATAAGCGAGATTGATCCTGCGAAGTGCGCATTGATCGTGGTCGACATGGAGAACGATTTTGTCGCGGCCGGCGCTCCGATGGAGACACCCGCGGGCCGGGCGATGCTTCCGAATTTGAAGCGCGCCATCAATTTTTGCCGCGAGGTGGGCGCAAAAGTGATTTACACGACGCACGTACACCGCAGGGACGGTTGCGATGCCGGAATGTTCGCGACGCTTTGGCCGCCGATCGGAGCCAAAGCCGGCCTTGTCGACGGGACCAAGGGAATCGAGATCTACGACGAAATCGCGCCGTGGCCCGGGGAGATCGTCGTAAAGAAACACCGCTATAGCGCCTTTTACAACACGGACATGGAAATCATCCTCAGGGGGTGGGGGACCGACACGGTCGTGATTACCGGCGTGACGACCGAAAACTGTTGCCACGCGACCGCCCGGGATGCACTGTTCCGGGACTACAAGGTGGCATTCCTGTCCGACGCGACCGGAACGTTCGATTATCCCGATGTTGGACAGGGCGCGATGTCCGCGGCGGAGGTCCACAAGGCCACGCTCGCCATCCTTTCGGTCTCGACCGCGCACGTGATGAAGGTCGATGAGTTCATCGCGCGGGTCAAGAGTGCGACGAAAAAAGCCGCGTGATGCGCCTCGCGCAGCGGCGCACGCCTGGCCGGGGATGCAGGATGTCTAGCGCCGCTTGAGCAGCCGCAGCGGGTTGTATTCGAGCACCGTTACGCCGCGCTGATTGACGACCCGGTTGGCGAAGCGCACCAGGCCGCGGTCGCTCTTGGAAGTCGGGCGCGCTTCCAGCACCTCGGCCTCGACGTGAATCGTGTCGCCGACCACGGTGGGCGCCTTGATGTCGAGCGTCGCATTGAGGAACGCAAGCCCGGTATCCTGCATCGTCGGCAGCAGCAAGCCTTCGGCGAACGCGTACACCATCGCTCCGGGAACGGGGCGCCCCTTGATCGCGCGCTGCGTGTCGTCGGCGACCGCGAACAGTTCCTCGGTCAGCCAGGTGAGGTTGACGAAGTTCGATACGTCCGCCTCGCTGATCGTGCGCCGGTGCGTGCGGAAGCGGAACCCGACGTGCAAATCCTCGAAGCAAAACCCGCGGCCGACGACGGAAAGGGCGTCGCTCATGCGTGCCTCCCGCTCATGACGCGGGAATGACCATCTGCGTCTGGGTGACGAGCGCGACGAGCTTCCCGTTCTCCGACGTGATCCGCGTCTGCCACACCATGGTCGTGCGCCCGCGGTGCACCGGCGTGCATTCTCCCGCTACGCGCGAACCGATGGGTGCAGCGCCGATGAAGTTGGTCTTCGACTCTAGGGTCGTCGTGCGATGACCCACGGGCATGTTCAAGAACGTGCCCACCGCGCCGAGGGTGTCGGCGAACGCCATGATCGCCCCGCCGTGCAGCGTGCCGCCGACCGTGCACAGATCCTGGCGCACGGCGAGCGTCGCCAGGACGCGCTCCGGCGCGGCCGCGGTCAGCTCGATGCCGAGCAGGTCGGGAAACAGGCCTTTCATTCGTTCCTGGATCATTGCCGCATTCATCTCCGCTCCTCAAGCCGCTCCTCTTACTGCGTACAGGTGCCAGGAATCGGCGACTCCTTTCAGCGCATGCAGGCCGAAATCGTCGAACTCCAGTCCCGAGCCGGCGACCAGGTCTTTCACGGTCTGCGACACCAGCACGGTGTCCGCCGGCGCGAGCCCCGCGACGCGCGCCCCGATGTGCACCGCGAGGCCGGCGATTTTTTCCCCGCTCACGACGCATTCGCCCGTGTGCAACCCTACGCGCGCCGAAAGCCCGAGCGATTTCACCGAATCCCGCACCCCGCAGGCGCAGCGGATCCCCCGCGCCGGGCCGTCGAACGCAGCGTAGAAGCCGTCGCCCGCGGTGTCGATCTCCTGTCCCCGGTAGATCGCAAGCTCGCGGCGCACGGCAGCATGGTGCGCTTCGCACAGGTCGCGCCAGCGCGCGTCGCCCAGCTTCGTGGCAAGCTCGGTCGAGCCGACGATGTCGCTGAACATCACCGTCTTCACGACGCGATCCTCATCGACTGCGCCGCGCCCGCCGGTAATGAACTCCTGCACGGCGTCGGGGATTTCGTTCGGACGCGTGAAGAACGACAGGTGGTCGTCGGAATCGATCTCGATCAGCTTCGCGCCCGGGATGCGCTCCGCCATGTAGCGGCTGTGCTCGACAGGGACAGCCATGTCGCGGTTCGAATGCAGCAACAGGGTCGGGACCTTGATCGAGCGCAGAATATGTCGCGTGTCGATATCGTAGTTCGACCGGGTCAGCGCATTGGCGGTGGCGGGGCTCGCGCCGGTGCGCAGCATCTTGGCCCACCAGTTGCGAAACCGCTCGTCTTTCGCCAGGCTCGGAATCCTCAACTCCACGCCGACCGGTGCGCCCCATTGCTCGCGGATTGCCTGGAGCCACCTTTCCTGTTCCTCCGGCTTGCGGCCGAACGGATAGTCCGGAGCCCACTGAATGCGCGGGAAGCTCCCGACCATGATCAGCGCCTCGGTGCGCTCCGGATAGGTCACCGCGAAGAGCGCACACATCGGCCCGCCTTCGGAATAGCCGAGCAGCGCGGCGCGCTTGGAGCCGACCGCGTCCATCACCGCGCGCACGTCATCCATGCGCTCTTCCAGCGTCGGGGTGTCGGTCACGCGATCGGAAAGTCCGGTGCCGCGCTTGTCGAACAGGATGACCCGGGAGAATCCGCCCAGCCGCTGGAAGAACCGCGCGAAGCCCGGCTCCTCCCAGAACGTATCGATGTTGGAGATCCAGCCCGGCACCACCACGAGGTCCACCGCGCCCGCGCCGAACACCTGGTAGGCGATGTTGACCTCGCCGCTGCGCGCGTATTTCGTCTGCGGGATCATCGGTGCGCGATTCTAGTAGGACTTCGGCAGCCCGAGCACGCGCTCGGCAATGAAGCACAGGATGAGCTGCGGGCTGACCGGCGCAATTCGCCCGATGAGCGATTCGCGCAGGTAACGCTCGACGTGGTACTCCCTGGCGTAGCCGAAGCCGCCGTGCGTCATGACCGCCTGCTGGCAGGCATCGAACGATGCCTCGCCGGCGAGATACTTCGCGGCGTTCGCCTCCGCGCCGCACGGTCTTCCTTGGTCGTAGAGCCAGGCCGCCTTGAACACCATCAGGTTCGCCGCTTCGAGCGCCATCCAGTTTGCGGCGAGCGGGTGCTGGATCGCCTGGTTCTGCCCGATCGGCCGGTCGAATACGACGCGCTCCTTTGCGTATCGCGCAGCTCGATCGAGGGCGCAGCGGCCAAGTCCCACCGATTCGGCAGCGATCAGAATGCGCTCCGGGTTCATGCCATGCAGGATGTACTCGAAACCCCTGCCCTCCTCGCCGATGCGATCGGCCTCGGGAACCGGAAGGCCGTCGAAAAAGACCTGGTTCGAGTCCACCGCCTTGCGTCCCATTTTTTCGATTTCGCGCACCTCGATGAAGCGGCGGTCGAAGTCGGTGTAGAACAGCGACAGCCCATCTTGCGGCCGCGCGCATTCCTCGATCGGCGTGGTGCGCGCAAGCAAGAGCATCTTCTCGGCCACCTGCGCGGCCGAAATCCAGACCTTCTGCCCGGCGATCAGGTAGCGCTCGCCGCGCTTCTCGGCCTTGGTCTTGATACGGGTCGTGTCCAGGCCCGTATTCGGTTCCGTCACCGCGAAACAGGCGCGCTGCTTCCCCGCGATGAGGGGTGGGAGCATCCGCGCTTTCTGCTCCGGAGTGCCAAACACCACGACCGGATTGAGGCCGAAGATGTTCAGGTGCACCGTCGAGGCGCCCGAGAACCCTGCGCCCGATTCGGCGATCGCCTGCATCATCACCGCGGCCTCGCAGATTCCCAGCCCTGCGCCACCGAATGCTTCCGGCATTGCGATGCCGAGCCAGCCGTCCTCCGCCAGCGCCTGGTGCAGCTCCGAGGGATAGCCGCCTTCCTTGTCCCTCTTCAGCCAGTATTCGTCGCCGAACTGAGCGCAGAGTTTCGCGATCGCGTCGCGGATCCGCTCCTGCTCCGGGTTCAGCGCAAAATCCATCGCCGTCCCGTCACGTCTTCGCCGCGCCGGCGCGCACCAGGACTGCGATCTCGCCGTCGTCGAATCCGAGCTCGACCAGGATCTCCCTCGTGTGCTCGCCCAGACCCGGCACGCCGCGCCGCAGCTCCGCGCCGCGCGTACCGTTCGCGTGCACCGGAAACAACGCGAAATTCTCGCCGCCGCGCGCCACCACGTTCTCTCGCGAGCGCACGTGCTCCAGCCGGGCGGCCTGCGCAGGCGTCAGGCACGGATCGACCGGCACGTCATTCGCCTCGCACAAGCGGATCCATTCTTCGGCGGTCTTCGTCCTGAGCAGCAGCGCGAGCAGCGCAGAAAGCTCGTCGCCGTGCCGCCGCCGGGAAGCGTCGGTGGCGTATTTCGGATCCTTGAGTCCGGCGGCGTCGCCCGCCGCCGCATTGAGGAAGTTCTGCCAGAAGTGCTCCTCCAGGATGCCGAGCGTGAGGCGCTTGCCGTCCTTGGTCTCGAATACGTCGTTGACCGGGAAGATGTGTGCTTTCGGATCCACGCCGTCATCCAGGCTGTGGCGCATCGCCGACCAGAAAAAGGCCGCCTCGAACAGCGACAGATCGAGCTGCACGCCACGGCCGCTGCGGTTGCGTTCGGCGAGCGCCGCAAGCACCGCGATCGCGGCGAAGCAACCGCCGCCCATGTCCGCGATCGCAAGCGACGAACGCGTCGGCGCTTTGAGCCACTGGCCGGGAAAGGCAAGCCCGCCTGCGGCCGCTACATAGTTGACATCGTGTCCCGGCCGCCCGCTCCACGGGCCGGTTTGCCCGTATCCGGAGACCGAGCAGTGGACCAGCCGGCCGTTGTGCCCGTTCAGGGTCTGGTAGTCGATCCCGAGACGCTGCGCCACGCCAGGGCGGAAACCTTCGAGAACGATGTCCGTCTGCCTCGCCAGCCGTGCAACCACCGGGCGCGACTCCGGCGCCTTGAGATTCAACGCCATGCCGCGCTTATTGCGGTTTTCGGTGCGGAACTGCACGGGGATATAGCTGCGCCCCGGCTCGCCGCCGGACGCTTCGACCTTGATCACATCCGCACCGAGGTCGGCCAGGATCGCGGAGCAGAAGGGCCCCGGGACGAACATCGAGAAATCGACCACACGCACGCCGGAGAGCGGCAGCCAGCGGTCAGCCATGCGTCACCACTTTCGCGGGGTCCTCGCCGTAGGGCGGAGAATAGATGATCATTACCCTGGCGCGCTCGCTGGTGACGATGAACAGGTGCAGCGCGCCGGCGGGAAAAAAGCACGCTTCTCCCGTAGCCAGCTCGAATCGTTCGCCAGCGACCTCCACGTGCGCATTTCCCTCGAGCAAATAGCACACCTGCTCGATCCCCGGGTGCGCATGCGGCAGCGCGCCCTTGCCGCGCTCGATCTCCCCGATCAGCACCTCGACGTTGCTCGCGCCGACGGTCTCCGGGCCGATAAGGCGGAAGTTCCTTGTTCCGGTGTGATTCGCCGGCGCATAGGGGTTCACGTCCGATTGCCGGACGCGGTATTTCAGCTTCATTCGCGCGCCTCGATCCAGTTGTACAGCGCCAGGCCCCCGTCCACGACGATTGAGGCGCCGGTTACATAGCCGCCGAAACGTTCCGAGAGCACGGCGAGCGCCATCGCCGCGATATCGGCAGGCGTGCCGAGCCGGCGCAGCGCGATTTTGTCCTCCAGACCGGGAGCGCCGCCGAAACCGGCGCCGGGCACCGCGCCCGGGACGATCGCATTGACCCGGATGCCATGCGGCCCGAGCGCCCGCGCGAGCTCCTTCACGACCATCGTCTGACCTGCCTTCGAGGCGCTGTAGTGCGGGAGGTTGCGCGGCGATTCGGCGTGCAGCGACGTCACGAAAAGCATCCGGCCGCGTACCTCCTGCTCGCGCATGTGCCGTCCAAGCGCCTGCGCGATCAGGAAACCGGCGCTGAGATTGACTTCCAGCATCTCGCGCCATTGCGCCTCTGTCACGGCGAGCGCGGTCTGGGTTTCCTGGCGCCTCGGGCTTGCCGCGTGAACGAAGATCGAGACACGGCCCAGGCGCCCGATCGACTCGAGGGCAAGTTTCTCGGCCGCCCCTGGGCGGCCGAGATCGAATTGAAGATCTGAATCCTGGAGGTCCGATCTCAGGACCCTCGCACCCTCCTCCTGGATCGCTTGTGCGATGGCGCGCCCGATCCCCTGCGCCGCGCCCGTCACCAGCGCGGTGTCGCCTTCAAGCAGTCTGGACGCCATGCGCCCTCTCCGTCGCCGGGCGCCGTTCGCGCACCAGCAACAGGTAGGCGGTGGGAATGACGAACAGCGTGAACACGGTACCGAGGAGCAATCCGCCCACGATCACCCATCCGATCGGCTGGCGCGCCTCGGCGCCGGCTCCGGTTGCGAGTGCAAGCGGCAGCGCGCCGAGCACCATCGCGCCCGTGGTCATCAGGATCGGACGCAGGCGCAGCGTGGAGGATTCGATCACCGCCTCGAGTTTCTGCATGCCGCGCCCGCGCAGCTGGTTGGCGAATTCGACGATCAGGATCCCGTGCTTGGTGATCAGTCCGATCAGCATCACCATGCCAACCTTGGAGTACACGTTGAGTGTGCCGCCGCTGAGCTTGAGCGCGAGCAGCGCGCCGAGCGAGGCGAGCGGCACCGTCAGCATGATCACGAACGGGGAAACAAAGCTCTCGAATTGCGCCGCGAGCATGAGATAGATGAAAGCGAGCGCCAGCAGGAAGGCGAACGCGAGCGCCGTGCCGGACTCGCGAAACTCGCGCGAAGGACCGTCGAGTGCGATGCGCGCGGTCGCATCGAGCGTCTGCTTTGCGGCGCCCTCCAGCAGCTCGAGCGCTTCGCCGATCGTGTAGCCGGGCGCGACGTTCGCCGACAGGACCGCCGCGCGCTGGCGGTTGAAGTGGTTGAGCTCCTTCGGGCCGACCGTCTCGCGCACCTTGACCAGGTTGGCGAGCTGCACCAGGCGCCCGTCCCGCGTCCGCACGAAGATCGAGGTGAGGTCGGTCGGCGTGGCGCGGTCCTTCGCCTCGAGCTGGACGATCACGTCGTACTGCTTGCCCTCGCGCTTGAAGCGCGTGACCTGGCGTCCTCCGAGCAGCGTCTCCAGGGTGCGGCCGATCGTCTCCACGTCGATGCCCAGGGCTGCCGCCTTGTCGCGGTCGATGTCCACCGCGAGCTGCGGCTTGTTGAGGCGCAGGTCCACGTCCGGGTTGGCGATCGCCTTCGACTCGCGCGCCTTTGCGAGCAGCCGGTTGGTCATGGCCTCCAGCTCCTCGTAGGAGGTCGCCTGGATCACGAACTGCACTGGCGGATTGCGGAAGCTCTGCCCGAGCGAGGGCGGGTTCACCGGGAAGGCGAGCACGCCCGGCAGCGTGCCGAACATCCGGGGCTCCAACTCGCTGGTGATCTGCTGCGTCTTGCGCACGCGTTCGTCCCAGGGCGCGAGCTGGCTGAAGCCGATTCCGAGGTTGACCGGGTTGGGCCGCTCGAGGCCCGGTGCCACCACTGTGAAATACGAGCGGATCTCCGGCACCTGCGAGAACATGCGCTCGATCTCGCGCATGTAGCCGTCGGTGTAGTCCATCGAGGCGCCCTCCGGCGCGAGCACCAGCGTGATGAAGAAGCCCCTGTCCTCGAGCGGAGAAAGCTCGTCCTTCAACGTCAGGTACACCGCCGTGGCGCCCGCCAGGACCGCGAAGAACGCCGCGACCACGACCACCCGGATCCGCAGCAGTCGCGCCAGCGTGCGGCGGTACCCCTCGGTCATGCCGTGGAAGAAACGCTCCATCGCGAGGTACAGCCCGCCGTGCTTCTCATGCTCCTTCAGGATCCTGGAGCACATCATCGGGGTCAGCGTGAGCGCAACAAATCCCGACACCGCCACCGCCGATGCGACGGTGAGCGCGAACTCGGCGAACAGCCGGCCGGTGTTGCCCGTGACGAAAGCCACCGGAGCGAACACCGCCGTGAGCGTGAGCGACATCGCGATCACCGCGAACGCGATCTCGCGCGAGCCGTCCACCGAGGCCTGGCGCGGCGATTTCCCCAGCTCGACGTGCCGGTGGCAGTTCTCGAGCACCACGATGGCGTCGTCCACCACCAGGCCGATCGCGAGCACCAGGCCGAGCAGCGTCAGCACGTTGATCGAGAAGCCCATCAGGTACAGGAAGAAGACCGCGCCGACGAGCGACACCGGGATGGTCACGAACGGGATCAGCGTGGCGCGGAACGAGCGCAGGAACACGAAGATGACCAGCACCACGAGAAGCACCGCCTCGCCCATGGTGCGGTACACCGCCTCGATCGAGCGCTCGATGAAAATCGACGAATCGAAGGCCACCGCCAGCGTCATGCCCTCCGGCAGCGTGCCCTGCAGGCGCGCCATTTCGGCCTTGACCGCCTGCGCCACGGACAGCGTGTTCGCGGTGGACTGCTTGACCACGCCCAGCCCCACGGCCGGATTGCCGTTCACGCGCACGACGTTGCGCTCGTCGAGCGCCCCGAGCCGCGCCTGCCCCACGTCGCGCAGCCGCACCGGATAGCCGCGCGACTCGGTGAGGATCATGTCGTCGAACTGCGCCGCGGTCCGCAGGTCCGCCTCGGTCAGCACGGTGAACTCGCGCTGCGAGGACTCGATGCGTCCCGAGGGGATCTCGACGTTCTGGCGCCGCAGCGCGCTCTCGACGTCCTGCGGCGTGAGACCATAGGCGGCCAGCCGGTCGCGGTCGATCCAGAGCCGCATCGCGTAGCGGCGCTCGCCGCCGATGATCACCGAGGCGACTCCGGTAAGCGTCTTCAGACGGTCGGCGACGTAGCGGTCGGCATAGTCCGAGATCTGCAGCGCCTCGTGCCGGTCGGAGGACAGGCGCAGCCAGATGATCGCCTGCGCATCGGCCTCGATCTTCGAGACCACGGACTCGTCCGCAGCGTCCGGAAGAAGCGAGCGCACCCGCGCCACCCGGTCGCGGACGTCGTTCGCCGCGGCATCGACATTGCGCTCGAGGACGAACTCGACCGTGATCTGGCTCACCTCTTCGCGCGATACCGACTTGATCGTGCGCACCCCCTCGATACCCGAGAGCGAGTCTTCCAGCGGCTGCGTGATCTGCGACTCGATCACCTGCGGGCCGGCGCCCTTGTATACCGTGCGCACCGACACCACCGGCGTATCGATCTTCGGATATTCGCGCACCGACAGGCGCTGGAACGAGATCACCCCGAGCAGCACGATCATCAGGCTCATGACCGTGGCGAA
>CAZYVT010000047.1:0-29365 GCA_964651335.1 uncultured Enterobacteriaceae bacterium | reverse complement strand
ACGGCAAGCGCGTGTACATCACCTCGTCCCTGCTCGCGAACTGGGACAAGGGCGGTGCGGACAACGAGCAATTCCTGCGCGGTTTCGCGTGGGACGGCAAGGAGCTGGCGCAGAAGTTCGAGGTTGATTTCACCAAGGAGAAGCTCGGCCGGGCCCATCACATGAAGCTCGGCTCCAAGGCGCTGCGCTCCGCTGCCGCCGGCGGGTGAGCGGTCCGCCAGGCATGCAGCGTGCGGCGCGGGCGCTCGCGCTGCTCGCCGCGCTTGCCTGCGCGACGATTTCCGGCGCACATCAGGGCGAACCGCTCGCCGAGCCGGACTTCATTCCGCCCGCGCCGGGCACCTACACGCTCCACCGCATCATGGCTGCTCCCGAGGGCCGGGTGCTGGGCATTGACGGCCGCACGCAGCCGCTCTCGCGTTACACGCGAGGCCAGATCACGCTGCTCGGCTTCATTTACACGACGTGCATCGATCCCGAGGGTTGTCCGCTCGCCTACCGAGTGTTCGACGCGTTGAAGGAGGCGATCGCGGCGACCCCTTCGCTGCACGGCAAGGTGCGGTTCGTCACGCTCTCCTTTGATCCCGCGCGCGACCCCCCGGACGTGATGCGGCGTTACGCGGGCAGCCGTGCAGTGGAAAAGGACGGAGGGCTGCGCTGGTACTTTCTGACGACCCGCTCAGCGCGCGAGCTCATGCCGCTGGTCGAGGGATTCGGCCAGGATATCCAAATCACGTTCGATCGCTCCGGTGGACACCCGCGGCGCGAGCTCTCGCACGTGCTGAAGGTTTTCCTGATCGACCGCGTGGGCGATGTGCGCGAGATCTACACCTCGACGTTCCTGTATCCGCGGCTCGTCCTGAACGACATCGAGACGCTGCTGATGGAAGAGGACCTCAAGCAGAGCCGCGCACCGGTCAAGAAGTAATACAGGGACCTACGGCTACAACAACCGCATTGCATCGAAAGCTACTGCCACGGCTTACTTCGGACAAGGCAAGCCGTTATAAGGTGGCATGCACCTTCGAACCGGTGCCGTATGGAATGCCTGCGATCGGCCAGGAGCGGACACTGCAGAGACCTTAGCCCGACACCAGACGCGAAGGCGTCTCCGACAATCCGGAAATGGGAGAGCAGGAACGGGTTTATCGCAGGCGTCGAATCCGAGCCCGCCAGCAGCGTGTAACCGTCGGCGTCGATTGTCTCGAGCGTAAAGCGCTCGAACATGGCGGTCTCTAGCCTATACTGTATTGCGCACTTTCGGACCGGAATGACCAACGTCTCCGACATCGCCAAACTCCTCGCCGGCGAATCCCTCGACGCCGACCCTGCCGAGACCCGTGAGTGGCTGGAGGCTTTCGATGCGCTGCTCGAGGTCGAAGGCAAGGACCGGGCGCGCTACCTGCTGCAGCGGCTGACTGAGCACGCAGGCGCGATGGACGTGAGCACGCGCACGCGCTTCAACACGCCGTACTGCAACACGATCGCGCCGCACGAGCAGCCGCCGTTCCCGGGGGACTTCACGATCGAACAGCGGCTAGCCTCGATCATCCGCTGGAATGCGCTCGCCATGGTGGTGCGCGCCAACCGCGCCCATCCCGAGCTGGGCGGCCACATCGCGAGCTTTGCTTCGGCGGCCGACCTGTTCGAAGTGGGGTTCAATCATTTCTTCCGCGGCCACGAGGCGCCGCACGGCGCGGACCTCGTCTACTTCCAGGCGCACTCGGCGCCGGGGGTGTACGCGCGCGCCTATCTCGAGGGACGCCTGGACGACGCGCAGCTCGACAGCTATCGGCGGGAGACCGGCGGCAAGGGACTCTCCTCGTACCCACACCCCTGGCTGATGCCGCAGTTCTGGCAGTTCCCCACCGGCTCCATGGGCCTGGGGCCGATCAACGCGATCTACCAGGCGCGCTTCATGCGGTATCTGGAGAACCGCGGCATCCTGGCGGCCGGTGACCGAAAGGTGTGGGCGTTCCCGGGCGACGGCGAGATGGACGAGCCCGAATCGCTCGCCGCGCTGTCGCTCGCGGCGCGCGAGGGGCTCGACAACCTCGTGTTCGTCGTCAACTGCAATCTGCAGCGGCTCGACGGTCCGGTGCGCGGCAACAGCTCGATCATCCAGGAGCTCGAGGGCCTGTTCGCCGGCGCGGGCTGGAACGTGGTGAAGCTGATCTGGGGCAGCGACTGGGATCCCCTCTTTGCCAAGGACCGCGACGGCATCATCCTGCGGCGGTTGCACGAGACCGTGGACGGCGAATTCCAGACCTACGCCGCCACCGACGGGCGCTTCAACCGCGAGCATTTCTTCAACAAGTACCCGGAGCTCAAGGCGCTGGTGGCCGACCTCACCGACGACGACATCGACCGCCTGAAGCGCGGCGGCCACGACCCGGTCAAAATCTATTCGGCGTATCACGCAGCGGTGAATCACAAGGGCCAGCCGACCGCCATCCTCGCCAAGACCAAGAAGGGCTACGGCATGGGGACCTGGGGCCAGGGCAAGATGGGCACCCATCAGCAGAAGAAGCTGGACGACGAGGCGCTCAAGTCGTTTCGCGACCGCTTCTCGCTCCCGCTGTCCGATGACGATCTCACCGGCTTGAAGTTCTGTCGGCCGGCCGCGGATTCGCCCGAGATGCGCTATCTGCACGCGCGCCGGCAGCTGCTTGGCGGCTACCTGCCGGCGCGGCCCTGCAAGCCCGCCAAGCTCGCGGTCCCGGCGCTTTCCACTTTCGCCAGGGCGCTCGAAGGATCGCATAGCCGCGAGCAGTCCACGACCATGGTGTTCGTGCAGCTTCTCTCGCATCTGCTGAAGGATGCGGGGCTCGGCAGGCACATCGTGCCGATCGTTGCCGACGAGGCGCGCACCTTCGGTATGCAGGCACTGTTCCGGCAGGTGGCGATCTACTCGCCCTACGGCCAGCTCTACGAGCCCGAGGACCGGGAGGAGCTGCTCTATTACAAGGAGGCGAAGGACGGCCAGATTCTCGAGGAAGGCATCACCGAGGCCGGCGCGCTTTCCTCGTGGATCGCGGCGGCGGCGAGCTACAGCGCGCACGGCGTGCCGATGCTGCCGTTCTACGTCTTCTATTCGATCTTCGGCTTCCAGCGGGTGGGCGATCTCATCTGGTCTGCGGCCGATTCGCGCGCGCGCGGGTTTCTCGTCGGCGCCACCGCCGGGCGCACGACGCTCTCGGGCGAGGGACTGCAGCACCAGGACGGCTCGAGCCATCTCGTCGCCTCCACCATTCCGACGTGCGTCGCCTACGATCCGTGCTTCGGCTACGAGCTTGCGGTCATCCTGCAGGATGGCACGCGGCGCATGCTCGAGGCCGAGGAAGACGTGTTCTATTACATCACCGTGATGAACGAGAACTACGTGCACCCGGCGATGCCCCCCGGCGCCGAGGAGGGGATACTCAAGGGAATGTACCGGGTGCGCGCCGCCGGAGCGGGCGGCGTGCGCGTCCGGCTGCTCGCGTCAGGTGCGATCCTGCGCGAGGCGCTTGCCGCCGCCGAAATCCTCGATCACGCCCATGGCGTCGCGGCGGAAGTCTGGTCGGTGACGAGCTTTACCGAGCTGCGCCGCGACGGGCGCGAGACCGATCGCTGGAATCGCGACCATCCGCGCGAGCCGCGCAGGAGCTGGATCGCGCGCTGCCTCGAAGGAGACACGTGCCCGGTCATCGCCGCAAGCGATTACGTGAGCGCCCTCGCTGACCTGATCCGCGCCTGGGTACTTGGACGCTACGTGTCCTTGGGCACCGACGGCTTCGGTCGCAGCGACACGCGCGCGAACCTGCGCGCATTCTTCGAGGTCGACCGCGCGAGCATCGTGCGCACCGCCCTGCAGGCGCTTGGGCACGAAGGGGAACCGGCCGCATGAACGAAACGCCGTGGCAATCGAGCCAGCGCTGCCCCGCATTGCGCTTGGCGTGAGTGTCCGCTTTCGGCCAAGACCGGTCATTCGCCAACTACCGCATTGTTCGCAAATCACAGGACTATATTCGATCACCCGATCGGCGCGCAGCAGGATTGAGGGCGGAATCGTGATTCCCATCGCCTTCGCAATCCGGGCGTTTACGACTAGTTGAAGCGCGTCGGACGCTCGACGGTCAGGTCCGCTGGCCGTGTGCCACGGGCGATCCGGTCAACGAAGCCCGCGGACCGACCAAACAGGTCGAGGAGGCTCGGGCCGTAGGCGAGCAAGCCACCCGCATCGGCATACTCCGCAAACAAGGATATCGAAGGCAGGCGCCGCTTGGACGCGGCGTCGGCTAGAACGGCTCGCTGCGCCGACGCGGCCGGCGATGAACGCCCTACCCGCGCGGCCTCAGCGCGAGCAAAAGCAGCGCTCCCAGGATGACGAGCGGAATGCCAAGCCAGTTGCGCTGCCGTTCGCGCGCTTTCGCACGCAGCGTGCGCAGAACGAGCCGGTCGCCGGCCACGATTTCGCTGCGTCCGGCGATGAACTGGCGCAGGCGCTCCTCCTGCTCGGCGTCCATGCTGCGCACGCCCCAGCGGACCTCCTGCGCCAGGGCGCGCAGCCGCGCGAGCTCCGCTTCGCCGCGACCGATCGCCTCGAGCGCGTCCCGCCGCGCCGCGCGCTCGCCTTCCGTGAGGAACGTCTCCTGCACGACCGGCGCGGCGTTCTCCAGCGAATCGAGCCACGGATGGTCCATGCGGGGAAACACCGCGAGCAGCATTCCGGCGACCGCGACGAGCCCGCCTGCGACGATCCGTGCGGGCACGAGCGCCACGGCGCCTCGCGCGCGCACGGCACGCGCCGCCCGGGCCAGGCCGAAGAACGCCGCGGCGAGCCCGATCGCCGCGCCGAAGGCCGAGACGAGCGTCGCGCCCGTGGGCAGATCCCAGTGCCACGAGGCGGCGAGCCCGGCCCCGCTTACGGCTGCGCCTAACGCCCAGCCGAGGCCGAGGCGCGCGCCGACCCCCCGCGCGAGCATTGCCGCCATTGCTGCCGGCACGACGAGGTATGAGAACACGAGCAGAACGCCGGCGATTCGGACCGAGGACGTGACGACGGTTGCGAAAGTCGCGTAAAACACCACGTCCCACAGCACGATCCAGCGGTCCGCGCGCACGGCCCCCTCGGGATCGAGCGAGATCTCGAGCATCGGGCGCCGCGTCCACCAGAGCAGCGCACCGATCGCCGCATAAAGCCCGGCGAGCGTCGCTACGTCCTCTGCGGACACAGTCAGTATCGCTCCAACCAGGAGCTGCTTGATGTGCTCCGCGCCCTGCGGTGCGCGATCCACGACGAGCACCGCAAGCGCCGCCGAAACCGCGTACACGATACCGATGACCGCCTCCTGCGGAACCGTCGCCTCACGCACGCGCGTCAGCGCGAACAGCAGCGCGCCGCCGAGCGCGAACGCGAGCGCATACCAGTACGCGGCATCGCTCTGCACCGGATGGCCGGCGAGGATCGCTACGGTCAACCCGAGCGCCGCGACCTGGGCGAGCGCCAGATCGACGAAGATGACGCCGCGCGCGAGCACATGCAGCCCGAGGTAGACGTGCATCCCGGTCAGCACGAGGCAGGCGAGGAACGGCAGTGCGAGGACCTCGACCATGCGTTCAACGCGCGTCAAGCGCCTCCGCCAGGCGCTTCACGTTCAAATCGAAAAGCGCCAGGTAGTCGCCTGCCGCCGGATCGGCCCCTACCGATGGCACGAGCGTCACCACGCGCGCGCCACTGCGCTCGGCCACCTGGCGCACCACCGATGCGTTCGAGTACGGCTCGGCGATCAGCAGCCGCACACCCGCGGCGCGCATGCGCTCGGTGAGCGCGGCGAGCGTCGCGGGCGACGGCGGCACACCGGGCACCGGCTCGACGGCGGCGACGATCGCAAGACCGAAGTGCTCGGCGAAGTAAGGCCAGGTCTCATGTACCACGACTACGCGCGTGCCGCGATACGGCGCCAGCGCCTTCGACCAGCGGACGATACCCGCATCGAGCCGCTCCAGGAAGCGGCGGCGGTTGGCTTCAAAGTGCTCGCGCTCCGCGGGCCGCTCGCGCGCGAGCGCCTCGAGGATCGCAGCGGTCATGGGGCGCGCATTATTCGGGTCGAGCCAGTAGTGGGTGTTGCCGAGTCCGTGAAGATGCACGCCGCGCTCGGCGCGCAGCCTTGGGGTCTCGGTCTGCAGCAGTCGCACGCCGCGCGAGGCGTCGATGCTCGCCGGCGCGCCCGGCGCGAAGCGTGCTTCGCCCGCAGAGGCGAGCGCGCGCGCAAGCCACGGCTCGTGATCCAGCCCCACCCTGAAGAGCAGCGCCGCGCGTTTCAGGCGTGCGATCTGGCCCGGCTTGATTTCGATCGCGTGGGGATCTTGCGCGGGCGGCGCGAGGCTCGCGACCTCGACCCGGTCGCGGCCGACTTCCTCGACCAGCGCCTTGAGGTCGGTCGATGTGGTAACGACCGGAAGCGCGGCGTGTGAGACACCGGTCAGCGCGGCCATCAGTGCGAACGCGGCGGCCGCGCGCAGACCAGGCACACCCTATTTCTTCGTGAAGATCGACTTCGGGATCATGCAGTGCACGCCCTTGCGCACGTCCACCACCTGCGTCACACGACAATCCCCGACCATCGAGACGATCGAGTACGCCTCGTAGCGGGTCAGCGGCACCATTTTCTGGCCGGTAAGGAAGTCCACGGCCTCGCGCGTGGCATTGACCATCGCCTTGTTCAGGTCTTCGTCGAAGCCCATCGTGATCCAGTGCGTCTTGATCTCGGCGCGCGGCCACTCGAGCTTCATGTCCTTGCGCACGATCGGCTGGATCAGGATTTCGCGGTACGAGCACTCCAGCGCGGTGAGGCTCACCTCGCCGTTGCCCTGGCGGCAGTGCGAGTCGCCCATCCAGATCAACCCGCCCTTCAGGAACACCGGCACGTACAGGATTGAGCCTTCCTGGAGCTCGTTCAGGTCCATGTTCGAGCCGTTCTTCCACGGGCGCAACGTCGAGACCGGCGCCATCGGGTCCTTCGAGCCTCCCTTGCGCGGCGAGGGATCGTTCGGATCGATGCCGACCGCGAGCGTGCCCGGGAAAGGCTGCAGATCGATCATGATGCCGGGCTTGAACTCGGCCTGTTTCTTCTCCAAGTCGAGATAGAAGAACTTCACGAAGCCGTCCGGCATCTCGCTCGCGAGCGCGCCGATCGTCGGGAAGTCCTTGCCCGGGAGGTTGAAGTTGATGCCGAACGTCTTGGGCACGATCTTGAGGATGCGGATCTCCAGCACGTCGCCCGGCTCGGCGCCGTTGACGTAGATCGGCCCGGTCATCGAATGCGGGCCGCCGCCCGGATTGGCCTTGCGCAGAGCGACGATCTCGTCCATCGTGATTCCCTGCTGGACCTTGTTATGGGCGTGCATCATGGTCTCGATCGAGACGGTATCGCCCGAGTTGATCGTCAGCTTCGGCGGCTCCTTGGGATCGAGCCAGCCCCACTGCGTCGTCTCGAGCGTCGCGCCAAGCGTATGGTGTTTGCCGGCCTGCTGCGCCATGGCCGTCGCGCCTGCGCCGAGCGCGAATGCGGTGAAGGCGAGAGCGGCAACGATGCGGTTTTTCCGATTGCGAAGCGTATACACGGCGTCCTCCCTAATGTTCTCGGCCCGAGGGACGCTATGGTCAACCGTGCATGCCGGTACCGTCAAGCTGCGGTGCGATACCCCGCTGCGCTGACACGCCATTAGCCGCAACCTGGGCTTTCCCCGGTATTTCGGACACTTTCGAGAGGCGCGCAGTCGGTCGCGTAAGATCGATCAGACCTCCGCTTAGGGTCGGAAGCGGCCATTGGTGAACGTCAGCTTCCGGCCAAGAGCGGTCATTCGCAGATCTGCTATTCGATCACCCGGTCGGCGCGCAGAAGAATGGACTGCGATCCCGTTAACCCGGCGCCACCCAAAGAAAGCCGTCCTTGACGAGGCAGGGCAACGGCTTTATCGGGGCGCGGTTTTTCGACACGTCGCCGAGATGTTCCCATCCTTTCGACGTTCCGTCGGCTTGCAACGTGGGGGCCCACTTGCGTGCCTCGCCGGTTTGGACGTCGAAACAGCTCTCGTGCCAGCGGCACACGAGACCGAGATCCTCGGTCAGCCGACTGTCGTGCGGAATCTCTCGCCCGGTAGGTGATTTGATAACGCCGGTTTCGACTGGGTCCCTTTTTTCGAAGAACGGCAGATGCATATGAGGGCAGGAATTGTTGAAGGCGAAGTACCTCTCGCCCTTGCGTAGAACGACAAGATCGAGCCCGTCGAGCTCGAAAACCCGCCGCTCACCGTCGCCGATCTCGTCCTGGCCAGCCAGGTGGGTCCATTGCCGGCCGGCGAAGCGCATCGTCTCGCGGCTGTCTTGGGCGCTAAGCCGAGCTTCGGCCTCCGGCGTCAAACGGATGACTTCGTAGAGCGACATGCGCTCGTTGGTGCCGCGCAGCCGCACGCGGACGAAGTCGGATACTTCCACCTGGTTTTCGACCTGCTGGTAGAGCGCCTCGGAGATCAGCAGCCGGGTGCCGGCCTCCTTGTTGGCGTTTTCGATGCGGCTTGCAACATTTACCGTTTCGCCGATGGCCGCGAGTTTATCCTCTCTGCCGCCGCTGACCGTGCCGATCACTGCCTCGCCGTAATGAAGGCCGATGCCGACTTCGAAATCCTTGTCATACATCGCCTTCATGTACGGCTTCATCCGGTCTGCCGCGCCGAGCATGTCGGTCGCTGCCTTGATGGCGTGCAGGGGCACGTCCGGCGAATCGTCCATGCCGAAAATTGCCAGGATCGCATCACCAATGAATTTCTCGAGGTGCCCGCCGTTGCGCTCAATTACGTCGGCCATGTGAAAAAAATAGCGGTTCAGTACGAACATCAGGTCATAGGGCGAGAGCTGCTGCGAAAGATTGGTGAAATCCCGGATGTCGCAGAAGAGCACCGCGATGGTTCTGACTTCGCCGCAGCGCCCGAGACGCGGTTTCGCGAGCTGGCTCGTGATTTCGAGATCAGTCTCATCGAGCACCAGACGGCGCAGCTTCAGATCGCCGGAAACCTTGGTCTGGCAGGCGAGTCGGACCTCCGGCCCGAAGCGCAGCGGGCCGGCAATCGCTCGCTCCCGCTCATTTCTTTCGCTGCAGTGCTGCAACCCTTCCAGGATCCATACTCGACAGGTCGAACAGTGCGCCCGACCGCCGCAAGCGTGCGCATGCGGAACACCCGCACGGAGGGAAGCTTCGAGGATGGTTTCCCCTTCGCCGATGGAAAGCTCGGTCTTGTCGGGCAGGCAGGCGATTTTCGGCATCGGTCGGCGCTCCCTCCAGAAAGCATTCTTTCCCCGGCTAGGCCTGCAGCGTTGGTGACCAACAGACGGCATTGGCAGCCCCGAGGTCGCCGGCTAATTTACACCCGGCGCCAGCATCAGGGGCGAGGGTGCGAAGAAAGATCAGTGAAACGTGATCAGGCGTTGCGCGAATGGCTGCTCCGGGCCGCTTTCCGCCCCTTGGCCGACGGTCGCTTAGCGGCCAAGAGCGGACGTTCGCGAGACTCTTACCGGAAGCGCTGTCCAGCGCTGACTGGTCCGAAGATCTCCGGGCAGGTCAACGACACCCGCGTTGTTCACTAAATTACAAACCGAGGTGTCGCTATCTCATTGACACATTCCGAAGCGTCGTTGTTTTACAATGCCGGAGGAGATAACGGATGTTTGCTTTGTCAGCAGAAATTGGCGGCCTCTTGGCTTTCTGGAGCCTTGTTGAGTACGTTCTTCACCGCTATGCCATGCACCATCACATCCGTCACCTTGAAAACGTCTATAAGGATCACGTGCTCTTTCACCACACATGCTTCAAAATTTTCAACAGCGGATCACGGCTCGACTGCCGTTCCAAAAATATCACGCTTGATCTTTGGTTAGGTCTGGTTGTTGTCCTTCCGTTCTGCGGAATCCTGCTTTTCTTCTCCTGGACAGCCCCCTTATTTCTTCTTCTGATTGTCACCCTTCACCACTTGACGTGGTCGGCTATCCACGCGGAAATGCACATACCGAACCACAAATGGTTCCGCGATGCGCCTTTGTTCAGATGGCTGCAGCGCTTCCATTGGATTCACCATCATTACCCCAATTGGAATTTCAACATACTTTTTCCGTTCTGGGATTTCATTCTGGGGACTTATCGAAAGCCGTCCTTGAAGGACATTGAGAAAATGGAAGCTATAGGAATTTAACTCGTGAGTGTTTCCGCATCCTCTCTGACACGCGCGATCGGGCGGCAATATGATCTGTTCCAGACTTCACTGGAGTCGCTCGGGAAACAGCGCAAGTTCCTGAACTACGGGTACACGGTTTCGGGCAGGCAAACTTATGAGGAGCGCCAGGAACGGCTCTGCATCGAGGTATTTCAGGCAGCGGACATCCGTAAAGGGGACGTCATTCTCGACGTAGGATTTGGAAGTGGCGAACAGGATTTCCTGCTCGCGAGAACTTATGAATTCCGGCGGCTCATCGGTATCAATATTTCCGCAAGACAGGTTCAATATGCCAGCCGGCGAGCCAGAGAGGAAAGCCTGGAGGATAAGCTCTCGTTCCACCTGGGTGAAGCAGAGATCCTCCACTGCATTGAGGCATCGTCGGTTGACAGGCTTCTTGCCATCGAATGCGCTTTCTACTTTGATCGGCCGCGATTCTACCGACGGGCAGCTGAGGTGCTGAAGCCTGGAGGTCTTGCAGTCCTGGCCGATATTTCGCTCGCCGACCGTCTCACTTTATTGACGCGGCGAGCTGAGGATCTCCAACGACTTGGCACGCGCTCGTCGAACCGAAAAGAGTGGGAGAAGTACTTCATCACGCGATCACTGCGATCGATCAACGCCTGGACCTGGCGCGGCGCACAAATGACCGTCTTACAGATACTCAGGGTTGCGCCGTTCTCGGGTTTCAGTGGTGCCGAGCGCTGGGAATGGATGAAGATGGCGTTTTCTTCACAACTGGTCGCATTGGGATTGCGGCTCGGCCTGGTCCGCTACGACTTGATTGTGCTCCAGAAGAGATAAAGCGCCCCTGGTTTAGCAATACCCGTGCACCTGGGTGAAAATTTGATCGTGCCCCCAGGCGCCGTTTCCTATCCGCATGCGGTAAATCGTGGACACCTCCAGGTACGGAAGCGGGTAGATTGACCTGCCCAGGTTCTCGAGAGTTTCCGGCATCCCTTCGCTCCTGCCGCCGGCGCGACCGGCGCCCGCGCGCGGCCATCATCGGGAGGCTCGCAGCCGGAGGAACGGCACAAGCATCGGGACCCGCTGACGATACGCGTCGTATGCCGCACCGAGCTCCTCCTGCAGAAATCGTTCTTCCAGCCGCGCCTTGCACGTGAAGAAGACAGTGACCAGCAATGCCATGAGAAGATCAAACGGCCTGGCGCGGGCAGCCGCGAACGCGAACATTGCAAGAATGGCACCTGTGTAGATCGGGTGCCGAACCATGCCGTACGGCCCCGTGTCAATAACGCGGTGCCCTTCTTTCCGGCTGACGCCCGCCGACCACAAATTACCCAGGTGAAGCCGGGCCCACCAGCACCCCGCCAACCCGATTGCACAGACCGCGACCATCGCCCAGTCCAACGAGAGGTTCTCCTCCCAGAGTCGCACTCGCAGAACCGGAAACAGTAGTCTGGCGATTACGAGCAACAGACCGGCCACAAGCGCGCCCACGTAGAGTGGCATTTGGGCACGATTGGGCAAGCCAACGACCGTTCGGTTGGCCCAATACGCCGCGGCGATCCAGCTCACGATAAAAACGGCCACCAAGCCGAGGAGTGCCGCGGTTGGTGTCATACGAGCCTTGCGGCGTTTCCGGTCAAACCCGGCAATCCAGATTCTTCGGACGCGTCGGGGCGAGGACTTGGAAAACCTTGCGCACGGCCGGTGAAAGGGTAATTGGATCTACCCGGCTCCCGGGCGTCTCGCGGCCCGGCGCAGGATCGAAGAACAGGCAGTACCAGCCCTGCGGCAGCTTTCCCGACCGGCAAGCCTCCGCCTGCACGCGCGCCTGGCGGCGGACGTGGCGGACCGCCAGCTCGACCTGCCCATCCCGCGCGCTCCACCGGGGGTCCCAACCGCGCTCGGGTTCCGATTCGGGAAGGGGCGCAGCGATCGCATCGAAAACGGACAGCAGTTCGCGCGCCTCTGCCGTTCTCCCGGCGGACGTGAGATGACGATGCCAGTAGACGGAGATCCAGACTGGCGCGGGATGCCACTTCGGAAGCCTCCATGGCGCGGCGCGCACGAACGGCTCAGTCGCCGCCTCGATGAGCAGGCGCGCCGGCAGCGGCACTGCGGAATCGGGGACGCCGGGGAACAGGCGCCGCCCGACGAGTTCGAAAAGATCGTCCACGGGAGCCGACGCCGCCCTCTGCTTCGTTGTGGGCAGCGCCAGCGTCTCCATGAAACGAGGCCCCTCGATGTTGGTGGAAATGTCCAGGAGGCCGCTTCCCCGCTTCTCGATCCGGTAGTGCGGATGCTCCGGCGCGTTCCGGTACGGCAGCGGTGGCCGGGGGTCGAGCGAAGGAAGCGCTGCGGTGCTCAGCAAACCCGGATCGTTCCCATGGACCCACACGGCGAGGTCGCCGTCGATGACCCACGCCCACGGCATGCAGATCACCTCGTCAACGCACCGGTCTGGATCGACGGACCAGAGATAGTTGGCGGACCCCTCTTGGGTGACGAGGAGGATGCGGTCCCCGTACCACGCGACGACGCTCCCCGTGCAGCCCTCGTATCCCCAGTTGCTGGTGTCGTGCCGGCTCAGGTTGCGCTCATTAAGGACCCGGCCTTGGGCCGCGACGCTCAGGATTGCAATGTCGTCCTTCGATTCGATCCATGCGACGCGGCCGCGCGCGTCGACATCGCCCGAGGTGGGTGGCGAGGCGCGCGGGCCGCCCGCAGCGGCAGTGACCGCCGAACGAAGCTCTTCCGATGTCATCATGCGACCGCCTCAAGAATGGCTTAGGGCCTTCCTGCACACCGCGCCGGCGGGAGGTCAGATGTCGTAGTCGTCCTTGGAGGGGACCGGGAATGGCTTTCCGCCGGGGAACTTCTCCCCCGCCTTGCGCTCCTCCTCCTGCTTCTCCTTCAGCACTTTTTTCCAGAGCTCGGGGTCGATCTCGCCCGTGAGCCAGCCCTTCCCGTTATCGGGCTTGGGGTTCGCCGCGGCGAGGATCGACCCCGCTGCGTCGGCAAGCACCCGGCAGCCGAGCACGATGTCCTCGTCGCGGCTGTCCTCGGCGAAGTCATGGCTGATGCCGCCGATCGACGGAATGAAGAGCATCGCCGACGGGATCGACGCCGAGACGATGCCCGCGTCGTGGAACGCGCCGCTCGGCATACGCTGCCACTTTCCGGGCGCATGGCGTTCCGCCGCCTTTGCGATGTGCTCCTGCAAGCCTTCGTCCATACGGGTCGGCGCGATCGGCGCCCGCGCGCGGGTCACCTCGATGCTGACTCTGCCGCGCGCATTGATCTCCGCGGCCAGGCGCGCAGCGATCGCTTCGAAGGCATCGAGCGGCGCTTCGGACGCATCGCGGAACTGCAGCTCGAGTTCGGCATAGCCCGGCACGATCGAGGTCGCGTTCGGTTCGATGCGCGCGCGGCCCATGGTCCAGACGCTGCGCTCGGCGGCCGCCTGCGGGAACTCCTGGTTGATGCGGTGGGCGAGCTCGTAGAGCGCGGTGGCGGCATCCCGGCGCCGCGCCATCATGGTGGTGCCGGCATGGTTCTGCTGCCCGCGGAAGACGAAGCGCATGCCGCGTAGACCGACGATGCCGGTCACCACGCCGATGCTCTGACCGGCATCCTCGAGATGCGGGCCCTGTTCGATATGCGCCTCGAGAAAACCGGCATAGCGCTCGCGTTCAAGGCGCAGGCGCGGCGCACGGGCGAGTCCCGCTTCGCGTAGTGCATCCACAAGCTTCACGCCGTCGCGGTCCACGGCGTCCTGCTCCAGTTCCCGGGTCAGCGCTCCGATGAGCGAGCGGCTGCCGAGACATCCGACAAAGCGCGATTCCTCGTCCTGGAACGAAACGGCGTCCACCGCCAGCGCGCAGGTCGCATCGTCTGCAGCAAGGGCGCGCACCACTTCGAGCGCGTAGATCACGCCGAGCGCACCATCCAGCCACCCGCCGGTGGGCTGCGTGTCCGAGTGCGAGCCGATGAGCAGCGCCTTGCCCGGATGGCGCGAGCGGCCGTACACATTGCCCACGCCGTCGATCGTCGCTTCGAGGCCGGCCTCCGCGTAGCGGCGCTCGAGCCAGCGCCTGGCTTCCATATCGGCTGCGCTGAAGGCCGGTCTGACCACGCCGCGGCCTTGCGCACCGATGCTGCGGAGGGTGCGCAGGTCGGTGAGCAGGCGCTCGGGATCGATGGTGGGCATGGCGACGGAATTTTAGCGGCAGGGACGCCGCGGAAACTTGGCGGTGTATCGGCGCCGGTTGTTTGGACACGGAACTGCATAATCAGGTGGCCTGTTTGAGGGGCGCGACCTGACGGGCTTCATAGGGGGTCTTGAAGCCCAATTTTTCGAGACGCCAATGTGCATTGTATCGTTCGACGAATTCGGCGACGGCGCGGCGCACGTCCTCGATGCCGCGGAACACGCGCCCGTAGATCGCCTGCTCCTTGAGCGTGCGATTGAACCGTTCGGCGACGCCGTTGGTCTGGGGCTGGGCGACGAAGGCGAAGCTCGGCGCAAGGCCCCAGAACTTCACCTGCTTCAAGAAATGATCGGCCATGTACTGGGTGCCGTGGTCCATGCGCAACGCGATCCCGCGGCCCGCCTCGGCGTGCACGCCGCCGAAGTAGCGCGTGAGCGCCTGGGCGATGGGCTCCAAGGCGGCGAACCGATCGCCGATCTTCGCGACATGCCAACCGACGCACTCGGCATGGCAATGATCGACGGCGCTGAACACCCACACCCATCCGTCGTTCACCGTCTCGATGCGCGCGCCGTCGGTGCCCCACATCTCATCGGGCCGCTCGGTGGTGATGACGCCCTCATGGGGATCGAGCGTGCCCTGGGGCCGGCGATGCGGCGAGAGCAGCTGGTGCTCGCGCATGAGCCGCAGCACGCGCGTACGCGAGACCCGGATGCCGCCCAAGCGCAACCGCGCCCAGGGCTTGCGATGCCCCTCACCGACGAAGGGCGAAGCCGCCAGGTCGGCGCGGATGGCCTCCAAGAGCTTCGCATCGCTCAGCTTGGGCTTGGGGCCGCGCCGGGCCGGGTGCAGCCGGATCACCTTCGCGGATTCGGCGGCGCGCTTGGCGTAGATCGTCGAGCGCGGGAACTCCAGTACCCGGCACACACGCTCCAGCCCGTACAGGCCTTGGGTCGCAGGGGAGGTCTCGGCGCTCATCGCGGCGACCTCCTCCAGCCCAAAGGGCGGCGGGCCTGCCGCTCCCGGCGCAGGATCTCGATCTCCATCGTGAGTTCGCCAATTCGATGCTTGGCTTGGTCGAGTTGGCGCACCACCGGATCATCGCCGCGTTCGCGAAGTCCTGCATCAAGCGCCCCGAGCGCGCGTTCGCGCCAGCCTTCGAGCCGGTACGTCTCCAGCCGCAGTTCGCGCGAGAGCGCATCGGCCGATTCGCCGCGCAACAGCCGCAGCACGACCTCCTTCTTGCGGTTCGCGCTCCAGCGCTGGACCTCGGCACCTCCCGCGCCCGCGGCCGCGCTGCGCTCACTTCCAGTCGCGCTACGCGCTCCTTCCAGCGAGCGCAGCGCCACCCCGTACTTCTTCACCCTCTTTCCCATCGTCAGCTCCTTGTTTCGGATTTACGGATTGTCCCCAAATCCGTGTCCAAAACAACTGGAGGCGCCGCACGGAAACTTGGCGGGCCGTCGACGGAGCTGGTCTAAAAAAGGATGCGCACTCAAGCCGGAGCCAGGGAGCTTCGCTTCGCATGGTCCAGCACAGCGCGCACTTGTTCGAGTGTGACGCCCGGGAACCACTCGACAAACTGCGACGCCAAGGCGCCGTCTTCGAGGTTCTCGAACAGCGCTGCAACGGGTACTCGGGTGCCTCGAAACACCCATGCTCCGCTCACGCGATCCGGATCCCGCTCGACTGCGGCGCAGGTTGACCAATCGATCATCGCAGGAATGCTAGCACTGTGGAGACCACCGCGGTGCCTTCGTCAGAGGGCGCATTGCCATCCCGCGCGTCGCGTCATCTGCGGCGAGCGCGCGCACCACTTCGAGCGCGTAAATCACGCCGAGCGCGCCATCCAGCCAGCCGCCGGTGGGCTGCGTGTCGGAGTGCGAGCCGATGAGCCATTCAATGATTTCGTTTCGGGCGTGCTGGCGGAAGCGACTGATCTGGTAATCGAGCGCGGCCAAGGCGGCGGCGTATAATCGCAATCACTGCTGTACCCTCGGAATGCGGAGGCGAGTCGGCATTCACTGTCAATGGAAGGAGCGTACGTATGGCTTCCCGTGTTCTCAAAGACCCGCGGGCACGATTCCGGTTTTCTCGCCCACAACCAAAATTCTTTGATCCTGAGGGGGAAGGTCAGCGCGGCGGCAGTGGTGGCGCAGTGCGCGAAAGTCACGGGCATCTTCTCGGTCAGGTCGTACAGTTGCTCAACGACATGGGCGTGGGCTACGTCAAGGAAGCAGGCTCGGGTCGCATCTACGGCGCGTCGCGCAGGTACTTGGGCGAAAAAGTATGGCGTCTGCTCAAGGAAGGCGCACGAATCCGCTTCAGCGACTCTGGTCGTCGAACGATCAAGGATGTTTCTGTAGTCCATTAGTCCAAGCGACGCGTGGCTTGGCCTAGAGACTGGCACGTCCTGCGTCGTAGTTCCCCGTAAGGGGACGTTTCGTGGCGACCGCGACGAGCCGCGGCCGCGCGCCTTTGGCGACTGGAAGCACAACCTGATTCCGGATTTCTCCACGCATTGGCAGTACGGGGATGTCGTGCTGTATGCGCCCAAGGATCCAGACCTGTACGATATGGCCATCATGGAGTTTCAGGGGAAGAGCCTTGATCTGCATCACGCGTCCTGGACCCACGTCGGCATATACGTCGGCGACGGCGAGGTCTGCGAGTCGGTACCGGACGCGGGTGTCGGCAGCCGCTCGTTGGCTGAATGGTTCGAGGACGGCGAAGTCCGGGTCCGTCGCTTGCGTAGCGTAAGCGCAGCGGGGCAGGTGCGCATCATGAAGGACGCGCTCACGTGGTGTCGTGTGCCCTATAGCTATTCGAAGGCAGCGCTTGCAGCATCATTCAACCAGCTTCCCGATTGGATGCGCGAGAAGCTCAAGGAGCGCGAGCTTGGAGATGATGCCATGTACTGTGCCGAGCTCGTCGAACGGGCGTATGTAAGCGCCGTTAACGTCAGCGTCCGAACTGACGAGTTGCCGCTCGTCGTGCCGGCCTCTTATTCGATGAGTCCTTTCTTTGAAGAAGTAGATGTAGGCTGGCGAGGCGTCGACTCTAGTGCGGGCTCCGCAGGCGTATTAACACGCTGACGGCACGCTTCACGCCGTCGCGGTCCACGGTGCCCTGCTCCAGTTCCAGGGTCAGCGCTCCGATGAGCGAGCGGCTGCCGAGGCATCCGACGAAGCGCGACTCCTCGTCCTGGAACGAAACGGCGTCCACTGCCAGCCCGCGGGTCGCGTCCTTTGCGGCGAGCAGGCGCTCGGGGTCGATGCTGGGCATGGCGCCGGCATTCTAGCGGCAGGGACGCCGCGGAAAAACTGCAAGGCCCGCGGACTTTCGGCGCAACCTATTTAACTGACGCCGCCACTTGATGGATGTGTTTGTCGGTGGCCTCCCGGTCGGCTGCGGGAATGATGTCCCTGGCGTCCAGGATTTTCCAGGCCTCGATGGTTTTCGCGGTTGTTTCCTGCACCAGGCGCCACAGGGGGCTGACGGCAAGCCTCGCGGTATCGGCGAATCGCCGAATCTGGTCTTGCGTGATGGAATCAAGTTGCTTGGCGCCCCCAAAGCCGAGCGCGAGTCGATCTCCTGGAAGGTAAGGGTCGGTGGAAACGTAATCGTAGGCAGGAGCGAGGGTTGGCTTGCGGCCGTCCCCATAGAGCAGCGACCAGTTTTTCAGGTGCATGTCGGCATTGCCGATGAGAATGGAGAAGACGAGACGGCGGACGAAATCCATCACAGCTTCATCGCCCGTTTCGGCGGATAGCACTTGAGCGATGCTGGCGTAGCTGCGCTTCTCGTACTTGTCGTCGGCATACACGCCGAAAACCTGGGCAAAGTCTTCCATATGGATTCGCCCGCCGTCGGGCTTGCGGTCGAAGCGCTCGACCGCCAGGGCACGGCCTTTCATCTTCCCCACATCCGGCGGCACACCCTCGATTTCCGAAACTGGCACGAGCTTGAGCCTGGGAACGGGAATTCCGATCTGCCGCGCCAGTTGCAGCATGACAAGCTCGTTTTCAGGCACGCCCTCGAAGCGCGCAGAGGGCAGCTTGACAATCCAGGAGCCGCCAATGCCATCGGCCGGGATGGTCAAGCCTCCGCCTGCTTCCATGACGGCCGAGAACTTGAGCTGAATGCCGGCGAGGGAGAAGCGTAGCGGGGTCCGCTCATCATGAACTGGTTTGCGGTCATCATGATGATGATCGGCGGCGTCAGCATCGATGGACGTCACCGTGATCGCACCTGGCAAATCCGCACCGAGGGTTGCCAGGAGGAAGAAATCCCGATCCGGTTTCACACCGGCGCGTGCGGCCAGGTATTCCCGCAGATGACCTTCGGGCAGGAGGTTGGAGAAAAATGGCGGCAGACGGACGTTGTACGGGCGAACGGAAGTGATCAGCCCGCCCGAGCTGCCCTTGAAGGACAGGCTCAGCGTGGGACGGTTGGAGTCGTCGACATAAGCTTGATCGAAGGCGAACAGCGTGCGATCACCGGCGAGGCGCGTGATCACTCCGATTCGCTGGCCGTGCAGACGTACGGCAAGGGCTGCGGGCTGTCGTTCAGCCATGCCGACCTTCTTCGTCGTCAACAGCGTAGAGAGGGCGTTCGTCCGTCTGACCATGGACTGCGCGATCGCGGTAGTCGCGGACCAAGGCTTGCACCGCCGGCGACAGCTCGCGCGGAACCAGGGCCAGGTCGAGATCGAGCACGCGCAAAATATCGAGCAGCGTGTCGTAACGCGGGACGATCTTGCCGGTCTCGATTCCGGAGATATGGCGCTGCGCCAGGCCGGCTTTCCGGCCGAGCTCGAGCTGGCTCCAGCGCTTGGCTCCGCGCGCCTCCTTGATCCCCGCCCGGATTTCTTCCGGCAAGCTTTGCAATCGGACAGGTTTCATACCCTTAGGATCATATAAGGCATCTGCTGATGGTATTTATTGTATCCAAACGATACATAATACATACCATGCAATACATAAGACTGTAAGTTAATGATTTAAAGAGTATTAGGGAGACTTCGTGCTGCGGAAGAGAATGGCCCAGCGGCACTGGGGTGCCTTGGTCGATCGGAATGCAAACTTAAGCCGGACCCCTGCAGCTCCGCTTTACATGCTCAAGCACAGCGCGCACTTGTTCGAGGGTGACGCCTGGGAACCAGTCGACAAACTGCGCCGCCACGGCGCCGCCTTCGAAGTTTTCGAACAGTGCTGCAACGGGTACTCGGGTACCTCGAAACACCCATGCTCCGCTCACGCGATCCGGGTCCCGCTCGACTGCGGCGCAGGTAGACCAATCGATCATGGCAGGACTGCTAGTACTGTGGCGACGACCGCGTTCTTTGTTCAGGAGGCGTATCGCCCTCCCGCGGGTCAGATTTGCGTGGAAATCAACAGCGCATGGGGTGCCTAGCGTACGCAAGCGTAGTGCCGCTTGCGACAGGTTCCTTCGATGCTCTTGCAAGTCCGTTGGTCGCTGACTCTCGGGCTCGTCAAAGCTTGCATTTCTCTAGACGTTCTCGATTGTTCCAGAGAGCCGTGACGACCGCACCGGCCATAAGCCCCCATCCGAGCCACGGAACAAATCGGCTGGCAAATGTCCTCAGCAGTCTCTTGAACGCCTCTGGGCCGATCGCGGTCTCAAGAGCTTTTAGCGTACCTCGGCTCGTCAGTTGAGTGAAGAAACTTCTTAGCAAGATCGTCGCGCGTGGCCAATCCTTGGTTTTGGCAGCCTGTGCAACGGCGTTCGCAACTTTCTCGAGACCTGCTTTCTTCAAGTACTCCCCGAATGCTTTCCTAGCCGTAGCATCTAGGCCAAACGAATCTACCAGCACGTCTCTCAGAACTTCCCAGCAGCTTTCGGCGGCCGACACCTTAACTTCATCCGGCTTGCGAGCGTCACTCTGTTGTGGTTTGGTCGTCGTGATTGTGAGCCTGCGCATCTCCTGAGCCAGAGCAAGGTGCTCACGCCGCCAGAGCACCGTAAGATCGTAACGCTCGGCGATCTGAAGGGGTTCACTGAGACGCGAACGAATCTTGGATTCCGTCTCCTCGGAACGCGGCTTGGGTGCCACTGCAACGTCAGTAAGAAGGATTTCGGCTTCGTTCCCGATATCCCCCAGATCCTGAAGCAAAGTCCCCGGGAACTTGAATTCCTGAGCGTGAGAGTTTTGTGAAGCCGTAAAGGCTGCGGCACCAGTAACGAGGCCGCCGACACTTGACAAAATGACACGTCTCTTCGGTGACGCTACCTGTTCGGAAAGCATGACTGTTCGCTCCTTGCGATACGAATTCGGCTTAATGATGCGCTCAGCCGCGCGCTGTCAAGCGCGTCGGCTGGGACGACCGGTTATGCCCTCTGCCTCCTCAACCAATTTGCGGAAAGGATGAGGAATGGATTTGCCCGGTTCTTTCGTCGCGTTGCGAAGGTAATCGGTCACGCTTTTTCGAAGGCGAGCCGCCCACTCAGGTTCGCGAATGTCGTAAATGATCACGCGCAGATGGCGAAGGTCAAATGGAACGTCGCCAACCTCCGATGCAGTGAAAACAACAGGCTTCTTAGCCGCGTGGGCTAAGCCAAGTTCGTAGAAGACGTTTGGATTCTTACCAGAAAGGTCAGCTAGCAGGAGTTTGGCCTTTTCGATCTGTTCCCAGATCTGCTCTACCACACTTCCGGTCGTGAAGAGTTCGTCTGCTCGCACCGGCTCAAACCCAGCGTCTTTGATCGCGGGGACGTAGATTTCCTGATAATACCTATCGAACCACGCGCCAAAGGGCATCATGACAAAACATGTATCAAGAAACTCGCGAACGCGAGGCTCTTTGGAAACGACGGGGCTTGGAACCCTCTCGGCCGGAGTAGCGGCTACTGATACCTCGGCAGGGACGCTTTTTGATTCGGACGGAGGTGGGGTCGCGGAAAAGGCGCGCAAGTACTTTAGGTTCTCAAGAAATATCTTTGCGAAATGCTCCGCTCGATCTCGCGGAATATTGAATTCCCTCGTAAGAGTATTCAAGAAGAATTCGTCCTCGGGAATGCGCTTACCACCGTAGAACTTTTCGACCGCCTCAAAATCCTTAACGCTTCTGAATGCGGCCAACAGTGCCTCGGAACGCTGACTTGGCGCACTCGGCGCAACAACGTCTTGACCGAGTTTCGCGATGTGAATGGAAGCCGAGGCACCGGTTCCCGTAACCAGCCCGTATTGGTTAGCAGACCGTAGAAGGTCAAGAAATCGCCAATCTTGTGGTTGTCGAAAGCCGACCGCCAACGCAAGATCCTGCGCGGGCATTGGGTTACCTGCGTTCTTCTCCTCTATCGCCTTGGCAATTGCGATTGCGTCTTCAAGATTGTTCTTTGGAAAAGTCCAGGGTTTCCCTTTCGCAGGCGCTTCCGGCGTTGCTGATCGCGTCCGTTTAGACGACCGCTTGCGCTGGACTGCTTTTTCAGATTCATCAGCCATATTGGCTTCTCTTATGTCCCGATTGCTCACGTATAGCGCGAATTTGAGAGCCAAGGAGCCGGCGTCCGTTCCGCTTGGCATGTCGGCCATTCGGTAAAGGCGATTGAAATCATGTCATTACCTCAAGCGCGCGAATACATCCCGTCCAGATAAGCGCATTTCCGATCCCGTCGACGTAAGAGGGGTGCTTCCGCCTTGAGTCGCGTTGCTTGGAAGGCTACTACCATCGCGTAGCCTAGGAAAGGCTCGCTTTCATCGTCTAGACAAGCGACCGCTCTGGATCAAAGACCCAAACCTTCGTTAAGGTCCTGTCCCCCGCGGTTGACGCCCGCCTGCAAAACGCTTATCGTTTCCATTAGCAGGACACTGTCCCGCTAATGGAATACACCGCTACCCCCGCCCTCGCACCCTCCCTTCCCGCCGCCAAGCCCACCCTCCCGGCGCGCGCGTGGCTCGCCTTCGGCCCGGCGGCGCTGGTGACGGTGGGCTACATGGACCCGGGCAACTGGGCGACCGACCTCGCGGCCGGATCGGGCCACGGCTACCTGCTGCTCTCGGTGGTGCTGCTCTCGAGCCTGATGGCGATGCCGCTGCAGATCCTTTCAGCAAGACTCGGCATCGGCAGCGGCAAGGACCTCGCCACCTGCTGCCGCGAGTACTACCCGAGGCCGGTGTCGCTCACGCTCTGGCTGCTTGCGGAACTCGGCATCGTCGCCTGCGATCTCGCGGAGCTGATCGGGGTAGCGGTGGCGCTGCACCTGCTCTTCGGCCTGCCGCTGGTAGCGGGCGTGCTGCTCGCGAGCGCGGACGCGATCCTGATCCTCTACCTCCAGGACAAGGGCCTCTGCCGGCTGGAAGCGGTGGTGATCGGCTTGATCGCGGTAGTCGCTGCCTGTCTCGGCATCGTCCTTGCGATGGCGCCGCCCGAGGGCGCCGCGCTCGCGCGAGGTTTGGTGCCGGATCAGCGCATCTTCACCAACCCGGAGCTGCTCTACCTCGCGATCGGCATCGTCGGCGCCACCGTGATGCCGCACAACATCTATCTGCAGTCCTGGCTGGTCAAGGGAGTCGGCGGCGCGGACAAGAAGGCGGCGATCCGCACTTCCTCCGCCTGCACCATCGCCGCGATGTCGCTCGCCTTCTTCATCAACGCCGCGATCCTGGTGGTCGCCGCCTCGGTGTTCCATCAAGCCGGCCGCGCCGACGTGACCGACATCCGCGATGCCTACGCGCTGCTCTCGCCGCTCGTCGGCGCCGCCGGGGCGAGCACGCTCTTCGCGCTCGCGCTCCTCGCCGCGGGCCTGAACGCCAGCTTCACCGCGACGCTCGCCGGCCAGGTGGTGATGGAAGGCTTCCTCAGAATCCGCATCCCGGCTTGGCAGCGCCGGCTCTTCACCCGGCTGCTCGCGCTCGGTCCGGCGCTCTTCGCGGTCGGGAACGCCGGCGAGGGCGGTATCGGCTCCCTGCTCGTGCTTTCGCAGGTGGTGCTGAGCGTGCAACTGCCCTTCGCCCTGCTGCCGCTGCTGCATTTCGCAGGCTCGAAGCGCGTGATGGGCGCCTACGCCGCGCCGCGCCCGCTCGCGCTGCTCGGCTGGGTGCTGTGCAGCGCGCTGATCGTGCTGGTGCTGAAGCTCCTCGCTGACGCCCTCTCCGCCCTCTAGAAGGAAGCGCATTCATGGACATCCCGGTCAAGGAACTGCCGAAGATCACGGTCCACTCCGACACGCGCGACGTGCTCGCGCCGGCGATCCGGCAGCGGCCCGCGGACGACATTTTCATCGTCGACATCGACGCCCACGTCACCGAGGTCGCCTTCTGGTCCGAGATCACCGACCTGATCGACAACGACGTGCTGCGCCACCTCGCCAAGTCGATCTCCGAGAAGCAGGGAGTGACCGGGTTGATGAACACGCAGCCCGGGCTGATCTTCCAGGACGTGGCGGGGCGCATTCCGCACCAGCATTCGCAGCGCGAGCCGACGGAATCCGGCGTGCACCGCCAGACGACGCTGGTGCGCCGCGCGATGGACGCGATGGGGATCGACTACACGGTGGTGTTCCCGACCCCCATGCTGACGCTCGGCATGCACCCGATGGCGGAGGCCGAGGTGCAGCTCGGCGATGCGTTCAACCGCTGGCTCACGGAGAGAATCATCCCGCAGGAGCCGCGCATCAAGGCGCTCGCCTACCTGCCGTTCAACGACCCCGAGGCCTGCATCCGGACGGTGGAGGAGTTCGGCGACAAGCCGGGCGTGATCGGCTTCACCGTCACCTCGACGCGCTACCGCGCGGTGCACGACAACGCCTACATGCGGCTCTACGCGATGCTGGAAGAGCGCGGCATGCCGCTCACCTTCCACTCGGGCTACAACTGGGGCGACGAGTCGATGAAGCAGTGCAACCGCTTCATCTCGATGCACTCGATCTCCTTCGTGCACTTCAACCTGCTGCACCTCACCAACTGGGTGATCAACGGGCTGCCGGAGCGGTTTCCGAAGCTGAAGGTGGTGTGGATCGAGAGCGGGCTCGCCTGGGTGCCGTTCACGATGCAGCGGCTCGATCACGAGTACATGATGCGCTCCTCGGAGGCGCCGCTCCTCAAGCGCAAGCCGAGCGACTACATGCGCGAGATGTACTACAGCAGCCAGCCGCTCGAGCGCAGCAACCTGAAGCTGACCGAAGCCACCTTCGACGCGATCAAGGCCGAGACGCAGTTGCTCTTCTCTTCCGACTGGCCGCACTGGGACTTCGATCTGCCGAGCGCGATCACTGACCTGCCGTTTCTCACCGAGCAGGCGAAGCGCAACATCCTCGGCCTCAACGCGCTGCGCCTGTTCAACCTGCCGCACCCCGGACGGAAGCTCGCGCAGAAGGTCGAGCCGCCCCAATACCAGTGAAAGGAGCCCTCCCATGATCGATCCCCAGGCACTGCAACAGAGTTCGAACGCGCGTCCCGCACCGGATACGGACCAGGCGCTGCGCGAAGCGCTGACTTCGGCGGTCAAGCGCTACGCCGCACGGGCGGAGAGCGCCGGGTTCGACGCGCCGGTGGTGGAAAAAAACGCCATCACCGCGACCGAAGCCGTGCTCGCGATCTGCGAGCTGATGCGCGCCGCCGACTTGAATCCCTTCGACGTCGCGATGTGGTACCGCCGGCCGATGCCTGAATTTCCCGGGAACGCCCGATGAACGAAGTCCTGGTCGGCGAGCTTGCGCAGATCGCCGACGGCGATCACCGCGTGTTCCTGGTCGGATCGCTCGAGTTCGGCGTGTTCCGGCAGGGGGACAAGATCATGGCCTGGGAAAACCGCTGCCCGCATGCAGGTGGCCCGGTCTGCCAGGGAAAGATCTACCGCAAGGTCGAGGAGGTGCTCGCAGCCGACCGGAAAAGCCTGGGCTTGCGCTTCAGCGCGACACCGCAGATCGTCTGCCCCTGGCACGGCTTCGAGTTCGACATCGCCACCGGCTGCCACCCGGGCGATCCGAGGTTTCGCCTCAAGCCCGTGGACGTGGCCGTGCGCGATGGACGCATCTATGTCCGCGCGCCGGCATGAATCGGCGACCGACGTACCCGGCCTGGAGCGCGGCATCGCGATCCTGCGCCTCTATCGGAGGGATCGTGCGAGCCTTGTGGCGCCTGAAATCGCGGCCGAGCTCGGCATTCCGCGCTCCACCGTGCACCGCCTGCTGCACAGTCTCGAGACGCTGGGTCTGCTGAGGAGCGCATCCTGGGGCGAGTACGCGCTCGGGCCCGGTGTGCTCACGCTCGGCTTCGAGTATCTCGCTTCGCTCGACATTGTCGAGGTCGCGAACCCCGTGCTCTCGCGCCTGCGCGACGAGATGGGCTGCTCGACGCACCTCGCTTTGCTCTACGGGACGAACATCGTATTCGTCAGCCGGCACCCCGTGCGATCGGCGGTGTCCAGCAGCTTCGGGGTGGGATTCACCGCGCCCGCGCACGTGACCGTGATCGGGCGTCTGATGCTCGGCGACCTCGACCGCAAGGCGCTCATCGCGCTTTACCGCGGCGTAAAGCTCGTCGCGGCGGGGCCGAATGCGCCTGCCACGCTCGACGAGCTTGCCATGAGGATAAAAGCAGAGCGCGGACGCGGATACGGCATCGCCGACAGCGCCTCCGCGAGCAGCCAGTTTCCGCGCGGCATGGTGGCGATCTCGGCGCCGGTTCGCGGCGCGGAAGGGCGGGTGGTCGCGGGCATCAACGCGACGACCGTCTCGGGCGCGTTCAGCGCCGCCGAGATCCGCGGGACCCTGAAGGACCAGGTACTCGCCGCGGCGGGCGAGATTTCAGCGCGGCTGGGCGCGGTGCGCGCGAGTGCAGCCCGGCCGCGCGGGAAGCCCGGATCGTCCACAGCTCCCAGGCGCGGTTGACCTGCCCGTCGTTCGCCACAGGATTCACGTGCCGCCGTAGCGTGCTACACGATCGTCAGGTTCTGCGCCAAATCCTGCGGCCGCGACAGGAACGGCGAGTGGCTCGTGTCCATCGTGATGACGCGTTCGAAAGAGGTCTCCGAGACGACCCGGCGCTGCGCTTCCGGCGCAAGGGCGCGGTCTCGCAGCGTCATGATGTAGATTCTGCGCACGCGCCCGAAACGCTCCGGCGTCCAGACCACCTTTTCGCCCAGGGGCCGCAGCGCCTGCGGCCCGACATGTTTGCTCGCCCAGGCGGCGTCCGTGTCCGAGCAGTCGGCGTAGAAAATTTCCTTCAACGCGTCAGGGCGCAGGGAGACGGTTCGCTTGTCGGCCGACATGATCATCGCGCGAGGAACAAGCGACGCGGCATTTTCCGGCGAGCCGCTGATTTCCCTCACGGACGATCCGCTGCGCGGCAGGTACGCCGCAACGTAGACTGCGGCGGCGACGCGATTGGGCCGCGCTTCGGCTGCGCCGGTGATGGCAGCTCCTCCCGAGCTGTGACCGACGAGCACCACCGGTCCGGGACTGGCATCGATCGCCTGGACCACCCGGCCTACGTAGCTTTCCAGCGTGGCGCTCGCGGCATTCGCGACGTCGCGTCCGCTTCCGGGGAGATCAATCGCGTCCACCGAGTGGCCGCGCTCGCGCAGCAGCGGAACCACCTTGTCCCAGCACCAGGCGCCGTGCCAGGCCCCGTGCACCAGGATGTATCGCCTGTGCGGCGCTCCTGGAGGAGGGGTCGCACAGCCGGTGGCGGCGACCCCCAGTGCCGCCGCCGAAATCAGGAACGAGCGTCTCGACGTGCTCATGGCAATCCTCCCCCGGTTCGCGCGGCTATTCGCCGCGCAGGATCACTACGCGAAGCGTTCGCCGCAATTCTACCCGCGGCCGGGAATCGGGAGCTTCGTACCCGGGATCAAGCGTCCGTTTGCTTCGGGGCGCGGCGGCGCAGCCCTGCCCGCACCACGGGCACCAGCACCACCGCGATTGTCAGCGCGCCCAGCCCGCCCGCGATCGGCCGCTCGAAAAAGCCGCTGAGGCGCCCGTCGGCCTTGATCATCGAGCTGATGAAGTTCTCCTCCAGCATTGCGCCGAGCACCATGCCGAGGATCGCAGGCGCCACCGGGAAGCCGTTCTCTTCCATGACGTAGCCGACGATGCCGAAGCCGAGCATCAGCAGCACGCCAAACGCCGAGTTGTTGATCGCGAACGAGCCCACGATGCAGAACAGCAGGATCACCGGCATCAGCACTTCGCGCGGCGCGCGCAGAATCTGCTTCGCGCCCTTGATGGCGGCGTAGCCGAGAGGCAGCATCAGCAGGTTGGCGAGGATGAACACGATGAAGATTGCGTAGATCGCCACCGCGTTGGTCATGAAGATCGTCGGCCCCGGGTTGAGGCCCTTGATGTAGAGCACCCCGATCACGATCGCGGTGATCGAGTCGCCGGGAATGCCGAACACCAGCGCCGGGATCCAGGCGCCGGCGAGCGCGCTGTTGTTCGAGGCGCCCGCCTCGATGATGCCCTCGACGTGGCCGGTGCCGAACTTCTCGCGCTCTTTGGAGAACTTCTTCGACACCGCGTACGACATCCAGGCGGCGATGTCGGCGCCCGCGCCGGGCAGCGCGCCGATCGCAGTGCCGAGCGCGCTGCCGCGCAGGATCTGGAGCGGATAGCGCCTAGTCAGCCCCCACATGCCGTGAAACACATTGCCGATGCTCGCCTGCGCCATCTCCCACGGCCGCTCGATCGCCGCCACATTGCGCAGGATCTCGGAGACCGCGAACATGCCGATCATGATCGGGATCAGCGTCAGCCCGCCGGCGAGCTCGGCGTTGCCGAATGTGAAGCGCGGAAATCCCGCCGGATTGTCCAACCCGACTGCGGAGACGAGCAGCCCGAGCAGCAGCGAGACGATCCCTTTGACCGGATTGGCGAGCGCGAGAAACACCGCGCTCGCGAGTCCCAGCACCACCAGCCAGAAGTACTCGAACGAGGAGAACTTGAGCGCGATCTCGGCCAGCGCCGGCGCCGCGACGATCAGCACCGCGGTGCCGAAAAGCCCGCCGATCACCGAGAACACGAGGCCCGCGCCCAGTGCGAGCTCGCCCTGTCCCTTCCTGGTCATCGCGTAGGCCTCATCGGTGTACGCGGCGGAGGCGGGCGTTCCGGGCATGCGCAGGAAGCAGCTCGGGATGTCGCCGGCGAAGATCGCCATCGCAGTGGCGGTGACGATCGAAGCGATCGCAGGCACCGGCGGCATGAAGAAGGTCACCGGCACGAGGAGCGCCGTCGCCATCGTTGCCGTGAGCCCCGGCACGGCGCCCACGAACAGGCCGAACATCGCCGAGCCGAAGATCACCCACAGCACGTAGGGATCGAACACCTGCGAGAACGCCTGAGCGAGGACCGTCGCGGTCATCTCAGAACGCGAAGCGCTCGAGAATTCCCCAGGGCAGGGGGATACGCAGCAATTTGTAGAACGCGAGGTGAATCACGACGGTCGCAATCGCCGCTACCGCGAGCGTGGTCCTCCAGGAGGCGCCGAGCACCCGCATCCACAGGGTCAGCAGCGCCAATCCGGCGATATGGAACCCGAGCGTGTCCGCGGCGAGCACGTAAAGGAGCAATCCGCCGATCACTGCGGTGACCCCGGTGCGCGGCCGCACGCGCCGCGTCCAATCAGGCAGCGCGATCCAGGGCCCGGCGCGGGCCTGGCCGCGCACGCCTTGCGAGACCAGCACCGCACCGCACGCGATCAGTCCGATGGCGATCAGGCCGGGAAACCACGCCGGGCCGAACTTCTGGCCCGGCATGCTCGGGAACCCCTGGATGTGCCAGAGGACGACAGCGCCGAGCGCGGCCAGGCCTGCGCCGCCCAGCGCATCATGGATCTTCACGCTGCGCGGCTATTTTGCCAGGCCGACCGCCTTCAGCGCCGTGCCGAGGTTGGCATCGGATGCGGCCATGAACTTCGTCGTGCCCTCGGGATCGGCCCACACCACGCCGAAGCCGCGGCTCGCCATGAAGTCCTTGTA
>CAZYVT010000046.1:0-29525 GCA_964651335.1 uncultured Enterobacteriaceae bacterium | reverse complement strand
GCTTCCCCACCGCCTTCACGCTCATGGGCATGGGCGTGTTCTTCGCCTGGCTCGCGTATCGCAGCGTCAACCCGGCGCTCGCCGGCCAGCAGGTCTTCGACGCGTTCGTGCAGCGCACCTACGGCGTGATGTCGAATGACGTGCTGATCGCGATTCCGCTGTTCCTGTTCATGGGCTATCTCGTCGAGCGGGCCAAGTTGATCGACCGCCTCTTCAGGAGCCTGCACCTCGCTACCGCGCGCGTGCCAGGCTCGCTCGCGGTAGCGACCATCGTCACCTGCGCGATCTTCGCCACCGCGACCGGCATCGTCGGCGCGGTGGTGACGCTGATGGGTCTGCTCGCGTTCCCCGCGATGCTCAAGGCCGGCTACAACATCAAGGTCGCCGCGGGTGCGGTAACGGCTGGCGGCTGCCTCGGCATCCTGATTCCACCCTCGGTGCTGCTGATTGTGTATGGCGCTGTTGCGGGTGTGTCGGTCGTCCAGCTCTACGCCGGCGCGTTCCTGCCGGGCATGATGCTCGCAGGGCTGTACGTGGGCTACGTCATCGTGCTCGCGAAATGGCGCCCCGCGCTCATGCCGCCGCTCGCGGAATCGGAGCGGCGCGTCCCGCTTCCGCCCTTCGCCCAGGCGCTGTCGCAACGCGGCAGCCACGCGTTGACCGGGTTGTGGCGGGCGTTCAAGGGCGGCAGCTCCGGGGTCGCGAGACCCACCGTGCTGGCGCAGCTTTTCGTGTCGCTCGTACCGGCGCTGTTCATCGCGGCGCTGCTCGGCGTCACCTATCGGGTGGCGACGGCGCCCGAGGCGGTGGCGAGCACGGCCGGGCTGGTCCAGGTAGGCGGGCTGGCCGAGTCGGCCGCCGAGGAGCGGGAACAGTCGACCGGCCTCATCGGCGCACCCGAAGCCGAGGACGAGAAGGATTCGGGGGTCAAGGAACCGCCGGCTGAAGAGGCCAAGGAAGCTGCGCCGCCCGAGGCTACGGCACCGGAAGGAAAACCGGCAGCGAAGGCTGCGGCGCCTGCGCCCGCAAGCCAGGAGCGGCTGCCGGTTCCCACCTGGTTCTGGATCGTGCTCGCGATCGGCATCGCCGTGATCGCGGTCACTTATTGGCTGTGGAACTGGGAGCGGCTCGAAGTGTTCAAGCTGCTGCTCAGCTCGTTCTTCCCCTTGGCGCTGCTGATCATCGCCGTGCTCGGCTCGATCGTTTTCGGCCTGGCAACGCCCGCGGAAGCCGCGGCGGTCGGCGCGTTCGGCGGATTCATCCTTGCGGCGATTTATCGCTTCATTGGCCAGTGGCGCGACGCGCCGCCGGCCAGGCGGAACGTCGGCACCCTACTCCTCAGAACGTCGAAAGAATTCGCCGGGATCATCAAGGAGTCGTCGTTCCTCACCGCGCGCACCAGCGCGATGGTCTGCTGGCTGTTCGTCGGCTCGGGGATTTTCTCGGCGGCCTTCGCGCTGCTCGGCGGGCAGGAACTGATCGAGAAGTGGGTGCTGTCGCTCGACATGACGCCGGTCCAGTTCATGATCCTGGCGCAATTCATCATCTTCGTTCTCGGCTGGCCGCTCGAGTGGACGGAGATCATCATCATCTTCATGCCGATCTTCATCCCGCTGCTGCCGCACTTCCAGATCGATCCGCTGTTCTTCGGGTTGCTGGTGGCGCTAAACCTGCAGACCGCGTTCCTCTCGCCGCCAGTGGCGATGGCGGCGTTCTACCTGAAGGGCGTCTCGCCGCCGCATGTGACGTTGAACGCGATCTTTGCCGGGATGATGCCGTTCATGGGAATCCAGGTGATCGCGCTGGTGATCCTGTACGTCTTCCCTCAGATCGGCCTTTGGCTGCCGAGCGTGTTCTACGGCCGCTGAGACGGGTAGCTTGGATACCGCAAGCCTCTGGCAGCTTTCGGCCACCGACGCCGCCCGGATGATCAGGGACGGGGCGGTCAGCTCGGAGGAGCTGGTCGGCGCCTGTCTCGGTCGCTGCCGCGAGCTTGAGCCCAAAGTGCAGGCGTGGGCGTTCCTCGACGAAGAGCATGCGCTTTCCCAGGCGCGCGCCGCGGACGAACTGCGCCGCTCGGGCCAGGCGGTCGGGCCGCTCTGCGGCGTGCCGGTCGGCATCAAGGACATCATCGATACCGCCGACATGCCGACCGAGAATGGCACGGTGCTGCACGCGGGCCGCACGCCGCGCGAGGACGCGTCGGTGGTCACGCTGTTGCGCGCGGCCGGTGCAGTGATCCTCGGCAAGACCGTGACCACCGAATGCGCCTATTTCCATCCCGGCAAGACGCGCAATCCGCATAACCCGGAACACACGCCGGGAGGATCGTCCTCGGGATCCGCCGCCGCGGTGGCCGCAGCAATGGTACCTCTCGCGCTCGGCTCGCAGACCAACGGCTCGGTGATCCGGCCGGCTGCGTTCTGCGGCGTGTACGGCTTCAAGCCGACGCACGGCCTGATCCCGCGCACCGGAATCCTGAAGCTTTCGCGCACGCTCGATCACGTCGGCGTGTTCGCGCGCACGCTCGAAGATGTCGCTCTGCTCGCCGAGGAGCTCGCCGGATACGACGAGGGCGACCCGGACACGCGGCCACGCGCGCGGATCGCCTTCCGGGCGATTGAGGCGGAGGAGCCTCCGATTCCGCCGGTCATCGCGTTCGTGAAGACGCCGGTCTGGGAGCGCGCCGAGGCGCAAACCCGCGAGGCGTTCGCCGAGCTGGTCGAGGCGCTCGGCGATCGCGTGGAGGAAGTGGAGCTTTTTCCGTCCGCCGCGGAGGCCTGGGACTGGCACAAGACCATCATGGAAGCGGAAATGGCGGCGAACCTGGAGCGCGAATGGCTTGCTGGCCGCGAACAGCTCTCGGACAAACTGCGCGCGCTGATCGAGCGCGGCCGCGAGATCAGTGCGGTGGACTACCAGCGCTCGCTCGCTCGCATCGCGCCGGTGCAGGAGAGCTTCGAGGAGTTGTTCACCCAGCGCTACGACGCGATCCTCACGCCTGCCGCACCGGGTGCGGCGCCCAAGGGCCTCGATTCGACCGGCGATCCGTCGTTTTGCACGCTCTGGACGCTGCTCGGCTTGCCCGCCGTCTCGCTCCCGCTCCTGCAAGGCTCGGACGGACTGCCGATCGGCGTGCAACTCGTCGGGCGGCGCAACTTCGACGCCCGGCTGCTGCGGACGGCGCGCTGGCTGGTTGCGCGGGTGGCCGCAGGTGTGGAGTCAGCAGAGAGCAGACGCTGAAATTCAAGACCCACGATGAGGGCGGTGGACCTCTGGCGGTCGCTGCGGTCGAAGGACAACTGAACGATCAGGAAATCCGGCGGGGCCGACCGGCGAGGCGGGTCTCGCCGGTGCGGCGCGCGGCCTCGCCGCAGAGAGCGAATAGCACAAGCGCTGCAGCCGCTTCAGGTCGTCGCTGTCGATGACGTGGCGCAGGAACAGCATGGTGTGCGCGATCGCGGACTGGTACAGGTTGGCGCCACCGAAGTGGGCTTCGGCGTAGCGGTCGACCGCGCCGAGCTTCTGGTCGATGCGCGTGCGTGCAACGCGCTCGTAGAAATCGAGCGTCTTGCGGATCAGGTCCTCGGCCGAGCGGTAGGTCACCACTTCGCGCCCGTCGGGCAGCTTTTCGCGCGCGATTCCGCCCCAGACGAACTCGTCGTACAGGAAATCGCGGCATTTCTCCAGGTAGGCGCGGTCCGACATCTGGGCCATCAGGTCCGCGGTTCCCACCATGTAGCCGAGCAGGCGGTCCTTCGGATCGGCGACCTCGATATCGTCGATTTCCAGCTCGTAGCCGGTGAAGTGCACGAGCCGCGCGGCTACACCGGCTTCCGCGGCGAAGCCGATGGTCGCCAGGTAACGCGACAGAAAGTCGGCGCTGCGGCTGACGTGCACCTTGGTGAAAACGGCACCGTTGCCAACCTCACACTCCGAAGTCCGTTTCATGTAGCCCGAGTCGTGCAGCAGGGCGATGGTCACCCCCAGCATCGCGCGCCGGGGACCGAGCCGGTCCGCTGCAGGCTGAATACGGTCGTGGCCCTCGATCAGGCGTGCCATCGCGAGCGAGACGTCGAGCGTATGGCGCACGTCGTGGTAAAGGGTGTCGCAGGGCAGGTAACCCGGGTAGGCCCCGGAGAACAGCGCCTTGGTGTCGGCGAAGGCCCTGGCAAGCGCCGCCAAGTCCGCGCCCGGGTAGCGTGCCGCGAACAGCCGAATTACGTTCGCGCCGACTTGGTCGGGATCCTCGACGTTGATGTGGTTTGAAACGTCATTCCGGGTGAGGCGGCCGTGCATGACCAAGCATCCCTGGGGCGCGTTCTGGACCACGAATTTTTTCTCCGCGCACGCCCCCGGCGCAATGACTTATTCCACAATCTTTGGAAAAAACAGGGGGAGCCGGCCGATAAGCCGGGTTCTGTAGGCGCGCACCGTTGCCGGTACGTACCTTGGCAGCCATTCCTCTAGGCCTTGGGTTGCCCCAAGGCTCGAGCCACCTACCCGCAAGCTTGGCCGAGCAGGCCTCAGACGCTTGCCTATTTGGTGTTGCTCCGGATGGAGGTTGCCGCGTTTCACCCCCCGGTTTTGAGGCCGGGGACTCGTCTCTGTGGCCCTGTTCGTCGTGTCGCCACGCCGGGGCGTTACCCCGCATCCCGCTCTTCGGAGCCCGGACTTTCCTCTACGCCTAGGCGCAGCGGCTGCCTGGCCAGCTCCCGGGCTGATTTTACCGCACTGCAGCGTTGCTTCGTCCTGCGCCCTGCTGTAGAAGAACCCGCGGGCAAAACCTTCACCCCAGGAGTCGAGAGATGCGCAGGCGCCTGTATTTTCTTCTCCCCGACGTCGCAAGCGCTCAGCGGACGGCAGACGACTTGCTGCTTTCGCGCGTCGAAGACCGTCACATGCGCTTCCTTGCCAAGCGCGGCACCGACCTTGGGAAGCTGCACGAAGCGAGCTATGTCGAGAAGACCGATCTGCTGCACGGTGCAGGCGTCGGACTCGCGCTTGGCGGCCTGGGCGGATTGCTGCTGGGGGCGGTCATCGTCTCGTATCCACCGGAGGGTACCAACCCGCAAATGATCGCGATTCTGGTGGCGGCGGTCGTCGGTGCGGTGCTGGGAGCATGGATGGCCAGCATGGCCGCGGCCGCAGTGCCGAACTCGCGGCTGAAACAGTTTCAGGACGAGATCGGCAAGGGCAAGGTGCTGCTGATGGTGGACGTACCCTACGGCCAGGTCGAGCAGACCCGCGAACTGGTGCTTGGGCGCCATCCGGAAGCGGTCCTGGGGGGCAAGGAAACGCGCTTCCCGGCGTTTCCCTGAGGAAAATGGGAAAATGGGAAAATGGGGTCAGAGTCGAATTTAGGGGAGCCATTCTAAATTCGACTCTGACCCCATTTTCCAACCCCATTTTTCACCCCATTTTCCGTTTGAACGGGCGGAAGTAGCGCTGGTCGTCGTAGAAATCTGCGCGCCCGCCTTCGGCAAGCCATCCCGGGTAGCCGAAGATCGGGAGCGGCGCGAGAAGCTGCGGTGTCCCGTCCTGGGCGTGGGCATGAAGCCACGCGGCCGCAGCCGCATCCGGATCGCTGTCCGGTTCGAGAAAAAGCGCCTTGCATGCGATTCCCGGCCACGGATCGAGCGACTTCTCGAGAACCGCATGGCCAAGCACCACGATGCGCAGGCCCCGCAGAACGCGTTCACGGCAGTCCCAGAACAACTCGCGCCAGCGAAAACCGCGTAGCAGCGCCTCGATCCCGGGATCGGCGCAGACCACGATCGCACCGCCCTCGTCGAAAATCGTGAGCATGTCCCTGAGGCGGCCCCGGCGTCCACCCTCGCGCGGGATCTCCGCCGCATGCAATGCGTTGATCGCCGCCTTGGTGCGGGGAAACGCGAGCCATGCGAGCGCGTTGAACAGGTCGTGCCAGTTCCCGGAACGGGTCGCGACGCAGCCCGATTCGTACACGTGCACCTCGTAGTAGGGATCGGCGGACGATGGCGGCACGAATCGAAGCGCCATTCCGCTCGCGGTGCGCACCCCCGCTTCCTCGGCGAGCGCGTTCAGCGCTTCGTGCGATGGCCAGCCGGCGCGCGGCAGCCGCGCGAGCCAGGACCTGATCGGATCGAAGACCGGATGCTTCAGGCCAGCTTCCACGGGATGGTCTCCCCCGCGCGCAAGGGAACAAGCTCCTCGCCGGCGCCAAACGGGATCGACGCCGGCACCAGCCACTCCTCGCGCACCAGCGTGATCGTGTCGCGGTTCACCGCGACTCCATAAAACTGCGGCCCGAAGCGGCTCGCAAATCCTTCCAGCTTGTCGAGCGCTCCGGCTTCCTCGAACGCGACCGCATAGAGCTCGAGCGCGGCGTGCGCGGTATACATGCCCGCGCAGCCGCACGCGGCCTCCTTCGCACGGCGTGCGTGCGGCGCGCTGTCGGTTCCGAGGAAGAACTTAGGGTTGCCCGAGGTTGCGGCCTCGACCAGCGTTTCCCGGTGTTGCTCGCGCTTGAGCACCGGCAGGCAGTAGTGGTGCGGCCGGATCCCGCCCAGAAAGAGAGCGTTGCGGTTCATGAGGAGATGGTGCGCCGTGATCGTGGCGGCGATGTTCGGGCCGGTCACCTCGACAAACTGCACGGCCTCGCGCGTCGTGACGTGTTCGAGCACGACCTTGAGCGTCGGAAAGCGGGCCACGAGCGGCCCCAGCACCTCTTCGAGGAACGCGCGTTCGCGGTCGAACACGTCCACCTCCGGGTCGGTCGCCTCGCCGTGCACCAGAAGCGGCAGGCCGACCTCGGCCATCCGCTCGATGGCGTGAAAACAGCGCGAGAGCCGCGTCACGCCTGCCTCCGAGTGCGTGGTCGCCCCCGCCGGGTAAAGCTTGACGCCGTACACGCGGCCCGAGCGCCGGGCGCTCGAGATTTCCTCCGGCGGCGTGTCGTCGGTGAGGTAGAGCGTCATGAGCGGATCGAAGCGCACGCCCGCCGGCAGCGCCGACAGGATCCGCTCGCGGTACGTCAGCGCTTCCCGCGTGGTGCGGACCGGAGGATCGAGATTCGGCATCACGATCGCGCGCGCGAAGCGCCTTGTCGTATCGCCGAGCACCGCGGCCATCGCCGCGCCGTCGCGCAGATGCAGGTGCCAGTCGTCCGGGCGGATGATCGTCAAGCGGTCCATCGGCCCGATTTTACTTGGTGTGCCTGCGCGTCTTGCGCTCGAGCGCGATGCGATAGAGCGCCCTGCGCGGCGCGCCGCTGATGCGCGCGGCGAGCCGTGCCGCCTCGCTTGCGGGAAGCGCATCGAGCAGCGCGTCCAGCACGCGCTCGCCCTCCGCGAGAGGATCTGCAGTTTCTTTTTCAGCGGGACCGAGCACGAGAACGAACTCGCCCTGCTGCCGGTGCGGACCGGCCTGGAGCCACGCGGCAGCGTCGCCGAGCTTGACGCGCACGACCTCCTCGAACTTCTTGGTCAGCTCGCGCGCAATCACCAGTTCGCGCTCCGCGCCAAAGCGCTCGGCGAGATCTTCCACGGCTTCGAGCACCCGGTGCGGCGCTTCGTAGAGGATCACGGGGCACGCGCTGTGCAGCCCGGCGAGCGCCTTGCGGCGCGCCGCGCGCGCGGCGGGCAGGAAGCCGGCGAACAGAAAACGCCCGGCGGCGAAACCCGAAGCGGAGAAAGCAGCGAGCGCCGCGCTCGGCCCCGGCACCGGCACGACGCGTATGCCCTCGCGATGCGCGGACCCGACCAGCAGGGCGCCGGGATCCGACACCGCCGGGGTGCCGGCGTCGCTGATGAGCGCAACGTCCTTACCTTCGCGCAACATCTCGAGCAGCTTGGCGCTTGCGGTGCGCTCGTTGTGCTCGTGCAGCGCGACGGTCCGGGTGGCGATGCCGTGGCGCGCGAGCAGCGTGCGCGACGTGCGGGTGTCCTCGCAGGCGATCACGGCGACGGATCCCAGGATCTCGGCCGAACGAGGGCTCGCGTCGGCGAGGTTGCCGATCGGCGTGGCGACGATATACAGGGTTCCGGCCATGGGGGCGGGTCAACGCAGCGGGCAAGAATTCCGTTAAGCCTGCCATGAACGAGGCGGGAGCGCGAGCCGAGCAACTTTGTGCCGAGCTGCTGAGCAGAGCGGGGCTGCGAATCCTCGCACGCAACTGGCGCTGCCGGCATGGCGAGATCGACCTCGTGGCCGAGGAGGGCCGCACCCTCGTCTTCGCCGAGGTGCGCCTGCGGCGCAACCCGGGGTTTGGCGGCGCCGCCGAGAGCATCACCGGCGCAAAGCGCGCCCGCCTCGTAGCCGCGGCGCGCGCGTACCTCGCGGGCCGGCCGGAGTCCGAATGCCGCTTCGACGTGCTGCTGCTCGATGCGCTGGAGGGCGGGCGCATCCGCTGGATCCGGGATGCGTTCACTGCTTAGCGCGCTGGCTTTCGCCGCGACGCTGCCGGTGCATGCCCAGACGCCGGCACCGCAGCCGTCGGTACGCCTGCTGGTGCAAAGCTCGCCGCTCGCCGGTTTTCGCCATGGCGAAGCGGCGCACGTCTGGCCGCTGCTGAAGGCGGGCGATGCGCTGGACCTGGTGCGCGAACCGGACAATCCGCACGACGCGAACGCGGTGCGCGTCGAGTGGCGCGGGCGCAAGCTTGGTTACGTGCCGCGCGATCAGAATGGCGCTCTCGCCTGGGCGATGGACCGTGGCGAGGGTTTGCGCGCGCACGTCAGCCGTCTCGCCGAACATCCCAATCCGCGCCGGCGCATCGAGTTCGAGGTCTTCGTCGAGTAGGGGTAAAATCCGCGGCCATGGGACATGCAGAGCAGGGCGCGGCGCTCGCGACCCGCATCGCCGCGCACTTCTGCGAGAGCGCCAGCGTCAAGCTCGCCGCATCGCAGTTGCTCGCTGAACCGCTCGCGCGGGCCGTGGCATTGATGGCGTCCGCGCTTTCCGCCGGCGGCAAGATCCTCGCCTGCGGCAACGGCGGCTCGGCCGCGGACGCGCAGCACTTTGCCGCGGAGCTGCTCAACCGGTTCGAAACCGAGCGGCCGCCGCTCGCCGCCGTGGCGCTCACCACCGACACCTCGACCCTCACTGCGATTGCCAACGATTACTCCTTCGAGCAGGTATTCGAGAAGCAGGTACGGGCGCTTGGCCGCAAGGGCGATGTGCTGCTCGCGATCTCGACCAGCGGGAACTCGCCGAACGTCATCGCCGCGGCTCACGCGGCGCGGGAACTCGGGATCGCGGTCGTCGCTCTGACGGGACGCGGCGGCGGCAAGCTTGCGGCGGCGCTTGCGGCCGCGGATGTCCAGGTCTGCGTGCCGCACCAGAGCACCGCGCGTATCCAGGAGGTACACCTCCTTGCGCTGCACTGCATGTGCGACGGCATCGATTTCCAATTGTTTGGAGCCATGAAATGATGAGAAGGCGGATGGTCGTGGCGCTCATTGCGCCGTTGTGTGCGATGCTGCTCCAGGGATGCATCGAAATGGCGGCGGTCGGCGTCGGAGCGGGCGTTGTTTCCGCGGTCGACCGGCGCACCACGGGGGCGCAGGTCGAGGACGAAGGCATCGAGCTGCGCGCCGCGAACCGCATCCGCGAACGCTACGGCGACAAGGCGCACATCAACGTCACCTCGTATAACCGCAGCGTGCTGCTGACCGGTGAGACGACCGACGCCAAGGCGAAGGTCGAAATCGAAAAGATCGTCAACGGGCTGCAGAACGTGCGCGGGGTGTCGAACGAGATCCAGATCGCGGGCACTTCGGCCTATTCCACGCGCGCGGCCGACGCGACGATCACCGGCAAGGTCAAAGCCCGGTTCGTCGATGCGAACCGATTCAACGCTTTGCACGTCAAGGTGGTGACCGAAGCGGGCGTCGTCTACCTGATGGGGATGGTGACCGACAAGGAGGCTGCCGACGCCACGCACGTGGCGAGCACGACCGGCGGCGTGCGCAAGGTCGTGAGGGTGTTCGAGTACTGCAAGCTCTCCGACGAGGCGTGCCGTCCGCGCGAGCAGCCCAGAGGCGGGGACTCGAAGGTCAGGTAGGCGTGCCCTTCGCGCGGCCCGCGTTCGAGCGAAAGATCCGCGCGCCCCAGGAAATCGCGCGCTGGCAAGCGGAACTGGCGCGGCCGCTCGTCTTTACCAACGGCGTATTCGACCTGCTGCACCGGGGGCACGTCACCTGTCTCGCGCAGGCGCGTTCGCTCGGCGCCGCGCTTCTCGTGGCGCTGAACGGGGACGCTTCCGCGCGCCGCCTCGGCAAGGGGCCGGGCCGGCCGCTCAATCCGCTGGAGGACCGCATGTCGCTGGTCGCCGCGCTGGAGCCGGTGGACGCGGTGACCTGGTTCGATGAAGATACGCCGCTTGACCTGATCCAGGCCTGCCGGCCCGAAGTGCTCGTCAAGGGCGGCGACTGGCCTTCAGACTTGATCGCAGGGGCCAAGGAAGTGCTCGCGCGCGGCGGCAGGGTGTTTTCCATCCCCTTCGAGCACCAGCGTTCCACGACCGCGCTGCTGGAGCGGATCAGGAAAGGCTGAGCTCGAAGTACCGCGCGCCCGGCGTGGGCGCCGGCGAATAGGGGCCGGTTTCGCGAAACCCCAGCGACCGATACAGCGCGATCGCGTCGCGCATTTTCGGCAGCGTGTCCAGCACGAGGCGGGCGTAGCCCTGCTCGCGGGCCGCGGCGACGACAAGCTTCGACAGCGTCCTTCCGAGCCCGCCGCCGCGGAAGGATTCGCGCACATAGAGCCGCTTCATTTCGCCGCTTCGCTCGTCAAACCGGCGCATTGCCACGCAGCCGGCGGCCTGCCCGTCGCCGCGCGCCAGGTACAGCCGGCCGGCTGGCGGCGCATACTCGCCCGGCAGCGAGGCGAGCTCATCGTTGAAGGTGGCGAAGCAGCACGGCTCGCCGACCTGCTCCGCATACTCGCGAAACAGCATGCGGGCCCGGTCCATGTCTGCTGGCGAGTGCGCGGGAAGGATCTCGAGCATGGTGCGATTTTCGCGCCGCGTTCTGTCGCCGTCCACCGGCTGCGGAGCTATCATGCGCGCATGCGACTGCACCAGATCAAGATCGACTACGTTTCGGAGCAGGACCGGCTGCTGATGCAGCTTGCGACCAGCGAGGAGATGGAGGTGCGCGTCTGGATGACGCGGCGCTTCGTCAAGCTGCTCTGGCCGCTGCTCGTCAAGCTCGCCGAGGAAGCGAACCCGCGCATCCGCACGCAGCCCGACCCCGAGGCGAGGCGGGCGCTGCTGGGGCTGGAGCACGAGCAGGCGATGTCGCGCGCCGATTTTTCCAAGCCCTACGACGATTCGGTGCGCGCAATGCCGCTGGGCGATGAGCCGCTGCTGCTGGCGCGCATCCAGACCGGCCACGACCCGAGCGGCCAGCCGCTGGTTGCGATGCACCCGGTCGACGGGCAGGGCGTGACCCTCACCCTGGACTCGGTGCTGCTGCACTCGGTGTGCCGGCTGCTGCAGGCTGCCGTGACCAAGAGCGACTGGGACATGGAACTCAAGTTGCCGGGCGTCGGGCCGCAGGAACAGCCCGAACGCGCCGCGCGCACGATCAACTAGCTGCGCGGGCACGCACAGCGATGGGAAGCAGGATCCTGATCCTGTATTCGACGGTCGACGGCCATACCCGCAAGATCTGCGAACGGCTGCAACAGGTGATCGAAAAGCAGGGGCACGAGGTCACGCTGGCTTCGCTGGACGATCGGCCCGCTCCAGAGCTACAGGCGTACGGCAAGATCGTGATCGGCGCGAGCATCCGCTACGGCAGGCATCGTCCGAACGTGATCGATTTCGTAAACGCCCACCGGCGGGTGCTGGAAGGCAGGCCGAACGCGTTCTTTTCGGTCAATGTTGTTGCCCGCAAGCCCGGCAAGGACACGCCGGCGACCAACCCGTACGTGAAAAAATTTCTCCGGCGGATCTCCTGGCGCCCAAAGGAGCTGGCGGTTTTTGCGGGGAAAATCGACTACCCGAGGTACGATTTCTGGGACCGCCAGATCATCCGGTTCATCATGTGGATCACCGGAGGGCCCACCGGGCGCGATGCGGTGGTGGATTTCACGGATTGGAGCAAGGTCGAGGCATTCGGCCACCGCGTCGGCGAGATGTAGCCTTCCGTGCAGGATAAGATTCGCTTTGACTGAGTCAACACGGCTCAGCGATTACGCAGATGAGGAGACCCAAATGCTAGGCGAGAAGATCGGCGAAGAATCAGGCAAGGTGACGTCGCGCAGAGTGCTGCCGAACCCGGGCGGCGGTCCGAAGATGGAAACCTCGTTCGAGGGCGGCGGCACGCTGCTGGGTGTGCCCGAAACCGGCACCGGCACGTACTGGTCGGTGCTGCGGCCGGACGGAATCCTGTACGGCGAGGGCCAAGGGGTGGTCATGGGGAAGAAGGGAGAGCTCGCCACTTGGGTCGGTCAAGGCGTGGGCACGATCGGGAAGGACGGCGCCGTGAGTTATCGAGGCGCGCTCTACTATCAGTCCTCCTCCGCCAGGTGGAAGCGCTTGAATGGCGTCGCGGGAGTCTTCGAATACGAGGTCGACGGCCAGGGCAACACCCGTTCCCAGCTCTGGGAATGGAAGTAGCGCCCGACCGTTTCCCTTGAACTCAGGCGCTATTCGGCGAGCTCGCCGCGCAGCGCCTCGAGCCTCGCCGAGGCGTGCAGCCAGTCCTCCTCGGCCTGCGCGAGCTGCCCGGTGAGGCGCGCTTCGGCGATAGTGAGTTCCCTGAGGCGCTCGCCGCGGCCGGCGGCGTCGTAGAGCGCGGGGTCGGCGAGCGCGGCGCGCGCGCTCCCGGCTGCGCGCGTGAGCTGCGCGATGCGCGCTTCGATCGCCGCGATTTCCTTTTCGCAGGGCCGTAGGCGCTTCTTCAGTTGCGCGCGCGTATTCGCCTGCACGCGGCGCTCGTCACGCCGGCTCGGGCGCTCCGGCGGCGCGCGCCGGCCGCGTTCTTCCTTGAGCCTCAGCTGCCGGTAGTCGTCGAGGTCGCCGTCGAACTCGCGCACGCGTCCGTCGGCGACCACCAGGATGCGGTCGGCGCAGGTCGCAAGGAGCGCACGGTCGTGCGAAACGATGACGAGCGCGCCGTCGAAGGATTGCAGCGCCATCACCAGCGAACGCCGCATCTCGAGATCGAGATGGTTGGTCGGCTCATCGAGCAGCAGCAGGTTCGGCCGCCGCTTGACCAGCGCGGCGAGCGCGAGACGCGACTTCTCGCCGCCGGAAAGCGGCCCGATCGGCCGTTCCGCGCGCTCGGCTGCGAAGCCGAAGCGCCCGAGGAAATCGCGCAGCCGCTGCTCGCGTTCTCCCCGGTAGAGCCGGGTCATCATCGCGAGCGGCGTTTCGTCCGCGCGCAGCAGCTCCACCTGATGCTGTGCGAAATAGCCGATCACGATTTCGCGCCCCTCCCTGCGCTCGCCCGAGAGCGGCGCGAGCTCGCCGGCGAGCAGGCGCACCAGCGTCGTCTTGCCGTTGCCGTTGGCGCCGATCACCGCGAGCCGGTCGGCGCGCGTCAGCGCCAGCGAGATGCCGGAGAGCACGGCGCTGCCGTTGTACCCCGCGGACGCGTGCTCCAGCTCGACGATGCGCTCCGGATTGCGCGCCGGCGGCTCGAACCGGAAGCGGAACGATTCCGCCGCGTAGACCGGCGCGACCTGCGCCATGCGCTCGAGTCTCTTCAGGCGGCTCTGGACCTGGCGCGCCTTGGTCGCCTTGGCGCGAAAGCGCGACACGAACGCGGCGATGTGCTGGATTTCCTTTTCCTGCTTCGCGGCGGCCGCCTGCTGCTGTTCCAGTTCGAGCGCCCGCTGGCGCTCGAACTGCGAATAATTTCCCGTATACAGCCGCAGCGCGCCGCCCGCCTCGTGCGCGTGAATGGTGAGCGTGTGTCCGGTCGTGCGGTCGAGGAAATCGCGGTCGTGCGACACGACGAGCAGCGTGCCGGCGTAGCCGCGAAGCCAGTTCTCGAGCCACAGGATCGCGTCCAGATCGAGGTGGTTGGTCGGCTCGTCGAGCAGCAACAGGTCGGAGGGCCGGACGAGCGCCCTGCCCAGATTCAGCCGCATCCGGTAGCCGCCGGAGAATTCGCGCAGCGCGCGCGTCGCGTCCTGGCGCGAAAAACCGAGCCCCGCGAGGATGGCGAGCGCGCGGGCCTGCGCCGTGTAGCCGCCGGCGTGCGCGTAGTGCTCGTGTGCCTCGGCGATGCGTTCGCCGCCGCGCTCGGCGAATCCGTCCCCGTCGTGCAATCGCTCGGCCGCTGCGATTTCGGCCTCGGCCGCGCGCAACGCCGTATCGGCATCGAGCAGGTAGTCGAGCGCGCGGCGCTCGAGCGCCGGCGCCTCCTGCTCGATTCTGGCGATGCGCGTGCCCGGCTTGACGCTGCAGTCGCCGGCATCCGGCGCGAGCTCACCCGCGAGCAGCGCGAGCAGGCTTGTCTTGCCGCTGCCGTTCGCGCCCACGAGGCCGATCTTCCAACCCCGCTCGAGACTGAGCGAGGCGCCTTCGAAGAGCCGGTGCGGGCCGCGCGCGAGCGCGAGGGATTTCAGCAGGATCATGGGCCGCGGAGTATAATTCGCGCCCTTTGCATCTCCGGAACTCCACTCATTAGTTCAAGCTTCGACGCCCTCGGTCTGACGCCCCCGCTGCTTCAGGTGGTGCGCGAACTCGGATACGAGCAGCCGACTCCGGTACAAGAGCAGGCCATTCCGCTGGTGCTCGCGGGGCGCGACATCATGGCCGGCGCGCAGACCGGCACCGGCAAGACTGCCGCGTTCGCCCTGCCTACGCTGCAGCGCCTTGCACCGCACGCCAGCAGTTCGGCGTCGCCGGCGCGACATCCGGTGCGCGCGCTCGTGCTCACGCCGACGCGCGAGCTGGCGATCCAGGTGCACGAAAGCTTCCGCGAGTACGGCAGGCACGTGCCGCTGCGGAGCGCCCTGGTGTACGGCGGCGTGGACATGAATGCGCAGATCAACGAGCTGCGCCGGGGCGTCGAGATCCTGGTCGCGACGCCTGGCCGGCTGCTCGATCACGTGCAGAACAAAACGGTAATGTTCAACCAGGTGAGCGTGCTGATCCTGGACGAAGCCGACCGCATGCTCGACATGGGGTTCATGCCCGACATCAAGCGCATCATCGCGCTGCTGCCGCCGGTGCGGCAGAATCTGATGTTCTCGGCCACTTTTCCGGACGAGATCCGCAGGCTTGCGGCGACCATCCTGAAGGACCCGGCGCAGATCCAGATCGCGGCCCGCAACGCGCCCGCCGAGGGCGTGTCGCACGTGCTGCACCCGGTCGCGCGCCAGAAGAAGCGCGAGCTGCTCGCGTACCTCATCCAGACGCGCGGCCTCAGGCAGGTGCTTGTATTCTGCGGCACGCGCATCGGCGCCAACCGCCTGGCGCATCAGCTGCGCGCGGACCGCATCCACGCCGATGCGATCCACGGCGACAAGTCGCAGGGCGAGCGCGAGCTGGCGCTGGAGGCGTTCAAGGCGGGCAAGACCGCGGTGCTGGTGGCGACCGACGTCGCGTCGCGCGGCCTCGACATCGAGGGCCTGCCGCAGGTGATCAACTTCGACATTCCGCGCTCGCCCGAGGACTACGTGCACCGGATCGGCCGCACCGGCAGGGCGGGGCTGACGGGCGAGGCGATCTCGCTCGTGGCGCCGGAGGACCTCGAGTCGCTGGCGGCGATCGAGAACCTGATCCGCCAGAAAATCGAGCGCGTGCTCGTTCCCGGCTTCGAGCCGGGAGGCACGACGATCGCTGCGCTGATGGGACGCGATGCGGCGCAATTGCGCGAGATCCCGTCCCGCGAGAGCGCGCCCGGGCGTTCGACCGCACCGCGGCGCGCGCCCGCGCCGCAGCGACAGGCAGCGCCGCGAGCCCAGAAGCATTCCGACCCGATTTTCTCCAAGCCCTACGAGCCCGACATGACGCCGCAGGCGCCGCCGGCGCAGTCTCCCTCGATCCATGCGCGGCGCAGGGAACGCCCGGTGGCTGCGCTGCTCGGTGGGCTCAAACGCGCAGCCGGCTGAGTTTTTTCCGACTTGGCATACGTGGCGCCAAGGCGCTCGGCGCGAATTTGACGTCGTCGATCTGCTGAGTTCGCGCCCTGCGCGAACTCAGCAGACGTATTTGAACCCCTTCAGAACGGCAGCGGCACCTCCGGCTTGAGCGGCTGGAGCGCGATGCGAAACTCCTGCTGGATGCGCGCAAGCGCCTCCGCCGTGTCGCCTTCGAAACGCAGCACGATCACGGGCGTGGTGTTGGAGGCGCGCGCGAGCCCGAATCCGTCCCGGTATTCCGCGCGCACGCCGTCGATCGTGAGCACGCGCTCGGCACCCGGAAACGGGCGCGACTGCTGCAGTTTCGCCACCAGCGCGTGCGGCTCGCCTTCGGCAAGCTTCCAGTTCAGTTCGGGCGTCGAAGGCGCATCCGGCAGGCCATTGAGCGCCGCGTTCGCATCCGGTTCCCGCGCCAGGATTTCGAGCAAGCGCGCACCGCAGTAAAGGGCATCGTCAAATCCGTACCAACGCTCCTTGAAAAACACATGGCCCGACATCTCGCCGGCGAGCGGCGCGCCGGACTCCCTCAACTTCGCCTTGATCAGCGAGTGGCCGGTTTTCCAGATGACCGGCCGGCCGCCGTGGCGCTCGATCCATGGACCGAGCAGCCGCGTACATTTCACGTCGTAGATGATCTCCGCGCCCGGATTGCGCGAGAGCACGTCCTTGGCGTAGAGCATCAGCTGCCGGTCGGGATAGATCACGGCGCCGTCCTTGGTCACCACACCGAGCCGGTCGCCGTCGCCGTCGAAGGCGAGACCGATTTCTGTCTCGCCGCGAGAAAGCACCGCGGCGAGATCGGCCAAATTCTCCGGGCGCGATGGGTCGGGATGATGGTGCGGGAAGCGGCCGTCCACTTCGCAGAAGAGTTCGGTCACGGTGCAGCCCAGGCGCCGGTAGAGCCGCGGCGCCAGCGCGCCGGCGACGCCGTTGCCGCAGTCCACCGCAATGTGGAAACGGCGCGCGAGCCTGACGTCGCCCGCGATCCGTTCCACGTAGGCGTCGAGCACCTCGGCGCGCGAGCGCCTGCCGGCGCCGCTCGCCAGTTCGTTGCGCTCGATGCGGCGGCGCAGATCCTGGATGTCTTCGCCCGAGAGCGTGGTGCCGGCGACCACCATCTTCACCCCGTTGTATTCGGGCGGGTTGTGGCTGCCGGTGACGATCGCGGCGCTCCCGCAACCGAGATGATGCGCGGCGAAGTAGGCGACGGGCGTCGGCACCATGCCGAGCTCGATCACGTCCGCGCCCGCTTCGTTGATTCCGTCCGCGAGCGCAAGCGCCAGTTCCTCGCTCGACAGGCGGCCGTCGCGTGCCAGCGCGAACGCGGGCGCGCCGCGCTCGCTGCCGAGCGTCCCGAGCGCGCGCCCGATCCGGCGCATGGTCGCGGGCACGAGCGTCCGGCCGAAGACGCCGCGGATGTCGTAGGCGCGAAAAATTTCTGCGGGAAGGATCACGGGCCGGAAAGAAAATCGAGGACGCGTCGCGCGAGCCACCGGTCGCGGCCGGGAAAGCCGGCATGGCCCCCCGTGCGCGGAAATTCTAGCACCAGCTCGGGGGACGCTTCGCGCGTCGCGCGCTCGAGCGCCGCCGCGGGCAGGAAGGGATCGTTGCGCGCGTTGAGCACCAGCGTCGGCACCGCGATGCGCGAAAGCCACGGCGCGCTTGCCGCGCGCGCCCAATAATCGTCGGCATCGCGAAAGCCGTGCAGCGGCGCCGTGAACAGGTCGTCGAACTCGCGCAGCGTGCGCGCGCGTGCAAGGCGCCGCTCGTCGACTCGCAGCTGCTTGAGCGCGAGCTTGGCGAAGACCTTCGCCTTGAGCGTGGCGAGAAAGGCGCGCGTGTAGGAAAGGCGGTTGAAGCCGCGGTCGAGCGCATTGCCGGAGGCGGCGAGATCGATCGGGGCCGAAATGGCGGCGGCGCGGCGCACCAGTCGCGCGGCTTGGGTGCCGCGTTCGCCCAGCCACTTGAGCAGCACGTTGCCTCCCAGAGAGACGCCCACGGGGTACACCGCAGCCCCGCCTTGCGCGAAGCGCTTCAGCATCCAGTCGACCTCGTCGCTATCACCCGAGTGGTAGGCGCGCGGGAGCCGGTTGAGGACGCCCGAGCAGCCGCGGAAATGCGGCAGCGCGAACCGCCAGCCCCGATCGGCCGCATACGCGGCGAGGGCGCGCGCGTAGTGGCTGGCCGAACTGCCTTCGAGTCCGTGAAAAAGAACGAGCAGGCGCGCTGCTCGCGCGTCGCCCGCCCAGTCCACGTCTATGAAGTCGCCATCCGGGGTATCCCAGCGCTCGCGCGAGAACGCGACGCGCGGCGCGGGCGCGAGCGCCGCAACGAGCGTTTGCAGATGGCCACCCGGCAGCCACCACGGAGCGCGGTACTCGCTCAATGCAAAATCTTCGGCGGATCTTCCGGCGGCTCGGGGGCCGGGCCGGGCGCGGGCGAGGCGTGGTGCACGACCATGCGCCAGCCCGCCGCGGTGCGCAGGTAAACGTTGGTCGAGACCACCGGCGGACGCGCGCGCTTTTCCCCGACCACCGTGATCACCTCGTGCACGCTGTGCACCGCGACCATCATGCCCGAGAGCGCCACCTGCTGCGCGAGCTGCACGCGCAGGCGCTGGCCGGACGCGAAGATCCGGCGCCAGCTGTTGCGCACCTGCTCCTGGCCGGCGATCCGGGGACCCCCCGGGTGCACGCACACGATTTCGTCGTCCTCGGCCCATACCGCCATCATCTGCTCGAGGTCGCAGCGCTCGAGCGACTCGTAAAACGCGTTTTCGGCGTCCTGCGGCGTCGGGAAAATTCGCACGCTCATGCGATGACTTCGAGCGTGCGAAGCTCGTCGAGCACCCGCGCCGCGGCGATCTCCCGCATGCAGCGGAAGTGACCGAGCGGGCAGACCCGCGCGAAACACGGGCTGCACTCGATGCCCAGCCAGACGACGCGCGCATTGGCGGCAAGCGGCGGCGTGTGCTTGGGGCTGGAGGAACCGAACAGCGCCACCTGCGGCGTTCCGACCGCGGCCGCGATGTGCATCAGCCCGGAGTCGTTGGTCACCACCACATCGGCGGCGGCGATCAGCTCGATCGCATCGTCCAGCGTGGTGCGGCCCGCGAGATCCGCCGCTGCGCCGCCGCTCGCGCGAGCGACCTCACCGCAGGGCCCCGCGTCGCTTGCCGAGCCGAGCAGCCACACGGCGGCACCGCGTGCGGCGAGAGCCTGCGCGAGCTCGCCGAAGGCCGGCGCAGGCCAGCGCTTGGCCGGCCCGAATTCGGCGCCGGGACAGAACACGGCGTTGAGCCGCGGGCGCGCCGCAAAGCCGAATTTGCGCGCCGTATCCGCGGCATGGGCGGCATCCACCTTGAGCCGCGGCTCGGGCAGCGGCTCACGCGGTGTGACCCTTGGCTTCTCCGAGAGCCGCGCGTACTGCAGCGCCATCGGCGCCCGCTCGTCCGCTGGACGGCGATACAACAGGTTGAGCAGGCCATAGCGCGATTCGCCCACGTAGCCGCTGCGCAGAGGGACGTCGGCGAAGAACGGCACCAGCGCCGATTTCCACGAGTTGGGCAGCACGATCGCCTGGTCATAGGCCCGGCCCTTCAGGCTGCGGCCGAGCTTCCAGCGTTCTCGCAGCTCGAGCGCGCCGTGGCGAAACGCGGTCTCGATCACCTCCTCGACCTCCGCCATGCGGCGCAGCACGGGAGCGACCCACGAGGGCGCGAGTGCATCGAGCCGCAGACGGGGCCGCTTCTCGCGCAGCCGCGCGAGCAGCGGCTGCGCCATCAATGCATCTCCGATCCAGTTGGGCGCGACGATGAGGATCCGAGGCACGTCAGTGCCCCTTTCGCGGCACTCCCTTGTAGAGGTACTTCGTGCCGCAGTACGGGCAGAGCATTTCGCCTTTTTTCGTCACGTCGAGGAATACGCGCGGGTGGCGCGCCCAGAGCGGGGCGGCCGGCGTGGGGCAGTGCAGCGGCAGGTCCTTCTCGGTGACCTCGACCGTGCGCGACTTGTCTGCGGTCTGCATGCTCATGGCTTGCCCTTCGCCGCCTTCATCGGCACCGGGGTCAGCCAATGCCTGTGCTTGCGGTCCTTTCCGGTGACCACATCGAAGAACGCCTTCTGCAGCGCCTTCGTCACCGGGCCTGCCTTGCCCGCGCCGATGGTGCGGCGGTCCAGCTCGCGGATCGGCGTCACTTCCGCCGCAGTCCCGGTGAAGAACGCTTCGTCGGCGATGTAAACGTCGTCGCGCGTCATGGGGCGCGAAATCACTTCGTAGCCAAGCCCGGCGGCGAGCTCGATCACGGTGGCGCGGGTGATGCCGGTGAGCGCCGAGGTGAGCTGCGGCTCGTAGATCCTGCCTTCCTTGACGATGAACAGGTTCTCGCCCGCGCCCTCGGCGACAAAGCCGTTCACGTCGAGGAGAAGCCCTTCGTCGTAGCCGTGCGTGGTCGCCTCGAGCGTCGCCAGCACCGAGTTCGGGTACGTGCCCGACATCTTGGCGCGCGCCATCGTGACGTTGACATGGTGCCGCGCGTAGGAGGACGTTTTTACGCGGATGCCCTTGGCGAGCGCCTCCGCACCGAGGTACGCGCCCCACGGCCAGGCGGCGATCGCAACGTGCACCTTGGCGCCGACCGGCGACACGCCCATCTTTTCCGAGCCGTAGAACGCGATCGGGCGCAGGTAGCAGGCGGAATGGCCGTTTGCCTGCACCACGTCGATCTGCGCCTGCATCAGGCGCTCGCGCGTGTACGGGATCTTCATCATGTAGATGTGCGCCGAGCTGAACAGCCGGTCGGTGTGCTCCTTGAGCCGGAAAATTTCGGTGCCGCGGATCGTCTGGTACGCGCGCACGCCCTCGAACACGGCGAGCCCGTAGTGCAGCGAATGCGTGAGGACGTGCGTGGTGGCGGAACGCCAGGGCACGAGCTTGCCGTCGTGCCAGATCCAGCCGTCGCGGTCGGCCATCGACTGGGGCGCGGCCGGCTGCTTGGACTTCGGCATGGGTCGGTCTCCGTAGGGCGGATAAAAACGTATTCTAACGAATCTGATCCGCGCCGCAGCAACCGCGCCGGGAATGGCCGCCCGGCCGTGTCCTCCGGACGCGCATCGCCCACGTGCTACACTCTGGTTAGCCAGAACTGGAGCAGCGCATGGAATCGATCGGAATCTACGACGCGAAGGCGAGACTGTCCGAACTGGTCGGGCGGGCGGAGGCGGGTCACGCCATCACCATCACCCGGCATGGCCGTCCGGTGGCGAGGCTCGTGCCCGCGCGCCAGGCCCGGCTGCCCGACCGCGCGGCGCTGATGGACGAAATCGCCGTCTTCGCGAAGACGGTGCGGCTGAGGAAGCCGTTCGACCTGCGCAAGGCGATCGAGTGGGGCCGCCGGTAATGGCGCTGGTGCTGGACAATTCGGTCATCGTCGGCTGGTTCCTGAAGGATCAGGCGAACGATTACACGCGGCGCATCGCCCGTCGGGCACGACGCGAGGAACTGGTGGTGCCGGCGTTGTGGGAGACGGAGTTCGCAAACGTGATGACCGTGCTCGCCCGCCGGGGGATGCTCCTGCGCCACCAGGTGGCGACCATCCTGGGAAAGGCGGAGCGCCTGAACCTTCAGGTGGACCGGGAAGCGGTGTCGCCGCGCAAGCTGTTCGGTTTGACCGAGCGCCATGCTGTCAGCGCCTACGACGCTGCCTACCTCGAGCTCGCGGAGCGGCGCGGCCTGCCCCTCGCCACGCGCGATGCGTCCCTGGCGGGTGCCGCGCGTGCTGCCGGCGTCACACTCGCGTAGGTTTGCTCGCCTGATCGCGATTGCATGCCCCGCGCCGGCTGCGCCACGGGGCGTGCGTCCAATGGTTCAGGTAAACCGGTTGCGGAGTGCTTTGCCGCGCCGGGTGCGGTAGATGTGAAAGTCGCCGTCGAGCGTGGCGATGTCCGCGATTCCGAGCGCATCCGCAAGCCAGATCAGGCTTGCATCGGCAAAGTCCATCGGCCGGTCGGCGTATTTGTCCATCAGCGCCGCGAGCGCAGGCAGCTCCGGTTCGGGGACGTGAACCAGCGTGAAGTCGCTGCGCTCGACGCTGCGCAGGAACACCGATGCCAGATGCCGCGGCAGCAGCGCACAGACTTCCGTCAGCACCGCGAGCGTGGTGACGAGCGCGCCATCGTAGCGGCCGAAGAACGCAGCCGCGTCGGCGTGCCGCCGCTCGCGCTTGTTCGCCAGGGCGACCAGGGGACCGGTGTCAACGAGCAGTTTTCGCACGGAGCGCGCGGCGCAGGTGCTTGGAGTGGCGTTCCCCGAGGTCGCGCGCCCCGCCGAAGCTGCCGATGAGGCCGAGTTCCCGCGCGACCTGCCCGAACGGCTTGCGCCGCTCGGCCTGCGCCAGCTCGCGGATGGCCCGCTTCACCACTTCCGAGCGCGACATCCCGCGCGCCTGGCAAGCCGCTTCGAGGGCCGCGGCCTCCTCGTCGTCGAGACGGACAGAGAGCATTTTCATCGTTTATCCGCAAGCAGGTTGTATGACACACATCATACAGCCGGCCCGCCCGCCCCACAACCCAGCGCAAGACCTTGCGCCAGGTGCTCCACCAGCCGCACCTGCTGCGGCAGGCAAACGGTCGCGAGGTCGTAGCGCTCGAGCGCCGTCTCGCGCGCAGCCTTGCGCAAGTGCGCGTGCTGCGTGCGATGCGTGAGGCACTCGACCACGGTTTCGGCCAGCGCCGCGACATCGAAAAAATCGACCAGTAGTCCGTTCTTTCCGTGTTCGATCGCTTCCGCGACCGGCGGGGTCGCACTGCCGACGATCAGGCACCCGGCAGCCATTGCCTCGATGCAGCTCCAGCCGAGCACGAACGGGTAGGTGAGATAGACGTGGCACGCGGAGACCTGCAAGACCTTGAGGTAGTCGGCGTAGGGAAGCCGTCCGGGGAACAACACGCGGTTCAGATCGAGGCGATCCTTCACTTCATCGAAAAACATCTGTTTCCAGGTCTTTCCATTCGGCGCAGCGGCGCCGTAGGAGACGCCGTCGCCACCCACGATGAGCGCAACCGCATTCGGCCGCCGGCGCAGGATCTCCGGCAGGGCGCGCATGAAAATGTGATAGCCGCGGTAGGGCTCGAGATTGCGGTTGACGAACGTAACGACTTCGTCGCCGGTCCGCAGCACGCGGCCCTTCGCGGTCACGCTCGCCGCAGGATCGGGCCGGACCACACCTGTGTCGATTCCTTCGAAGATCACGCTGATGCGGTTGCGATACGCCTCCGGCACGGTGTTGCGCTGGAAGTCGGTGGGGCTCAACCCCCGGTCCATGTCTGCGAGTGCCATCAGCAGATGCGCATTCTTCGCCCGCAACTTCGCGTCGCGCGCCGGATCGGGCCGGTGGAACTCGGGGTCGAAATCGAAATCGAGCCCCCGCGCCGCGTAGTAGAACTCGATCAGCGCGAGCATCTTCGTCTGCGGCCAGACATCCTTCAGAAACAGGCTCTCGCCCCAGCCGGGATTGGCGACGATCACATCCGGACTGAACCCTTGCGCCTTGAGCTGCGATGCAGCCACGGCGCACGCCTCGCCGCGGATCACCTTTGTTTCGAACTCCTGCGCCCACGGGTGCGTCTGGCGGCTGGTCGCGCGGCCGGGCTTGTAGCGCTGGATCTCGATCCCCGGAAGTCCTGCGCCGTCGATCGCCAGCGCCTGCACCCGGTGACCGGCGCGCGCGAAGTGCGGCGCGAGGTGCTTGAACTGGCCGGGGAAGTTCTGGTGGACGAAGAGCAGGTTCATCGCGCTCCGCGCGCCTGCCGGCTATACCACGCTGACGTGCCTGCCGTACGGCGCGAGTGACGGTTCGTGGGTGAGCAGGGTCAGCGGCTCGGTGAGCGCCTGCGCGACGAGCGCCCGGTCAAACGGGTCGGAGTGGTGCGTCGGGAGCCGCGCAGCCCGCACCGCATGCTCGGGCTCGAAAGCCAGGAGCTTCAGCCCGGCGGCCCGGGCGCCCGAAAGGAGCTTGCCGGCGTCGACGCGGAACTCGCTGCGGCGCAGTCCCGCCTTGATCGCAATCTCCCAGAAGCTCACCGCGGAAACGAAGCACTCGGCGCCGGGCGCGGTCATGATTTCGCGCGCCCGTCTCGACAGCCTGGGCGAATCGTCGAGCGTCCAGAGAAAAAGATGCGTATCGAGAAGCAGCCTCATGTCCTGCGGCGGGCGCCGAACCGTGCCAGCACCCGGGCGGGGAGCGGGGCGTCGAAGTCATCCGGATAACGGATCTTTCCCTTCAGCACGCCGAAGCGGAGCGGACGCACAGCAGCGAGCGGCACCAGCCGGGCGCGCGGCACGCCGTTCTTCGCGATCACGACTTCCCCGCCCGCGGCCACTTCCTCGACCAGCCGCGAGAGGTGGGTTTTCGCTTGGTGGATGTTCACGGTGCCCATGCGGACCTCCCGGTCCCAAGTTAGTTTAACCGGACTAACATGGGGTGTCGACCGGCCCGCCACCGCTGCGGTTCATCCTGCGCGGCGCCGGGACGAATCGGTGAAGCGCACCGCCACGCCCAGCGTGCCATCGTGGCGCTCCAGGCGCACGATGCTGCCGCGGCAGTCGAACACCGCCTTGCCCCACGGCGTGTCGAGGTCGATCGCGAAGTGGATCGAGTTTCCCACCGCGTACGACTTCTCGGTCTCGAAGAACACGCCCGAGGCGCTCACGTCGCGCGTCACGCCCTGCGCCTTGCCGAGTTTGACGGGCAGCGCGGCGCGGACGCGCTTCGCTCTGCGGATTTCCTTGTGCTTTCGCTTCATCGCCGGCCTGAATGTACGTCATGCCATCCGTTCCGTACAACCGGCAGGGAAATCCGGTTCCTGCAAGCTTCGCGTCAGCATGAGAACCGTTCCAAGGAGTAGATTCCCGGCCCAGACCACTTCGCAGGCTCCGCCCATGACACACACACTGCGCGCCGCGCTCGGCTGCATCGCCTTTCTCTGCTTCGGATTCGCGCGCGCCGCAGGCGGGCCGCTCGGCATCGACCACACCATGACCTACGACAACGACGGCATCATCCAGCGCCGCGTGCAGTTGCTGGTCGAGGACGCGACGCTCGCCACGCTCATCGCCGGCGCGCTCTGGGAAGGCGGCGAGAGCCGCCTCGGCAAAACCTGGTGGAAAGCGCTCGATGCGTCGGGCGTGGGCGCGGTCTCCTCGACCGTCCTCAAGGAGGCGTTCACCCGCTCGCGGCCGATGCAAAGCAGCAACCCCGACCTGTGGTTCCAGGGCAAGGGCCACTACAGCTTCCCGAGCGGCGAAGTCACCTTCGTCACCGCCGCCATCACGCCGTTCGTGCTCGAATACGGCCGCGACCACCCCGGCGTCTGGGCGCTGGAAGCGCTGCCGGTGTACGACGCGATCGCGCGGCTCAAGGTCGCCGGGCACTGGCAGACCGACGTGCTCGCCGGCTTCGCGCTCGGCACCGCGGCGGGCTATCTCGCGCACCGGCAGGACAGCCCGTTCCTGCTGCACGCGCTACCCGGCGGGGTCGAGGTCGGGTTCAGGAAGCGGTTCTAGGAGCGGCGCAGTTTCGGGCCGCGCGGAACCCCGCGCGCACGCCGCAGGCGCTCAGGCGCCGTTGCCCGATCCCTCGGGCGCGCGGATGCGCGTGCGTCCGCGCTCCGCAGTGACGATCGCACCGTCTGCCAGCTCGGTCCCATGCGCCCCGACAACCCGAAGACACGCAGATGCCTGCTGCGAAGATCGGAAATCAACAAGCCGCACGATTCCGGCATGGGTAGCGTCGAACACGACCGCAAGTTCGCCGAAGTCCTTGTCGAGGGTAACGACCACCTGCCCATTGCGCGCCGCATGCTCGAGAACTTTGTCGTCCCCTGGATCGGCCACCCAGTCGCCGACCCATTCAACCTCGTGGCCCGCGCGCTCGAGCTCGGACTTGGCGCCCGGCCATATGCGACTGTCGAGCAAGAGCTTCAAACGGCTTCGTCAACTGCGAGCGGCTCTACTCGCTCACGGCCGACGATGCGGCGCGCATACGCAAGGCAGGCGAGCACGTCTTCGCGTTCGAGCCACGGATAGGCCCGCAACAGATCGTCTACGCTATCGCCGGCCGCCAGCATGCCAAGGACATGCTCGACCGCCAGCCGCCGGCCCCGGATGATCGGTTTACCGCCGAAGATGCCGGGATTCACAGTGATGCGCTTCAAGAGTTCGGCCTCGATCATGACCCAAGTCTCGCAGGGGGAGTAAGACCAGTATAGGCGGGTTCTCGTCCCTCTTGAGGATGCGCCAAGCTCGCCGCACGAAGGCGTGCGCGCCGGGCGCGTCGATGCTTGCGACACGCCAACCCGTCCTGCGCCAACTGTTCGAGTGGCATCAACCTACTTTTTCCGTTCTTACACCGAGCGGCGTGGCCGCCCCGGCGAGCAATTTGTCCGCCGTGCAGAAGATCGCACCCTGACGGGCGCAAATCGCCAGGTGCAACGCATCGCCGGCGCGCAAGCCGGTTTTAAAGTGGTCAAGCAGTGCGGCCGCGCGCTCGAAGTCGGCGGGTTCGGGTGCGGTGAGAGTCAGGCGTCTGGCGGCGAAGCGGCGAAATTTCGCCCGGGGCCTCGCGGTGCAGTTTGGGAGCAATCTGACCGGCGCGCGCTCTGAGTCCGGCAGCGCTGGAAAATTCTGTCAGGCTCCAGTGGCTCGCCATGATCGGCTCTACCCCGGCGGCATGCATCCAAGCCAGCGCGGCATCGGTGCCGGCATCGCGGAAAAACAGGGACACCAGCAGGCACGTATCTGCGTAACGCATCAATAGCGGCTGCCTTCGCGCATGCGGCGCACCAGCTTGACCGCCGACTCCGCCTGCAGTGGCTGCGCCATGACAAATTTTTGCATCTCTTTCAGCAGCGCGGCGGCATGCGCGAGCGGTCGCTCGGCTTCGCGCACGATGCGCGCCACCGGGCGGCCTCGCCGCGTGATGACGATTTCCTCGCCGGCTTCGACCAGATCAACCGCGGCGGACAGGCGGGCTTTGGCATCGGCCAGGGTCATGGTTCGCATTTTGCGCCTCTCGTGACTACATGACCAACTCATTGTAATGCAGGTGCGCGCATTGTGGAAAGGCGCAGGAATCTTTCTGCGGACAGCGGAGGTTCGCGCTTCAGGGCGGGCCGCTCCATGACGAGCGCACTCTCGCGCAACGCCTCGCCCGCCCGGCGCCCGAGCTCCGCCTTGATCGTGCGCTCCATCGCCTCGTCGGACAGCAGCCCGGCGGATTGCGCCTCGCGCGCCATATTGGTCAGGCGGATTGAGATTGATCCGCAGGGTGGTCATTGCGTCTCCGCGTCGCTCCGCGGATGGGTCATATCCCCACGACGCGGCGAACGATAACCGGATCGGCGTGCGGCCGCCTGATCGGCGCCCGCTCACACCCTCCAGGTCATCACCGTGGTCGAGGCCCCGGACTCCTCCAGCTCCCACAAGAGCATCGCCACGTCCTCGGCGGCGAGGCCGAGGAGCGACTTGCCCTTGCGGTACCACAGGGTGGAAAACGCGGTGTCGTGGCGCTGCAGGTCGATCAGGCGGAAGCCGTCGCGGCGCAGCTTGAGCACGGTTTTTTCGAAGGCGTGGTCGCCGTGGGAGACCCCGCTTCCATGATCCTGTCATGACGTGATAGGATATGGCGTGGCGGTCCCCGAGTACGCGCTCGAACTGCTGCTCGCCTATGACGGAAGGTTGCACTTTTTCGCCAGCGGCGATTACCTCCGGTTCCAGGTCAAGGCGGTGCAGAGGTCCCGGTCGGTTCCGCATGGGATCGCCTATTCGCTGACGCTGCACGCCCCGGACGGCAGGCGGCTGCTCGGATTCGACAATGCGCATCCGGTGCCGCACCGCGGCGCGCGTCACGTCAGGCGAAGGCCAGAAGCCGACCACTGGCACCGCGCTCCGGGCGACCAGGGGCGGCCCTACGAATTCGTCTCGGTGGAACGGCTGCTGGAAGATTTCTTTGCCGAGGCCGGGCGCGTGCTGGCGAAACGGGGCGTGGCATTCGAGATCGTGGACGAGAAGGAAGGCGGAAGATGAGACTGAAAATTCAATCCATGCATGCCCTTCGAGCGGAAATGCTTTCGGTCGCCCGGGGCAAGCGCAAGCCGCCCGCCGGCGCAGGGCGGGTTTCGTTCGAGTCGGCCGAAGCCGTGATGCGCCTGCTGACTCCGGAGAACCGCCGGTTGCTCGCGGCGATCGAGAGGCGGAAGCCGGCTTCGGTCGCCGACTTGGCGCGCCTGGTCGGGCGGGCAGAGCCGAACGTCAGCCGCACCTTGGCCAAGCTTGTCGCGGCGGGACTCGTCCGGCTCAAGCCGGGCGCCGGCAAGGCGAAGATTCCGGAAGTGGCGATCCGCCGCCTGACGGTCGATATCGACATCTGCCACCAAACGGACAAAGTCGCGGTGGCCTGAACCCTGGCCCGCCTCCCGCCGCCTGATCAGCTCACACCCTCCAGGTCATCACCGTGGTCGAGGCTCTGGACTCCTCCAGCTCCCACAACAGCATCGCCACGTCCTCGGCTTCCCGCCGGGCGCGGCGCCGGGGAGCAGGGTCTTCTCGAAATCGTGGTCGCCGTCGGAGATCCCGCTATGCCGCACGTTTGAACTCGACGCTGACTGTGACGCGCGCGCCCAGACGGCCGAGCATCTCGATCAACATGTCGGCGGAAAACAAGTCGATCCTGCCCCGCATCAAGTCCGAAACCCGCGGTTGAGCGACCTTGAGCAGCCGTGCCGCCTCGGTCTGCGTCAGTCTGCGCTTGCGCAGATGTTCCTGCAACTGCAGCATCAAGTCCGCGCGGGCGCGCATTCCCGCTGCCTCCTGGGCCGTATCCTCGATCGCGTCCCAGATACTCTCGAATCGCCTCTTGCTCATGGCCTTCGCCTCATCAGTGCCTTGTAGCGCGCCTGTGCCAGCTTGATATCCTGACCCGATGTTTTCCGGGCTTTCTTCTGGAAACAATGCAATACATAGACCGCGCTGGATAGCCTCGCATAGTAGATGACGCGAAACGCGCCGCTCTCATCCCGTACCCGGATCTCCCGAACACTCGGGCCGACCGAATTCATCGGCTTCCAATCATCGGGATCGAGGCCCCGCTGGACCTTGTCGAGCTGGAAACCCGCTTCGCGTCGGGCCGGTCGGGGGAACGCTTTCAATGCATCGAGCGCGTCGCCGAGAAACTCGACCGGCTTCATCGACGCACTATACAAGTTCTTGTATTATGGCGCAAGGAACTCCGGCTCACAGCGCCTCGCTGGACAGCGGCAAGATGATCGTGCCGGCGTCGGGAAGATACCAGCCCGCTCACACCCTCCAGGTCATCACCGTGGTCGAGGCTCTGGACTCCTCCAGCTCCCACAGCAGCATCGCCACGTCCTCGGCGGCGAGGCCGA
>CAZYVT010000045.1:21474-29654 GCA_964651335.1 uncultured Enterobacteriaceae bacterium | reverse complement strand
AGATGTCCTCGATCCCGCGCGAGGCCTTGAAGACCAGGGCCTCGAAGCCCGGCGTGATCGTGGTCGCGAGTTCGATGCTCAATGCCTTGGCGCGCGCGATCACCTCCTGCGGATCGGAAATGTCGGCGGGGGTGATCTTGTTCATCACTTCGGCGGCCGTGTAGCCCAGCATCCGCTCGGCGCCGACGTTGAAGATCTGGATGACGCCCTTCGCGTCGGTGGCGATGCTCGAGAAGTTGGCGCTGTTGAAAATCGCGCGCTGCAGGGCCCCCGCCTTGAGCAGCGCCTCTTCCGCCTGCTTGCGCAAGGTCACGTCGCCGGCACCCTCGGAGACACCGATCCTCGTCCTCGTCGCGTCCTTTCCCTTAGCCATGGTGTTGCCTCCGGTAACTGATGCCCGCTCCCGTGGACCACGGCGGCGACCCGGGAATCGAGGCTCAGATTGGGTAATCCTGGGAAATCGGGAAAAACATGCTTGCCTAAGAGCTTCCGCCGTAGAAACAGCCCATTTGACCCAGGTGGAATGTCCACCAAGAGTAACCAAGTCTTCTTGGCGGCGATCAGATGTCTGGAACACCCCCAAAAGCCTTGTTTCGCCGCACTGGATGTCGATACTGGCGTTTGGGGTGGCGGCTGCCCGGAGGCGCTCAGGGCGGCCGAAACCCCACCGGCTAGGGTCGACGATAAAAACGACAGCACACAAAACCCCACGGTCTTCACCGCACCCCTCTTCACATCGCCGCTGCGCCCGGACATTACGGCTGCCTGCCAATACACTCTGTGCGTTATCGTACATACGGGGAAATTAATGATCCTATGCGCGGGACCGTACGGAGCCGACATCGTTTTCGGCGTAAACGTTGTGCGCAGCATGGCGACATTTCTCTCATCATCGGGCGCAGGCCCAGGAGTCAACGCATCATGAAAACCATCCTCATCCTCGGCGTCGCGCTGATTGTCATGGGCACGGCAGTTCTCGGCTATGACCACTACAGCTACACGACGACGGAGAATATTCTCCAGATCGGGCCGATCACGGCGACCGCCGAACGGACGCATACCGTATCGTTGCCGCCGATCTTCGGCTGGCTGCTGATCGGCGGCGGCGCGTGCGTGCTCGCTTTCGCCGCACTGTCAAAGAAAAACTGAAAAGATAGGATGCCTTCATGAGTCACCAACGCTGCAGGGTTGCTGCAGAAGCGAAACCTGGTCAGCTATAGCCGCGGCAACATCACGGTTCTCGACCGTGCCGGCCTGGAGGCAATTTCCTGCGGGTGCTACCGGGCCGTCAATGACAGCCACGAGCGCATCCTCGGATAACACGGATTTCCAAGCGTAACAGCGCAAGCATGCCTTGCTCGACGGGCAGGGGGAGGAGCTTCGTCCAGGAAGCAAGGCGGAAGCTCCCAAGCCCCTCGCGAAAGCTCGAGCGGTCACGGCATCTGAGGAAAGAACGCTCATTCCGGCGCCTGATGCGCGATGCCGGGGTCGAAGGCTCGATTCGCGTCGACTCGGCCGGAACGCACGATTACCACGTCGGCGATCCGCCGGACGAACGCGCCCGCAGCCACGCCCTGCGCCGCGGTTATGATCTCTCGGCGCTGTGCGCGCGCCGCATTGCAGAGCGCGATTTTGCGGAGTTCGATTTGATCCTCGCCATGGATCGCGGCCATCTGCGGTTCCTGCAGCGGCTGTCGCCACCGCAAAGCCGCGACAAGGTTCGGCTCTTGATGGAGTTTGCGCCGGGTCGGGAAGGCGACGAGGTGCCTGACCCGTACGACGGCGACTCCGGACACTTCGAGCAAGTGCTCGACATGGTCGAGGCCGCCGCGAACGGGTTACTGAGTCACTTGCGCGTCTCGATCTGAACCAGCTCTTCCTGCGCCGGCGCGGGCGGCCGTTCGCGACGCGGCCGGCCAGGCTGCACCGTCTCCGCTTCCGGCACTCTCATCGGCGCAACGCCCGGTTTGGTTTCCACCATTTGCAGACCGGCGCTCGCGAGGTACTCGCTCGGGTCGACTGGCGGTCTCCCGGCGCGGGGCGCAGCCTCTTCGAAACGGGGCTCAGCCGCCGGAGCGGGAGCCGCAGTCGGTGCGGCGCTCGCAACCGGCACCGCCGGCAGGTCATCCGGCGCCGGCAGCGGGCGAAGTGCCGGAATGTGCTCTTCGAGCCGCGGCTGCACCTGCGGCAGTTCGGCAGGCAGCTCCGGTTGCGCTGACTGGCGCTCAACAGGCTGATGCGTCTGCGGCTGCACTTGCACCTGGGGCGACTCGATCGGCGGCTCAGTTCGCTGCTGCACTTGAGCCTGTGCCAGCTCAAGCGATGGTTGCGTCCCCTGCTGCTGCTCCGGGCGGCGCTCGCGTTGTCGATGGCGATCGCGGCGGCCGCGACGGTGCTCTTCCGCCCCCTGCTGCGCCGGCGCACTTGCTTCAGTGAGCCGCCCCTCGGGACGTTGAGGCGCTTGCGGCTGCTGCGGCCGCGGAGGGCGTTGCTCCGGATGGCGTCCGCTACCGGTGCGCGCCTGGCCCTGCGGCGTCCCGCGCGGCTCCTGTCGCTGCGGCAGATCCGGGCGATCCTGCCGCTCCCGTCCGCCGTGGCGCTCCGGGCGGCCGCCACGCCGCTGGTCACGATCGCGCGGACGACGCTCCGTGCGACCGACTTGGGGTTCGCGCGGGCTTTCCGGACGCGGCCGGACCGGCTCCGGAGTCGTCGCCGCAGGCGCAGTCGCCTCGGCCGCTTGCGGAGCCGGCTTGTGCGGCACGAACCATCCGAGAATGCGCTCGAGAATGCGAGGCGAAGAGGCGACCGCGGCGACCGGGGCAGGCGCCTGCTGCGGCAGTTCCTTTGGCGCTCCGCGGCCCTCGCCCGGGCGAGCTTCGCGGCGCCCCTCGGGACGGCGCTCGGCCACGACCGGTGCTGGTTGCTCGGGAACGATCGCCTTCACCACCGCCTCCTGACGCTCCTTGCGCGGCTCGCCTTCGGCGTCCGGCACGGCAGCTTCCTCCGGCCGCTCGACCAGCTCGTAGCTCGCCGGCACGTGCTCCATCTCGTTGAGCTCATCGTGCTTCAGGCGCTGCACCTGGTAATGCGGCGTCTCAAGGTGCGAGTTCGGAACCAGAACGATATTCACCTTGAGGCGCCCCTCGAGCTTCTGGATCTCGGTGCGCTTTTCGTTGAGCAGGAACGATGCGACATCCACCGGCACCTGCGCGTGCACGGCGCCGGTATTCTCCTTCATCGCTTCCTCCTGCAGGATCCGCAGGACGTGCAGAGCCGTGGACTCGGTGCCGCGGATGAACCCGGTGCCGCTGCAGCGCGGGCAGCTGATGTGCGCGGTCTCCTCGAGCGAGGCCTGCAAACGCTGGCGCGACAGCTCCATCAGGCCGAAGCGCGAAATCTTGCCGATCTGCACCCGCGCGCGGTCGAAGTGCAGCGCTTCGCGGAAGCGGTTCTCCACCTCGCGCTGGTTCTTCTGCGACTCCATGTCGATGAAATCGATCACGATCAGGCCCCCAAGATCGCGCAGCCGCAGCTGACGCGCGACCTCCTCGGCGGCCTCCAGGTTGGTGCGGAACGCGGTCTCTTCGATGTCGCCCCCGCGCGTGGCGCGCGCCGAGTTGACGTCGATCGCGACCAGCGCCTCGGTGTGATCGATCACGACGGCGCCGCCGGAAGGCAGGTTCACATGCCGCGCGTAGGCGCTCTCGATCTGGTGCTCGATCTGGAAGCGCGAAAACAGGGGAACGTCGTCGCGGTACAGCTTGACCTTGCCGACATTCGCCGGCATCACGGTCTGCATGAATGCCACGGCCTGCTCGTAGATCTCATCGGTATCGATGAGGATCTCTCCGATGTCGGGCTGGAAATAGTCGCGGATCGCCCGGATCACCAGGCTCGATTCGAGATAGATGAGAAACGGCTTCGGCGTGTACTTGCCGTCGGCTCCGGGGGTGCGGTCGGCGGCGGCGCTTTCGACGGCACGCCAGAGCTGCAGCAGGTAGCTGAGGTCCCACTGCAATTCCTCGAGGGAACGGCCGATCGCCGCGGTGCGTGCGATTACGCTCATGCCCTCCGCCAGCTGCAGCCGGTCGAGGGTTTCGCGGAGCTCGTTCCGGTCTTCGCCTTCCACGCGGCGCGAAACGCCGCCGCTGCGCGGATTGTTCGGCATGAGGACGAGGTACCGCCCGGCGAGGCTGAGAAAGGTGGTGAGCGCGGCGCCCTTGTTGCCGCGTTCGTCCTTCTCGACCTGGACGATGAGTTCCTGCCCTTCGGCGATCGCGTCCTGGATCCGGGCGCGGCCGACGTCGACGTCGGAACGGAAGTAGCTCCTTGCAACTTCCTTGAAGGGCAGGAACCCGTGCCGCTCCTCGCCATAATCGACGAATGCGGCCTCGAGACTGGGCTCGATGCGGGTGATGATGCCCTTGTAGATGTTGCTCTTGCGCTGCTCCCTGGATGCGGATTCGATATCGAGGTCGACGAGCTTCTGACCGTCGACGATCGCGACGCGCAGCTCTTCCTGCTGCGTCGCGTTGAATAGCATGCGTTTCACTTGCTGTTCTCCTGCGCGCGCAGGAGACCCGGTGCTCGGTCGGTCAGTGTTGTCCTAGTGGGTGCGTCGTCAATAGGAATGAAAGACGTTTGCGTGGCCGGAATCGATGCGCCCTTCCTTAAGGGGCGCGGGCATGTTTCCTCGCTGGGGCAGACCCTCTGCGCGCGTTTCCAGTACTATCGCTACTTCCGGTGAGCGAAATTAACCACTGCTTCAGGTCCGACTATGGCCGGGCAGGAGGCGGGTTGCAGGTTCCGGCGCGCGGCTTGCGCTCATCGCGTCTTGCGGTCCCTGTGCCTCGCGGCTCGAAGCAGACCGCAGGATCATACGCAGAATGAATGACTTGAGCAAGGCACGGGCCACAGTACTCGAAGTCGGGGAAGAGGCTGCGGCGCAGCGCATCGACAATTTCCTGCTACGCCGGCTGAAGGGCGTCCCCAAGAGTCACGTCTATCGCGTGCTGCGAAGCGGCGAGGTGCGGGTCAACAGCTCCCGTGTGAAGGCCGGGCACCGGCTGCGAGCCGGCGACCGGGTAAGGGTGCCGCCGATGCGGCTTGCCGAAAAAGCGGCCGATCGCGTCGCGCCGCCGCGCGAGCTCCCGATCGTGCACGAGGATGAAGCCCTGCTCGCAGTGGACAAGCCCTCGGGTGTTGCGGTCCATGGGGGCAGCGGGGTGAGCTACGGTGTGATCGAGGCGCTTCGCGCCGCGCGGCCCGACGCGAAACTGCTGGAACTTGCCCACCGCCTGGATCGCGATACCTCGGGTTTGCTCCTGATCGCCAAGAAGCGAAGCGCGCTGGTCGAGCTTCACCGGATGCTGCGCGAGGGCGAGGTCGAGAAGGTCTATGTTGCAGTCGTGAAAGGGCGCTGGCAGGACGGCGCCCGCGAGCTCCGCGACCCGCTGCACAAGTACGTCACTTCGAGCGGCGAGCGGCGCGTGAGCGTGCGCAGCGACGGCCGGCGCGCCGTGACGCGCATTCGCCCGCTTGCCGTGTCGGCGCGCTTCAGTCTTGTCGAGGCCACGCTGCTGACCGGACGCACGCACCAGATCCGGGTGCACCTCGCGCATGCCGGGCACCCGATCGTGGGCGACGACAAGTATGGCGATTTCGAGTTGAATCGCGTGCTCGCCCAGGAAGGCGTGCGGCGGCTCTTCCTGCACGCCCGCCGCATCGCGTTCGCGCACCCCACCGGCGGCATGCGGCTGGCACTGGAATCGCCGGTGCCCGAAGACATGCGCCGCTTCGCCGAAGCGCAGTTTCCGGACCATGGGCCCTGAGCGCCGCTATAGCCTGATCGTCTTCGACTGGGACGGAACGTTGATCGACTCCGCGGGCACGATCACGGACTGCATTCAGGAGGCCGCGCGGGACATGGGACTGCCGGTGCCCGACCGCGAGACCGCAAGCCATGTCATCGGCCTGGGCCTGCACGACTCGCTTCGCCGGGCGGTCCCCACGCTGCAATCCGAGCGGTACATGGACTTCGTGGAGCGCTACCGCAAGCACTTCCTTGCGCGCGAGCATTCGATGCAACTGTTTCCAGGCGTGCGCGAACTGCTCGCGCGGTTGAATGAACGCGGTCACTGGCTCGCGGTCGCCACCGGCAAGAGCCGGCGCGGGCTCGAACACGCGCTGGGGGCGAGCGGGCTCGCGCGGCACTTTGCGGCGACGCGCTGCGGTGACGAGACCGATCCCAAGCCGCACCCGGCGATGCTGCTCGAACTGATGCGCGAGCTCGAGGTCGAGCCTCCGTCCTCGCTCATGATCGGCGATACCTCGCATGATCTGGAGATGGCGAGGAGCGCGGGCGTGGCGGCGGTGGGCGTTACCTACGGCGCGCATCCGGAACATGCGCTGCGCGCGCTCGAACCCCTGGAATGCGTGTCGAGCGTGCTGGAATTGACGCAGTGGCTCGAGAACAACGCCTGATCTGTTCGTCGGCAAGGCTTGCCGACTCCGGCAAGGCGGTGCGCTTCGAGATCGAGTATTTCGGAGAGCCCGCAGCCGCGTTCGCGGTCCACTTCCAGGGCCGCGCGTGCGCCTATCTGAACCGTTGCGGCCACCTGCCGATGGAGCTCGACTGGCGGGAGGGCGAATTTTTCGACTCCGAAGGCCGCGATTTGATATGCTCGACGCACGGCGCGACCTACGCCGCGTCGAGCGGGAAATGCCTCGGCGGTCCGTGCGGCGGCACGCCCCTGGTCCGCCTCCTGGTCGAGGAACGCGACGGCCATATTTTCTACCTGGGACCGGAAGATGACTGAAAACGAGGAACGCTGGGAACGCGAAGTGATCGAGAAGCTTGCGACTTCGGCGCTGAAGGAACAGCGGCGCGCACGGAACTGGGGGATTTTCTTCAAGCTCCTCACCTTCGCCTACATCACCGTCATCATCCTGCTGGCAGTGGACTGGAAGGGGAAGGAAGGCAGGGACCGCAGGCACACCGCGCTGGTCGAGATCAGCGGGATCATCGCACCGGGCACCGACTCGAGCGCCGAAAAAATCACCGCGGCGCTGCAGGCGGCATTCAAGGACAGGAACACCCAGGGTGTGGTCCTGCGCATCAATTCGCCCGGCGGCAGCCCGGTGCAGGCACAGACCATCTACGACGAAATGCGACGCCTGCGCCACAAGCACCCGAACATCCCGCTCTATGCGGTGGTCGAGGACCTGTGCGCCTCGGGCGGCTATTACGTCGCGGTCGGCGCCGAACGCATCTTCGTAGGCAAGGCAAGCATCATCGGTTCGATCGGCGTGCGCATGGACGGCTTCGGAGTGACCGGCCTGATGGAAAAGCTCGGCATCGAGCGCCGCCTGCTGACCGCCGGGGATAACAAAGGGATGCTCGACCCGTTTCTGCCGCTCGAGGAAAAACACCGGAACTTCGCGCTGCAACTGATGAACGAGATCCACCAGCAGTTCATCGGCGCCGTGCGCGAAGGCCGCGGCAAGCGCCTGAAGGAGAATCCGGAGCTGTTCTCCGGACTGATCTGGAGCGGCGCGCGCGGCGTCGAGCTCGGGCTTGCGGACGCGTTCGGGAGCCTGGATTACGTGGCGCGCGAGGTCATCAAGGCCGAGGACATCGTCGACTACACGCAGAAGGAAAATCTCGCCGAGAAAGTCGCGCGCCGCTTCGGCGCGGGGGTGGCGAGCGGGCTATTGGAGTTTGCGGCTCGAACGACAGCGGGTTTTCGCTAACCCGACAGCAGCAGGAACACCGTCGGACGCCTGCCCGGCGCCGGCGGACGGGCGCGCCACGCGGCCACCGTGCGCGTGCCGATCTGTTCCGTCGGTAGCGTGAGGTCGCTCGCCACACAGATTCTAGTCGCGGGAGCGCAGACCTCGAGCAATGCGCCGGCCAGAGCCTGGTTGCGGTGCGGCGTTTCGATAAAAATCTGAGTCTCGCGCTCGCGCGCCGAGCGGCGCTCGATTTCGCGAATGCGCCGGTCGCGGTCTTTGCGCTCCCGCGGCAGATAACCGCAAAAGGCGAAACGCTGTCCTTCGAGTCCTGAAGCCATCAGCGCGAGCACGATCGCGGAAGGACCTACCAGCGGAACGACGCGAAAACCTTCGCGGTGCGCCGCTTCGACCAGGGATGCGCCCGGATCTGCGATCGCCGGGCAGCC
>CAZYVT010000045.1:0-21374 GCA_964651335.1 uncultured Enterobacteriaceae bacterium | reverse complement strand
GACGGGCAGACCCGCTTCCGAGAGCAATTCCGTCAGTGCGATCAACGGCAGCCCGATGAGCGAAGTCGGGTCCTCGGTCTCGATTTTTGCGATCAGCGCGATGCCGAGCCCCTCCGCCTTCGCGCTTCCGGCGCAGTCGTAAGGCTGCTCGCGTCTCAGGTAGGCCTCGATCTGCGCCCGATCGAGATCGCGAAACGTGACGCGGCACGGCACGACACGCGAGCCAAGCCGATCGCTCGCGACATCGAGGACAGTCACCGCGGTATCGAAGGTCGCGGTCTTGCCGCTCATCGACTCCAGCTGCCGCAGCGCGTTCGCGTAGCTCCCGGGCTTGCCGAGCAGCGCACCGTCGCATGAGGCGATCTGATCCGAGCCGATCACGAGCGCGCCCGGGAATCGCGGCGCGATCGCCTCGGCTTTGAGGACGGATAGCCGCAGGGCGGTATCGGCTGCGGTCTCACCCGGAAGGGCCGATTCGTCGACCAGCGGCGCCACGCTCTCGAACTCGAAGCCCAGCCGCGCCAGCAGTTCGCGCCGGTACCTCGAGGCGGATGCGAGTACCAGCTTCCGGGATTGCGCCATGACTTTGTTTTGACGGGAGTTTTCTCGGATGATATCATTCGCGCGCCATGCTGCACCGGCCGCTGATCGACGGGTTTGAATTCGCGAAAGCCGGGTCGAAATTGAGCGACGAGTGGCCGGTAGCGGATTTACCCCGGTTGAGGGGCGAACTGCACTCCGATCGCGGGGCGCTGCACTTCGAATTGGAGGGCGTGCCGATTGAGCAGGGCCGTCCCGCGCTGCGGCTGCGCGTGACCGGGGTGCTCGATCTGACCTGCCAGCGCTGCCTCGAGGCGCTGGAGCATCCGTTGCACGCGGAAGCAATGCTGCTGCTTTACGGCGACGATCGAGAATTCGCTGCGCTGCCGGTTGACGCCGAAGGGCCGGAGCGGATCCTTGCCGCGAACGACATGCCGGTGCGGGACTTGATCGAGGATGAAGTTCTGCTGGCGATTCCCTACGCCCCGCGGCATGAGCGGTGCAAGTCGCGTACGCGCGACGAGATCGCGCCGCGGCTGAAACCGTTCGCCAGCCTTCGCGGTCTGCTCGACGCGAAACGTTAGAACGCGTTCCGAACACGACGCGAGCCCTGGGCTCGCAGGGCGATACTGAAGAGGAGTGAACCATGGCAGTTCCACAGAACAGGAAAACCCCTTCCAAGCGCGGCATGCACCGCTCGCACGACTCGCTCGACAATCCACCGCTCGCGGTCGAGCCGACGACCGGCGAGGTGCACCTGCGCCATCACATCAGCCCCACGGGCTACTATCGCGGAAAGAAGGTCGCAAAGGGCAAAGGGGACTGACGCAGGGTCCCGGGTGTGCGCCGGCCTCCAGCGGACGCACCCGCGCTCATGACGATAACCGTCGCCATCGATTGCATGGGGGGCGATCATGGCCCGTCCGTCACGGTCGCCGCGACGCTCGAGTTCCAGCGCACGCGCGACGAAGTGGATGTCATCCTGGTCGGACTGCGCGAGGCGATCGGCGCGGAATTGTCCAGGCTTGGCGCCGCGCCGGGGCCGCGGATGCGCGTACACCACGCGTCCGAGATCGTCAGCATGAACGAGCCCCCGGCGCAGGCGTTGCGCTACAAGAAGGATTCGTCGATCCGTGTTGCGGTCAACCTGGTGAAGTCCGGAGAAGCGCACGCGTGCGTGAGCGCCGGGAACACCGGCGCGCTGATGGCAATCTCGAGATTCGTTCTGAAAACGCTGCCGGGGATCGACCGCCCGGCGATCGCGACGGTGCTGCCGAACATGCGCGGCGGCTACACGTACGTGCTCGATCTCGGCGCAAACGTGGATTGCACGCCCGAGCAGCTGATGCAATTCGGCGTCATGGGCGCGATGCTGGTCGCTGCGGTCGAGCACAAGGCGCGCCCGACGGTCGGGTTGCTCAATATCGGAGTCGAGGACATCAAAGGCAACGACACGGTCAAGCGGGCCGCCGATCTGCTGCGCGAGAGCGGGCTCAACTTCTGCGGTAACGTCGAGGGCGACGACATCTACAAGGGAACTGCCGACGTGGTGGTGTGCGACGGGTTCGTGGGCAACGCGGTTCTCAAGGCCTCGGAGGGCGTGGCGCAGATGGTGGCGGCGACGCTCCAGGAAGAGTTCGCGCGCAATCCGCTGCGAAAGCTTGCCGCGCTCGTCTCGGCCCCGGTCCTGAAGGCGGTTCGGAACCGGCTGGACCACCGCCGCTACAACGGCGCGAGCCTGCTCGGCCTGCGCGGCGTGGTGATCAAGAGCCACGGCTCGGCCGACGAATATGCATTCGGCCAGGCGCTGCGGCGCGCGGAGGATGAGGTGCGCAACGAGGTCGTGCAGCGGATCTCCGGGCGCATGTCGGACACGCATCCGCGCGAGCATCGCCGCCGCGCCGCTTCGGAATGATCTATTCCCGGATCATCGGCTCCGGCAGCTACCTGCCGCCGCGCATCGTCAAGAACGATGAGTTCGCGCGACGCCTCGACACCAGCGATGCGTGGATCCGCGAGCGCACCGGAATCGCCGAGCGGCGCATCGCGGAGGAATCGCAGGCCTCGAGCGACCTGGCGCTCGAGGCGAGCCGCGCGGCGCTCGCAGCGGCGCAGCTTGCGCCCTCCGACATCGACCTGATCATCGTCGCCACGTCGACGCCGGATCATGTCTTCCCGAGCACTGCCTGCCTCCTGCAGGCGAAGCTCGGAGTCCGCGACTGCCCGGCGTTCGACGTGCAGGCAGTTTGCAGCGGGTTCGTCTACGCCCTGGCCACCGCCGACTGCTTCATCCGCACCGGCATGAACCGGCGGGCGCTGGTGGTGGGGTCCGAGGTCTTCTCGCGCATCATGGACTGGAACGATCGCGGCACGTGCGTGCTGTTCGGGGACGGCGCCGGCGCGGTGGTGCTCGCCGCCAGCTCGGCGCCGGGAATCCATGGCTCGGCGCTGCACGCGGACGGCAGCTATGCGGACATGCTTTCCGTGCCGGGCAACGTGTGCGGCGGCCGCATCGTCGGCTCGCCCTACCTGCAGATGCAGGGCAACCAGGTGTTCAAGTTCGCGGTGAAGGTGCTCGACGAGGTAGCGCGCGAAACCGTTGCCGCGGCAGGAATGACGATCGGTGACCTCGACTGGCTGATCCCGCACCAGGCGAACCTGCGCATCCTCGAGGCAACGGCGCGCAAGCTGGGCCTGCCGCGGGAGCGTCTGGTCGTCACCGTCGAGCGGCATGGCAATACGTCCGCGGCCTCGGTCCCTCTTGCCCTCGACGAATACCTGCGCGCCGGAAAAATCCGCGCCGGCCACCGGGTGCTGATGGAAGGCGTCGGCGGCGGCTTCACGTGGGGCGCGGTGCTCGCCACGATGTGAAGGCAGAATGATGAAGCTCGCGATGGTTTTTCCCGGGCAGGGGTCGCAATCGGTGGGGATGCTGCAGGCCTATGCCGGACTTCCGGAAGTGGAACGCGTGCGCGCCGAGGCCGGCCGCATCCTCGGCGACGGATTTGTCCAGCTCCTCGACCAGGGGCCGGCGGAGCAATTGAATCTGACGATCAATACTCAGCCCGCGATGCTCGTCGCGGGGATCGCCGCGTTCCGGGCGTGGCGGGGGCTTGGCGGACCGTCGCCGGACGTCGTCGCCGGCCACAGCCTCGGCGAGTACAGCGCGCTGGTCGCGGCGGAAGCACTGGCGTTCGCGGACGCACTCCCGCTGGTGCGCTTTCGCGCGCACTCCATGCAGGAGGCAGTGCCCGAAGGGCAGGGGGCGATGGCGGCGATCCTCGGCCTGGACGAAGAAGCCGTGCGTGCCGCGTGCGCCGAGTCGGCGCTGAGCGAAGTGGTGCAGGCGGTGAATTTCAATGCGCCCGGCCAGGTGGTCATCGCGGGGCACAAATCCGCGGTCGCGCGCGCGACCGACGCATGCAAGGCGAGAGGCGCAAAGCGCGCGATGCTCCTGCCGGTGAGCGCCCCGTTCCACTCCAGCCTGATGCAGCCGGCCGCGGCGCGGCTGCGCGACTTCCTTGCGAAGGTCGCCCTCGCGGCGCCGCGGATCGAGGTCATCAATAATGTCGACGTGAGGGAAGAGACGGACCCTGTGCGGATCAGGGACGCGCTGGTGAGGCAGGCGGCTTCGCCGGTGCGCTGGGCGGAATCGATCCGGCGAATGGCGGAGAAGGGCGTGACCCACGTCGTCGAGTGCGGTCCGGGCAAGGTGCTCGCAGGGCTGGTAAGGCGAATCGACGGCAACCTGCGCGGACTGGCGCTCGCAGACAGGGAATCGCTCGAGCAGACCCTCGCGACGATCCGGGAGGCATGAGCATGCTGCAAGGCAAGGTGGCGCTGGTCACCGGTGCATCGCGCGGAATCGGGCGCGCGATCGCGATGGAACTCGCCCGCCACGGCGCGACGGTCGTCGGCACCGCGACCAGCGCGTCGGGAGCGCAGGCCCTCGGCGAGGCGCTCGCGCAGGCTGGCGCCAAGGGCGCCGGCCGTCTTCTCGACGTCAGGGATGCGCACCAGTGCGACGCCCTGGTCGCTTCGGTGCAGAAGGAGTTCGGCGACATCCTGATTCTCGTCAACAATGCCGCCGTCGTGCGCGACAATCTGGCGCTGCGCATGAAGGACGCGGAGTGGGACGAGGTGATGGAGACCGATCTGCGCTCGGTGTTCCGGCTATCCCGCGCGGTGATACGCCCCATGATGAAGGCGCGCTGGGGTCGGATCATCAATATCACGTCGGTCGTGGGCGCCTCCGGGAACGCGGGCCAGGCGAATTACGCAGCGGCCAAGGCGGGCGTGACCGGCATGACGCGCTCGCTTGCGCGCGAACTGGGCAGCCGCAAGATCACGGTGAACTGCGTCGCTCCCGGGTTCATCGACACCGACCTGACGCGCGCGCTTTCCGTGGAGCGGCGCAATGCGCTGCTCGCGCAGATTCCGCTCGGGCGGCTCGGCAGACCGGAGGACATCGCCGCCGCGGTCGCGTACCTGGCCTCGCCCGCGGGCGATTACGTAACGGGAGCCGTGCTGCATGTGAACGGCGGGATGTACATGACCTGAATCCGGGTAAAATACGCCCCCGCTCGGGCGACGGGCGGCGGCCACACAGGGAAGGAGCCAGCAGATGGAAAACATCGAACAACGCGTCAAGAAGATCATCGCCGAACAACTGGGCGTGAACGAGGCGGAGATCAAGAGCGAATCGTCGTTCGTGGACGACCTTGGCGCGGATTCGCTCGATACGGTCGAGCTGGTGATGGCGCTCGAGGAGGAATTCGAGACCGAGATCCCGGACGAAGATGCAGAGAAGATCACCACCGTGCAGCAGGCCGTCGATTACATCAAATCGCACGCCAAGTCCTGAGCCAACCACGCAGTGCAGCGCCGCAGAGTCGTCCTCACCGGGCTCGGCATCATCAGCCCGGTCGGCAACACAGTACAGGAAGCCTGGAACAACATTCTCGCCGGAAATACCGGGATCACGCGCGTCACCCGCTTCGACCCGTCGCGCCTTGCGAGCCAGATCGCGGGCGAAGTGAAGGGATTCGACGTAGCGCAGTACCTTTCGCCGAAGGAAGCGCGCAGGATGGATACGTTCATCCATTACGGCATGGCGGCAGGCCTGCAGGCCTGGCGCGATTCCGGCATGCAGGTGACTGCGGACAATGCCGAGCGGCTCGGCATCAACTTCGGCTCCGGGATCGGCGGCCTGCCGCTGATCGAGGCGATGCACGATGAGCTCAGGAAGAGCGGGCCGCGGCGCATCTCGCCGTTCTTCATCCCCGGCACCATCATCAACATGATCGCCGGCAATCTGTCGATCCTGCTGGGCGCGAAGGGACCCAATCTTGCGATCGTGACGGCCTGCACCACATCGACCCATTGTCTCGGCGAAGCCGCAAAGTCGATCCGGCTCGGCGAGGCCGACATCATGATCGCAGGCGGCGCCGAAGCGACCGTGACGGAGCTCGCGATGGGCGGATTCGCGTCCGCGCGCGCTCTTTCGACGCGCAACCACGATCCCGGGGGAGCGAGCCGCCCCTGGGACCGGGACCGCGACGGTTTTGTCCTGGGCGAGGGCGCCGGGGCGGTGGTGCTGGAGGAGTACGAACACGCAAGGGCACGCGGCGCAGGCATGTACTGCGAGCTCGTCGGCTACGGCGTGTCGGCCGACGCCCACCACATGACGGCTCCGAGCGAGGACGGCGACGGGGCGTTCCGCTGCATGCGCAACGCCCTGCGCGACTCGGGGCTTGGCGCAGAGAGTATCGATTACATCAATGCGCACGGCACGTCGACGCCGCTGGGTGACATCGCCGAGACGCTTGCCGTGAAACGACTTCTGGGCGAGCGTGCGAAACAGGTCGCCGTCAACTCGACCAAGTCGATGACCGGGCACCTGCTCGGAGCCGCCGGGGGCGTGGAGGCCATCTTTACGGCCCTGGCGCTGCGCGATCAGATCTCGCCGCCGACGATCAACCTGCAGAACCCGGATCCGCAGTGCGATCTGGACTACGTCCCGAATGCCGCGCGAAAGATGACGATCCGGACCGCGCTGTCCAACTCTTTCGGGTTCGGCGGCACCAACGGCACACTGGTATTCGTACGGGTTTGAGCGGCGTCGATCAGCCCCTGCGGCTCCGTCTGCGGCCCTCCTACCGGCTGGCAGCCCTGATCGCAGGACTGCACTTGATTGCGGCCGGTTGCATCTATGCGGTGAGCTGGGGCATCGCTGGCACGGTGCTTGCCGTACTCGTGGTCGCGCTTGGTGTGGCAGCTGTATGGGACCGGGCGCTGCTGCGCACCAGCCGCTCGCCACGCGCGCTAGAGCTTTCGGACGGCGGCCTCTCACAGGTCGAGTTTTCGCCGGGAACGCGCTGGCCGGTGGCGGACGGTCCGCGCAGCGTGAACCGGTTCTGGGTCACGCTGCCGCTGCGCGGCCCGTTTCGCCGCGCCGTGATCGTGACCGCGGACATGCTGGGGCCCGAAGGATTTCGCCTTCTCCGGCTCTGGGCGCTCTGGGGGCGGCTGCCCGGCGTCGCGTCCGGGCAACTTCCGGCCTGATCGATACCCCCTGAATCGGCCGAACTATTTGCAGATGCCATGGTCTGTGGCACATAGACGAAGCGAGTCGGAACGGATCGGCGGCGGAGGGAAACCGCGAATCGCCGGTCTGCGGACGGACGGGTGACCGACCGTGACATCGACCGCCAGCTGGTCGCCAGGGCGCAGCGTGGCGACAAGCAGGCCTTTGCGTTGCTGGTCGAGAAGTACCAGCGCAAGCTCGCACGGCTGCTTTCGCGGTTGATTCGCGACCCGGCTGAAGTCGAGGACGTAACGCAGGAAGCGTTCATCCGGGCGTACCGTGCCTTGCCCTCGTTCCGTGGCGACAGCGCGTTCTATACGTGGCTGTACCGGATCGGCGTGAACACCGCCAAGAACTATCTCGTGGCGTTGGGACGGCGGGCGCCGACCTCGACCGAGGTGGAGGCCGACCAGGCGGAAGGCTTCGACCAGGCAGAACAGCTGCGCGACATCAACACGCCCGAGAGCGTGCTGTTGTCGAAAGAGATTGCCGCGACCGTGAACGCGGCGATCGAGGAACTGCCCGAGGAGTTGCGCAATGCGATCCAGTTGCGCGAGCTCGAGGGCATGAGCTACGAGGAGATCGCGAAGATCATGGATTGTCCGATCGGTACGGTGCGGTCGCGGATCTTCAGGGCGCGCGAGGCGATCGCCGATCGGCTGCGGCCGCTTCTCGACACGAGTGCAGGCAAGAGGTGGTGATGAAAGCGAAGATCTCGGTATTGATGGACGGTGAGCTGCACGGCCCCGATGCTGCGGAGCCGTTGTCGGCGTTGCGCGAGGACAGCGAGGCGCGCGAAGCCTGGCGCACGTACCATTTGATCAGCGACGCCCTGCGCGACACGCGAATGCTGTCGCAAGGCTTCTCTGCGCGCATGGCGCTGCGACTTGCCGAGGAGCCGACGGTGCTGGCGCCGACCGCGCAAGCCGGAGCGGCCGCGGGGCGCTGGCATCGGTTCCTGGTACCCGCTGCCGCTGGCGCAGCGGCAGCCGCGATGGTCGGCTGGCTCGCGTTCACCCCGCAGGAAACGCTGCAGACGCCAGTACCGGTTGCCCAGGCGCCGCAACTGAAACCCGCCGCTCCGAAGGAACCCGCCCGTGTCCCGCCTCCCGTGGCGGCGCACGACTATGTGCTTGCGCACCAGGGCTATTCGCCGCGTAACCTGCTGCAGGGGATGGCGCCCTACGTGCGCACGGTCTCAGGGGATGCCGCGGCGGGGAAGCGGTGAGAGCGCTGGCGCTCCTGCTTGCGGTGGGCGCCGGGCTCGCCCAGGCGCAGGCGCAGACCACTCCCGAGGCGCTTGCGCTGCTGCGCAGGATTCATCACGCCACGCAGACGCTTTCGTACACCGGAACGTTCGTCTATCAGCAGGGAGATCGCTCCGAGACCTCGCGAATCGCGCGCATCGCAGACGCTGCCGGCGGCATCGAAAAACTGGAGATCCTCGACGGGATCCCGCATGAAATCGTGCGCACCCGGGACATCGTGCGCTGCTACCTGCCCGAGAGCCGGACGGTCAAAGTGGAGCCGAGCAGCGACCAGCGAACCTTTCCGGCGCTGCTGCCCGAGCGATTCACCGACTTGGCGCGACACTATGTCATCACGCGGGGCGAGAGTGCGCGCATTGCCGGATTCGACTGCGATTCCGTGACGTTCACGTCACGCGATGAGCTTCGCTACGGTTACAAGCTCTGGGCCGATGCCAGCACGGGAATGCTGTTGCGGGCCCGCACCCTGAACGAGAAAGGCGAAACCGTGGAGCAGTTCACCTTCACGCAGCTCTCGATCGGCAACGTGGCGCGCGGCAAAGTGAGACCGAGCCACGCCGCACGGAGCTGGCGGGTCGAGGACGCCGCGGCGGCACCGGCGAATCTGGCCGAGGCGGGCTGGACCGTGAACTCGGATCTTCCCGGATTCCGCAAGATCGGCGAGGTGCGCCGCAGGCTGCGGGAGTCGCACGCAGTCGGACAAATCGTGTATTCGGACGGACTTGCCGCCGTATCGGTGTTCATCGAGCCGCTTTCGGGCCGCAGCGAACCGGGGCGCACGGGGCTTTCGAACCTCGGCGCGATCAACATCTATACGCGCGAGGTGGCGAACCACCTCGTCACGGTGGTCGGCGAAGCGCCGGCTGCCAGCGTGCGGCGCATGGCCGAGCGCGTCGAATTCAGGCGTCCGCAATAACAGGAGAGTGCAAGCATGCATCGTTTGAGGGGTTGGTTCGTTCTATGGGCGTTCGTTTTCGCGGCCCAGGCACATGCGCAGGCGCGCGAACTTCCCGACTTTACGCGGCTGGTGGAGGAGCAGGGAATGGCGGTCGTGAACATCAGCACCACGCAGGCCGCCCGGCGCACCGCGGTGCCGCAGATTCCTGGCATCGAAGATGACGAAGTGCTCGAGTTCTTCCGGCGCTTCATTCCGAGGCAGCCCGGTCCCGGCCAGGGGCCGCGTCCCGAGAGCCGCTCGCTCGGTTCCGGCTTCATCATCAGTGCAGACGGTTACATCCTCACCAACGCCCACGTGGTGGACAGCGCGGACGAGATCAACGTGCGCTTTACCGACAAGCGCGAGTTCAAGGCGAAGGTCATCGGCGCGGACAAGAGAACCGACGTGGCGCTGATCAAGATCGACGCGAGCGGGCTGCCGGTGGTCCGTTTCGGCGACCCCGTCAAGCTCAAGGTCGGCGAATGGGTGGTTGCGATCGGCTCGCCGTTCGGCTTCGAGAACTCCGTCACGGCGGGAATCGTGTCGGCGAAGGGACGCTCGCTGCCTCAGGAGAACTTTGTCCCGTTCATCCAGACCGACGTTGCGATCAATCCGGGCAACTCGGGCGGGCCGCTGTTCAACATGAAAGGCGAAGTGGTCGGCATCAATTCCCAGATCTACAGCCGCACGGGCGGTTTCATGGGTCTGTCCTTTGCGATCCCGATCGATGTTGCGCTCGACATCCAGCGGCAGCTGCGTGACAAGGGCCGCGTCTCGCGCGGGCGCATCGGCGTGGTCATACAGGAGGTCACCAAGGACCTTGCGACCTCGTTCGGCCTCGACCGGCCGCGCGGCGCGCTGGTCAACGCGGTCGAAAAGGGCAGCCCGGCCGACAAGGCGGGAATCGAGGCCACCGACATCATCACGAAATTCGACGGCAAGCCGGTCGAATCGTCGAGCGACCTGCCGCGCATCGTCGGCGCGACGCGCCCCGGCACCAAGGTGGATCTCGAAGTCCTGCGCAAAGGCGCGCCGCGCCCGCTCAGCATCACCGTGGGTGAACTGCAGGAGGAGCGCGTCGCGGCACGCGACACGCCGCGCGAGCGCAAATCCGCCGAGGTCGCGGCGAACCGCCTCGGCATCGTGGTGAGCGAGCTCTCCGCGGAGCAGAAGAAGGACATGAAGCTCAACCACGGACTGGTGGTGACGGACGTGAAGGCGGATGCGCGTGCCGAGGTGAGGCGCGGCGACATATTGCTGACGCTGGTGCACAAGGGTCAGCATACCGAGCTCAGGTCGGTCGAGCAGCTGAACCGCCTGCTGGGCGGACTCGACAAGAACTCGGTGATCACGCTGCAAGTGCGGCGCGGCGAGAGCACCGCATTCGTCACCATCAGCGGCCTGACGGACAAGGGCTGAGTTTCGCGCGCGGCGCGCTGCTGGCGTACCGCGCTTCGGGGCGGCCCGGGGAGCTCATGCGCCCGGCGCAATCGCTCCGTGCGGCTCGCCGGGACCTGCCCGCCTTGCGGTAAAATGGCGGTCGCGTACAAGAAGGGTGCCGCCGGCACCCTTTTTTCATAATGCAAAGCCACATCCGCAACTTCTCGATCATCGCGCACATCGACCACGGCAAGTCGACGCTCGCCGACCGCTTCATCCAGCTTTGCGGCGGACTGGCAGACCGCGAGATGGCCGAGCAGGTGCTGGACTCGATGGATCTGGAGCGCGAGCGCGGCATCACCATCAAGGCGCAGACCGCAGCGCTGAAATACCGGGCGCGCGATGGCGAGACCTACCTCCTCAATCTCATCGACACGCCGGGGCACGTCGATTTCTCCTACGAAGTGAGCCGCTCGCTTGCCGCCTGCGAAGGTGCGATTCTTGTGGTGGACGCCTCCCAGGGTGTCGAGGCGCAGACCGTTGCCAACTGCTACACGGCGATCGAACAGGGGGTCGAGGTGATCCCGGTGCTCAACAAGATCGACCTGCCGTCGGCCGATGCGGAGAAGGCTATTCAGGAGATCGAGGATGTGATCGGCATCCGGGCGCAGGACGCGATCCGCGCCAGCGCCAAGACCGGACACAATGTTCCCGAGATCCTGGAGGCGGTCATCGCACGCGTGCCGGCGCCGCGCGGCGACCCCGGCGGCACGCTCAAAGCGCTCGTGATCGATTCGTGGTTCGACAATTACGTCGGCGTGGTGATGCTGGTGCGCATGGTGGACGGCACGCTCAAGCCGAGAGACAAGGTGCTGCTCATGAGCACCGGCGCCGCGCACCTGTGCGAACAGGTGGGTGTGTTTACGCCAAAATCGCAGCCCCGCGAGGTACTTTCCGCCGGTGAAGTCGGATTTGTGATCGCGGGTGTCAAGGAGCTGCGCGAAGCGAAGATCGGCGACACCATGACCTTCGCCGACCGCCCGGCACGGGACCCGCTTCCCGGATTCAAGGAGATCAAACCGCAGGTGTTCGCCGGCCTGTACCCCGTCGAATCGAACCAGTACGAGACTCTGCGCGACGCGCTTGAAAAGCTGCATCTGAACGACGCCTCGTTTCACTACGAACCGGAAACGTCGCAGGCGCTCGGTTTCGGCTTCCGCTGCGGCTTCCTCGGTCTGCTGCACATGGACATCGTGCAGGAGCGCCTGGAGCGTGAGTACGGCGTGCAGCTCATCACGACCGCGCCTTCGGTCGTTTACGAGATCGCGCTGCGGGATGGAACCGTGGAGCAGGTCTCGAACCCGGCCCGGCTGCCCGATCCCGGCAGGATTGCTGAAATTCGCGAACCCGTGATCGCCGCGACGATCTTCATTCCGCACGATTACATCGGCCCGGTGATCAAGCTGTGCACGCAGAAGCGCGGGACGCAGACCAACATGCACTACTCGGCCCGGCACGTCGTGCTGTCCTACGATCTGCCGCTCAACGAGGTCGTCATGGATTTCTTCGATCGGCTGAAATCGCTCACCCGTGGGTACGGGTCGCTCGACTACGAATTCAAGGACTACCGGCCGACCGACATGGTGCGCCTCGATGTGCTGGTCAACGGCGAGCGCGTGGACGCGCTCTCCAGCATGATTCATCGCTCCGCGGCGCAAGTTCGCGGCCGCGATCTGGTCAGTCGCCTGCGCAGCCTCATCCCGCGGCAAATGTTCGACGTGGCGGTGCAGGCGGCGATCGGTTCACACATCGTTGCGCGCGAGACGGTCAAGGCGCTGCGCAAGAATGTGCTGGCCAAATGCTATGGCGGCGACGTGACGCGCAAGAGGAAATTGCTGGAAAAACAGAAGGCAGGGAAGAAGCGCATGAAACAGGTCGGCGCCGTCGAAATTCCCCAGGAAGCCTTCCTCGCCGTCCTGCAGACCGGCGAAAAGTGAACCTCATCCTGTGAGCTTCGCACTCTTTCTTCTCACCCTGCTGGTGCTGACCGGAGCGGTCTGGGCGCTCGACCTTGCCTGGCTGCGCAAGGGCCGCGCCGAGTCCGCCAAGCAACCCTGGTGGATCGAATACTCGATCAGTTTTTTCCCCGTCATCCTGATTGTGTTCGCGCTCCGCTCGTTCCTGGTCGAGCCGTTCAAGATCCCTTCGGGCTCCATGATCCCGACGCTGCTGATCGGCGATTTCATCCTGGTGAACAAGTACGCCTTTGGGATCCGGGTCCCGGTACTCAACCGGAAGCTGGTCGAAATCGGGCGGCCGCAGCGTGGCGACGTGATGGTGTTTCGCTATCCCGAGGATCCCAGCCTCGACTACATCAAGCGCGTCGTCGGGCTGCCGGGGGACCGGATCGAGTACCGCGGCAAACGCCTGACGATCAACGGCACCCCGGTGCCGGTGCGCCAGATCGACGATTACCTCTCGAAGGAGCGCATGCAGTTCTCGCATCGCTTCATCGAGACGCTCGGTGCCGTGGAGCATGAAATCCTGGTCGAGGACGACGCACCTGCATTTGTGCCGCAGGTACGCTCATTCCCGTTCTCCGGAAATTGCCACTACAATATGAGCGGATTGGCGTGTACCGTTCCGCCGGGCCATTATTTCATGATGGGTGACAACCGGGATAACTCGAGCGACAGCCGCGTCTGGGGGTTCGTGCCCGACGAGAACATCGTCGGCAGGGCATTCTTCATCTGGCTCAACTTCAACGAGCTGGGACGCTTTGGTTCGTTCAGGTAACGGTGAAACTGGGAGCACCACCGATGCGCAACCGACAACTCGGCGTCAGCCTCACCGGCCTCATCATAGGCTTGGTCATCCTCATTTTTGTAGTGCTTCTCGGATTGAAGACGTTTCCGCCCTACCTCGAATTCTTTACCGCGAAAAAGCTGATTAGCCAGATTGCGCAGGAGCAACGCGGCGGCACGGTCCTGGACATCCGCAAGGCGTGGCAGCTGAAGACCGCCATCGAGGACGTGAGCGCGATCACTGAAAAGGATCTGGAGATCACCAAGGAGGGCGCCGACATCGTGATTTCCTTCGCCTACCGCAAGGAAGTTCCGCTCTTTGGGAACGTCGGTTTGTATTTTGAATTCGCGGCCGACTCGAAGGGAACGGAAAAGGCTCCCCAGTAGCCCTTGGCCCGCCGTTCCGTACTAGAGAAGCGCATCGGCCACCATTTCGCCCACGCCGCGCTGTTGCAGCAGGCGCTGACCCATCGCAGCTACGGCTCGCCGCACAACGAGCGACTCGAATTCCTCGGCGACGGGGTGCTCGATTGCGCCATTGCAGAAGAACTGTTCCTGCGGTTTCCGGACTCGAGCGAAGGCGAGCTGACGCGTCTGCGCGCGAGCCTCGTGCGTGAAGCGGCGCTCGCCGCAGTGGCGCATGGCATCGGCCTGTCGGAGTTCCTGCGCCTCGGAGAGGGGGAAGCGGCGAGCGGCGGCGCGCGGCGCGCATCGATCCTTGCCGACGCGCTCGAGGCGATTTTCGGCGCCGCGTTTCTCGATGGCGGTTACACGGCCGCGCGCGCCGCGATTCGCCACACTTTCGGCGGGGCGCTCGAACGGATGGACGCCGCATCGCCCCTCAAGGATGCGAAAACCCGGCTGCAGGAGTACCTTCAGGGTCGCCGCCAGAAGCTGCCGCAGTACCACGTGGCCTCGACGAAGGGCGCCGCGCACAAACAGACATTTGAAGTGGAATGCGTCGTGGACGAATTGAAACTCGCAGCGACCGGCAGCGGAAGCTCGCGCCGTGCTGCCGAGCAGCAGGCCGCCGAGAACATGTTGAAGCTTCTCGAGGCATGAGCGGGTTCCGCTGCGGCACCGTCGCCCTGGCGGGCCGGCCGAATACGGGCAAGTCGAGTCTGCTGAACAAGCTGCTCGGCGAGAAACTTGCAATCGTGTCGGACAAAGCGCAGACCACACGCCATCTGCTGACCGGCGTGCTCACGACTACCGACTGCCAGTACCTGCTGGTGGACCTGCCCGGCTACCAGACACGCCATGTCAACGTCTTGAATCGGGCCCTCAACCGCAAGGCGATTGAAAGCGCGCGCGACTGCGATGCCGTGGCGTTCGTGCTCGAGGCGACCCGCTTCGGACAGGAGGACCGCGTGGCGCTGGCACGGATCCCGCACCAAGCGCGCGTCGTTGCGGTGGTGAACAAGGTCGACCTGGTGCGGAGCCGGCGTGAGCTGCTGCCGTTCGTGGAACGCCTGTCGCGCGAGCGGGAATTTGCGGCCGTCGTTCCCGTTTCAGCGCGCACGGGCGAGAATCTGCCCGAGCTGTTGCGCGTGCTGCGCGACAGCCTGCCGGAGGGCCCCGCCGCCTATCCGGCGGAGCAGCTGACCGATCGAAGCGAGCGATTCCTTGCCACGGAGATCCTGCGCGAGAAGCTGTTCCGCCTGCTCGGCGAGGAATTGCCTTACCGCTGCGATGTCGCGATCGAGAGCTTCAGAGAGGAGGGGCGCCTGCGCCGCGTGGAGGCGGTGATCTGGGTGGAGCGGGAAAGCCAGAAGCCGATCGTGATCGGCACCGGAGGCGCCACGCTGAAGAAGATCTCGTCGGCCGCGCGGCGCGACATGGAAGCACGTTTTGACGGCAAGGTGTACCTCGGCGTCTGGGTCAAGGTGAAGCGCGACTGGACTGCGGACGCGCGGGCGCTGAAACAGCTGGGTTACGGATGATGAGACGGCGCGCGGATCAGGAACCCGGGTACGTGCTCCACAGCTACCCGTACAAGGAGACGAGCCTCATCGTCGAAGCATTCACGCGCCGCTTCGGAAGGGTGGGGCTGCTCGCGCGCGGCGCGCGCCGCCCGCGGTCTGCGATGCGCGGCACGCTGCTCGCATTTCATCCGCTGAGTCTGTCCTGGAGCGCATCGGCGGAGTTGGGCACGCTGCGCGCGGTCGACTGGAGCGGCGGCCAGGCGGCACTTTCGGGAATCGGCCTGATGTGCGGCTTCTACGTGAACGAGCTTTTGCTCAGGCTGCTGCCGCGCGAGGATCCCCACGAGCGGCTGTTCGACGTCTATGCGGAAACCCTGGTGCGCCTTGCCACGGCCGGAAGCGGGCAGGCCGTGTTGCGCGGATTCGAGCGCAGGCTCCTCGGCGAACTCGGGTATGCGCCGGTGCTCGACCGTGACGCCGCGAGCGGCGCTCCGATCGACCCCGGGCGGCGCTACGTGTACGAGCTTGACAGAGGTCCGGTGGCAATCAACGGCGCAAGCCCGGAACTGTCGACGGTCGGCGGACAGACGCTGCTCGACATCGCGCGCGATGAGTACGCGCGTCCTGACACGCGGGACGAGGCGAGGCGCCTTCTGCGGTCGCTGATCGCGCAGCGGCTTGGCGGCCAGACGCTGCATACGCGCGCGGTGCTGGCGGAGTTGCAAGACCTGTGATCGAGCTGGGTGTCAACGTCGATCACGTTGCGACCGTCAGACAGGCACGGCGCACCTATGAGCCGGATCCGGTCTGGGCGGCCGTCGAGGCGCACCTCGGCGGGGCCGACGGCATCACCGTGCACCTGCGGGAAGACCGGCGTCATATCCAGGACGAGGACGTGCGGCGCCTGAGGGAGCTTACGCACATCAAGCTCAATCTCGAAATGGCGGCGACCGACGAGATGGTCGGGATCGCGCGGCATCTGCGTCCCGAGATGGCAATGCTGGTGCCGGAAGGACGGCATGAGATCACCACCGAAGGCGGCCTGGACATCGCCGCGCAGGAGGCGCGCCTGCGCGAGCAGGTGGCGAAGCTCGCCGACGCCGGAATCGTCGTCTCCGTATTCATCGACGCCGAGCCGCATCAGGTCGAGGCGGCGAAGCGGATCGGCGCGTCCGTCTGCGAGATTCACACCGGCCCGTACGCACATGCTTTTCATGCCAAGGGGCGCGACGCCGAGAGCCCCGCCGTGCTCGGCGAACTCGACCGGATCCGCCGCGCCGGGGAACACATCAGGGCGGCGAAGATGCGTTTCAATGCCGGCCACGCGCTCAATTACTTCAATGTGGAGCCGGTTGCGCGCCTGTCCGGCGTTCGGGAGCTGCATATCGGTCATTCGATCGTCAGCCGCGCGATCTTCATTGGCATGCGCGAAGCGGTCCGCGAGATGAAGCAACTGATTGTGAGTGCAGCGCACTCCGCAGAGAAATGATTTACGGCGTCGGGCAGGACCTGGTCGAGATCCGCCGCATCGAGCGGGCGCTTGCGCGTTTCGGCGAACGCTTCGCGAAGCGCATCCTGTGCGGTCCGGAGCTGGCGCGCTTTCACCGGCACCGGCAGCCGGCGGCGTACCTGGCCAAGCGCTTTGCCGCGAAGGAAGCGTTCACCAAGGCGCTCGGAACGGGCATTCATGCACCCGCGAACTGGCACGGCGTGTGGGTGATCAACCTGCGCTCGGGCAAGCCGCAGCTTGAGTTCTCCGCCGAGCTGGAAAGTTTTCTCGAGCACAAGGGCATCCGGCGAACGCACCTGTCGCTCACGGACGAGCGCGAGATCGCCTGCGCAACGGTGATTCTCGAATGCGACGGCTGAAGGCGAAGCTTGCGCTCGGTCCGGTGATGCTCGACCCGGTCGGGGCCGCGCTCACCGACGAGGATCGCGAGCGGCTCAGGCATCCGGCTGTCGGCGGCGTGATCCTGTTCGCCCACAACTACGAGAATCCGCAGCAGCTCCAGGTGCTCACCGCAGAGATTGCAGCCCTGCGGCAGCCCCGACTCCTCATCTGCGTGGACCATGAAGGCGGGCGGGTGCAACGGTTCAGGGACGGGTTCAGCGAAATTCCGGCGATGCGAAAGCTTGGCGTCCTGTGGGACCGGGACCACGCGGCCGCGCGTGCGGCGGCAAGGGCGGTCGGAACCGTGATTGGAGCGGAACTCGCGGCGCACGGGATCGACTTCAGCTTTACGCCGGTTCTGGATCTCGATTACGGATCGAGCAGCGTGATCGGCGACCGGGCGCTGCACTTCGATCCCAATGCCGTGGGCACGCTCGCCGAAGAGCTTGTCAAGGGACTCGATGCAGCCGGCATGAAGGCGGTCGGCAAGCATTTCCCGGGTCACGGCTTTGCGGCGCTCGACTCGCACGTCGACGTCCCGCGGGACGAGCGCGCGGTCGCCGAGATCATGAAGAAGGACGTGGCGCCGTACCGGCCGGCGATCGCCGCGGGCCTGGGCGGCGTCATGCCGGCGCACGTGATCTTCACGCAGGCGGACCGGGAGCCTGCGGGCTATTCGAAGTACTGGCTGCAGGAGGTATTGCGTGCGAAGCTCGGCTTCGACGGTCTCATTTTCAGCGACGATCTGTCGATGGAAGGGGCGAGCACCGCCGGCGGCGTCGCGGAGCGCGGGCGCGCGGCGCTCGCGGCAGGCTGCGACATGGTGCTCCTGTGCAAGGATCCGGTAGGGCAGGACGGGCTGCTGCAGGCGCTCGGGTCGACGGCATCAGTTGCCCCGGAGCGTGCCGAACGGATGAGGAGAAAGGCCGGGCGCGACCTGAGAAAGAGCGTCGCCTACCGTGAGGCGCAGTGGGCGCTGTCCGGTGCTGTTCAGGCTCTTTCCATATAGCTGCCGTCGTTCGTGCTGACCTTGATTCTTTCGCCCTGGCTGATGAAGGGCGGCACCTGGACCATGATGCCGGTGTCCATCTTCGCCTGCTTGAACATGTTCGTCGCAGTCGCGTTCTTGATGCCGGGTTCGGTTTCGACCACGGTGAGGACTACCGAGGGCGGCAGTTCGAGGCCGATCGCGCGCCCGTTGTAGAAATTCACCTGTACCTCGGCGTTGGGCAGCAGGAAACCGGCCTGGCCCTCGAGAAATTCAGCCGACAGCGGCAGTTGCTCGTAATTCTGCTTGTCCATGAAGACGTAGTTGTCGCCGTCCTGGTACAGGTACTGCATCTCGCGCGGCTCGACGAACGCGCGTTCGACCTTGTCTTCGGTGCGGAAGCGCTGGTTGGTCTTGGTGCCGGCTTCGATGTCCTTCATCTCGACCTGCATGAACGCGCCGCCCCGGCCGCCGACATGCACGTGGTAGCACTTGAGGACTCGCCAGACGCGCTTGTCCCACTCGATGAGGTTGCCGACCCGGATTTCGACCGCTGCAGCCTTTGCCATAAGAGCCTGATGCCGCTTGGAAAAAGGCGCGCATTGTACAGCAATTGCGGCACAATATCCGAGTGTACGGACAGTTCGATCCCAAGCAATTCGTCGCCGGGCTGCCCGATCTGCCCGGGGTGTACCGGATGCTTGGACGCGAAGGCGAGGCGCTTTACGTCGGCAAGGCAAAGGACCTGAAAAAACGCGTCGGGTCCTACTTCAGCAAGTCAGCGCAAAGTCCCCGCACCGCCATGATGCTCACGCAGGTCGGATCGATCGAGGTGACCGCAACGCGCTCCGAGGACGAAGCGCTGCTGCTCGAGAACAACCTCATCAAGAGCCTCGCGCCGCGCTACAACATCCTGTTCCGGGACGACAAGTCGTATCCGTACCTGCTGATCACCGGGCATGAGTTCCCGCGCATGGGCCTTCACCGCGGCGCCAAGGACCGCAGGAGCCGCTACTTCGGACCTTTTCCCCATGCGCACGCGGTGCGCGAAAGCATTCAGCTGCTGCAGCGCGTGTTCCGGCTTCGCACTTGCGAGGACTCGGTGTTCGAGAACCGCTCGCGGCCCTGCCTGCTGCATCAGATCCGGCGCTGTACCGCTCCGTGCACGAGGCTGATTTCGGCTGCGCGCTACGCCGAGGACGTAAAGAGCGCGCAACTCTTCCTGGAAGGCCGCGAAGACGACGTGATCCGGATTGTTACCGAAAAGATGAACGCCGCTGCCGGCGAGCGGCACTACGAGGAAGCGGCGCTTTACCGGGATCAGGTGAGAGCACTTTCGAGCGTGCGTGCGCGGCAATACGTGGAGTCGGACCGTGGCGTGGATGCTGACGTGGTCGGCTGCGTGATCCAAGGCGGGATGGCGTGCGTGAATCTGGTCATGATCCGTGGCGGACGGCATGTCGGGGATCGCAGCTTCTTCCCGCACAATGCGCAGGACGCAACGGCCGAGGAGGTGGTGGCGGCGTTTCTCGAGCAGCATTACCTCGATCAACCAGCGCCGCGGCTCGTCCTCGCGGATGCCGGGGTGGAGCTGGGGCGTCCCGGAACCCATGTGCTGACACCCGTGCACGGGGAGCGCCGCGTGTGGCTCGACATGGCGCGCAAGAATGCGCTTCTCGCCCTCGATCAGCGCACGCGGGACAGGGCGTTGCACGAGGAGCGCACCGTGTCGCTGCGCCAGACGCTCGGGCTGCCTGAATCGGTGCAGCGGATCGAATGTTTCGACGTCAGCCACACGCTGGGCGAAGCGACGGTCGCCTCGTGCGTAGTCTACGACCGGAACGCGATGCAGAAAGCAGATTACCGCCGCTACAACATCCGCGACGTCACGCCGGGCGACGACTACGGCGCAATGCGTCAGGCGCTCGCGCGCCGCTACGAACGGATGACCCGGGAGGGGGGGAAGATTCCCGATCTGATTCTTGTCGATGGCGGCAGGGGACAGGTGAACGCTGCGCGCGCCTCGCTTGTCGAGTTGGGGCTCAACGACGTCAGCATCGTGGGCGTCGCCAAGGGACCGGAGCGAAAGCCCGGCTTGGAGGAACTCGTGCTCGAGGCCGGCGGCCAGACGCTCTGCCTTTCGCCGCAGAGCCCGGCGCTGCACCTCGTCCAGCAGATCCGGGATGAAGCGCACCGCTTTGCGATCGTCGGCCACCGCGCGCGGCGCGGCAAGGCGCGTACGACCTCGATGCTCACCGAAATTCCGGGGATCGGAGCCAAGCGAAGGCAGCGGTTGCTGACTCATTTTGGCGGCCTGCGCGGTGTGGAGGCGGCTGCACTGGACGAGCTGGCGCAGGTCGCGGGAGTCAGCCGGACGCTGGCCGAGAAAATCTACAAGCACCTGCACGCGTGATGCTGTTCAATCTGCCCAATCTCGTCACCTGGCTGCGGATCCTGCTGATCCCGCTGATCGTGGGTGTCTTCTATCTGCCGGCCGACTGGCTTTCTGACGAAGGCAAGAACATCGCCGCGACGGCAATTTTCATCTTCGCGGCGGTGACCGACTGGCTCGACGGCTACCTTGCGCGCCGGCTCAACCAGATGTCCGCGTTCGGCGCGTTTCTGGATCCCGTAGCCGACAAGCTGGTGGTCATCGGAGCTCTCATCGTGCTGCTCAACCTCGGCCGCGTCGAGCCAGTGGTGGCGCTCATCATCATCGGCCGCGAGGTCGCGATCTCGGCCCTGAGGGAATGGATGGCGCAGGTGGGGCAGTCGAAGAGCGTCGCGGTCGCATTCATCGGCAAGGTCAAGACCGTGGGCCAGATGATCGCGATTCCCCTGTTGCTGTTTGAGGACCAGCTGTTCGGCATCATCGACTGCCACGCGCTGGGAACCGTGCTGATCAATATCGCGGCGGTGCTGACCGTGATTTCGATGCTGTATTACCTGCGCAAGGCGCTGCCGCACGTCGGCTCTTGAGCTATAATCCGCCCCCCAAGACGCGGGAGTAGCTCAGTTGGTAGAGCGTAACCTTGCCAAGGTTAAGGTCGCGAGT
>CAZYVT010000044.1:0-32457 GCA_964651335.1 uncultured Enterobacteriaceae bacterium | reverse complement strand
CCGCCCGGGTTGATCAGGAACACCCGCCCGTTGGACAGGAGCTGGCCGTAGATCTGCGACAGGTTGCTGCCGACCACGCGGTTCAGTACCGCGCTAGAAGCCGATTGCTGAATGAAACGGGTGATTTCACTCGAGCCGATCGAGAATCCCTGCCAATTGATGATCGAGCCCGGAGAATTCGTAATGTTCAGGGTGCTGACATTCGGCTGCTGGAAGCTGACCGCCCCGTTGACGACCTGAGGACCGGTCGGGTTGGCCAAAGCCGCGGCCTGCGCGAAGATGAGCGATACGCTCGCCGCGATGAGCGTGCAAGGTTTGAGTTTGAAGCGGGACCGTCTCACGTGCGCCCCCTTTCGCTTCGTTCCGGCGGCCGGTTACGGTTCCGTTATAGGTCGGATCCGCGGGCCCTCATTGCTAATAATAAAGTATACCTGACCGGGGAAGTCCATGGCTTTAGCTCCGGAGCGCAATGCGCTCGATGACCTCGTAGTCCGGGCCTTGCGCCGTGAGCGTAGAGCGGACGAGCGCCACTTCGTTCACCGGCCAGTCGACTTTCGGAAGCGGGGGCAGTGTGCCGGTCGCACGGGCCTTGCGGATGAGCGTGACATGAGCCGCAAAAGGCCGGCGCTCGAGGGTGAACCCTCCGCTCACCAGTTCCGCGCGCAGCGACTCTGCGAGTGCGGCCAGCGCCGCCGGCGTTTCACTCGGCCCTACCCACACGATGTGGTGGTGCGGCCACAACCGTGCCTCCTCGATCGGCAGGGTGTGCGGCTCGCCCCGCACCCCGCGCGCCGCCCGGAAGGCGGCTGCCGTGCGCGCCCCGGGAACGTCACCGAGAAACGCGAGGGTGAGGTGGATCGTCTCGGCTCGCGCAACGTTCCCGCCGACCTCGCGCTGCGCCCGCCCGGCCCACGCCGCGAGTACGACCGCCGTTTCCCTCGGCGGCCAGAGCGCAAAGAATAGCCGCATTCGGGCGCCTCCGGGGAGTTCCTATTCGTCCGCGAGGTGCCGGCGCGTGAGCGCGGCAAGCGAGCGCCCGGCGCTGTCTGCGGACTTCTCCAGTTCCGCCGCGATCAGCCCCTGCTCGCGCCGGCCGCGGTTTTGCGACAGCTTCCAGCGCGTGTCAAGGCGCGTGACGGGTATCTCGAAGTTCACGATACCTTCGAGCATGCTGTTCACATACTCGTCGCGCAATGCGTCGAACTTCGGCAACCACTGCGGGTCGAGCTCGGCGATCAGCCTTCTTTGCGCGGCGTGCTTCGCCGTCCGTTCTTCGATAAGCCTGGGAATGCCATAGGCGTGCACGGCGGCGTAATTCCATGTCGGCACACGCTCCTGTTCCTCGTACCAGCGCGGGGTGACATAGGCATGCGGGCCGAAAAACACCACCAGGACTTCCTCATCGAAGAACTCGCGCCATTGAGGATTGTTCTTCGCCATGTGCATGTCCAGAATGAATTGCCGACCTTGCTCTTTAATCATCGCCGGCAGGTGCGACGTGTGAAGGGTCCCGCCCGTGCCCGTCACCAGGAGCGCGAAATTGTTCGCGCGCATGAACGCGAGCAGCTCGGCGCGGTCCTCGATCCGGTTGTAGCTGGGCGAATACATTATTCGATGAGCACCACGGCCTGCGCGGCGATCCCTTCGCCGCGGCCGGTGGATCCGAGCCCTTCGGGCGTGGTGGCCTTGACGTTCACGGCGTCCGTGGAGAGCCCCAGGTCCGCGGCAACGTTGTGCACCATCGCCGGGATATGCGGGGCCATCCGCGGGGCCTGGGCGATGATCGTGGCGTCCACGTTCACGATCCGGAACTGCTTCGTCAGTTCGCGCACGGCGCGCAGCAGCGCGCGGCTGTCGGCATCCTTGTACCTTGCGTCGCTCTCCGGAAAGTGGCGGCCGAGGTCGCCGAGCGCGGCCGCGCCGAGCAGTGCATCGCAGATCGCGTGCAGCAGCACGTCGGCGTCGGAATGCCCGTCGAGCCCCTTTGCATGAGGAATCGTCACGCCGCCGATGACGAGCCGGCGGCCCGGCACCAGCGCATGCACGTCAAATCCCTGTCCTATTCGCATCGTGCCCTCAGGATCGCCTCTGCGATGACGAGATCCTCAGGATAAGTTACCTTCAGGTTCTCGCGGCTGCCGAGCACGAGGCGCGGACGCAGTCCCATCGCCTCGATTGCGCCCGCTTCATCGGTAACGCTGCCTTTCGCGTCCCGCAGCGCCTGCGCGAGGAGGCCGGCGCGAAACATCTGCGGAGTTTGCGCCAGCCACAGTTGTGCGCGGTCCTCGGTGCCGGCGACGCGCTGCGCACCGGCTTCATCTTTGGCGACGCGCTTCACCGTTTCGGTGACCGGAAGCGCGAGTATGCCGCCGATGCGGTCTTCCGAGCACTCCGCGACCAGGCGCTCGAGGTCGGCGCGCGGCAGGCACGGGCGTGCCGCATCGTGCACCAGCATCCAGTCGTCGGCATCCACCGCCGCGGAGGCCGCGATCAATCCGTTATACACCGAGTCGCGCCGCGTCTCGCCGCCGCAGTACAGCGGCTCGATGCGCCCGTCAAATGCGCTCCAGTCGTGGCGCGCGAACTCGCCGTCCGCCCTCGCCAGCACCACGAACACGTTTTCCACGCCGGCTGCGCACATCGCGCGCACGGCGTGCCAGAGCATCGGCTTGCCGAGCAACGGCAGGTACTGCTTGGGCCGCTCCGCCGCAAGCCGCGTGCCGCTTCCAGCAGCGGGGACCAACGCGAATAAGGTCAACGCGAATTTCCAGAAAAATCAGGATTGTATAATCGCTTCGCATAGTGATGCATCGCGACACCCGTCCCCCCAGGCAACGCTACACGCGCCTCTCCGGCTCGGCGGACGCGCTTGCCATCGCCCGGCTCGCCCGGGGCGGGCCTTCGGCGCAGCCCGCGTCGGCGTCAATCCCGCTTGCAGTCGTCAGCGCCAGCGCCCACGACGCACAACGCCTCGCCGAGGAGATCGCCTGGTTCGAGCCGGAGCTGCGCGTTTGCCTGCTGCCCGACTGGGAGACGCTGCCCTACGACGGATTCTCGCCGCACGCGGACCTGGTTTCCGAACGGCTGGCGACGCTGTACCGCATCCAGCAGCGCGATTTCGACGTCGTGCTCGTGCCGGCGCAGACGGCGCTCTACCGTCTCTGCCCCGCGTCCTTCCTCGCCGCGTACGCGTTCCGGCTCGAGCAGGGCAGGCGGCTGGATCTCGATTCGCTGCGCCGCCAGCTTGCGCTCGCCGGTTACGACCACGTCACGCAGGTCGTCGCCCCCGGCGAATACTGCGTGCGCGGCGGCCTGATCGACCTCTACCCCATGGGCAGCGCGCTCCCTTACCGGCTCGATCTCGACGACGACGTGATCGACACCATCCGCACGTTCGACGTCGATACGCAGCGGACGCTCTACGCGGCGAAGCAGATCCGGCTGCTTCCCGCGCGGGAGTTCCCGCTCGACGAGGCGGCGCGCGGCAGGTTTCGCAGCCGCTGGCGCGAGCGCTTCGAGGGCGATCCATCGAAGTCGAGCCTGTATCGCGATGTCTCGAGCGGCATCGCGCCGCCCGGGATCGAGTATTACCTGCCGCTGTTCTTCGATGCACTGGCGACGCTGTTCGACTATCTGCCTGCGGGCGCGACCCTCGTGCTGCACCTGGATGTCGCCGCAGCGATCGACGCGTTCTGGCGCGACGCCGGCTCCCGCTACACGCTGCTCAAGGGCAATCCGGATCGGCCGCTGCTCTCTGCCGCGGAGCTGTTCGTCACCGCCGAAGAGTTCTACGTGCGCGCCAGGGAATTCGCGCGTGTGGACGTTGCCGCGGGCCCGCCCGGCGAGGATGCAGAGCGTGAGCCGCTGGCGGCGAACCCGCTGCCGCCCCTGGCGGTCGACCGCCGCGCGCAGGATCCGCTCTCGGCGCTGAAGGCGTTCGCACAGGGCTCGGGGCTGCGCGTGCTCGTTGCGGCGGAATCTCCCGGACGGCGCGAGACGATGAACGCCTATTTCGGCGAGTACGGGCTGCATCCTGCGCCCTGCGCGAGCTTCGAGGCGTTCTTGCGCTCGGCCGAGCGGTTCCATCTCGCCGTTTCGCCGCTCGCCAACGGCTTTGCGGTGACCGCGGAAGGCTGGTGCGTGGTCACCGAAGCCGAGCTCTACGCCGGCACGGTGCGGCGCAGGGAGCGCGGCGCGGAGAAACGCAGCTCGGTGGAAGCGATGCTGCGCGACCTCTCCGAGCTCAAGATCGGCGATCCGGTGGTGCACGTCCAGCACGGCATCGGCCGCTACCAGGGCCTCGCGACCCTCGACCTCGGCGCGGGCGTGACCGAGTTTCTGCTTCTGGAGTACGAAGGCGCCGACAAGCTGTACGTGCCGGTGTCGCAGCTGGCGGTGATCTCGCGCTACTCGGGCGCGCAGGCGGAAGCCGCGCCGTTGCACCGTCTTGGCAGCGGCCAGTGGGACAAGGCGAAGGCGAGGGCCGCAAAACAGGTGCGCGACACCGCTGCCGAGCTGCTCGCGCTGTACGCCAAGCGCGCGGCGCGGGAGGGATTTGCGTTCGAGGTCCGGCAGCACGACCTCGAAGCGTTCGCCGACGGGTTCGGCTTCGAGGAAACGCCCGATCAGGCGGCGGCGATCGAGTCGGTCGTTCGCGACATGTCCTCGGGCAAGCCGATGGACCGGCTGATCTGCGGCGACGTCGGTTTCGGCAAGACCGAAGTCGCGCTGCGCGCCGCCTACGTGGCGGTCGCCGGCGGCAGGCAGGCGGCGCTCCTTTGCCCGACGACGCTGCTCGCCGAGCAGCATTTCCACAGCTTTGCCGACCGCTTCGCCGACTGGCCGGTGCGGATCGCCGAGCTCTCGCGCTTCAAGACCGGCAAGCAGCAGGCGCAGACCGTGAAGGACCTCGCCGAGGGTCGCATCGACATCGCGATCGGCACTCACAAGCTGCTTTCGCGCGACGTGAAGTTCGCGCGCCTGGGCCTGGTCATCATCGACGAGGAGCACCGCTTCGGCGTGCGCCAGAAGGAAGCGCTCAAGGCCCTGCGCGCCGAAGTGGACGTGCTCACCCTCACCGCGACGCCGATTCCGCGCACCCTCGCGATGTCCCTGGAGGGACTGCGTGATTTCTCGGTGATCGCCACCGCGCCGCAGAGGCGGCTCGCGATCAAGACGTTCGTCGCCGCTTTCTCCGAAGGATTGATCCGCGAGGCGCTGCTGCGCGAGCTGCGGCGCGGCGGGCAGGTGTACTTCCTGCACAACGAGGTGGACACGATCGAGCATATGTACGACCGGCTGTCCCGGCTCGTTCCGGAGGCGCGGCTCGCGGTCGCCCACGGCCAGATGCGGGAACGGGAACTGGAGCGCGTCATGCGCGACTTCTACGCGCAGCGCTTCAACGTGCTCGTCTGCTCGACGATCATCGAGACCGGGATCGACATCCCGACCGCCAACACCATGGTCATCCACCGCGCCGACAAGTTCGGCCTGGCGCAGCTGCACCAGCTCCGCGGGCGCGTCGGGCGATCGCACCACCAGGCCTACGCCTACCTGCTCACGCCTCCCGAGGACGCGATCGGCGCGCAGGCGAAGAAACGGCTCGAGGCGATCCAGATGATGCAGGAGCTGGGCTCGGGCTTTTATCTCGCGATGCACGACCTGGAGATCCGCGGCGCGGGCGAAGTGCTCGGCGAGTCGCAATCGGGCGAGATCCAGGAGATCGGCTTCGACCTCTATACGCGCATGCTCGAGCGCGCGGTGCGGGCGCTGAAGGCCGGAAAAGCGATCGACCTCGACCAGCCGATCGATGTTTCGACCGAAGTCAATCTGCACACTCCCGCCCTGCTTCCGGAGAGCTATTGCAGCGACGTGCACGAACGCCTTGCGCTCTACAAGCGCCTTGCCAGCTGCGAGTCGCGCGCCGAGCTCGACGCGATGCGCGAGGAGCTGGTGGACCGGTTCGGCGAGCTGCCCGAGGCGGCACGCGTCCTCCTCGACTCGCACCTGCTGCGCATCCTGGCGAAGCCGATCGGCGTCGCGCGCATCGACGCCACGCACGAGGCGGTCCAGCTCCAGTTTCAGGAACACCCGCCGCTGGACGGCAGGAAGATCATCGACCTCGTGCAGCGGCGCCGCAGCCTGCGGCTCACGGGCAAGCACCGGCTGCGCATGGAGGCGAAGCTCCCCGGATGGCCGGAGCGCGTCCAGGCGGTGAAGAACCTCCTCGGCGAACTCGCCGCTTGAGCGCATGAATCTGGTCATCCAGGGAGCCGATCTCAGGCCCGACTCGCTGGGCGAGCTCGCCGCGCTCAGCGGCGCAAACCATATCGTCACGCTGGGCCGCGGCGCCTGGCGGCTGACTGGAGTGCGGGAAGCGCCGGCGGTGGAGCCTTGGTGCGCGCAGCGGCAACTGGACTTCGCCTGGGTACCGGACGAGCGCAGGCTCGCCGACCTGCGGCTGCTCGCGATCGACATGGACTCGACGCTGGTGACGATCGAAAGCATCGACGAGATGGGCGATGTGCTCGGCATCAAGCAACAGATCGCCGCCCTCACCGCACAGGCGATGCACGGCGAGGTCGACTATCCCGAGTCGTTGCGCCGCCGCGTCGCCCTGCTTGCCGGGCTGGAGGAAACCGCGCTCGAGCGCATCTGCGAGGAGCGCATGCACCTGTCCCCGGGCGCGGAAACCCTGATCAGGCGCTGCCAGGACAACGGCATCCGCACGCTGCTCGTTTCCGGCGGGTTCAACTTTTTCACCGCGTGGCTGAAGCAGCGCCTCGGCATCGATGAAGTGCTTTCCAACGTCCTGGAGATCGACAACGGTCGCCTCACTGGCCGTGTTCTGGGAGGCATTGTCGACGGCGATGCCAAGGCCGCGACGCTGGGCGCCCAGATCGAAACGCTCGGCACCTCGCGCGAGCAGACGGTCGCGATCGGCGACGGCGCCAACGACATCCCCATGATGTCGGTCGCCGGAGTCTCGGTCGCCTACCGCGCGAAGCCGGTGGTGCGGGAGCACGCCACCCACGCCCTTGACCATGCTCAACTGGACGGGGTGCTGAACCTGTTCCTTTAGGCTAGGATTACCGTCCCCAAGGAGGAGATCCCATGACCGACACCGTGAAATACGTCCTCGACGAAACCCGCATCCCGAAGCGCTGGTACAACATCATGGCGGACTTGCCTTCGCCCCCGCCCCCGGTGCTGCACCCCGGAACGAAAAAACCGGTCGGACCGGACGATCTCGCCCCGCTCTTCCCCATGGCGCTGATCCTGCAGGAGGTTTCGGCCGAGCGCGAGATCGACATCCCCGAGCCGGTGCGCGAGATCTACAAGCAGTGGCGGCCGACGCCGCTTTTCCGCGCCCGGCGGCTCGAGAAGGCGCTGCAGACGCCGGCCAAGATCTACTACAAGTACGAGGGCGTCTCGCCGGTCGGCAGCCACAAGCCGAACACCGCGGTGGCGCAAGCGTTCTACAACAGGGAAGCCGGCGTCAAGAAGATCGCGACCGAGACCGGCGCCGGCCAGTGGGGCTCGGCGCTCGCCTTCGCCGGCGCGCTCTTCGGCATCGAGATCAAGGTGTTCATGGTGCGCATTTCGTACAACCAGAAACCCTACCGCCGCGCGATGATGGAAACCTACGGCGCGAAGTGCGTCCCCTCGCCCTCCAGCGAGACGCAATCCGGCAAGGCGATCCTCGCTCAGCGCGCCGATCATCCGGGGAGCCTCGGCATCGCTATTTCAGAAGCGGTCGAGGTCGCGGCGACCCACGACGACACCAAGTACGCGCTCGGCTCGGTGCTCAACCACGTGCTCATGCACCAGACCGTGGTCGGGCAGGAAGCGATGGCGCAGATGGAGATGGCGGGCGACTACCCTGACATCATCGTCGGCTGCACCGGCGGCGGCTCGAACTTCGCCGGCATTGCGTTCCCCTTCATCGGCGCGCAGTTGCGCGGCGGAAAGAAAGTGCGCGCCGTCGCGATCGAGCCGTCAGCCTGCCCTTCGCTGACCCGCGGTAAATACGCCTACGATTTCGGCGACACCGGGCACCTGACCCCACTGGTAAAAATGCACACCCTCGGGTCCACGTTCACGCCGCCGCCGTTCCATGCCGGCGGCCTCCGGTATCACGGCATGGGGCCGCTCGTATCGCACTGCCAGGAACTGGGCTTGATCGTGTCGAAGGCCTACACCCAGTCCGAGGTATTCGAGGCGGGCGTGCGCTTTGCGCGCGCAGAAGGCATCGTGCCGGCGCCGGAGGCGAACCATGCAGTGAAAGGCGCCATCGACGAGGCGCTGCGCTGCAAGACCGAAGGCAAATCGAAAGTGATCCTGTTCAACCTCTGCGGCCACGGCCACTTCGACATGCAGGCGTACACCGATTACTTCTCCGGCAAGCTCGTCGACCAGCAGTACGACGAGGCGGAACTCGCCATGGCGCTTGCGGGGTTGCCGTCCGTCACCGCCTGACGCTGTAAAGCCCCGGCATGGGCCGGGTGCTGCTGACGCACCTCGCGTCGGTCGTCCTCATGCTTGCGGTGATGAGGGCGACCGGCGAGAGCCCGCGCATTTTCGTGTACGGGCTTTTCATCAACTACTTCTACAGGTTACTCACGCTCTGCGGCCTCGCGCGCCTGCACGAGGCGGGACCGGGACGCGGCCGCACACTGGCTCGCCTGTTGACTCGGCCGCCGCATCCGCAACGGCCCTCGTACCAGGTCACCGTGGGCGATGGCGCCGATGCGGCGCCGGGCGGGATGAAGGCGTACCTGTTCGTCCTCGCGGTGATGGGCTATTTCTCCTTCATGCTCGTGAACGTGAAGGACCAGGAGTTCGCTGCGCCGACGCAAATCGTGTTCAGCGAACTGGGTTGGGGATTCGCGGCCGCAGCACAGTGGTGGCTGTTCGATCTCATCGACCGGCGCATCACCATCCGGTTCGGCGCCAACTTGCCGACCAATCTCGGCTACAACTCGGCCGAAACCACGGTGCTCGCGCTCACCACTCTCACTGGCGGAATTGCGTCCGCGGTCATCGGATCGCCCTGGCCGTACTTGATCACCCTGTTCGCGTGGAAAACGCTCTACGATGTTCTGGACGAATCCAAGTATCCGCGCGGCGAGCATCCGGCGGAGAGCGTGTAGCACACGCGGCGCCGCGACGACGACATCGTTCCGGTGCGCATCGCGTGACACGAATCCGACTTGCGCGAGCGCGCAAAGCGCCTCGGCGCGGTGTGGCGGCCGGCGCAGAAGCTGTGGGAAGTTCGCCGGGCTGACGCGCGACGCCTTGGCATCGCGGATCGCGTGGTCGATTGCAGCGCCGCGCGCCGGCGTAAAGGGCATATACCGCTGGACATCTGCCGGCAGACGCCAGCATCTACCGATAGATAGTTGCATCCACTGATAGATGCTTCTAGCATCGGCCCGCTGCCGTTAAATATCAAGTTGGGCAGACAAAGAACGTGCGGGACAACAATGACAACTCAAGCGGCCCTCTTCGGTTGCGGTGGATCGCCTAGTATGGGACGGATGGTTGTGCGGCACTCCGTTATCAGTCTCGCCGCCGTCATCCTCCTGCTTCTCGCTACGCCGCTCGCCGCCGAGGCGCAGCCGGCGGGGAAGGTCCCGCGGATCGGTGTTCTCGCGCCTGACGTCCCGGGGCCTCAGTCTTCACGCAGCATCGACGCATTCCGGCAGGGGTTGCGCGACCTTGGGTATGTCGAGGGACAGACCATCACGATCGAGTTCCGCTGGGCGGAGGGGCGGACTGAACGGTTCTCCGATCTCGCGGTCGAGTTGGTCCGGCTCAAGCCAGACGTCATCGTGACATCAGGGGCTCCGGCAGTTCTCGCTGCCAAGCAAGCGACCAGCACGATCCCCATCGTCATGGCCCAGATCAACGATCCCGTGGGGCTCGGGGTTGTCGGGAGCCTCGCCAGGCCGGCGGGGAACATCACGGGTTTGGCGAATGTTCATTCGGAGTTGGCTGGAAAGCAGCTCGAGCTGCTCAAAGAGGCCGACTCCAAGGTCTCCCGCGTGGCCGTTCTGTGGAATCCCGCCAATCCGGGTGCCGAGCTGATCATGAGGCACATGCGCCATGCGAGCCAGGCGGTCGGCGTGACATTACAACCCGTGGAGGTCCGGAATCCGAGTGAGATCGAAACCGGCTTCGCCGTGATGATTAGGCAGCGGGCGAACGCGCTCCTGTTACCACCAGACCCCCTCTTTTTGCCTCACGGAAAACAGATCGTCGACCTTGCAGCCAAGAACCGGCTGGCTGCGATGTACGGCTGGAGAGAGCTTGCGGAGTCCGGTGGCCTGATGGCATACGGCCCAAGCATCCCCGACATGTTCCGCCGTGCCGCGACCTACGTGGGCAAGATCCTTAAGGGCGCCAAGCCCGCCGATCTTCCCGTCGAACAGCCCACCAAATTCGAGCTCGTCATCAACCTCAAGACTGCGAAGGCCCTCGGCCTCACCATCCCGCAGTCGCTCCTGCTACGCGCGGATGAGATCATCCGATGACAGTACGGCACCGGGTAGGTATCGACGCGACGGGGCGTCGAACCCCGCGCTACAGCGGACCGGGGGCTCGCGTTTCTCTCCCTCCGGCCGCTGAGCGCGAGCGTTGGAGCTGCTCCCTTTCGAGGCACTTCTGCAGATGTACTTTGAAATCAGGAGGAGTCTATGACACGAATCGTTCGAGTTCTTGCAGCGATTTCGCTCGCTGTCGCGATGACTTCCATACAGGGCGCCGACGCGCAGCAACAGCAGACCAACAAGAAGAATGTAGTGGAGTTTTATGACAAAGCCCTCAACTAAAAAGACTTCGAGGCCGCGTCCAAGTATCTCGGTCCGCGCTATACCCAGCACAACCCCGTTGCGGCTGACGGTCCCGAAGGACTAAAGGCCTTCATCCAGTTCTTGCGCGATAAATTTCCCAACTCGCGCAGTGAGATCAAACGGGTATTCGCAGATGGCGACTACGTCATCGTGCATGTACACGCGATTCGAGAGCCCGGAACTCGCGGGCGCGCCATCATCGATATCTTCAAACTCGAGAATGGAAAGATCGTCGAGCATTGGGACGTCGCGCAAGACATACCTGAGAAGGCGGCAAACCCGAACGGCATGTTCTGACGCTGCCAGCGGACGCGCCGCAATCGGCGCGCCGCTGAAAATTGGAAATCCGCAGGAGTCATGATGAAGATCGACATCAACGGCCTCACCGAGGCAGAACTCATCGACCTCAACCACCGGATCGTCGAACGATTGAAATTCCTGAATCAGGCGCGCGCGCACGCCCGGATGCTCGATTTCAAAATCGGTGATCGCGTCTCCTTCGATCCGGAGGGCCGCCCAAGCGTGACGGGCATGTTGACCCGCTACAACAAGAAAACCGTCACGGTCATCACCGACTCGGGACAACGTTGGAATGTCGCTCCCAACTTGCTGCGGCGGGTGGTGGATGCGCGTGCGGAGGAAGTCCGCGAACCAAACGTGATTCCCATGCCGAAAAAGTGAGTCCACCCGGGTTACCCAACGCGGCAGGCAAATCGACGCGCTGCCGGGCGCCAGCTGGGGCGGGCCTTCCTGCCGTAAAATTCAAACAGGAGGCGTGCAGAATGAATCATACGTATACGGCAGTGGTGAAGCGCGACGGCCGCTGGTGGATCGGCTGGATCGAGGAAGTCTCCGGAGTCAATTGCCAGGAGCGCAGCCGCAAAGCGCTGATGGAGTCGCTGCGCGTCACGCTTCGCGAAGCGCTCAACCAGACCACGCGCTCCGCGCCGCACTGATCTCAGTACGTATTCTTCACCTGCCGCACCGCCGGATAGCGCCTGCGCACCAGCGCCTCGACCACCTGCTTCAGGTCGAGCGCCGAGCGCGGGCAGCCGGCGCAGGCCCCTTTCAGCCGCACCACCAGCGCATCTGCTTCAAAACCCACAAACTCCAGGTCGCCGCCGTCGCGCAGCAGGATATGCCGGGCCTCTTCCAGCACCGCGCGCGCCTCCTCCTCGCTCGGCAGCACGGCACCGGCGGGCACCTGCGCCGCAAGCTGCCGCTGGAGGATCGTCTGCTCGCGCGAGGCCCGCAGCGCCGCGACCGGATCGGTGTCGTAGAGCCGGTCCAGCTCCTCGTCGGTGTAGAACGGCGCGTCGAGCTTGAGCGAAACCGCGCTTTCCGCGCTTGCGCTCACTTGCTTTCCATCACCCACACGCCGGCCCAGTCTTCTGCCGGCGGGTTCTGCATCAGAACTGTACAGCGTCCTGCGTACAGCTTGGCCGCCGCGTCCGCCGGGTTGTTCGCGAGCACTTTGCCGAACAGCTCGTGCGCGCCGGCAAAATCGCGCGTGCGGTATTTGGCCAGCGCATCGCGGAAATACCCGCTCGCGTCGCTCATGTTCGGGTAGCTCTCGGCGGTGTGGTAATCGAGCACCTCGTAGATTGCCACCGGCTGGGTCTTGCCCTTGACGATGATCCGGTCGAGCTCGCGGCCGCGATACGTGCCGCGCAGCTTCTTCCAGGTGAATTCGCTCACCAGGATGTGCGCCCCGTACTGCTTGCACGCCGATTCCAGCCGCGAGGCGAGGTTCACGCCGTCGCCGATCATGGTGTAATCCATGCGCTTGCGCGAGCCGATGTTGCCGGACACGATGGTGTCCGAATTGAGGCCAATGCCGATGTCGATCGGCGGCCTGCCCTCGGCGAGGCGCTGCTCGTTCCACTTGCCGAGCTCGCGCATCATCGCGATCGCGGCGCGCACCGCGCGGTCGACGTCGTCCTCGCGCGGCACCGGGACGCCGAACCCCGCCATGAGGGCGTCGCCGATGAACTTGTCGAGCATGCCGCCTTCGCGCTGGATGCACTCGACCATCAGCGTGAAATAGTCGTTGAGCAGCCCCACCGTGCCCTGCGGGCCGAGCTGCTCGCTGATCGTGGTGAAGCCGCGAATGTCGGCGAACAACACCGTCGCCTCGGCGCTCTGCCCGCCGAGCGCCTCCGCGCCGCTCGCCAGCAACTGGTCGGCGACCCCGGGGTCCATGTAGCGCGACATGGTCGACTTGAGCCGCTTCTCGTTGCTGATGTCCTCGATCAGCAGCATCGAGCCGATGCGCTTGCGCTCGGCGTTCACCAGCGGCAGCGCCGTGAAGTTGGTCGAGATGCGGCCGCCATAGACCGCCATTTCCATGTCCATCGTGACTTCGGCCTTGCCGGTCTCCTCGACGCGTTTGAGCTTTTCCAGCACCCAGGCGTTGTCGCCGGCAAAGAAATCGGCCGCCATGCGGTTGACGACGCGATCGCCGCGCATCCGGAGAATGCGCAGACCCGGCATGTTGCAGGTCGCGATCCTGCCCGACTCGTCGAGCGTCAGAACGCCGTTCGACATCGACTCGAGCATGGCGTCGCTGTAGTTCTTCATGTTCTGCACGTCGGCGAACAGCTTCGCGTTCTCCAGCGCAATCGAGACCTGCGCGGTGAATGCGCGCAGGCGGGACTCGTCCTCCGCGGTGAACAGCCCGCCGTGCTTGTTCAGCACCTGCGTCACGCCGATGGTCTTGCCGTGCTTGTTGATGATCGGCACGCACAGGATCGAGCGGGTGAAAAAGCCCGTCTGGGTGTCGAAACTTGGATTGAAACGCAGGTCCGCGTAGGCGTGCGGAATGTTGATCGACTTCCCGGTAGTGAACACCGCGCCGGCGATGCCGAGGTGGTTCGGCAGCCGGATCTGCATCGACTCCAGTCCTTCGCCGACTTCCGACCACAGTTCGTGGGTCTTCTCGTCGTTGAGAAACAGCGTCGAGCGCTCGGCGCTGAGCATTCGCGTGGCCTCGCCCATGACCCGCCTGAGGAGCAGGTCGAGCTTGATCTCCGCGCTCACATCGGAGACCACGCGCACGAACTCCCGCTCCTGCTCGCGGATCTCCTTCATCCGCTCGATGAGCTGGGCGGTCCCCAGGGCGAGCGTGCCCTGCGCGACCATGGCTTCGAGGTCCTCGAGATCGCGCCGGGTGAAATTGCCCTTGCGCTTGTTCAGCGCTTCCAGCACGCCCACGATCTCGCCGTTGGCAACCTTGATCGGCACGCAGGCGATGTTCCGCGTGGTGAATCCGGATTGCTCGTCGATCGCGCGGTTGAAACGGGAATCGCCGTAGGCATCGTGGACGACGACCGCCTCGCCGGTGGTAAAGACATGGCCGGCGATGCCCGTGTTGTTGAGCAGGCGAATCTCGCGCTTGATCCGGCCCTGGGCCACCCGCGCGTACAGCTCGCCGGTGCCCGGGTCGTTGAGGAACAGCGACCCCCGCTCCGCCTCGAGCTCCCCCGCGGTCATCTCGACCAGCGTATGCAGCACGTCGTCGAGCGATTCGCATTGCGCCATCCGCCGGCTGACCTTCAGCAGCAGCTCGGCCAGTTTCAGCCTGCGCCCCTCGTTGCCCTTGCGCTTCGACTCGCCAGCCCTGCCGCCGAACTCGACGCGCCCGGCCTGCGGGGGCGTCCCGTCGGGGTTGCCCGGCTCCGCGCTCACGCCGCACCCCGCGACTCTGCAGCACCCGCCTGCAGCCGCGCGCGCAACTCGCGCACGGTCGCCTGCAACTGCGCGATCTCCAAGCGGTACTGCGCATTCACGGCCGCGATCGCCTCCTGGTGCGTGTTTCGGGCGCGCTCGAGCGCGTCGCGCAGCGCCGCACTCGTCGCGCGCAGTTGCGAAATTTCCCCCTTGGAAAGGGCCACCGCCTCCTGCACGCGCGGCTCGGTTTCGAATCGTGCCTGTTCCAGGGCACCGTGCAACGCGCTGACGGTCGCCTTGAGCTGGCGCATCTCCTTCTGCCCGGCGGACTCGGCTGTGCCTACCGCCTCCTCGCGCAGGAGGTGCTCGGTTTCGAGCTCAGCGCGCAGCGCCGCCACCGTACTCCTGAGCTGCGCGAGTTCGGCGTGCACATTGGACGCCGCGTCCACGCTGGCGAGTTCGGAGCGCTGGCGTGCGTGTTCGAGCGCCGCCCGCAGCGCCTCGATCGTGCTCCTCAGTTCGCGATTCTCGGCCTGAGCCGAGAGGCCGGGGTCTGTTTTGCTGGACATGGGTCTGGCTCAACAACCTGCCATCAACGCGCGCGCAAAACCCTCGCCGTCGGCCCGAACCAGCCTCGTTACCATAATCGAGACGTTCGAAAAAGATCCATCGCGGATGACCTGCGCGACGGCGAGCGTGTCCCCCGACCGGCTTCCGGACCGCACGACGACCTCCATCGACGATTCTCCGAGCAGCCGTTCTTCCGCGGTCACACCGCTTCGGCCCTTGGCGTTCCGGCCGATGCAGATCGCCGCCGCGTACGGGGTTCGCGCGGTCCGGAACGCGAACCGCTCTTCCCGGTCGACCGGCCGCTCGGGCGGCTGTACACACCCGGCCGCGCCGAACGCCAGGAACAAGGCAAACCAGCGCATCGCCCGAGCCATTCCTGCGTCCATGACGCGGGAGTATAGGACACGCAGGCCCGCAGCTCACGCAAGGACTAGAATGACCAGCAATTTGAACCCCTGCGCGATTGCCCGCCGAGTGTTGCTGTTCCTGATCCTGACCGGTCCGCTCGCCGGGTGCGATCCCATTACACTCACCGCTCTCGGCGTGGGCTCGGCCGCGGGTGTCCAGCACACGCTCGGCGGCATTGCCTACAAGACGTTCTCCGAGCCCCTGCCCAAGGTCCGGACGGCGGTCAGGAACGCGCTCAATCACATGGATATCAAGATCGGCGGCACGGAGAAGATCGAGAACGGGGAGCGCATCAAGGCGCGGGCGGCCGACCGCGACATCGAAATCGAACTGGAGGCGTTGAGCTCGCGGACCACGCGCATGCGTTCGACCGCGCGCAGCGGCATCTTCATGGACGCCGCGACCGCAACGGAAATCATCCTGCAAACGGAGAAGGCGCTGGGCGCAAGCTGAAGGAGGAGCCTCATGAAACGCCACATCGTTATATCGGCATCGGCTTTGCTATGCATGGGCGCGCTTGCGATGAGCGCCTCGGCCCTGCGAGCGGCGGAAAGCGATACTCAGGCGCTGACGACGCTGTCGTCGCAAATGGACTCCCTCGCGACGACGAAAGGGGGCACGACGGTGTTCGGGAAGATCAGCGCGGATTTCAGCGCTTTCGCCGGCTCGACCTCGAACGCGGACGCCCTCGTGGGCGGCCTCAGAAACGGCACCGCGATCACGCTGAGTTCGACCGACGCAAAGGGCGTCACCACAGTGACGACGTTCTCGCCGCCGACCGGGAAGATGGGATACGGCAACGTCTATACGTCGCTCGCTTTGGCAAAGCAGCAGCTCGCCGGCCTAGGGATCACGCAGCCGACCGCGGCACAGATCCAGGCCGCTCTCGCCGGCGGGACGGTGACCGGCGCAAACGGCCAGACCACGACGCTGTCCGGCGTTCTCACTCTGCGCGCACAGGGCATGGGCTGGGGACAGATCGCGCAGTCGCTCGGCTACAAGCTGGGGCCGGTGATCAGCGGCATGAAATCCGCCAACGCTCACGTTGCGTCCCAGCCAGCCGCAAGCACCGGTACAGCGCCAGGCGCCTCGGGCGTGACGACCGCCGCAGGGCACGGCGCGGGCCAAGGCGACGCGTATGGCAGAGGCATCGTGACCGGGGCGGGAACGCCCGGCGGCCCGGGCCAGGGTAATGCTTACGGTCGGGGCATTGTCACGGGGGCCGGCGCCCCTGCGGGTCAGTCGGGTTCGAGCGCCGCAGCGCAGGGAAGGTCGGCAGGCAAGGGGAATTGAACGGCGCCCACTGAACGCGCACCGCTCAACCCACCCAGGCCCTCGCGTTGCGGAAGACGCGCATCCAGGGCGAGTCCTCAGGCGCGCCGTCCGGCGTCCAGGACATCTGCACCGAGCGGAACACGCGCTCCGCGTGCGGCATCACGATGGTGAAGCGGCCGTCCGGCGTAGTGATCCCTGTGATGCCGCGAGGCGAGCCGTTCGGGTTGAGCGGATAGGTCTCGGTGGCGATTCCACGGTGATCGACGAAGCGCATGCAGACCAGCGGCGCTGCTCCCGCCGGGTCCTCCGGACGCGCGAATTCCGCCCGCCCCTCCCCGTGCGCGGTGGCGATCGGCATGCGGCTTCCTGCCATTCCCGCAAGCAGGATCGAGGGACTCGGCGCAATTTCGACCAGGACGAACCGCGCCTCGAACTGCTCGGAGCGGTTGCGCACGAACGCCGGCCAGTGCGCCGCGCCGGGAATGATCTCCTTCAGCGCCGCCATCATCTGGCAGCCGTTGCACGAACCGAGCGCAAACGTGTCGGAGCGGCCGAAGAAGCGCTCGAACCCGTTTCGCGCCTTCGGGTTGTAAAGGATCGACTTCGCCCAGCCCTGCCCGCCTCCCAGCACGTCGCCGTAGGAAAAACCGCCGCAAGCGGCCAGCCCCTTGAACGCGTCGAGCGTGATCCGTCCGGCAAGGATGTCGGACATGTGCACATCCACAGCCTCGAATCCGGCGCGGTGAAACGCCGCCGCCATTTCCACCTGGCTGTTCACACCCTGCTCGCGCAGCACCGCGAGGCGTGGCCGCGCACCGGTTGCGATGTACGGTGCGGCGATGTCCTCGGCCGGATCGTAGCCGAGGGCGAATGAAAGGCCGGGGTCGGCGGTATCGAGGATGCGGTCGAATTCCTCCTGCGCGCACTGCGGATTGTCCCGGAGCGACTGCATCCGGAAGGAGGTTTCGGACCAGGCACGCTGCAGATCCACGCGCCTTTCGGAGAACACGGTCTTCGCATTGCGCGTAATGCGGATTTCGTCGCGCGCGTTGAGAAAGCCGACGACGTGCGCGCAACCGCCAAGCCCCGCGGCGCGCAGCGCGTCCATCACGCGGGTGCGGTCGGAGGCGCGAACCTGCAGCAGCGCCCCGATCTCCTCGGCGAAGAGCGCGCCGAGCGCGAGGTCCTTTACCCGCCCGGCGAGCTGGTGCTCGCTGTCGCGCTTGAATGCATCCACATCGTCCGCCGCCGCATCGAAGGCGATCGGATCGAGACTGAGCGTCACGCCGCAGCGTCCTGCGAATGCCATCTCGCATGCAGCGGCGAACAGCCCGCCGTCCGAACGGTCGTGATAGGCGAGCAGCACCTCTTCGCGTGCCAGCGCCTGCACGGCCTCGAACAGCGCTTTGACCAGCCCTGGATCGTCGGCGTCTGGACAGGTGTCGCCGAAGCGTGAATGCACCTGTGCGAGGATCGAGCCGCCAAGGCGGTGCTTTCCGAACCCCAGGTCTACCAGGATCAGTTCGGTCTCGCCGCAATCGGCCCTCAGGCGCGGCGTGAGCGTGCCGCGCGCATCTTCGACCGGCGCAAACGCGGAGACGATGAGCGAAAGCGGTGCCACGACCTCCCTCTCGTCCCAGGCCGTGCGCATGGACAGCGAATCCTTTCCCACCGGAATGGAAACGCCGAGCGCCGGACAGAAGGAAAGCGCCACCGCTTCTACCGTGCGATAGAGCGCCGCATCTTCACCCGGGTAACCCGCCGCCGCCATCCAGTTCGCCGAGAGCTTGACCCGTTCGAGCGACCCGATGCGCGCCGCGGCAAGATTGGTCACGGCCTCGGCCACCGCCATGCGCCCCGAAGCAGCTGCGTCGATCAACGCGAGCGGCGTGCGTTCGCCGATCGCAAATGCCTCCCCGGCGTAGCCCTCGAAGCCAAGCAGCGTCACCGCGCAGTCTGCGACCGGCGTCTGCCAGGGCCCGACGAACGAGTCACGCGCGCAGAGCCCGCCGACCGTGCGGTCCCCGATCGCGATCAGAAAGGTCTTGTCCGCCACCGCCGGATGCCTGAGCACGCGGTAGGCCGCTTCGCGCAGCTCGATTCCGGCGAGCGAGAGCGGCTCGAGCGCGCGCGCCAGGTGAGCGACATCGCGCAGCATCCTGGGCGGTTTGCCGAGAACCGTCTCCAGCGGAAGGTCGATCGGCCGGTCCTCGAACCGCGCGTCCTCGACGCGCAGGCGGCGATCCGCGGTGGCGGCGCCGAGCACGGCGTAGGGGCAGCGCTCGCGCTCGCAGATCGCCGCAAAGCACTCGCGGTCCCCGGGCGCAATCGCGAGGACGTAGCGCTCCTGCGCCTCGTTGCACCAGATTTCGCGCGGCGACATGCCGGAATCCTCGGAGGGCACCGCGCGCAGATCGAGACGCGCGCCGCGGCCGGCCGCATGCGCCAGTTCGGGCAGCGCATTCGACAGGCCGCCCGCGCCGACATCGTGGATGGAAAGGACCGGATTAGCCTCGCCCATCTGCCAGCAACGGTCGATGACTTCCTGCGCGCGGCGCTGCATCTCGGCATTGCCGCGCTGCACCGAATCGAAATCGAGGTCCGCGGTGTTCGCGCCTGCGCCCATCGAGGAAGCGGCGCCCCCGCCCATCCCGATCAGCATCCCGGGGCCGCCAAGCTGCACCAGCAGCGTTCCTTCGGCAAGCGGCGCCTTGCCGACCTGCGCGGCGGAGATGTTCCCGATGCCGCCGGCGAGCATGATCGGCTTGTGATAACCCCTCAGTACGCCCGCGACCCGCTGCTCGAAGGTCCTGAAGTAGCCGGCGAGATTCGGCCGCCCGAACTCGTTGTTGAACGAGGCGGCGCCGATCGGCCCCTCCAGCATGATCACGAGCGCGCTCGCGATGTGACCGGGCCGTCCGGGATCCTCCGCTTCCCACGGCTGTTGCGCGCCCGGCATGCGCAGGTGAGAGACCGAGTAACCGACCAGCCCGGCCTTGGGTTTCGCGCCGCGCCCGGTTGCACCCTCGTCGCGAATCTCGCCCCCGGCGCCGGTCGCGGCGCCGGGAAAGGGCGCGATCGCGGTCGGATGGTTATGGGTCTCGCATTTCATCACCGTATGCGTAAGCCCGGCATGCGGCCGGTAGACGCGGTCACTGTCTGGATGGAAGCATTGCGCAACGCGCCCCTCCATGACCGCCGCATTGTCGGAGTACGCAAGCACCGTGCCCTGCGGATGGACTGCGTGCGTATGCCGGATCATGGCGAAGAGCGAACGTTCCTGCCGCGCGCCGTCTACGATCCAGTCGGCGTTGAAAATCTTGTGACGGCAATGCTCGGAGTTCGCCTGCGCGAACATCGTCAGCTCGGCGTCGGTCGGATCGCGCCCCATCGCCAGGAAGGCATTGCGGAGGTACTCGATTTCGTCTTCCGCGAGGGCAAGGCCGAGCGCACGGTTCGCGTCCTCGAGCCCGGCCACGGGAACGCGGCGGAGCGGGCGTGGCTCGACGTGACGAAAGAGCTGCGCCGCGTCGTCGAGCCGCTCGAGCACGGATTCGGTCATGCGGTCGTGCAGCAGGGCGGCGATACGGGGACGCGCCTCCGCCGGAACTTCGCCCTCGAGATAGAACACCGTGCCGCGTTCGATGCGCCGGATTTTCGTCAGACTGCAGCTTCGGGCGATGTCGGTCGCCTTGGACGACCAGGGAGAGATGGTGCCGATCCGGGGAACGACCAGAAAGAGCCCGCCTGCGGCATGCTCGCCCGCGAGGGGCGTCCCGTACTCGAGCAGCCGGGCGAGCACGCGTTCCTCGTGTGCCGAAAGCGGTCCCTCGGCTTCGACGAAATGCCAGAACTCGGCGGCAATGCCGCGAATCCCGCGATGCACGGCCTGAAGCGGGGGAACAAGCTTGGCGACGCGGAACTCTGACAGCGCGCGCGCGCCGCGGAGTTTCAGGATCGTGAACATCGGGCCGGGTCGGTAAAGCGGAATTTTACCAAACCAGTCTGGATTATTTCCGCAGCGTCGGCTCCTGGATCTTGCCGCCGAGGCTGAGCGTCGCACGCACCGATTTCAGGTCGCCGACGACGCGCCCGGCGAGCGAGCCGTCGGCGCCGATGTCCACGCTCGCGCCCGCGTTGAGCGCGCCTGCGGTGAGCGAGATGTTGCGCAACTGAACCGCGCCCTTGTCGTACACCGCCTGCGCGCTCAGTTCGCTGAATGCCGTCCGGCCGGCGACCGGCCCGCCGCCCTGGATTGCGCGACCGAGATCGAAACTGCCGAGCACGCCTTTCTCGATCTTGAAGTTGCCCTCGATGCGCAGGCTTTCGCCCAGCTTGCCCGGCGCAGGCCCTTTCATCGAGTACACGCCGCGGCCTTCGACCTTTCCCTCGGACACCAGCGCCGGAGCGAACACGCCGACATTGAGGCCACGGGTGCGCAATTCGCCCTCGACCGTCCATGTGCCGCCCCAGCGGATGCGCGCGCTGCCCGAAAAGACGCCTTCGATCGCGCCGCCCTCGAACTCGGAGACGTTCATTCCCTGCCGGTTCGCACTGCCTTTCATCTGGAAGTCAGCAAGCGAGACGCCGGGAATGAAGGGCACCGCGAAGTTTCCTGCGCTGGCCTCGAACGTCAGCTCGCCGCCGCGCGCACTGATCTGCGCCTGCAACTTGTCCGGGCCGCTGACCTTGGCTGCGTGCAGCGTACCGTCTCCTGCAAGAGTCATGTCGAGGTCAAGCGCAGGCAACGCGATCGGCCCATCCAGCTTGAGCTGCTTCGCAGCAACGCCGGCGATCTTCAGTTCGTCGCCCTGCAAGCTGCCGAGCAGCGCGGCGCCGAGATGTTCCTGGCCGATCACGGCATTTTCCAGCTCGATGCGGCCAAATGATTTCTGCGCCCCGAACAGCGAACTTGCGTCGAGCGAGGCGCGCACGAGTCCGATTTTGGCCGCCTCCCCGACCGACACGCGCTCCAGCTTGAGCTGGAGCCCGGTCAGAAGCGAGAGCCGCGCCGAGCCGATCTTCACCGGTTGCCCGATCGCCTGCGCCGCCGCCTTTTCGTACTCGGCGGTGGAAATCGGCACCACGTGCACCGCGGCAACGGCCGCAACGAGCAGCACGATTAATCCGATCGCGGCCTTCTTGCCCCAGTTGCGCGATTTCGCAGGTGCGGAGGACACGCCCGCCGCTTTCATGTTCCTGCGCTGTTCCTCGTGCGCCCGCTCCTTTTCACGCGTGCGCGCGCCCGCAAGCGCCTTCTGGTCGCGCTTGACGTCTTCCATGTCGAGGTCTTCGTCCTTGACCTCGATGTCGCGTCCCCCCGCCTGCTCCGCCTTCTTGGCGGCCCACGCTTCGGCGGCCTTCTTCTTGGTCTCGGCCGCCTCGCTCGCCTTGCGCTCCTCGGCCTCGCGTGCTTTGCGGTCGGCCTCCTCTTGCGCCAGCCGCAGCTGTTCCCGGCCCCGCTCCTCTGCTTCGCGGCGGCGGCGCTCTTCGTCCGCCTTGCGCCGCGTTTCGTCCTCCTCGCGCTTTTTGCGCTCTTCCTGCTGGCGCAGGGCCGCATCCTTTGCCTTGCGATCGGCTTCTTCGTTCGCCTTGCGCTCTTCTTCCTCTCGCTGCGAGAAGGCGTTCAATTCGGCAAACAGGGAGGAATCGATCTGGCTGGCGGCGGGGTTCGTCTGCGCCGCCTGCGCCGCCACCTCTCCCGCTTCGATCTTCTTGCGAGCGCGCTCTTCGCGCTCGCGCCGCGCCTGCTCTTCCTCGCGCTTTTTGCGCGCTTCTTCCTCGGCGCGCCCCGCCGTCACTTCGGCTTCACCCTTGCGCCGTGCGTCCTCCTCCTGGTGCTTGCGTTCTTCTTCCTCGCGCCGGCGCCGTTCCTCAGTCTCCCGCTCGCGACGCTGCGCCTCTTCGCGCGCTTTTCGCTCGGCTTCTTCCCTCTCCTTGCGCTCGGCTTCTTCGCGCAGCCTGCGCTCGGCCTCCTCCTTCGCCCTGCGCTCTGCCTCTTCCTTGGCCTTGCGTTCCTCACCCAGCTGCCGGCGCAGTTCTCCCGCTTCGCGCGCTCTTTCCTCCGCCTCGCGGCGCGCCTGTTCGATTCTCTGCCGCTCCGCCGCGTCGCGCGCCAGACGCTCGGCGTCGTCCTTCGCCTTGCGCTCGGCTTCCTCGCGCGCCCGGCGCTCCGCCTCTTCCTTGGTCTTGCGCTCCGCCTCTTCCTTGGTCTTGCGCTCGGCTTCCTCGCGCGCCCGGCGTTCCGCCTCCTCCTTCGCCCTGCGCTCTGCCTCTTCCGTGTTCTTGCGTTCGGCATCCTCACGCGCCTTGCGCTCGGCATCCAGCTTGGCCTTGCGCTCCTCGCCCAGTTGCCGGCGCAGTTCCTCCGCCTCGCGCGCTCGTTCCTCCGCCTCGCGGCGCGCTCTTTCGTCGGCCTCGCGGCGGGCCTGCTCGATTCTCTCCCGCTCCGCCGCGTCGCGCGCCCGGCGCTCCGCCTCCTCCTTCGTCCTGCGCTCCGCCTCTTCCTTCGCCCTGCGCTCGGCCTCCTCCAGCGCCCGGCGCTCCGCGTCCAGCTTGGCCTTGCGCTCCTCCTCCAGTTGCCGCCGCAGCTCCCCGGCCTCGCGCGCTCTTTCCTCCGCATCGCGGCGCGCCTGCTCGATCCTCTCGCGCTCGCGCTCCGCCGCTTCGCGCGCCAGACGTTCGGCCTCGTCCCTCGCCTTGCGTTCGGCTTCCTCCCGCGCCTTGCGCTCTGCGTCCAGCCTGCCCCTGAGCTCGGCCTCGACTCGGGCTTTTTCCTCGGCTTCCTTGCGCGCCCGTTCCAATGCCTCACGCTCGCGCTGGGCGGCGGCCTGTTTTTCCCGCTCCGCCGCCTCGCGCGCCGCCTTTACGGCTGCGTCCGCCTCGGCGCGGACCTTCGCCTCGGCTTCGGCCCGGGCCTTGGCTTCGGCTTCCGCCCGGGCCTTCGCTTCTGCCGCCGCACGCGCGTTCGCTTCTACTTGAGCGCGCGCCTTCGCCTCCGCCTCCTGCCGTGCGCGGTAATCGAGCAACACCTGTTCCTTGGCTTTGCGTTCGGCTTCCGCACGTGCCTGCGCCGCGAGATCCACCTGCGGTTTCGGCGGGGGAGACGCCGGGGGTTCGGGCGTAGCGGGGGGCCTGGACCCCACCGGTATCGCGCTCGTGAAGTCGAGTTCCTCGCCGACGGCACCCTTACCCGGAGGCGCGGCGGGTTTCGCCGCGCTTGGCCGCGCAGGCGCCGCCGGGGCCGCATCCTGAGAGCCACCCGACGTCACTTCCCGGACGAATCCGTCCTTGTCGAGCTGCAGGATCAGCGCCTCCAGCTTGTCCGGCGTCAACTTGTAGAACTTGATCTGCAGATCCGCGAAGGTCGTCTTGCCGTCGATCTGCACCAGCACCGTGCGGTCGCCGCGCGACAGCAGGCTCGTCTTGCCGGACGCCTCCTGCACGCCTTTGCCGGTCTTCGAGAAAATCGCGGTCGGATTCATGCGGTTGATACGGGGCTCGCCCTATTATAAGCAGAGGTCCGCTCGGGGCGCCCGTACCCCCCGCCGCCGGGCGTTTCGATGACGAAAAGGTCGCCGGCACTCACGTCGATTTTGTCGCAGGGTCCGAGATTCACGTGCGTGCCATCGGCCCGAATGACGTAATTTCTCCCAGGCTTGCCCGGCTCCCCGCCCGCCATGCCGTGCGGCCGCACCAGCCGGTGCCCGGAAAGGATCGCCGCCGTCATCGGCTCTAGAAATCGCACGCGCCGGATGGCGCCGTCGCCGCCGCGGTGCCTGCCTGCGCCGCCAGACCCGCGACGGATCTCGAAACTCTCGAGCCGCACCGGGAAACGCCATTCGAGCACTTCGGGGTCGGTGAGGCGCGAATTCGTCATGTGGGTCTGCACGACATCCGCGCCGTCGAACTCCGGACCCGCTCCCGAACCGCCTGCGATCGTCTCGTAATATTGATACCGCGCATCGCCGAACGTGAAATTGTTCATGGTGCCCTGCGAGGCCGCGAGCACGCCGAGCGCGCCGTACAGCGCGTCGGTGATGCACTGGGACGTCTCGACGTTTCCGGCAACCACTGCCGCCGGGTAACGCGGATTCAGCATCGATCCCTCGGGAATGACGACTTGAAGCGGCTTCAGGCACCCCGCATTGAGCGGGATGTCGTCGTCCACCAGCGTTCTGAACACGTACAGCACCGCGGCCATGCTCACCGCCGAAGGGGCGTTGAAGTTGTTCGGAAGTTGCCCCGAAGTGCCGCTGAAGTCGATCGCCGCGCTGCGACGATCGGCACCGATGCGGATCCGGACACGAATCAGCGCGCCGTTGTCGAGCGGAACCTCGAATTCGCCGTCCTTGAGCACGCCGATCACCCGCCGCACCGATTCCTCGCCGTTCGCCTGCACGTGGTTCATGTAGGCGTACACCACGTCGAGGCCGAAGTGCTCGACCAGCTTCGCCAGTTCCTGCGCGCCCTTCTCGTTTGCCGCAATCTGCGCCCGCAAATCGGCGACGTTCTGCGGCACGTTCCTGGCCGGGTATTTCCCGGAGGAAAGCAGCGCCGCGGTTTCCTGCTCGCGGAAACGGCCGGCCTCGACGAGCAGGAAGTTGTCGATCAGCACGCCCTCCTCCTCGACCGTCGTCGAGTCCGGCGGCATCGAACCGGGCGTAATGCCGCCGATATCGGCGTGGTGACCACGCGATCCGACGTAGAACAGGACCTCATCGCCGGCGGCACTGAAAACGGGCGTGATCACGGTCACGTCCGGCAGGTGCGTGCCGCCGTTGTACGGGGCGTTGAGCGCATAGACATGTCCCGGCCGCATCCGGCTGCGGTTTTCGCGGATCACCGTCTTCACCGATTCGCCCATCGAGCCGAGGTGCACCGGCATGTGCGGTGCGTTAGCGATCAGATTGCCCGAAGCATCGAACAGCGCGCACGAAAAATCGAGCCGCTCCTTGATGTTGACCGAGTACGCAGTGTTCTGGAGGCGCAGGCCCATCTGCTCGGCGATCGACATGTACAGGTTGTTGAATACTTCGAGCATCACCGGGTCGGCTTCGGTGCCGAGAGCGACACGCTTGTCGCGCGGCACGACGCGCTCGAGCACCACGTGGTCCAGTTCCGTCACCGACGCGCGCCAGCCGGGCTCGACCACCGTGGTCGCATTCGTTTCGGCGACGATCGCCGGGCCGTCGAGTGCGTCCCCGGGGCGCAGATCCTCCCTCCGGTAGAGCGGCGTTTCATGCCATTTGCCGCCGGTGAACATTTGCACTACCGCATCCCGCCTTTCACACATCGCGGCACTTCCGCCTTTGGAAGTGCCGCGACAGGCAGCGGTCGCACCGTCACCGCCGGTAGCAAAAACGCCCGCTTCAGATTTCGCCCGACTTCCAGAATCGGAAGTCGGGCGATCGGCGAAAGACTTCTTTTCACCCATCGCGGGACTTCCGCTCTTCGAAGTGCCGCGAAAGGCAGTCGTCGCGCCTTCACTGCCGAACGCAACAGCGCCCGCTTCAGATTTCGCCCGACTTCCAGAATCGGAAGTCGGGCGATCGTATGAAACCTCTGTTTCACCGTGCGCGATGGCCTCCACCGAAACTGCTTCGACGATGAGCGATTTGCCGGGCATCAGGAAACTGAATTGCTTGCGATACGCATCCTCGAACGCATCGGCCATCTGCCGGACCGGGCCGAGCGCCACGATCAGCGCGGTGTCGGTGCCCTCGTAGCGCAGGTGCACGCGCCTCAGCACCCGAATGCGGTCCGCAGTCAGTCCCTGCGCGAGCAACTCGTTGCGCGCTTCGGTCGCAAGCGTTTCCCCGATCTCTTCGATCGCGCCGCGGGCGCTTTCCTCCAGCTTCAGCTCCACGGCCTGCTGGCGCATCGCCGTCTGGTCGGCGAGCCCCATGCCGTAGGCGGACAGCACGCCAGCCAGCGGATGGATGAACACGCGCGTCATCGCGAGCGCATCGGCAACGAGGCATGCGTGCTGCCCTGCGGCGCCGCCGAAACAGCACAGCGTGTATTCGGTGACGTCGTGCCCGCGTTGTACCGAAATGTGCTTGATCGCATTTGCCATGTTGCCGACCGCGATCCGGATGAAACCTTCGGCCACCTCCTCCGCAGTGCGCGTATCCGCGGTGGCTGCGCGGATTTCGGCGGCGAGCGCGGCGAAGCGTTCGCTGGCAATCTGCGCGTCGAGCGGCTGATCGCCGCCCGGACCGAATACCTTCGGAAACCACGCCGGCTGGATCTTGCCGAGCATCACGTTGGCATCGGTCACGGCGAGCGGCCCGCCGCGCCGGTAGCAGGCGGGACCGGGATTGGCGCCTGCCGAATCGGGTCCGACGCGATAGCGCGCGCCGTCAAAATGCAGGATCGAACCGCCGCCCGCCGCCACGGTGTGGATGCTCATCATGGGGGCGCGCATCCGGACGCCCGCGACCCTGGTTTCGAACTCGCGCTCGAATTCGCCCGCGTAATGCGACACGTCGGTCGAGGTCCCGCCCATGTCGAACCCGATGATTCGTCCGAACCCGGCCGCGAGCGAAGTCTTCACTGCGCCGACGATACCCCCGGCGGGCCCCGACAGGATCGAATCCTTGCCCTGGAAGCGGCGCGCATCGGCGAGGCCGCCGTTCGATTGCATGAACAGGAGACGGACACCGGACAGCTCCTGCGCCACGCGTTCGATGTAGCGCCGCAGGATCGGCGAAAGGTACGCGTCCACCACGGTGGTGTCGCCGCGGCCCACCAGTTTCATCAGCGGGCTCACGCGATGCGACACTGAAATCTGCGTGAAACCCGCCTCCTCCGCCAGCTCGGCGACACGCGCTTCATGCTGCGTATAGCGATAGCCGTGCATCAGGACAATTGCGATCGAGCGGAAGCCTTCCGAGTAGCTCTTCTCCAGATCGGTGCGCGCTAAAGATTCGTCGAGTGGAATAACGACGTCACCGCGCGCGCCGATCCTCTCAGCGACCTCCACCACCTTCGCATACAACATCTCCGGCATCACGATGCGCAGGTCGAACAACCGCGGCCGGTTCTGGTAGGCAATCCGCAGCGCGTCGCGAAAGCCGCGGGTGATGAAAAGCACGGTGCGCTCACCCTTGCGCTCGAGCAGCGCATTGGTCGCCACGGTTGTACCCATCTTCACGGCCGCAATCCGTGCCGCGGGAATCGGGTCGCAGCGCGCGATGCCGAGCAGATCGCGGATCCCGGCGAGCGCGGCGTCGCTGTATTGCTCCGGATTCTCGGAGAGCAGCTTGTGGGCGGCGAGCGCGCCATCGGGCCTGAGCGCCACGATATCGGTGAACGTCCCGCCGCGATCGATCCAGAACTGCCACTGACGCGGGAAATCCGGATGCGGCATGGGGCAGGATTCTAGCGTGCTACATTGAATGCTCCGCCGCTGATGACCGCCCGAACCGCATCTCCGTTTCTCACTGTGCTGCTCGGCGTGCTGATTGCGCTCACGGCGCTCGGCATGGACATGTTCCTTCCGGCCGTGCCGGCAATCGCGCGCGCGTTCGGTGCCGAGCCCGGTTCGGCGCAGCTCGCGGTCACGACCTATCTGCTGGGTCTGGCGACCGGGCAGTTCGCGTGGGGGGCGCTCTCCGACCGCTTGGGCCGCAAACCCGTCCTGCTCGGCGGATTGGGACTGTTTCTCGCCTCGAGCGCCGCCTGCTCCGCCGCGGGTTCGCTGCAGGAAATCGTGCTGCTGCGCTTCGCGCAAGGCGTCGGCATGTCGAGCGGTCCTGTGATCGCGCGTGCCGTGGTACGCGACCTGTACGCGCGCGAGCAGGCGGCGCACCTGCTCGGGAAAATGACGGTGGTGTTCGGATTTTTTCCGGTCTTTGCGCCTCTCGTCGGCGCGCAGACGCTTTCCTGGACGGGTTGGCCCGGGGTGTTCTGGCTGTACGCGGCGGTCGCGCTGGCGCTGGTGCTTACGGTCGCGCTCGCCTTCCGCGAGACCGCGCCGCAGGACCGCCCTCCGATTTCGGCGGCGCGCATCGCTGCGACCTACGCAGTGCTGCTCGGCGACCGCCGTTTCGTCGCGCCGCTCGCCACGATGCTGTGCGCGCAGATGGGGATCATCGCGTTCGTGTCGAGCTCGTCGCTGGTGATGGTGCAGGCGCTCGGGCTGACGCCGATCGCGTTCAGCGTGCTGTTCGCAACGGTCATGGTCGGCCAGATGGCCGGCGGTTACGCCGGCAGTCGCCTGGTCATGCGGTTCGGAATCGAGCGCATGGTCCGGCTGGGCGCGGCGCTCGCGCTCGTCGCCGGGGCGCTGCTGGCGGGGCTCGCCTATGCCGGAATTGCTCACTGGAGCGCGATCGTGGTGCCGATGCTTGGCTATATCCTCGCCTGCGCATTCATCGTGCCCAACGCGACCGCGGCGGCGCTCTCGCCCTTCCCGCGGATGGCGGGCGCCGCGTCGTCGCTGCTCGGAACGCTTCCGTTCGGACTCGGCGCGCTGGTGAGCGCCGCGCTCGGCACAGCCTTCGACGGCACCGCGCGCCCGATGGCGCTTGCCATCGCGCTGGCCGGTGCCGGCGCTTTCGCAGCAGAGCGGATGCTTTTCAGGCCGATGGCGCGCACCGCGGACACGACACGGCATGGATGAGCTGGACTGCGTTGTCATCGGTGCCGGAGTCGTCGGCCTCGCTGTGTCCCGGGCACTCGCGAGGGCCGGGCGGGACGTGGTGATCCTCGAGGCGGAGGACGCGATCGGAACGCACACCAGCTCGCGCAACTCCGAGGTGATCCATGCCGGCATCTACTATCCGAAGGGCTCGCTCAAGGCGCTTTCCTGTGTCGAGGGGAACAAACGCCTTTACGAGTATTGCGTAGAGCACGGCATTCCGCACGCCCGCTGCGGCAAGCTGATCGTCGCCACCGACGAACCGCAACTTCCTGAGCTGGAGGCTATCCAGCGCAAGGCGCACGCGAACGGCGTCACCGACGTGGTGTGGATGACGCGCGAGCAGGCACTCGCGCTGGAGCCGGAGCTGCGCTGCGTCGCCGCGCTGTATTCGCCCTCCACCGGCATCATCGACAGCCACGCGCTGATGCTGGGATATCTGGGCGACGCGCAGGCGCACGGGGCCATGCTCGCATTGAAGAGTCCCTTGACACGCGCGGAGGTAGTCCCGGACGGTTTCCTCCTGCACGTGGGCGGCGCCGAACCGATGCGCGTCCCGGCCCGCGCGCTGGTCAACAGCGCCGGGCTCACCGCGCCGGGCGTCGCGCGCCGGATTGCGGGATATCCAGTGGCGCACGCACCGCGCGAACTGTACGCGAAAGGCAACTACTATTCACTGGCGCGGCGTGCGCCGTTCGCGCGCCTGATCTACCCCGTCCCCGAGCCCGGCGGCCTCGGCGTCCACGTCACGCTCGATCTTGCGGGGCAGGCGCGGTTCGGCCCCGACGTGGAGTGGGTGGACCGCATCGGCTACAGCGTCGATCCCGGGCGCGCCGAGCGCTTCTACGCCGCGATCCGGCGTTACTGGCCGGGGTTGCCCGATGGCGCTCTCGCGCCCGGCTATTCCGGCATCCGGCCGAAGATCTCCGGTCCGGGCGAACCTCCGGCCGATTTCCTCATTCAGGGGCCCGCGGCGCACGGCGTGCCCCATCTGGTTCACCTGTTCGGCATCGAGTCGCCCGGATTGACAGCGTCGCTCGCGTTAGCCGATGATGTCGCGGCCATTCTCAAGAGTTGATTCCACGGGAGGAAGAATGAAGTTGAAGCCCTTGATTGCAGCGTTTGCGGCGCTCATGTTTTCCGGCCTGGCCCATGCGCAGACCAAATGGGACATGCCGACGCCGTACAGCGACGGCGAGTTCCATACCATCAACGTCAGGCAGTTCGCCGAGGACGTGAAGAAGGCGACCGGAGGGCAGCTCGATCTCAACGTGCACTCGAACGGCTCGCTCATCAAGCACCCGGACATGCTGCGCGCGGTCTCCACCGGCCAGGTGAACATCGCCGAGTTCCTGCTCGGCCAGTTCGGCAACGAAGAGGCGGTATTCAACGCCGACAACGTCCCGTTTCTCGCCGCCGGCTACGACAACGCCTGGAAGCTCTACCAGGCGCAGAAGGCGGTGCTCGAGAAAAAAATGCAGGGTCGCGACCTGCGGCTGCTCTACTCAGTCGCCTGGCCGGGCCAGGGCCTGTACACCAAGAACCCGCTGAAGAGCGTGGATGACTTCAAGGGCACCAAGTTCCGCACCTACAGCGCCTACACCGCGCGCCTCGCTGAGCTTCTCGGCGCGAGCCCGACGGTGATCCAGGTACCGGAGGTGCCGCAGGCCTTCGCCACCGGTACGGTGAACGCGATGATCACCTCCTCCGCCACCGGAACATCCACCAAGGCCTGGGAGTTCGTGAAGAACTACTACATGACCAACGCAATGCACCCGAAGAACGTGGTGGTGGTGAACGCGCGCTCGTTCGAGCGACTGCCCGAGGCGCAGAAAAAAGCGCTCACCGATGCTGCGGCATCCGCCGAGAAACGCGGCTGGGAACTTTCGCGCCAGCGCGAGGCGAACGCGAACAAGCTGCTCGCCGACAACGGCATGACGGTGCACACGCCGGATGCCGCGATGATGGCGGCGCTCGTCAGGATCGGCGACACCATCGCCGGCGAATGGCTCAAGGCCGCCGGCGCCGACGGCGAGGCGATCGTCAAAGCCTACCGCAGCAAGTAATCGCGGAAAGTCGGGTGTGAGGCGCGCACTCGACCGGCTCTATTCCTTCAGCGGCGGCCTCGCCGCACTCTGTCTCGCCGGCATCTGCGTGCTCATGCTCGCGCAAGCCCTGGGGCGCGAGTTCGGCCTGCTGATCCGCGGCGCCGACGACATCACTGCATGGCTCTGCGCGGCGAGCGCCTTTTTCGCGCTCGGGCATACCTTCCGCCATGGAGAGCTGGTGCGGGTGGGCCTGTGGATCGACATGTTGAAGGGCAATGCGCGCCGTTGGGCCGAGCTGTGGGCGCTTGGCGTCACGGCGCTGTTCCTCGGCTACATGGCCTGGGCGGTGACGAAGTTCGTGTACGAGAGCTGGAAGTTCAAGGAGGTCTCGCAGGGTCTGATCAAGCTCCCGATCTGGATCCCGCAGATGTGCTTCGTGCTCGGAGTGGCGATCTTCCTCGTTGCGGTGCTGGACGAGATTGCGGCGGTCCTGCGCAAGGAAAAGCCGGCCTACCAGATCGCCGAGGAGGAGCGCCGCGCAAAGGGCGACTTCTCCGAGATGGCTTGAGCGATGAGCACGCTCACCCTCGGCTCGATCCTGTTCGCGCTCCTGCTCCTGCTGCTCGCGGGCGGCGTCTGGATCGCGATTGCGCTCGCCGCGGTGGCGTGGTTCGGGCTGCAGTTCTTCACCGGCACGCCGCCCGACGTGAACCTGTTCCAGTCCTTCTGGGGCTCGAGCGCCTCGTGGACGCTCGCCGCGCTGCCGCTCTTCATCTGGATGGGCGAGATCCTCTACCGCACCAAGCTCTCGGACGAGATGTTCGAGGGGCTCGCGCCGTGGCTGGGTTGGCTGCCGGGACGCCTCATGCATGTAAACGTGCTCGCCTGCGGCATCTTCGGCACCGTGTCCGGTTCCTCGGCCGCGACCTGCGCGACGATCGCCAAGGTCGCGCTGCCGGAGCTGATCAAGCGCGGCTACGACGAGAAG
>CAZYVT010000043.1:0-32996 GCA_964651335.1 uncultured Enterobacteriaceae bacterium | reverse complement strand
AGGGCGACGGCAAGCCGGTGTCGTTCATCGAAGACTGCGCAGTGCCGCTCGAGCATCTGGCCGAGTACACCGGGCGGCTGACGCAAGTGTTCGAAAAGCACGGCACCCGCGGCACCTGGTACGCACACGCTTCCTGCGGCTGCCTGCACGTGCGCCCGATCCTCGACATGCGGCGCGACGGCGCGGCAAAGATGCGCGCCATCGCCGAAGAAGCCTGCGCCCTGGTCAAGCAGTACAAGGGCGCGTATTCGGGCGAGCACGGCGACGGGCTCGTGCGCTCGGAATGGATCGCGCCTTTCTTCGGCACCCGCCTCACCTCGGCACTGGCCGAAATCAAGTCGTGGCTCGATCCGAAGGGCCTGATGAATCCCGGCAAGATCGTCAACCCCTCGAAAATGGACGACCGGTCGCTGTTTCGCTTCAAGCCCGGATACCGCACGCTCAAGCTTGAGACGGCGCTCGACTGGAGTGGTTACGAAGCCGACGAGGCCAGTCGCGGAGAGGGCTTCGCCAAGGCGATCGAGATGTGCAACAACAACGGCCATTGCCGCAAGTTCGACACCGGCACGATGTGCCCCTCGTACCGGGTGACCGCCGACGAGCAGCACCTTACCCGCGGCCGCGCCAACACGCTGCGCCTGGCACTTTCGGGGCAGCTCGGTTCAGATTCCGACGCGGCGCTGAAGGAAGCGCTCGACCTGTGCGTGTCGTGCAAGGGCTGCAAGCGCGAATGTCCGACCGGCGTCGACATGGCGCGTATGAAAATCGAATTTCTCGCGCAGTACAGAAAGCGGCACGGTCTCACGCTGCGCGAGCGGTTGATCGCGTACCTGCCGCGCTATGCGCCTTGGGCAGCGCGGCTCGCCCCGCTGGCGAATTTCGGCTCGCGTCTCGCCGCTTGCTTTGCCGGCTTTGCGCCGGAGCGCAGGCTTCCGGCGTGGCGCACCGATTACTTCCCCTCCCCAGGGAGGAGCGGTGGCGCGGAGCGCCGGGGTGGTGAGGTGGTGCTGCTAGTGGACTGCTTCAACCGCTACTTCGAGCCGGAAAACGTGCGCGCCGCGATCCGGGTGCTTGAGCATGCGGGATACGGCGTGCAGGTTGCCGCGCCCGAGGGCGGCGAGCGGCCTCTGTGCTGCGGGCGCACGTTTCTTGCAGCCGGTCTGGTGGACGAAGCGAAAGCCGAGGCGCGGCGCATCCTGCGGGCGCTGTCCCCGTACGTCGAACGCGGTCTGCCGGTACTGGGGCTGGAGCCTTCGTGCCTCTTCACATTGCGCGACGAATTTTCGGTGATGCTGCCGGGCGCCGAGGCGGCGGCGCTCGCCGAGCGCGCGCTGCTGCTCGAGGAGTTTCTCGCGCGCGAGGCCGACCAAGGCCGGCTCAAGCTGAAACTGAAGCCGCTCGCGCGGCAAGCGCTCCTCCACGGCCACTGTCATCAGAAGGCTTTTGGCGCCATGGCTGCGGTCGAGCGTACGCTCAGGCTCGTTCCGGATCTGACGGTGAGCGCAATCGAGTCGAGCTGCTGCGGCATGGCCGGAAGCTTCGGCTACGAAGCGGAGCATTACGACATCTCGATGAAAATGGCCGAGATGAGCCTGCTGCCAGCCGTGCGCGACGCGCGCCCGGATTCGCTCATCGTCGCCGACGGCACCAGTTGCCGGCAGCAGATCGAGCACGGCGCCGGGAGGCGGGCGCTGCACGTTGCGCGGATCCTCGAGTCAGCCCTCTAGCATTTCGCGACCCAGCGGCGCAGCCAGTCGCGCGTTAGTTTTTGTTGATCAAGTATCACGTCGAACCCAGGCGAACGAACTGAAATAGCAGCCCGTAGTTGCGCCGGTCTGCCGCCTGCAAGGCCGCGATATAGCGGTTGCGCACCTCACCCTTGTGCACGAGATCGCCCGCTCCCCAGGAAAACCTCGGTGCACCGTTGCCGACCAGCAGCAGATCGGTCATCGTCCGGGCGTGGCGGCCGTTGCCGTTGCGGTACGGGTGAATGCTGACCAAACGATGGTGAAAGCGCGCGGCGATCTCGTCCAGCGGATATGCGCGGTGCTCGATCTGTGCAGCAACATCCTCGCACAGCTTCTTGAGCTCAACCGCAATCCGAGCCGGATCAGTGCCGATGTTCTTCTCCGTCGTTCGATGCTGACCCGCCCAGCGCCAAGTGCGCCCGAACATGCGCTTGTGCAGCTCGTCGACGAATTCCGGGGTCAGGATATTCTTGCGGCGGCGCGCGAAGGCCCAAGTTTCGCCCTCCACGATGTTTTCCTGCTCCCACTCGTTGAGTTCGCCATGGGTGTGAATATGCTCGGGAATGAGCCCCTTGGCCCCATCGGGGTCGAGAGGGGTTGCGCCCGGCGGATACTCGATCGTCAGCGCCACAGCTTCCTGCCGCTGCCACGCAGCAACTCGTCAACCAGGCGCCTGCGTTGCCGCGCAATCTCTTTCCCCGTCACGCCCTGCGCTTCCAGCTTCATCGAGTGGGAGACCGCCTTGAGTTGCCGGTCTGCGATTTCTTCAGCGCGCCGGGCGCGGGTCGCAGCGAGCGAGCCCGCCGCTGGCACTATCGCGTAGCTCAGGCGGCAGCCGAGCGCTTTCGCGACCCGTTCGAGGCTTTCGAGCGTGATCCTGCCTCCCGCCTCGGCTTTCTCCAGGTCGTTCAAACTTTGCCGGGTCAGTCCAATCCGCGCGGCGAGCTGCGGCTGCGTCATGCCGAGCGCTTGGCGCACAGCCCGGATCCATCCGTTGCGCGGCCTCGAAGTGTTCGCGAAGGGGCGCAACGGACGCAGCCGCTCATCGAGTTGCCGCAGTTGAAGATCGGTGTAGGTCTTGGTCATCAGTCTCGAATAGGCAGGTCACAGGCTGCTTTGCAGTGTAAATTATGCAGGTTATAGCCTGCTTTTAGCGACACAACATGCAGGTTATAGCCTGCGTTCTTCTCATACGCACTCTCGGCCGCACAGACAAGGGCAATGATTCCTGTTTATTTTCATGGCGTTATAGAACGAGCGTTGGAGATTGATCCGGGCGGCATGCTATCGGTGGCCAAGGAACACCTGCTCGAACGCGCCGCGACGCCCGAGGAGAGAGCCAAGGTCGAGAAATACGTCACCGTTCACGGGCAAGAGCTCTTACAGTTTTCTCGAGGCCGGCACGCTTTGAGTCGTTCTATCGAGTACCGCGACTCCAAGCGAAAAGCGCAATCCCGGCGGCGATCATCGGCAGGCTGAGCCATTGGCCCATCGTGATGCCGAGCGCAAGGTAGCCGAGAAATTCGTCCGGCTCGCGCGCGAACTCGGCGACGAAGCGAAACACTCCGTAGCCGGCGAGAAACAGCGCCGATACCTGGCCGCGCGGGCGCGGCTTTGCCGAGTACCACCACAGGATCGCGAACAGCGCAAGCCCCTCGAGCGCCATTTCGTAGAGCTGCGACGGATGGCGCGGCGCGCTGCCCGCGCCCCTGAACACCATGGCCCAAGGCAGGTCGGTCACGCGGCCCCACAGCTCGCCATTGATGAAATTACCCAGACGCCCGGCGCCAATGCCTAGCGGCACCAGCGGCGCCAGGAAATCCATTACCTCGAGCCAGCGCAGACGGTGGCGGCGCGCGACGAACATCATGGCAACCAGCACACCGAGAAAGCCGCCGTGGAACGACATTCCGCCCTGCCAGATGGCGAACGTCTCGAGAGGGTGCAAGAAATAGTAGGCGGGCTTGTAGAAGAACACATAGCCGAGCCGCCCGCCGAGGATCACGCCGAGGATGCTGCCGAACAGCAGGTCGTCGAACTGCGCGTGCGTGACCGCCGCAGGGCCCATCCGTTCCCACGCCTCGATGCGCCTCAAACCGAGCCACCAGCCGGCGGCAAAGCCGGCGAGGTACATGAGCCCGTACCAGTGGACCGCAAGCGGGCCGATGGAAAACGCGATGGGGTCGAAATTCGGGTGGATCAGCACGGTAAGATTCGATTCTAACGACTGGAGGAAGCCACACATGGCCTACAACCGCAGAAGCCGCATGATCACACAGGGCATCGCCCGCTCGCCCAACCGGGCGATGCTGCGCGCCGTCGGCTTTGGTGACAGCGACTTCGAGAAGCCGATCATCGGCGTGGCGAACGGGCACTCGACGCTCAATCCGTGCAACGCCGGAATCCAGCCGCTCGTCAATCGCGCGATTGCGGCGCTGAAGGAAGCGGGCGCGATGCCGCAGGTGTTCGGTTTTCCGACCGTGACCGACGGCATCGGAATGGGCACCGAGGCGATGAAGTACTCGCTCGTGTCGCGCGAAGTGATCGCGGACGCGATCGAGACTTCGGTCAACGGCCAGGCCATGGACGGCGCGCTCGTCGTCGGCGGCTGCGACAAGAACATGCCCGGGGGCGTGATGGCGCTGGCGCGCATGAACGTGCCCGGGATTTTCGTGTACGCCGGCACGATCAAGCCGGGCACCTGGAAGGGCCAGACGCTCACCATCGTGAGCCCGTTCGAGGCGGTCGGCGCCTACACCGCCGGCAAGATGAGCGACGAGGACTTCATCGGCATCGAAAAAAATGCCTGCCCGTCGGTCGGTGCCTGTGGCGGGATGTACACCGCGAATACCATGAGCTCGTCGTTCGAGGCGCTTGGCATGAGCCTGCTGGGTTCCTCGCAGATGGCGTCGCCCGACCCCGAAAAAGCCGACTCGGCCGCGCAATCCGCGCGCGTCCTGGTCGAAGCGGTGAAGCAGAACCTGAAACCGCGCGACATCATCACGCGCAAGTCGATCGAAAACGCGATTGCCCTGGTGATGGCGACGGGCGGCTCGACGAACGCGGTACTGCACTATCTGGCGATCGCGCACGCAGCGGGCGTGAAATGGAACATTGACGACTTCGAGCGCGTGCGGCGCAAGATTCCAGTGCTTTGCGAACTCAAACCCTCGGGCCGCTTCGTTGCGACCGACTTCCACGCGGCAGGCGGCGTGCCGCAGGTGCTCAAGATGCTCCTCAACCGCGGCCTGCTGCACGGCGAATGCATGACGATCACCGGGAAGGCGATCGCGCAGGAGCTGGCAAGCGTCCCGGACGAGCCGCGCGCCAATCAGGAGGTCATCCGGCCGTGGGGTCATCCGGTATATCCGCAGGGGCATTTGACGATCCTCAGGGGTAATCTCTCGACTGAAGGTTGCGTGGCCAAGATCACCGGCCTGAAGAAAACCTCGATCACCGGGCCGGCGCGCGTGTTCGATTCGGAACCGGCGGCGATGAAAGCGATCCTCGCCAAACGGATCAAGCCGGGCGACGTCATCGTGATTCGCTACGAGGGACCCAAAGGCGGGCCCGGGATGCAGGAAATGCTGGCGCCCACTTCGGCGCTCATCGGCCAGGGATTGGGGGAATCGGTCGGGCTGCTGACCGACGGACGCTTTTCCGGCGGGACCTGGGGCATGGTGGTCGGGCATGTCGCGCCGGAAGCGTATGTAGGCGGCACGATCGCCCTGGTGAAAGAGGGTGACTCGATCACCATCGACGCAAAGAAACGGCTGATTCAACTCAATGTCTCGGCGAAGGAGCTCGCGGGCCGCCGCAAGCGGTGGAAAGCTCCCACGCCGCGCTACACGAGCGGGTTGATGGCGAAGTACATGAAGCTCGTCTCGACCGCGAGCAAGGGCGCGGTGACCGGCTGACTAGAAGCTCGAGCCCGGTTGTTTCAAGAAATCGATCTCGGCCGCAGTATTCTTGCGGCCGAGAACCGCATTTCGGTGTGGAAATCGGCCGAATCTTCGAATGATCTCCCAGTGCCGCACAGCCCACGAAAAAGCGTCTGCGGTTTCCGGCCACGGCGCAAGGCGCGAGATCAGCGCGAGCGCACGCCACTGCTCATCCAGCGACTCGCTGTGCTCGAAGGGTAAATAGAGGAACTGCCGCTCGACCGGCCGGAGAACCTCGTCGTGGCCAGAATCGATCGCGTGCCTCGCCGCGTCGATTGCCGCCGCATCGGACGCAAAGGCGCGCGCCGAATGGCGGAACAGATTGCGCGGAAACTGGTCGAGCGCGAGGACCAGCGCCAGACAGTCGTACGGCGAGGTTTTCCATTCGTCGAGCTGCCCCGCCGCGGCCTCCCCGTGGAGCGGAAGAAAGCGCCGCCCGATCTCGGCGTCGAACGCAGGATCCTTGGCGAACCACGCCTTGCGGTCGTGCTCGGCGAACCAGAAATTCAAGACCTCTGCCGCTCGGGGGTCATTGGCATGCATCGGGTGCAATAATGCCTTACATGCCCAACCGCCTCGCGCAGGAGACCTCGCCGTACCTTCAGCAGCACGCGGAGAATCCGGTCGACTGGTATCCGTGGGGACCCGACGCGCTCGAGCGCGCGCGTGCCGAAGACAAGCCGATCCTGCTCTCGGTGGGCTATTCGGCATGCCATTGGTGCCATGTAATGGCGCACGAGAGCTTCGAGGACACCGCGGTCGCCGCCGCGATGAACCGGAACTTCGTCAACGTCAAGGTCGACCGCGAAGAGCGGCCCGACCTCGACCAGATTTACCAGGCTGCGCACCAGATGATCGCGCGCGGTACGGGCGGCTGGCCGCTCACCATGTTCCTCTCGCCGGACGGAACCCCGTTCTTCGGCGGTACCTATTTCCCGAAGTCGGCGCGCTACGGGTTGCCCGGCTTTCCCGAGCTGCTCGAGCGGATCGCGGCGATCTGGCGCGAGAAGCGCGCCGACATCCGCGACCAGAACGAGCAGGTGCGGATCGCGTTCTCCCGGATCCAGCCCAAGGCCGCCGGGCAGCGGCCGGCGCTCGGCGACGCGCCTTTGCACGCGGCGCTGGAGAACCTGCGCGCCAGTTTTGACGCCCGGTTCGGCGGCTTCGGCCAGGCGCCGAAGTTCCCGCATCCGACCGATCTCGAACTTTGCCTGCGCGCACACGCTCTGCGCGGCAACCGCGCGGCGCTCGAGATGGCGGAAGTGACGCTCACGCGCATGTGCGAAGGCGGCATCTACGACCAGATCGGCGGCGGTTTCTGCCGCTACAGCGTGGACCAGTACTGGATGATCCCGCATTTCGAGAAAATGCTCTACGACAACGGGCTGCTGCTCGCGCTGCTCGCCGATGCCTGGCTCGCGACCGGAAACGCGCTGTACGAGCGTTGCGCGACCGAGACCGCGGAGTGGGTGGTGCGCGAGATGCAGTCGCCCGAAGGCGGCTATTACTCGTCGCTCGATGCCGACTCCGAGCACGAGGAAGGCAAGTTCTACGTCTGGTCGCGCGAGGAGGTGCGGCAGCTGCTGAGCGCCGGGGAATGGCAGCTCGCCGCGCCGTACTGGGGCCTGGACCGCGGCGCGAACTTCGAGAACAGGCACTGGCATCTTCATGTTGCCCGCACGCTCGAGGGAGCTGCCAGAATCGGCGGCGTCGGACCCGGCGAGGCGCGGGCACTGCTCGGTTCGGCGCGGGAAAAGCTTTTCGCGGCGCGGGAAACGCGCGTGCGACCGGGGCGCGATGACAAGGTGCTGGTTTCCTGGAACGCGCTCGCCATTCGCGGCATGGCGCGCGCAGGTCGCGTCTTCGGTCGGCCCGACTGGATCGCTTCGGCGCGCCGCGCGCTCGCCCTGATCCGCTCGCAGATGTGGCGCCGCGGGCGGCTGCTGGCGACCTACAAGGACGGCCGCGCGCATCTCGCGGCCTACCTCGATGACTACGCGTTCCTTGCGGCCGCACTGATCGAGCTGCTGCAGTGCGAGTACCTGCAGGCCGATCTGGACCTCGCCGAGGCGCTCGCCGAGGTGCTGCTCGAGCAGTTCGAAGACCGGGAAGCGGGCGGGTTCTTTTTCACCGCGCAAGACCACGAAAAGCTGGTTCACCGGCCCAAGCCCGGCCACGACAGCGCGCTTCCTTCGGGCAACGGCGTGGCGGCGTTCGCGCTGACGCGCCTTGCCGCGCTGACCGGCGAGGACCGCTACGCGCGTGCGGCCGGGCGCGCCCTGGAGCTGTTTTTCCCGTCGATGCTCGAGCACCCGGCCGGATTCGGCATGCTCGCGCAGGCCCTGGACGAAGTACTGGCGCCGCCCGCGACGCTCATTTTGCGGGGTGCCCCGGGCCCGCTCGCCGAATGGTCCGCGGCCTTGGCGCACGAGTTCCTGCCCGACACCATGGTGCTCGCGATCCCGGACGACACCGGGAACTTGTCCCCGGTGCTCGATAAGCCAAAGCGTCCCGCGCCGGTCACTGGGTGGCTTTGCCGCGGTCTCGCGTGCCTGGAGCCGGCCACGGATCTGGAAGCGCTCAAGCGAGCCTGCAAAGAGCGGGGCGCCAGCACCGAAGAGGGCTCATCACGCCGGTCGGGCGCGGTATCATAACGCCCTTCCTTTTTGCCCCAGAACATCCCATCCGGAGGCCGTAATGGATCGTACCAAGCTCGCATTGACTTTGATCGCGGCCGCCTGCGCGGCGGCCCTCGCCGGCTGCGGGGAGGAAAAGCCCAAACCGAAGCCGGCTGCCGAAGCCTCGAAGGCGGCCCCGCCGCCTTCGATCGAGATCAAGATCGGCCACGTGGGCCCGCTCACCGGCGGTATCGCGCACCTCGGCAAGGACAACGAGAACGGGGCGCGCCTCGCGGTCGAGGAAGCGAACGCCGCGAAGATCGTGATCGACGGCAAGGAAGCGAAATTCACGTTTGTCGGCGAAGATGACCAGGCCGATCCGAAAGTCGGCACGACTGTTGCGCAGAAGCTCGTCGATGCAAAGGTGAATGGCGTGGTCGGTCACCTGAACTCGGGCACCTCGATCCCGGCTTCCTCGATCTACAACCAGGCGGGAATCCCGGTGATTTCGGGCTCGGCCACCAATCCGAAACTGACCGAGCAGGGCTTCAAGACGCAGTTCCGTGTGGTCGGCCGCGACGACCAGCAGGGTCCGGCGATCGCGAGCTACCTCGCGGCGACGAAGAAACCGAAGCTGGTCGCGGTGATTGACGATGCCACGGCCTACGGCGAAGGCATTGCGAACGAGGTCGAGAAGACGCTCAAGGCAGCGGGCATCACGACGCTGCCGCGCGAGAAGGGCACCGACAAGACCACCGACTGGAAGGCGATCCTCACCAAGGTGAAGGGCAAGAATGCCGACGCCGTGTTCTACGGCGGCATGGACGCCACCGGCGGCCCGCTGCTCAAGCAGGGACGCGAGCTTGGCATCACGGCGGTGTTCTCGTTCGGCGACGGCGCGTGCACCGACGACATGACCAAGCTCGCCGGTGCGGCGGCCGACGGCCTGCTGTGCTCGCAGGCAGGCCTCCCGCCGCAGGCCGCGGACAAGAAGTTCCTCGAGGCGTACAAGAAGCGTTTCAACGCCGCCCCGATCCTGTATGCGCCCTTCACCTATGACGCAGCGAACATGCTCGTCGCGGCGATGAAGAAGGCGAATTCGGCCGATCCCGCGAAGTACCGCCCCGAGCTAGCCAAGATCGAATTCGGCGGCGCGACCGGCAAGATCGCCTTCGACGAAAAGGGCGACCGCAAGGATGCCGAGATGACCATCTTCACGATGAAAGGCGGAAAACTCGACCCGATCGCGATCATCAAGGGCGGCAAGACGATCGACTACGCGGAGTTCATGAAGGCCGCGTCGGCGCCCGCTCCGGCCGCGGCCCCGGCCGCTGCCCCGGCGTCCGAGCCCGCGAAGGACGCAGCGAAAAAGTAAGCCCGTCCCCGGCGAGGGCGATGGAAACGGCACCTTCGGGTGCCGTTTTCTTTTCTGCTACGCTGCGCAGCGCGTGGACATATTCCTTCAGCAGCTCATCAACGGGCTGACGCTCGGCAGCGTCTACGCGATCGTCGCCCTCGGCTACACGATGGTCTACGGCATCATCCAGCTGATCAATTTCGCGCACGGCGAAGTGGTGATGATCGGCGCGATGGTGGCGTTCTCCGTGATCACTGCCCTCGCGGCCGGCGGCATGCCGCCGCTGGCGGTGGTCGTGATCGGCACCGCCTGCGCGATTCCGGTGTGCATGGCAGTCGCCTGGACCATGGAGCGCTTCGCCTACCGGCCGCTGCGGCGCGCGCCGCGCCTGGCGCCGCTGATCACCGCGATCGGCGTCTCCATCATTCTCCAGCACCTCGCCATGCTGGTGTGGACGCGCAACGTGATCGCGTTCCCGCAGATCATCAGCAATACCGTGCACCACGTCGCGGGGGCCACCATCACCAGCGTGCAGATTGCCATTCTCGGCCTGTGTTTCGCGATCATGGCGGGGCTTGCGCTGCTGGTGTACCGCACCAAGCTCGGCACCGCGATGCGCGCCACCGCGCAGAACCCGCAGGTCGCGGGACTCATGGGCGTGGACATCGATCGCGTCATCGCTGCCACGTTCCTGATCGGTGGGGCGCTGGGTGCGGTGGCCGGCGTGATGGTCGGCACCTATTACGGCGTCGCCCAGTACACGATGGGCTCGATCCTCGGGTTGAAAGCCTTTGCCGCCGCCGTGCTCGGTGGCATCGGCAATATCCCGGGTGCGATGCTCGGCGGGCTGCTGCTCGGCGTCGTTGAAGCGCTCGGCGCCGGCTACATCGGCGATCTCACCGACCTGTGCCGGATCGCCGGGGTCTCGGGCTGGCTCACCGAGCGCTGCCAGGCCGACGCGCATTTCATCCTGTTCGGCTCCAACTACCAGGACGTGTTCGCGTTCGTGGTGCTGATCCTGGTACTGGTGATCCGGCCCTCGGGCCTGCTCGGCGAGCGCGTGGCGGACCGGGCGTGAAAGACTGGAGGCAGAACGCTGCCGTAGTGCGGACTGGCGTGGTGATCGTGGCCCTTGCCCTGGTGCTGCTGCCCTTTGCGCTCGCGTATGTCGGTACCAGCTGGGTACGGATCGCGAACTTCGCGATCCTCTATGCGCTGCTCGCGCTCGGCCTGAACATCGTGGTGGGCTTCGCGGGGCTGCTCGATCTTGGCTACATCGCGTTCTACGCGGTCGGTGCCTACACCTACGCGCTGCTCGCTTCGCCCCACTTCGATCTTCACCTCCCGTTCTGGGTGATCCTGCCGGTCGGCGCCGCAGTCGCCGGTCTCTTCGGCGTGCTGCTCGGCGCGCCGACGCTGAAGCTGCGCGGCGACTACCTCGCGATCGTGACGCTCGGTTTCGGCGAGATCGTGCGGATCTTCCTCAATAACCTCTCGCAGCCCGTGAACATCACGCGCGGTCCGCAAGGAATCGCCCAGATCGACCCGTTCCGCCTCGGCGGGCTCGACTTTTCGAAGGATCACGGCGTCCTCGGCGTCGTGGTGAGCGGACCGATGAAGTACTACTGGCTGCTGCTCGCCGTGCTCGTGATCGTGATCGTGATCAACGTGCGCCTGCAGAACTCGCGCATCGGCCGCGCCTGGGAGGCGATCCGCGAGGACGAGATCGCGGCGCGCGCCATGGGCATCAATACCCGCAACGTGAAGCTCCTCGCCTTCGCGATGGGCGCGTCCTTCGGCGGCATCGCCGGCGGCATGTTCGCCGCCATCCAGGGCTTCGTTTCGCCCGAAAGCTTCGTCCTGGTCGAGTCCATCATGGTGGTTTCGATGGTCGTGCTCGGCGGCATGGGCAACGTCTGGGGCGTGGTGCTCGGCGCGGTCCTGCTTTCCTTCGTGCCGGAAGTCCTGCGCTGGACCGTGGAGCCGCTGCAGAAGTCCTTGTTCGATCGCACCATCGTCGAGCCGGAGGTGATCCGGATGCTGCTCTTCGGCCTCGCGCTGGTGCTGATCATGTTGTACCGCCCGGCGGGGCTGCTGCCCTCGGCGGTCAGAAAACGCGAGCTCTCGGAGCAAATGGAATGAGCGAGCTGCTGCAAGCGCGCGGGATCAGAAAGCGCTTTGGCGGGGTGCAGGCGCTGACCAACGTCGGGTTCGCCATCCGTACCGGAGAAATCTACGGTTTGATCGGCCCGAACGGCGCCGGCAAGACCACGCTGTTCAACGTGCTCACGGGGATGTACGCCCCGGACGAGGGTTCGTTCCTGTTCGACGGGGCGTCACTCGCAGGATTGAGGCCGCACCAGGTCGCCGCCAGAGGCATCGCGCGCACCTTTCAGAACATCCGCCTCTTCGGCAACCTCTCCGCGCTCGAGAACGTGATGATCGGGCGGCACGTGCGCACCCGGGCGGGTGTCATCGGCGCAGTGCTGCGCGACCGCGCCACCCGCGCCGAAGAGCAGTCGATCGAGCGCCGCGCCGCAGCGCTGCTTGACTACGTCGGCATCCGCGCCCGCGCCAACGATCCTGCGGGGAGCCTGCCGTACGGCGACCAGCGGCGCCTGGAGATCGCGCGCGCGCTCGCGACCGAACCGAAGCTGCTTGCGCTCGACGAGCCCGCCGCCGGGATGAATGCTTCCGAGACGCGCGCGCTGCGCAAGTTGCTCGGGAGCATACGCGGCGACGGCACCACCATCCTGCTGATCGAGCACGACATGCGTCTCGTGATGGCGGTGTGCGACCGGGTGCTGGTGCTCGACTACGGAGAAAAAATCGCCGAAGGAATCCCGGTGGACGTGCAGCGGGACCCGAAGGTGATCGAGGCGTATCTCGGCGTACCCGATGAAACGGCAACTCGGAGCGCCGCATGAGGCAGAGGAGCGACGCCCCGCATGCTGCTTGAGGTCAAGTCGCTGGAAGTCCGCTACGGGGGCATTCGCGCGGTGAAGGGAATCGACCTTGCCGTCGCGCAAGGAGAACTGGTGTGCCTCATCGGGGCGAACGGCGCAGGAAAGAGCTCGACGCTGCGCGCGATCTGCGGCCTGCATCCGATGCGCGCGGGCTCCGTGCAGTACGCCGGCGCCGACGTCGCAAAGATGCCCGTCCACGAGCTGCCGCGGCAGGGTCTGGTGATGGTGCCGGAGGGCCGCGGCATCTTCCCCCAGCTCACCGTGGCGGAAAACCTCGCCATGGGCGCGTACTCGCGCCACGACCCGGAGGTCAAGCGCGACCTCGAGCGCCAGTACGGCACGTTTCCACGGCTGCGCGAGCGGCGCGCGCAGACCGCGGGCACGCTCTCCGGCGGCGAGCAGCAGATGCTTGCGATCGCACGTGCCTTGATGGCGCGGCCCAAGCTGCTGCTGCTGGACGAACCCTCGATGGGCCTCGCGCCGCTGCTGGTCGCCAAGATCTTCGAGATCGTCCGCGAGATCGCGTCGCAGGGCGTGACGATTCTGCTGGTCGAGCAGAACGCGAAGCTCGCGCTCGAGGTCGCCGGCCGCGGCTACGTCATGGAATCCGGCGCCATCACTCTCGCCGACGAGGCGGGGAAATTGCTCGCCGATGCGAAGGTTCGTGAAGCGTATCTGGGAGAGGGCGCGGCCTGAGGGCGCGCCGGCGTGGCGCGAGTATCATTCGCCAGTTTGCGGACGCCGGAACGATGCGCAGAGCACGATCCGGGCGCCGGGTTCAGGAAAGGTATGCGCATATTCGCTGCACGGTGGGTCCGGATCCTCCTGCTCGCTGCGTCGCTCGCGGCGCTGCTGGCGCTTGCGGTCGAGCTGGATGTCATTACCGATGCCCAGATCGCCAAACTGGCGCAGCAGTTCGGACCGGTCGCAAAAAATCGCCTCACCGAGGGTCGCAACCTGGTGACCTCGGCAAAGAACAAGAGTCTGCCCGAGCGGGAAAAGCTCGAGTTGGCGAACAATTTCATGAACCAGACGCCGTTTCTCAGCGACCTGGAGCACTGGGGGAAAGAAGATTACTGGGCGACGCCGATCGAATTCCTGTCCACCAACGGCGGCGACTGCGAGGATTTCTCGATCGCCAAGTACTTCACCTTGCGGGCGCTCGGCGTTCCTGACGACAAGCTGCGCATCACCTATGTGAAGGAACTCGTCATATACAATGAGGCCCATATGGTGCTGGCCTATTTTCCGACCCCGGACGCCGAGCCACTCATCCTGGACAATATCAACAAATCGATCCGTCCGGCGTCCTCCAGAACCGATCTTTTGCCGGTGTACAGCTTCAACGGTAGCGGGCTGTGGCTGGCGAAGGAGCAGACCGGGCGCGGTCAGTCCGTCGGCGGCTCGGATCGCATCGGCCACTGGCGTGATCTCCAGGCGCGGCTTCGGTCGGCAATGTGATCCGGGCATGAGAACCAAGACGGTGGGGTCGAAATGAAACTTTCCCGGTTATTGCTTTCCCTGATTTCGCTGCTTTGGGTTCTGGTCTTCGTCGCGACGCTGGTGATCGTGTTCCAGAGCACGAAGGACTACCTGCAAAAGACCCTCGAGTCGCACGCACAGGACACCGCGACCTTCCTCGGGCTGGCGATCACCCACAGCGGCCGGGTCAAGGACGTGCAGACCGTCGAAAGGATGACCGCCGCCATTTTCGACCGCGGCTACTACAGCGAGATCCTGGTGAAAAGCATGGACGGCAAGGCGCTCGTCACCAAGCAGCTGGAGCAAGCCGTGAAAGACGTCCCCGCCTGGTTCATCGGGTTGCCGTGGGTCGCGCTGGAGACGCCGAGGATGGACGCGATCGTCATGGACGGATGGATCCAGGCGGCGGTGATCGAGGTGGTGAGCCACCCGGGGCATGCCTACGCGGAGCTGTACCGGGTTTCGGTGCGTTCGGCGTGGGTGCTGCTCGCGGTGGCGATCATCTCCCTGGTGGTCGTGTTCGTGGTGCTGCGCCTTGCACTGCGCCCCCTCGACGACATGGAGCAGCAGGCGATCAACATTTCCAGGCGTCAATTCACCCTGCTGCCGAAGCTGCCCTGGGCGCGTGAATTGCATCGCGTGGCCCATGCGATGAATGCCATGGTCGTGGCGGTGGAGCGCATGCTGACGGAGCAGACCGACCTCGCCGAAAAGATGCGCAAGAAGGCCTATGTGGACGCGGTCACCGGTCTCATGAACCGCAACGACTTCAGCGAGCGCCTGGCGCATCTGATCGGCGCCCCGACCAAGTTCCCGTCCGGCGCGCTGGCGGTGGTCCGCGTGCGCGGCTTTGCCGCGTTCAACGAGAAGAACGGCAGGGTGGAAGGCGATGCGTTGCTCAAGCGGACCGCCCAACTGCTTGCCAAGGCCTCGGAAAAGCGCACGGGCGCGATCCTCGCCAAGCTCGATGGCCCGGAATTCGGGATCCTGGTCCCCGATATCGCCGAAGCAGACCTGCCGGCATTCGGCGACGAATTGATTGCCGCGCTGGCGGAGATCGAAGAGTTCCCGCGCACCGAGAGCAGCATGATGTCGCATGTCGGGATGGCCTACTACCGGCATCGCGAAGGCGCTTCGTTCGGCAGGCTGATGTCCTCCGTGAGCGCCGCGCTGGCGATCGCGCAGGCGCGCGGCATCCCCGCATGGCACCTGCAGCCGGAGGAGGCGGCGGAGCAGGCAACAACGACATACACCGAGATCAACAACATGTTCCGGGTCGGCCTGCCGAGCGATCGGGTGGCGCTGCAGTACCAGCCGTTGCGCCCCTGCCAGGTCCCCGAGTCGGAATGGAGATACCGCAGCGAGTCGTGCGTCCGCATCCTGGGCTCGGACGGCCAGCTGATTCGCGCCGGCATATTCATCGCGACCGCGAAGCGCCTCGGGGCGCTTCAGCTGCTGGATCGCGTCGTAGTCGACAAGGTGATGCAGCACATTGCGACGAGCGGGCCGGTCCGCGGAGGCGCCACGGCGCTCAACCTGTCGCTCGAGTCGATCATCGACCCGATGTTCGTGGAATGGCTGCACGGCAAGCTCGCCGCGCAGCCGGAGGTTGCGCGCAACATCATTCTGGAGGTGGCGGAGCACTCGATCATCGCCAACATCGGCTTGGTGAAGGCCGCCTTCAGCCGGTTGCGCGAAACCGGGGCGCGCCTGTCGATCGACCGCTTCGGGCAGAGCACCGCCTCGGTCGGATACCTGCGCAGCCTGGAGGTCGATTACATCAAGATCGACGGCAGCTACACGCGCGGCATGGCCGATTCCACCGATCGGCAGTTCTTCGTGCAGGCGCTGGTGGGCATCGCCCACGGCCTCGGGATCCAGGTCGTGACCGAGTACATCGAAACCGAACAGGATTTCGAACTGGCGAAGAGCCTGCTGGTGGACGGTGCGCAGGGCTACTTCATCGGCAAGCCCGAGTGACGGGGCCGGAGGAGATTCATCTTGGATCAGGCTAAGGCAATCGCGGAAGGCCAGGCACGCAAGCAATGGGCGATCCCGGCGCGAACGCTGTCGGCCGATGACCCACTGATGAAGTGCCTGGTCCTGCTTACGCGTTTTATGAATCGGCCATTTTCCGAGGAGACGCTGTCCGCCGGGCTGCCCCTGGTGGACGGCAAGCTGACGCCGGCATTGTTCGAGCGCGCCGCGGAACGGGCGGGCCTGAGCGCCAAGGTAGCGGCGCGCGATCTGGCGAAGCTATCGCCCCTGGTCCTGCCGGTGGTGGTTTTGCTGAAAGACGGGCGGGCCTGCATCCTCAAGGCCGTCAAGCCCGAGGGGCAGTGCGAGATCGTGGATCCCGACACGGGGGGCGTGCAGGAAAGCTCGATCGAAGCACTGCAGAAGGAGTACACGGGCCACGTCATCCTGGTTCGCCAGCAACTGCAGTTCGACTCCAGGACCGAGCACAGCGCCGTCCCGCGCATCGAGCACTGGTTCTGGGGAGTGGTCCGCCAGGCCTGGCCGATCTACGGGGAAGTGCTCCTGGGTTCGCTCCTGATCAACCTGTTCGCCCTGGCGATGCCGCTTTTCATCATGAACGTGTACGACCGGGTGGTGCCGAACGACACCGCCGAAACGTTATGGGCGATGGCGATCGGGGTGTTCATCGTCCTCGCGTTCGATCTCACCATGCGCATGCTGCGCAGCTACCTGGTCGATATCGCCGGAAAGCGGATCGACGTCATCCTTTCCGCGAACATCTTCGAGCGAGCGATGGGGATGAGAATGGAGGTGCGGCCCGCTTCGGTTGGATCGTTCGCGAGCAACATGCACGAATTCGAATCGTTCCGCGAATTCATCACTTCGGCGACGATCACCGCACTCGTCGACCTTCCGTTCGTGCTCCTGTTCATCGCCGTGATCTTCTGGGTGGGCGGAGCGGTCGGGTACGTCCCGCTGCTGGCGGTCCCCCTCATCATTGCGATCGGCATCATGCTGCAGCGGCCGCTGGGCGAGATCATCCAGTTGACGTTCCGTTACGCGGCCCAGAAGCAGGGGTTGCTGATCGAGAGCCTGAGCACGATCGAGACCGTGAAGGCGCTTTCGGCCGAGGGCGCCCTGCAGCGCAAGTGGGAACAGCTGGTGGGGACCGGGGCTCGACTGGGAATCAAGGCGCGCACCTTGTCCTCGGCGATCATCAACATTTCGCTCACCGTGCAGCAGCTCACCAGCGTCGCCGTGGTCGTGCTGGGCGTGTATCTGATCGCCGAGCGCGAGCTCACGGTGGGCGCTCTGGTCGCTTGCACGATTCTCACCTCGCGCGCGCTGGCGCCGCTGGGTCAGGTGGCGGGGCTGATGACGCGTTACCACCAGTCGATTGCGGCGCTCCGCACGCTGCAAAACATCATGCAGTTGCCGGTCGAGCGCCCCGCCAACAAGAGCTTCGTGCAGCGGCCGCATTTCCGCGGCGACATCGAGTTCCGTAACGTCACGTTCTCCTACCCCGGTCAGAAAACCCCGGCGCTGTCGAACGTGTCGTTCAGGCTTGCGGCCGGCGATCGGGTGGGCCTGATCGGGCGCATCGGCTCGGGAAAATCGACGGTCGAAAGGCTGGTGCTCGGCCTCTACAAGCCGACGTCGGGTTCGATCCTCATCGACGGCGTGGACATCAACCAGATCGATCCTGCGACGCTGCGCCGAAACATCGGTTACGTACCGCAGGACGTGGTGCTGTTCTACGGAACGGTCAAGGAGAATATCCTCTTTGCGGCCCCGTACGCGGACGATACGGCGCTGGTGCGCGCGGCGGATATCGCCGGCGTGACCGAGTTCGTCCACCCTTCGGCGCAGGGCTTCGATCTGCACATCGGGGAGCGTGGCGAGGGCTTGTCCGGCGGGCAGCGCCAGACCGTGGCCATTGCGCGTTCGCTGCTGCTCGACCCGCCGGTGCTGATCATGGATGAGCCCACGAATTCCCTGGATAACCGCTCGGAGGAGAACTTCAAGGGGAAGCTCGACAAGGCGCTTGGGGGCAAGACCTTTCTGCTCGTCACGCACCGGGCTTCGCTGTTGACGCTGGCGCCGCGTCTGATTGTGCTCGATAATGGAAAAATCGTCGCCGACGGGCCGAAGGAACAGGTGATGCAGGCGCTGTCCGGAGGCAAGGTCGGTGTCGCAAGAAGAGGGTGAGGCCGCGCTGCCGGGCGAACGATCGCCCGGCCGCACCGTGCGCGAGCAGTGGCGGTCATTGGCAAGGGAGCTTGCTTTCGCAGGTTCGATTCGGGAACATGCCTGGAACGGTGGAACGGCGCGAAGACATCGAGTTCATGGGTGAGACCGCTGCGGCGGCGCTGCAGGGGCCGCCGGCGTATTCGCACTTCCTGATCTGGGGCGCGCTGCTGTTTGTCGCCGCGTTCATCGTGTGGGCGGCGTTCGCCAACATCGGCGAAACCACGGTCGGCGACGGCAAGATCATTCCTTCCACCCAGGTCCAGGTGGTCCAGAACCTGGAGGGAGGCATCGTTTCCGACATCAAGGTGAGGGTCGGCGACGTCGTGCGCAAGAACCAGGTGCTGATGTTGATCGACGACACGCGGTATGCCTCCTCGTTTCAGGAGAACAAGGCCAAGAACGACGCGTTGACCGCGAAAATTGCGCGTTTGACGGCCGAAGTCTCGGGGAAGAATTTCGAGCTGCCGCAGAAATTCGTCAGGGACAACCACGATCTTGCGGAACGCGAACTGACGCTGTACCGCTCGAGGCAGGCGGAATTCAACGCCAATACGGCGGCCTTCCGGCAGCAGGTCGATCAGCGCTCCCAGGAGCTGAAGGAAAAGCGCGGGCGTCTCACGCAGATCCAGACCAGCCTGGAGTTCCTCAACAGGGAGCTGACCATGTCACGTCCGCTGGTGAAGGCGGGTGCGATGTCGGAAGTCGAGTTGCTGCGCCTCGAGCGCCAGCAGAACGATCTTCAGGGCGAGCTGGACTCGACCAAGATCACGATTCCGCGCCTGGATGCAGCCATTTCCGAGGCGAGAAGCAGGCTCGACAGCTACGTTGCGAAGTTCCGCAACGACGCGCTCGCCGAGCTCAATCAGGTGCGCGCCGAGCAGGAAGGCACGTCGGCGACCGGGGTTGCGCTCCAGGATCGAGTCGACCGCGCCGTCGTCCGCTCGCCCGTGACCGGGACCGTGAAATCGGTAAAGATCACCACGGTCGGCGGAGTCGTCCAGCCCGGGTCGGAGCTGCTGGAGATCGTTCCGCTGGAGGATAACCTGCTGGTCGAGGCACGCGTCAAGCCGCGGGACATCGCGTTTCTGCGCCCGGGGCAGGACGCGCTGGTCAAGATCACGGCCTACGATTTCTCGATCTACGGAGGCTTCCCTGCGAAGCTCGAACAGATCAGTGCGGACTCGATCACCGACGAAAAGAAGCCGGATAGGGCGGAGAGCTACTATCTCGTCCGCGTGCGAACCACCAGCGCCGTGCCCGCGCGGCGCGACAAGCCCGTGGCGATCATTCCCGGGATGACCGCGACGGTCCACATCCAGACCGGGGAAAAGACGTTCCTGCAATACCTGCTCAAGCCCATCATCAAGACCAAAGAGCTGGCGTTCCGGGAGCGCTGAGGCGCGCCGCCCGAGCCGACTCGCAACAAGCAATCACCGCGTGTGACCTATGGCGATACTCATCGCGACCCGGGACGCTGAGCTGGAGAACCGTTGTCGCCGCGCGGCCAGTGCCGAGCACGAGCTCGACGTTGCAAGCACCGTGGAAGCACTGACCGAAAAAATCATGGCGCGGGAGCCCTCCGCGGTGCTCCTCGATTCCGATTTGCTGGAGCGTCCGATCGAGCGCCAGGTCGGGGAAGTGGTCGGCATGTCCGGAGGCGGACGCGTCATCGTGCTGACCCCCGTGTTCGCGGAGGACGAGGAGATCGCGCTCCTCAAGGCCGGCGCCAAGGGTTGTTGCCGGCGCGGAATCGACCCCGAGTCGTTGCAGCAGGTGCTGAGCGTGACTTCGAACGGAGGCGTATGGGTGACGCGGAGTCTCCTGCCTCGCCTCGTGACCGAACTGCGGAATTATGTCCAGGCACACCGCCCGCCGGACCAGAAACCAGTGAACGACGGGCTATCCGAGTTGACCCAGCGCGAAAAGGAAATCGTGCGCCTGATCGGGGAAGGCGCCTCGAACAAGCAGGTTGCCTCGGCGCTCGCGATCTCGGAGCGCACCGTAAAAGGGCATCTGTCGAATGTCTTTCAAAAACTGGGCGTTTCAGACCGGCTGAACCTGGTGCTTCTGGTTCGGGAAGGCAGGCTCGCCGGATCGTTCATGCCCCGCAAGCCGTGACATCAGGGTTAAAATCGACCGTCGGGTATCTTCCCAAGGGCGCGACAATCCATTAAGATTGAACCACTTATGGGGGCCTTGTTGCGACTTTGCGACAACGCTCGCGAGTTCCGGAGGTCAAACCCAATAACCGATTTACCGCAATCTCTTAAACAGCTAATCTGACGAAAAGGCTTAGCTCGCGTTATGCCGCGCCGGGGTCATCTTTGCGCGCAAAGAATAATGAGGTGAGGAAATGATGAAGCATGCGGTAGCAGGTACGGTCGGCGCGCTGACGTTTGCGTTGAGCGGTTTCGCCGCGGCCGAGACGTTGAAAGAGATCGTGACTTTCGCGATCGATAGCCACCCGCAAGTTCTCAGTGCCGCAAGAAAGAAGGATGCGGCGGATTCCGCAATCGACGCGGCAAAGGGTGGTTACTACCCGAAGATCGATTATCTCTACGGATCCGGCCGCGAGCACAGCAAGAACGCGACCACGGAGCTCATAGCGCCCGGTCAGTGGGTCAAACTGAATCGCAAGCAGGAAGGCCTGGTCCTCAACCAGATGCTGTTCGATGGGTTGGGGGTCACGGGCGAAGTGGATCGGCGCAAGGCAATTTCCGATTCGTCCGCGCATCGCGTCTACGGAAGCGCGGAGGACACCGGCCTGCAGGCGATTGACGCCTACCTCGATGTGCTGAAGAACACCGAGCTGACGAGTTTCGCCAAGGATAACCTTGCGGCGCACCAGAGGACCTTCGATCAGGTCAAGCTGCGCGCCGACAAAGGCGTCGGGCGTCGGGCGGACCTCGAACAGATCGACGCACGCCTCTCGCTCGCGGTGTCGAACCTGGCGTCGGCCGAAAGCTCGCTGCGCGATGCCGAAATCGCGTACCTCAAGGTGGTCGGCAAGATGCCGGTCAGTCTGACCAAGCCGGAAGCGCCGTCGATCCCGCCGTCGGTGGACGAGGCGCTGAAAGCGGGACTCCAGAATCATCCGATCCTCAAGTCCGCCCTCTCCGACGTGGATGCGGCACAGGCACAGCGCGAAATCGCGAAGTCCTTCAACTTTCCGCGCTTGGAGCTGGAAGCGAGCTACTCGGACAACAAGAACATCGACGGGGTCACGGGCCCCAATCGCGACCGGCTGGTCATGCTGTGGTTGAAGTGGAACGTATTCCGCGGCGGATTCGACTACCATCGCGGCGAAGAGACCGCAAAGCAGATCACCGAGGCGCAGCAAATCGCCCGCAACACGAACCGCCAGGTCGAAGCCGCCGTGAGGCTGGCATACAACGCCTATGCGACTGCCCGCGACCGGCTGCCGTCCCTCGATCGCTATGTGAAGGCCAGCGATGCGACGCGGGTCGCTTATGCACAGCAGTTCGCGATCGGCCAGCGCACCCTGCTCGATCTGCTCGATAGCGAAAACGAATATTTCACCTCGCGCAGCACCCTCGTGAACGCGCAGTTCATCGAGCTCAACGCCCGTTACCGGGTGCTCAACGCCATGGGCGCGTTGATGACCGCCCTCGCGATCAAGCCGCCCGAAGAGGCCCTGGCGAAGTCCGCTGCCATGCCTGCCGAGGAAAAGCGCTCGGAGGCGGTGCAACCGGAGGAAAAAAAGGCTGAAGCCAAATCGGCCGAGGAGCAGCCGGTAGAAGCCAAGCAGCCGGAGCAGCCGCAGGCTGAAGCCAAACCGGCCGAGCAGCAGCCAGCAGAAGCCAAGCAGCCGGAGCAGCCTCAGGCGGAAGCCAAACCGGCTGAGCAACAGCCTGCAGAAGCCAAGCAGCCGGAGCAGCCTCAGGCGGAAGCCGGGCAGTCTGAGCAGCGGACCGAAGTCGTCGTGGCGGAGCAAAAGCAGTCCGAGTCCAAGCAGTAGAGCAGGCGCGGACATCGTTTTCTGACGGGGCGTACACGCCCCGTTTTTTCTTGGGGCGGCGAGGATTGCATGCCATATGTCACTCGGGATGCAGCGGGACGGATTTCCGGCATTTTCGATCAGGCCGAAATCGGCGTCGCCGAGGAGCTCCAGGCTGACGACCCCGAGCTGACGCGCTTCCTCGTCGAGCGCGGCCTGGCCTCGCCGGACTCCGCGCGGCGGGTCCTTGCGGGCAGCGACTTGAAGATGATCCGCCTGGTCGACGACCTGATCGACCTGATGATCGATAAGGACGTGATCAAGTTCACCGACCTGCCTCCGGCGGCGGGGGAAAAATATTTGCAACGCCAGGTGGCGCGAAAACGGTTGCAGATCGTCGTCAGTGAAGACGACATTCTCTAGCGGTGCGCTCTCGCTGCCAGGCGCGCGCCGCTCTCCAGTCAGCCTGTTCGCCCGTACTCTGTTTGCAATCGCGGCGGCTTGCGCGGTTTCGCGCGCCGCGGCCACGGAGCCGCTTCAGGGCAACCGTCCGGCCGGGCAAGCGCTCGTAGAAGTCGCTGCCTTTGGCGCCGCTCCCGTCAGCGGCAGCGCCAAGGACGATCGTCCGCGCCCGAAGCCGGGAGACATTCTCTATCGGCCCGGCTCTGCCGCGCCTGGGCGAGCGTCGCGGCGCGAGATCGAAACACGGGCGGCGTCAGGGGAAACCTGGGCGGACCTGTTCAAACGGGTGCGGGATGCGCTCGGTTCCGAGGCTCTCGCGAGCGCCGCCGCGACCGATGGCATCGCCCTGCTCCCGCCGCTTTTTCCCGGCAAGTACCTCCGGCTTCGATCGGTGCAAGCGACTCGAGCGCTCGAGATCGATTACGTCGTCAACGCGGACGAGGCCTACTCGATCCTGTTCAGCTCGCTGGGCGTCCAGGTCAGGCGCCACGCGAGCGATCCGCGGCTGGTGGAAAGGGTTCGTTCCGACCCTGCAAAGGCGTCGCTCTTCACAGCGACCGACGCCATCGGCCTGCCCGAGGAAATTGTGCTCCAGTTGGTGGAGATCTTCGCGGGCGACGTGGACTTCCATCGCGAGCTGCACCACGGCTACCGGTGCACGATTGCGTATGAAGTGCTGTATCGGGACGGTCATATCGAGCGCGGCGGGAGAATTCTTGCGGTCGAATTCGTCATCCGCAACCGGCGCCTGCAGGCGTTCTGGTTCGACGACGGGCGGGGGGACGCCGGCTATTACACGGAGACCGGCAAGAGCATGCGAAAGACCTTTCGCAAGTCGCCGGTCGAGTTCTCCCGCGTGACTTCGGACTACACGCTGGCGCGCTTTCACCCGATTCTCGGCCTGTGGCGCGCACATCGCGGCACCGACTATGCCGCTCCGCTCGGCGCGAGGGTCCTTGCGACCGCAGAGGGCGCGGTGGACTTCATGGGGGAGCACGGCGAGCTGGGCAACCTCGTCATCCTGCGGCACTTCGATCGTTTCCTCACCTATTACGGCCATCTCAACGGCTTCGCACCGGGCCTCGCGGTCGGCAGCAGGGTCAAGAACGGCCAGGTGATCGGCCATGTCGGGATGACAGGGCTTGCCACCGGGCCGCACGTGCACTACGAATTTCACCTGCAGAATGGCGCCGGGGAGTGGGTCAGCGTTCCCCCCCCTGAGGAGGTGGAGGCGCCTCCGATCGAGGCACTGGGCTTCTTCAAGGCGGTCCAGTCCTACCGGGACCAGCTCCAACTGGCAGCCAACGCCCATTTCGTGATTTTGGACTGATCGCGAGCGTGCGATAGGGCACAAACGGGACTAAGGTACTGGTACTTATGGCACTAACGCTTTTCCCCTGAGCGTCGCAGAATCCTTCTGTGATTTCGGGCGAATGTCGCCCGGACAAGGCTGAGCAAGAACCAGGAGGGTAGGCAAATGGCAGCGACTGGCAAAGTTCTGGGAACGGTGACCGCGGTCGTCGGCGAAGTGAAGGCAACCGCAGCCGACGGCACGGTTCGTATCCTGCAGGTGGGCGATCAGGTTTTCAGCGACGAGGTGATCACGACCAATGCGTTGGGGTCGGTCAATATCGCGCTGGAGAACGGCAAGACGCTCGACTGCGGCGGCGATACCGAGCTCGCCCTCCATGAAAGCATTCTGGGTGTGGCCACGGCGGCCTCACCGGCGACGGCCGCGCCCGGGTCGGACGTGGCAGCGCTGCAGGCGGCGATCGCCGGCGGACAAGACCCGTCTCAGGTGGCCCCTGCCACCGCGGCCGGTGGCGCGCCCGCGGCCGGTGGTGGCGTGGACGGAGGCGGCGGCACACCCGTAATCATCGACCAGGCCAATACTACGGGAGTCGTGACTTCCGGGTTTCCCACGACGGGCGATTCGCTCGCGTTTGCGGCGCCTGAATTCCAGTTGCTGCCGATCGTTCCGACCATTACGCCTCCGGTGGTGTCGGTTTCAGTTCAAGTATCGGTGGATGTAGGGAATACGCCGGGCGAAGGCGGCGGTACGGTACCGACACATCCTTCGCAGGTGTCAGTCGGCTCGGTACCGATCGTTGAAGGTACCGACGGTGAAACGACCAGGTCGGTCGATTTCGTCATCAAGCTCGACAAGGCGTTCGACAGCGACGTTCAGGTGACCTACCAGATCGTGTCCGGTCCTGCGGATGCCGCGAACAGCATTGACGCGGCGCAGACACCGTCAGACTACAGCGGGCAGCTCACCGGCACAGTGACGATCCCGGCCGGCCAGACCGAATTTGTCGTCACGGTTGAGATCGCTCAGGATCACCGGGTCGAGAACAACGAGAACTTCAGCATCGTGCTGACCGACGCGGTCAATGCGACCATCGACCCGACCGCGAATAGCGCAATTGTCACGATTCAGGACGACGACACGGCGCCGGTCGCGCACGCGGACACCAATTGGGCGCAGGAAGATGCGCACCTCACTGCAACCGGTAATGTGATTGCGGGGCAGGCACATCCTGACGCGCCGTCGGGCACGTTTGCGGACGCGCAGGATACGGATGCGGATGGTGACATTCCGCATGTCACGACTACAGGCACGTTCCAGGGCAGCTACGGCAGCCTGGTGCTCAATGCCGATGGCAGCTACACGTACAGCCTGAATAACGGCAATGCGGCCGTGCAGGGGCTCGACACCGGCGAAACGCTCACCGACACGTTCAGCTACACCGCGTCGGACGGAGTCAACGCGCCGTCTTCTTCCAGTCTCAGCGTCACCATTTTCGGTACCAACGACGTTCCGGAAATCACGGTCAAGACCGGCGGCGACATCTTCGCCAGCGGCGCGGAAGGGACGGTTTCGGAAGCGGCGCTTGCCATCATCGGGTCGAATCCGTCGAGCGACGGCGAATTCGTCAGCGGCAGCTTCAAGGTCGCGGACACCGACGGCGTGGACGACATCGATTCCGTCACCATCAACGGCCAGACGGTTGCGGTCGGCAGCCTGGTGGGCGCCACGTTCGATGGCGACGCCGGAGTGATAACCGTGACGTCGTATGCCGACGGCGTCGCGAACTTCACGTATGAACTGACGCAGGCCGTCACGGATGGCGAAGGCGAAGAGACCGACGTATTCACGCTTACGACTTCGGATGGAACGAGCACCTCGGCTCCGGCTACGATCACGATCACGATTCTCGATGACGTACCGAGCATCACGGTGACGGCGGCGGCGGCGGCAGATGCGCTGACGGTGGATGAGACGAACCTCGCGGCGAACGCCACGGCGAACTTTGCCGACAACTTCAGCAACGCGCCGGTCTTCGGCGCGGATGGTGCGGGCACTGTGAGCTCGGCCTACACGCTGAGCATGAATGCGGGCGGCACGGGGCTGGTGGATACGGCCACGGGTCAGACCGTGGCGCTGGTGATGAATGGCGGGGCGGTGGAGGGCCGGGTGAGTGACGGTGAAGGCGGCTTCTTCGTCGTCTTCAAGGTGAGCGTGGACGCGAGCGGCAACGTGACGCTGGATCAGCAGCGCGCGGTGATGCACACGCCGGACACGGGTCCGGACCAGTCGACGAGCCTCAGCGCGGCTGACCTAGTGGTGCTGACGCGCACCGACACGATCACCGACAAGGACGGCGACATCTCGAGCGGCTCGGCGAGCATCAACATCGGGACGGCGCTGAGCTTCGAGGACGATGCGCCGAGCATCACGGTGTCAGCGACGCAGGCGGCGGACACGCTGACGGTGGATGAGACGAACCTCGTGGCGAACGCCACGGCGAGCTTTGCCGACAACTTCGGCAACGCGCCGGTGTTCGGTGCCGATGGTGCGGGCACGGTGAGCTCGGCCTACACGCTGAGCATGAATGCGGGCGGCACGGGGCTGGTGGATACGGCCACGGGTCAGACCGTGGCGCTGGTGATGAATGGCGGGGCGGTGGAGGGCCGGGTGAGTGACGGTGAAGGCGGCTTCTTCGTCGTCTTCAAGGTGAGCGTGGACGCGAGCGGCAACGTGACGCTGGATCAGCAGCGCGCGGTGATGCACACGCCGGACACGGGTCCGGACCAGTCGACGAGCCTCAGCGCGGCTGACCTAGTGGTGCTGACGCGCACCGACACGATCACCGACAAGGACGGCGACACCTCGAGCGGTTCGGCGAGCATCAACATCGGCACGGCGCTGAGCTTCGAGGACGACGGCCCGTCATTCACAATCGTTAACGACGGTGCTGATGAAGATACTGCTGTAAGTATCGCGACACCCAATCCGGCTACCGATACGACTTACGTCGGACAATTTGCTGATTGGAACTATGGCGCCGATATGTCTCAAGCGGTACCCACGCTATCAAATGTCTCGGGCAGTGTAACCATCAATGGAGCCAGCACGAGTAATAGTTTAATCCTGGACCTGAAGGATTCTGCCGGCGTCATCGCTGCCAAGCTCACTTTGAACGCGGATGGAACCGATTCAATTCAGGTTATCCATCGTGCAGCCACGACCGAGACCGACACTCTCTTGACGAGCGACGTTACCGCAGAGGGACCTTCGTTAGTCAAGACGATTAATAGCAGCATCTCAGGTTTGGTGATTACGATAACCGGGAACGATGGCAACAGCACGCCCAATGAGGCCACTGATCAAGTAAATCCGAGCACGCAAGGTTGGGCTATCAAAGACAACCAGATCGACAAAGGAGAGTCGATTACGTTCTCCTTCAACGAGACTGTAGAGCGTTTCAGTTTCGTGACAGACGGTTTCACGGGAAATCCGTCTGGTGGTGATGTTGGCCTGACAATCCGGTTGTTCTACGATGCCGGGCACACGATCTTTCAAGACTTTACAGGCATAAACGTCGTCAATGGCGGCTCGGTTCAGGTCGCCGACTTGACTGGGTTTGGTCAAAATGGCGTTTACTCATCGATTTATGGCGTCAACGTGCTGAGCGATAACTCGCAGGACAGTAATGACGGATTTAGGCTCAATAATGTTGCGGTATCAAAAATTTCGACTACGCCGGCGCCGGATCTTGACTACAGTTTCACAGTGAACATTTTGGACAAGGATGGTGATTCTGCCGCTCAGAGTTTCAGTGTCCATCTCGATGGTGATACGACGTCTGGCGGTCTGGTGCTCGAAGCGAATGCCGGCACGTCAGGAGCGGACGTGCTTACGGGTGCGGGAGCCAATGACGTCCTAATCGGCGGTGGCGGTCACGACGTTCTGACTGGTGGAGCGGGGAGCGATACATTCAAGTTCACTGGCACGCTGGATGCGAACAGCTCCGATACGGTAACGGACTTCAACGTTGCCCCAGTCTTTTCCGGCGGAGATGTGCTCGACCTGCACGACGTGCTGCCCGCTGCTGCTCAAGGGCAAACCACGGAGGGCGCACTGGGGGCTTACATTTCTGTCCAGACTGTCGGTAGCGATACGGTGGTCAGCGTCGATTCGGACGGCGCCGGCGGCGCCGTGGCGGTACAAGTGGTCACGCTTCAAGGCATAACCGGAGTGACGCTGGCGGATCTGCTCAGCAACAGCCAGATTCACACGTAATATCTTTCACGACTGACGCAGGTGGAGCCCGGCGCGAGAGCGCCGGGCTCTTTTCTTTGGTGCGCCAGGCATGGCGCGTAGCGCCGTGACTGGCGCTGTCTGTTTCGCTGTGGTGGCGAGACAGGCGACTTGAGGGTGCAAGTCCCTTACATACCCGGCAAGGGGAAATGTTAGCCGAACGGCAAGGGTGTCCTGGGCGACTGGGAATCCGGAGGAAGCTGAAGGCAAAGCGCTGGCCTGAGGAACACGAAGCGGATAGAGGCGGCGTAGCGGGGCAAGACGGCCAATATCGTCGAAGCCCGATACTTGCACGGAACGTTACGACGTAGATCCGACAGGCATAAGCGTGAAGGTCGCGCGTCTTACTCTGGGAGATCTGTCAGCCTGCCTTGTGCTACCGACATCGTGAGGTGTCGGAATGGGTTGGCAGAAGTCAGCAGAGGCCACAGTAGCCGCACTGACCGAAGCGGCGAAGGGCCGAACCTGTGTAGAGTGGAAAGTCATGCATGCTCTCCGATTAGCGACAGGGCACAAGCTCTCGGGTGACCGAGGGGCCACTGCCTGTGCCGGTGACGCCGGAAGCGTCGCCGACGGGCCGTGGTGCTTATTGGCGCCCGGGCGCATGCAAGCGGAACAAGCTCGCGAGGCGCGCTTTGGCCTTGGCTACCACAGGAACCGCCGGATGCGGAACCGCACGTCCGGTGGTGTGGGGGGACGGCGGAGGTGACTCCGCCTCCCACCTGATCTGTATCGCGCATCGGCAACCTTCCGAGTAGCGCGGGGCTCGTCGCTTCGGGACCGGCCGCAATGCTCGCAGGGATAACCCGCGTGACGCTGCAGCAGTTGCCGAGCGGCAACCGGCAAATCACTTCGTAGCCGCGGTGGGATTACCGGAAGGATTCCAGAGCACGTTCAGAGCAAACCGGACAGGTCGATCGCCACGCCGGGAGTCGACACCGGCATCGCGCCCGGCCATTCGCTCGCCGAGATGTCGGCGTAACCGTCCCCGGACGGGCCACGGTGGAAATGCGCAAGCCCGTTTTCGAGATCGATCGCTTACACCTGGAGTACGCGCGTGCCGCGCGTAGAGCGGCACGTTGACTCTGCGCTCGTAGCGCTGCGTCGAGTCGGCGACCTCCGCGATCCGCAGCACGTCCGCCGCCGACGGAAGACGGATTTGTCCGGCCCTGCGTAACGCGTTACGATTCCAGCATGGCCGCCTTTCCCCGGCGCGCGTCCGCGCGCAAGCCGAAGCCGCGCTCCGCTGCCGAGCGCATGCGGCGCTACCGCCGGCGCCAGCGCGCGGCGGGTCTGCGCGCGGCCGTCTCGTGGGTGCCGCGCCGGCCGACATGGTCCGATCACCGCATCGCCGAGGCGAGGAGCCTCGCCATGCACGTCGTGGCGGTGCAGCGCATCGCCGCGGAACCGGCGCTCCTCGAGCGCGCGCGGGCGGTTCTGAAGCGCTGGCTGGAGCGCTACGGTAATCGTCCGCCGGCGGCGCTGGCGGAGTGGAAGTCGCTCTTGGCGCGCCCGTGGCCGGAAATCGCCGCGCGGGCGACCGCGCTCACGGAGGAAGGCGCGCGGCTGCGCCAATCCTCGCCGCTTGCGGTGTTGCTCGGCCCGGCGGCGCGGCGGCGGATCGGTGAAGCGCTCCGACCTTGAGCACGTGATCCGCGCCGCGGGCGCGATTGCGGACGACGGACAGGTCGTCGTGATCGGCAGCCAGGCGGTGCTCGCGCAGTTTCCCGATGCGCCCGAGGCGCTGCGCGCTTCCATGGAGGCGGACGTCTTTCCGCGCAACTGGCCCGGGCGCGCGGAACTGATCGAAGGGGCGATCGGGGAAGGGTCGAGTTTCCACGAGCAGTTCGGCTACTACGCGCAAGGGGTCGGTGAGGCCACCGCAACGCTGCCGCGCGGCTGCAAGCAGCGGCTGGTTCCCCTGAAGAATTCGAACACCGGCGGAATCGAGGGTCAGTGCCTCGAAGTCCACGATCTCGCGATCTCGAAGTACGTTGCCGGGCGCGACAAGGACCTGGCGTACACCGCGGTGCTCGCGCGACACGGCCTGACGCGAAAAGAAACGCTCCTTGGGCGCGCGGCGCAGACGGACCTCGCCCCCGCCCTGAGAAAACTCCTCGAGGGAAGAATCGGCCGGGATTTCCGCAGGAAGCGGCGCTGAGGACGCCCCCGCGTTCGCGAGGCGTTGCGGCAATTCAGGCGTCCGCCCCCGGGCGGAGGGGGCAACGGCCGCGGGAGGCACGTGAGCTCGGGCATGCAGACGCATCCCATGGGGTCCTGGAAACGAGCGTTGTGAGAGAATTTGCCGAATGAGACCTTCCGAAGCTCTTGCCAATCACCGGGAAAAGGTCCTGGCTCTCGCCGCCGGGCGTGGCGCGAGCAACGTGCGTGTGTTTGGCTCGGCGGCGCGCGGAACCGATCGCGAGGACAGCGATCTCGATCTGCTGGTCGACATCGCTCCCGGCATGTCGCTCTACGCCTATATGGGACTGCAGCTCGATATCGAAGATGCGCTCGGTGTCAAGGTGGATGTGTGCACCGAGGACGAGCTGCATCCGCGCCTGAAGAGCAGAATCCTTGGCGAAGCGCGCGCCGTGTGATCGAACGCGATCTACTCTTCCAGATGGCCGCTACACGCGACCGCCTCGTGCATGGCTACTTCGCGATCAAGCTCGACATCGTGTGGAATGTGGTTGAGAAGGATCTTCCGGATCTGCAGCGTGCTGCGCCGGCGTCATGGGCCTGAAGCCCTCGATCTGGACCGGGTGGAGCGGTTCGTCCGTGGCGCGGATCACCTTACACGGTGGTCGGGCAAGCTGCGATTGTGGATCGCATCCCAAAGTGTGCCCGCGCCCGGAACCCGGGTGTTTCATACCCCCGGCGCACCCCTCCCCACCTGACTCGCGCGGGCAGCGGGTCCCCCCCGTAAGGCATGGCCCGCCGAACCCTCAGAGGGGGGGCTGCCCGGCATGGGACGCCCGGGCGCACCCTGAGTCCGACCGCCAAATAAGTCACACCCGGCACTAAGGTACTGGTACTTGCGGACCTGACGCCGGGGCGCCGAGTAGCCCATTATTGCCGCTAATTTCCGGGCAAATGTCACTCGGAACGGGTTGCAAAAGTCTCTTCACGGGGGAACGGTCATGGCAAAGCGCACAGCGGACAACAACGGCTCCGACAAACTTCAGGCGGCATCGGGCGAAGCGAAGGAAATCGGCATCGACGCATCGGCCGCCACGGCGCTCTCCGGCGAGAGAGCGTTCAACAACGTGAGTGTCGTTACGGCGAACGCCGGCGCGCAGGCGCTCGAGGTCGACGAGAATCTCGATAGCGACGCGAGCGATGAAGCCCTCGGCAACAGCGGATCGTTCCTCGTCGCGCAAGCCGCTCAGACGCAGGCCGCCGCTGTCGCAGGCGCGGTCGGCGGCAAAGTGATCGGCACGATCCAGTTGGTGACCGGCGATGTGAAGATCATCGGCGTGGACGGCGTGCTGCGCGTCGCGCAGGTGGGCGACAAGATCCTCTTCAAGGAGACGATCGTCACCGGCGCGAACGGCATCATCCAGATCAAGCTGGATAACGGCCAGCTCGTAGACTTCGGGCGCGATACCAAGGCTGCGCTCGATGCCGACTTCTTCGGCTACGACGCGGGCGCCGGGCTCGCTGCGGGAGTTCCTTCGACAACCGGCGCAGTGCCCGCTGCAGCGGTTCCTTCGGACACTGGCGCGCCCACTACACCAAGCGCGCCCGGCCAGGATGTCGCCGCATTGCAAGCCGCGATCGCGCGTGGCGCGGATCCGTCGCAATTGGCTCCGGCCCCGGCGGCAGGCGGTGCGCCTGCCGCGGGCGGTGTTGGAGGCGACGGCGGCGGTGGCACGCCGGTGGTGATTGACCAGGCGAATTCCACTGGCCCGGTGACCGCCGGGTTCCCGACCGCGGGCGACACGATCGCGTTCCCGACGCCCGAGTTCCAGTTGCTCCCGATTGAACCGCAGCCCGCGGTTTCCATTGAGGTCAAGGTTCAAGTGGAAGTCGCGCCGCCGGAAAGCACGCCGACCGGCGTGTTCCTGTCGCCGGAGGGCCCGGCGATCATCGAGGGCACCGACGGCGCGACGAAGAGCGTCATCTTCGTCATCACGCTCGATCACACGTTCAGCGAGGATGTGACGGTCACCTGGGTGCTCACGCCGCCTGCCGATGACGGCAAGGGTGCCGACATCGGCCCCGTGCTGACCGGAACCGTCACGATTCCTGCAGGAGCGCTCACCGTCGAAGTTCCGGTCGAGATCGTGCAGGATCACTTCGTCGAACCGAATGAGACTCTCATCATCACGCTCGTCGATGCGATCAACGCCGACATCGATCCGCTGCACAGCTCGGCGACGGTCGCGATCATCAACGACGACATCAACCCGGATGCGATCGACGACACCAACTGGGTGCTGGATGTGACGAGTGGTCCGAACCCGACGACCACGGGCAACGTGCTGGAGGACCAGCAGCACACCGGCGCGCCGAGCGGATCCTTCGCGGACGTGAAGGATGTGGACACAGACGCGATCCACGTCACGACGACGGGCACGTTCACGGGCACCTACGGCACGCTGGTGCTTGCTTCGGATGGCAGCT
>CAZYVT010000042.1:31396-33059 GCA_964651335.1 uncultured Enterobacteriaceae bacterium | reverse complement strand
TCCGCGTGGCGTTCAAGGGCACGGGGACGGCGATCGGGGCGTTCCTCGATCTCGCCGAGAAAGCGGGCGCGCAGACCATCTTGGCGGTGGCGGGAAACGCGGCGCCGAGCGGCCCGGTGCAGAGCACGGCGTACGAACACATGGCAGGGCGGATCGTGGAGGCGGCGGCGAAGGGCTGCGACGCGATCCTCCTCGACCTTCACGGCGCGATGGTGACCGATCAGCACGACGATGGTGAAGGTGAGTTGTTGCGTCGAATCCGGCAAGTAGCGCCGAAGCAGCCGATCGGTGTTGCGCTCGACATGCACACAAACCTCTTTCCGGCGATGGCCGAGCACGCAACGGTGCTCGCCGGCTACCAGACCTACCCGCACGTGGACATGTATGAAACTGGCGTGCGGGCGGCGGCGCCGGTCATTTCCCTTCTCAACGGAAAAGCGAATCCCACGATGGCGTTCGGCCACCGGCCGATGCTGCCGCACGTGATGCGCCAGGCGAGCCTCGATTCGCCGAACCGGGAGATCCAGGAGCAAGCAAAGGAGATGGAGAGAAATGGCACGCTCGCAGCGACGTTCTTCGTCGGCTTTCCGCACGCCGACATCCCGTACGCGGGTGCATCGGCGGTGGTGGTGACCGATGGCGATCCGGCGCGCGCGCGGCGCGAGTGCGACGAACTGCTCGACATGGCGTGGAAGGAGCGCGCGAAGTTCGTCTATCGTGTCGAGCCGCTGGAAGCATCGCTTGCGCGCGCCGCAGGAATCGCGGCGCGCCCGGTGATGCTGCTCGATCACTACGACAACTGTGCCTCGGGTGGCACGATGGACACAATGACCGTGCTCGGCGCGATTCTCGATGCGGGGCTGGAAGAGGTGGCGGTATTCGCGATCTTCGATCCGCAAGCCGTGGAGAGAATGAAAGCAGTGGGCATCGGCGCGAACGTGACACTTGCGCTCGGCGGCAAGCTCGACATGCCGGCGCTCGGTTTGAAGGGCACGCCGCGCGCGGTGAGCGGAAAAGTGAAGCGCATCATCGAGGGCCAGTACCGCAACGAAGGCCCGATGGCGCGGGGCGAGGCGGGCGACATGGGCCCTTCCGCCGTGCTCGATACCGGCAAAGTCGAAATCGCGGTGATCTCGCGCCACACCGAGCCCTACGACATGGGATCGTTCCGCGCCCTCGGCATCGATCCGGCGAAGAAGCGCTACGTCATGCTGAAGAGCCGCGTGCACTGGCGCGCGGGCTTGGGGCCGCTCGCCAAGGCCGTGGTTGAGTGCGCCGGCACCGGCGTATGCACGTCGGACTACTCGCAGCTTGAGTTCAGGAGGGTGAGGCGACCGGTGTTTCCGTTGGATCCGGGGACATCAATCTAGCCGTTCGCACGCACCGGCGGCACCGGCCGCTTCGCCAGCAGGAAGAACACCGATCCGAGCCCGGCCAGCAGCGCGACGACCGTGAACCCGGCGCGGTAGTTCCCGGTGGCGTCGGCAAGGATGCCGGAGATCATTGCGCCGCCGATCTGGCCGAGGACCACGATCATGAACGAAAGCCCGAGGATCATGCCGATCGCGCTGCGCCCGAAGTAGTCGGCGCGAATCGCCTGCATGAACGGCCCGCGCAGCCCCCAGGCGCTGCCGTGCAGCAGCGCATAGGCGACGACCATCGC
>CAZYVT010000042.1:27658-31296 GCA_964651335.1 uncultured Enterobacteriaceae bacterium | reverse complement strand
ATCACGCCCTGCGCCCCGAAACGGTCGATGATCCAGCCCAGCACCGGGCCGAGGATCGCGGCTTCCACCTGGTGCAGCGCGGCGGCGCCTGCCAGCTCCGTTTTCGACCAGCCGCGGTCGTCGCGCAGCACCGCGACATAGGCGCCGAAGGACTGCAGCAGGAGCGACGACTGGAGGATCTGCATGCCGCACCCCGCGGCGACCATCCACCAGCCGTAGAAGATGCGCTTCATGGCTCGCGGCAGGGTACAACGGCTGCCGCCGGTTGCGGGCGACTCGTTCGAAATGTCGAAGAGCGGCCGCTGGTAAGTCGACGCGCGCCTCGTCCCCCGGGCCCTTGACAGGCGCCGGCCGCCCTCCTATCCTGAATCCGAATCTCTATTCGGATATTGCGGCGCGGCGCACGATGCGGCTGCGCCGCCGAAGCGAGGGGACGCGGATGGAATCGGTGGCGGCGCGCCTGCGCGGGGTCACGCCTTTCCAGCAGGCGCGCAGCGGAGCGACCTTTCAGGCGCTGATTGCGGCGGGCCGCAAGGCGCTCGAGGACAAGTGTTTCGACGAGATGACGATCGGGGACATCGCCCGCGTCGCGGGCGTCTCGGTCGGGGCGTTCTACGGCCGCTTCGCGAACAAGGAAGCGTTCTTTTCCGCGATCCAGGAGATCACGGTGTCCGACATCGAGGCGGCACTGGGCGCCTCGCTCGCGCGGCCCGCGCTGCAGAAGGCCGGCGCCGCGGAGTTCCTCGCCGCGGTCGCGAGCTTTAGCGTCGGCGTGTTCCGTAGACACCGCGGTTTCTACCTCGCCTCCTCGCAGCACTCGTCGGCGCGTCCCGGCGCCTGGTCGCCGATCCGGCGCCTCGGCCAGAACGTCTCGGGTCTTGTCGCCGAGAAGCTTGCGCCGCTGCTGCGCGCGGCTGGCAGGCCCGCATCGGAGCGCGGGATCCGCATCGGGATGCAGTTCATGAACGGTTTTCTCGTCAATGCGGTGCTCAACAACCCCGGGCCCCTGTCGCTCGACGACAAGGAGGTCGAGCCTTACGTCATCCGCATGCTGTGCTCGTATTTCGGGCTCGGCGCGGCGGCAAAGGGCCGGTCCCGGAAGTCGCGCGCGCGCCATGCCGGGAGACGATCATGAGCGGCGTCGTCGTCGTCGAGGCCGTGCGCACGCCGTTCGGCAGGTTCGGCGGCAAGCTGAAGGGATTCTCCGCAGTGGAGCTTGGCGCGCTCGCAGCGAAGGCGGCGATGGCGCGCTCCGGCGTGCAGCCCGCCGACATCGACGAGACCATTTTCGGTACCGCGATCCTCGCTGCCTCGACCTCGGTCGCGGCGCGGCAGATCAACTTCAAGGTCGGCATCCCCACCGGCACGCCGTCGCTCACGCTCGATCGCGCATGCTGCTCGTCGATGACGGCGATCGGGTTGGCGGCGGCGAAGATCCGTGCGGGCGATGCCAAGATCGTGCTGGCAGGCGGCATCGAAAGCTGCAGCCAGACGCCGTTTCTGCTCAAGGGGACGCGCTGGGGCCGCAAGCTCGGCGATTTCACCGTCGAGGACCCGATGCAGGTGCGCAATCCGATCACCGGCCTGGCGCTCACGCTGGTCACAGGCAGGAAGGCGCTCGAACACGAGGTGTCGCGGGAGGAACAAGACGAATGGGCCTGTGCGAGCCACGAGAAATATTTCGCCGCCTTCGACAAGGGCTGCTACGCCGATGAGATCCTGCCTGTCGAGCTGGAGCGCGGCGCGGCGCTCGCGGTCGACGAATCTCCGCGCCGCGACACCTCGCTCGAAAAGCTGCGCGCGCTGCCCACCGTCTACGGCAGCCCCACCGTCACCGCGGGCAACGCGCCGGGGCTGAACGATGGCGGCTCCGCGGTGCTCATCATGTCCACCGAGGAGGCACGTCGCAGGGGCATTGCGCCGCTCGGGGAGATCGTCGGCTACGCGCAGACGTGCGGCGACCTGGAGTCCTCGGCCTACATGCCGGGCCAGGCGATGCTGAAAGCGCTGCACAAGGCAGGCGTCGGGCTTGCCGAGATGAAGCGCATCGAAATCAACGAGGCGTTCGCCGCGATGCCGCTGGTGTCCACCAAAGTCGTCGCGGACGGCGATGCGCACAAGCTCGCGCGCCTGCGCACGATCACCAACGTGAACGGCGGCGCGGTGGCGATCGGGCATCCGCCGGGCGCGAGCGGCGCGCGCATCGTGATGGCCGCGCTGCGCGAGCTGCGGCGCCTCGGCGGTGGCTACGGGGCGGCCGCGATCTGCGGCGGCTACGGGCAGTCCGACGCCGTGATCCTCAAGGTCTGAGCCGTGACCGGCTTCGTCGACGAGACCCTGCGCGACGGCCCGCAATCGCTGTGGGCGACGCGGATGAAGACCGAGGACATGCTCGGCGCCGCGGCGTGGATCGACAACGCTGGGTTCCGCAAGGTCTGCGTGACCTCGGGCGCCGCGTTCGAGACCGCGGTCAAATTTCTGCGCGATGATCCGTGGGAACGGCTGCGGCTGCTGAAGCGTTACATGCCGAACGCGGTCATCGACGTCCTGATCCGCAGCCGCAATCTGTTCGGCTGGGCGCGCTACCCGGACGAGGTGGTCGCGCTGCTGTTCCGCTGCCTGAAGGAAAGCGGCACGCAGTGGGTGAAGGTGTTCGACGGGCTGAATCACATGCGCAACATCGCGGCGCACTTCAGGATCGCCCGCGAGGTCGGCCTGAAGGCGTCGGGGATGCTCAGTTTCTCGATCAGTCCCGCGCACACGGACGCGCACTACGTCGCCAAGGCGAAGGAGTTGATCGGTTACGGCGTCGACTCCATCACGCTGGCCGACCCGGCAGGCATCCTGACCGCCGGGCGCGCTCGCTCGCTGCTTGCGGCGCTCAAAACTGCGGTGGACGGCCGGGCGCCGATCGAATTCATCTCGCACGATTGCATGGGGCTTGCCTACGAGGCACACCGGGAGGCGTTCCTCGCGGGCGTCGATACCGTCGCCACCGCGAGCGAGCCGCTCGCGCACGGCGAGTCCGTGCCGAGCACACTCGGCATCCTGGCGCTCGGGCGGGAGCTGGGCTCCTCGGTCCGCCTCGACCTCGAGGCCGTGCGCCGGATGGACGACTATTTCCACTGGATCGCGTGGAAGGAAGGCAAGACTGTGCCCGAGCCGGCCGCCTTCGATCCGGTGCGCTACGAGAAATTCGTCGGCCATCAGATTCCCGGCGGAATGATGTCCAATTTCCGCAACCAGCTGCGCGAGCTGGGCGTGCTCGACCGGCTCAACGAGGTGCTTGAGGAGGCGAGCCGGGTGCGCGCCGAGCTGGGCTATCCGATCATGGTGACGCCGTTCTCGCAGTTCGTCGGCGTGCAGGCGACGCTCAACGTCGTGCAGGGCGAGCGCTACAAGACGGTGCCCGAGGGGCTCTGCCTTTACGCGCTGGGCCAATACGGCGAGCCAGCGGCGCCGATCGATCCGAATGTCCTGGACCGCATTCTCGCGGGGCGGCCGGCCGGGCGCATCGATCACGAGTCGCTCTTCGGCGAGCGCGTGCTCGAGGACTTCCGGCGCGCGCACGGCCCGTTTGGCTCGGACGAGGAACTGCTGCTGCACCTGTTCTACGGCGCGGAGCACGTCCGAGCGCT
>CAZYVT010000042.1:0-27558 GCA_964651335.1 uncultured Enterobacteriaceae bacterium | reverse complement strand
TCGAGATTCTGAAGTTCGTGCGGGAGTCGGAGCATTGCGAATCGTTCGATCTGGAGGTGGGCGACCTGAAGCTGAGCGTGATCCGGGCTTCGACGGCCGCGGCGCCGCCTCGGCAGGCCGCGCCGGAGGAAGCGGGTGCGCCGCTTGCACGTACGATCGCAACCGATGAGACGCCCGCGGGCGTGGTCACGGTGCGCGCGCCGGTGCTGGGCACCTTTTACCGCGCGCCTGCTCCCGGAGCGCCGCCGTTCGTGAACGTCGGCGATACGGTGCGCGAGGGGGACACGGTCGGGGTGATCGAAGTGATGAAACTGTTTACGTCCATCGCCGCAGGCGCGGCGGGCCGGGTCATCGAGATCGTGGCGCAGAACGCGGCGCTGGTGGAGTACGGCCAGCCGCTGGTGCTCATCGAGCCGCTTTAGGGTCGCGCCTGCGACATGAAACCGCTGAAACGAGTATTCGTCGCGAACCGGGGCGAAATCGCGGTCCGGGTGATCCGGGCCTGCAAGGCGCTCGGGCTGGAGACCGTGCTCGGCGTGTCTGAGGCCGATCGCGCGTCGCTCGGCGCGCGCCTCGCCGACCGCGCGATCTGCATCGGTCCGCCGCCCGCTGCGCTGAGCTACCTGCGCCCCGAGATCCTGGTGACTGCGGCGCTCGGTGCCGGATGCCAGGCACTGCATCCCGGATACGGTTTTCTGTCGGAGCGCGCGTCGTTTCAGCGGTTGTGCGCGGACGCCGGTCTCGCCTTCGTCGGGCCGCCGGCGGAGGCGATCGAAGCCATGGGCGACAAGCTGAACGCGATCCGCCTCGCAAGGCGCAGCGGCGTGCCCACCGTGCCGGGGTCGGACGACCCGGTCTCGGCGCAGTCAGCGAGCGCGGCGGCCGCGAAAATCGGCTTTCCGTGCCTGCTCAAGGCGAGCGCCGGCGGCGGCGGCCGCGGCATGCGGATCATCCGCAGCGAGGGCGATCTCGCGGCAGCGTTCGAAAGCGCCGGCGCGGAGGCGCAGGCGGCCTTCGGCGACGCCACGCTCTACCTGGAGAAGTACATCGAACGCGCGAGGCACGTCGAGATCCAGGTGCTCGGCGACCTGCATGGAGACCTGCGGCATCTGTTCGAGCGCGATTGCAGCCTGCAGCGGCGTCACCAGAAGCTCGTCGAGGAAGCGCCGGCGCCGGGACTGCCGCGCGCAACGCGCGCCGAGATGACCGAGGCGGCCCTCGCGCTCGCGCGCGAGGTGCGCTACTCGAGCGCTGGAACGGTGGAGTTCGTCTATGACGTCGCCGGGGAGCGGTTCTACTTCCTCGAGATGAATGCGCGCATCCAGGTCGAGCACCCCGTGACGGAGGCGATCACCGGAGTCGATCTCGTCCGCGAGCAGTTGCGCGTTGCAGCCGGCGAGCGCCTGTCGTTCCGCCAGGCGGAGATCGCCACGCACGGCCACGCAATCGAATGCCGGATCAACGCGGAGGACCCGGCGCGGGACTTCGCGCCGAGCCCGGGCCGCGTGACGCGCTGGGATGCACCTTCGGGACCGGGCGTGCGCCTCGATACGCATTGCTTCGAAGGCTGCACCGTGCCGCCCTACTACGACTCGCTGATCGCCAAGCTGATCGTCTGGGGCGAAGACCGGGACCGCGCGGTGGACCGAACGCTCGCCGCGCTGGGCGGATTTACGGTCGAAGGAGTGAACACCACGATCCCCTTCCATCGCGGCGTTCTCAGCCACCCCGACTTCCGCGACGGGAACGTCACCACGCGTTGGGTCGAGGAGGCCTTCCTCGCCTCTTCGCCGCGCCCTTTCGCGGGGCGCGTCTCCGGGGCAGCGCATGAATCTCATTGATTTCTTCGACAAGAGCGCGGCGGCGTTTCCGCGGCGGGCGATCTGCGTTTTCGACGACCGCGAGTGGAGCTACCGCGAGGTCTCGGATCTCGCGACGCGCATCGCGCATGGGCTCGCCGCGCTCGGCGTGGCGCATGAGACGAAATGCGCGGTCCTCAGCAGGAACGATCCGCTCGCGTTCACGGCGCTCCTGGGGATCCTCAAGGCGCGCGGCACCTGGGTGCCGCTCAATCCCGCCAATGGGTCCGAAGAAAACCTCTACCTCGCCGATTTCTTCGACGTCGAAGTCCTCTTCTACCAGAAGGAGTTCGAACCGTTCGCGCGATCGGTGAAGGAGCGCGTTCCGGCGGTCAGCCGTTTCATCTGTCTGGACGGGCGCGGGCCGCTGGGGCCGGAGCTTGCCGAGTGGGCGCAAGCGCAGTCGGTCGAGGCGATTCGCCTCCCTTGGGATCCGAACGCCGTCTGCATGCTGCGCGGCACGGGCGGCACCACCGGGCGCCCGAAGGGTGTGATGAACACCAACCGGAACTTCGAGACGAACATCGCGATCTTCCTCAGTTGCACGCGCTTCGACGGCCCGCCGGTGTTTCTCGCCTGCACGCCGATGACGCACGCGGCCGGCGTTTTGTCCTTCGTCGCGGTCGCCGCCGGCGGCACGGTGGTGATCCAGCGAAAATTCGATCCGCAGGAAACGCTCGGACTGATCGGCAGGCGCCGCATCTCGGCGCTGATGCTGCCGCCCACCGCGATCTACACCGCGTTGTCCCAGCCGAACGTGCGCGAATTCGATTATTCGCCGCTGCGCCACTTCTTTTACGGCGGCGCACCGATGTCGGCGGCCAGGCTGCGCGAGGCGATCGAGGTGTTCGGGCCGGTGATGACCCACAGCTACGGGCAGACCGAGGTTCCGACCTGCGCCACGTTCATGGGGCCGCAGGAGCACTTCGACGCGCACGGCCGGGCGATCGAGCGGCGCCTGCTCAGCTGCGGCCGCCCGAGCCCGTTCGTGCGCGTCGAGCTGATGGACGACCAGGGCAACCTCGTGCCGCAGGGCCGGGTCGGCGAGATCGTCGTCCAGGGCGGCCTCGTCATGAAGGGCTACTACAAGAACCCGGCCGCGACCGCCGAGGCGTCCAGGCACGGATGGCACCACACCGGCGACCTCGCCTACCGCGACGAGGAAGGCTACCTGTACCTGTGCGACCGCAAGAACGAGGTCATCATCACGGGCGGCTTCAACGTCTATCCCCTCGAGGTCGAGCAGGTGCTGCTCAGCCACGACGCGGTGCAGGACTGCGCTGTCGTCGGCGTCCCGGACGAGAAGTGGGGCGAGGCGGTCAGGGCCGTTGTCGAGCTGAAACCCGGGCGCTCGGCGTCCGCCGAGGAGCTGATCGCGCTTTGCAGGCAGCGGATCGGCAGCGTCAAGGCGCCCAAGTCGGTGGAGTTCGCCGACACGCTGCCGCGCAGCCCCGTCGGCAAGGTGATGCGCAGGGAGGTCAGGAACCGGTACTGGACGGGACGCAGCAGACAGATTTGACGGGAGGAGTGGGCAAGATGGCGAGTGCTTCTGGGATTCGCGCTTGACCCCGGTCACGGGCGAACGAACAATGGCAAAACTGCTTAACCGGCTACACACAAGGAGGAGACGATCATGAGAATCAAATGCAGGCTTTCGATCGCGACGGTTACTCTGGCGGGCGCCTTGGCCGCGGGCGGCCCGGCATCCGCGCAGGAGCTGGTGTACGGATCGTGGCTCCCGGCGGGCGAGTACCTGAACCGCGTGGCGCTGCCCAAGGTGTTCGAGGCGATCGCCAAGGAAACCAACGGCGCGGTGAAGTGGAAGCTGGTGGCGGGCGGCCAGCTCGCCGATCCCAAGACCACCTTCCAGGCCGTGCAGGACGGCCTGATGACGGCGGGCATCGGCATCTCGAGCTACGTTCCGAGCCTGGTGCCCGCGCTCAACACGGTCTACAACACGGTGGTGTTCGGCGACGACAACGTCGCCACGAGCGCGGCGGCGCTGGAGACGATCACCATGCATTGCCCGGCGTGCATCGCCGAGTTCAGGAAGATCAACATCGTGCCGCTGGCGGGCTGGGTCGCCGGACCCTATCGCCTCACCTGCCGCGAGCCGGTGAAATCCGTCGCCGACCTGAAGGGCAAGCGCGTGCGCGCCACCGGCGGCAGCACCGAGCTGATGACGATCGCGGGCGCGGTGCCGGTCTCCGCCACGCTGGTCGAGGCGGTGGGGCTGTTGCAGCGCGGCGGCCTCGACTGCCAGTTCGGCACGCACGGCTGGCTGAGGGTTTTCGGCTACGGCGACGTCGTCAAGAACATCACCGACTACCCGCTCGGCATGACCGGCCCGGCGATCGGCCTGATGCTCAACCGCGACGCGTGGAACAAGATGTCGCCCGAGCACAAGAAGCTCCACCTCAGGCACGCCTCCTACCTCAGCGCCTCGCTCTCGCTGGGGCAGTTCGTGATCGAGGAGGACGCGGTGCTCAACGATCTGATGAAGACCAAGGCCCTGGTCGTGCACCAGGCGAACGCCAGGGAGTTCGACGCCCTGGTCGAGAAGTACGAAGCCGTGCAGCGCGAGCGCAACATCGCCAACGCGCAGAAGTTCGGCGTGCCCGACCCGGCGGCGATCATCGACGCCTACGCCAAGGCGCGCAGGAAATGGGCGGCGCTCTCGAAGGGCATCGGCCGCGACATCGACAAGTTCGCCGCGGCCATCCAGCGCGAGATCTACGACAAGGTCGATCCGACCAAGCTCTGACCGGCCGAGCCCGGATGGACCGGCTGCTGAAGTGGATCGAGTTGCCGATCCACTTCCTGGTATGGCTCGCGATGGCCGCGGGCCTGCTGATGATGCTGCACGTCACCGCCGACGTGACCGGGCGCGCGTTCTTCAACCACCCGCTGCCCGGCACCACCGAGATCGTCTCCGCCTACTACATGGTCGCGGCCGCCTACCTCCCTTGGGCGTACATCGCGCGCGCCAACGGCCACATCAAGGTCGAGCTGTTCACTCGGCTCGCGTCCAAGCGCTTCAACGCCTGGCTCGACGGGTTCGTGACGCTGCTCACCATCGCCTACCTCTCGCTCTTCACCTGGCAGACCGGCCTGCGGGCGATGCAGCAGTACCGGGCGAACGAGGTGTGGGAAGCCGCGACCTTGTACATCCCGGTCTGGCCGAGCCGCTGGCTGCTCCCGGTCGCGGGCGGCCTGATGGCGCTCTACCTCGTGTTGCGCGTCGCCTGCGACATCGCGCGCGTGCTGCGCCGCTGAAGCGCAGCGCCGCCTGCCGATGGATACCCTCACGCTTTCGCTGGCGAGCCTCGGCGCGATCCTCGCGCTCATCGCGCTGCGCGTGCCGATCGGCCTGGCGCTTGGCGGCGTGGCCTTCCTCGGCTTCTGGTACCTGCGCAACCTGAACGTCGCGCTCGGCGTGATCCGCGAGATCCCGTTCGTTTTCTCGGCCAACTGGGACCTGACCGCGATCCCGATGTTCCTGCTGATGGGCGCGATCGCGTTCAACTCCGGCATCAGCTCGGCGCTGTTCCGCGCCGCGCGCGCCTGGTTCGGCGGCCTGCCCGGCGGCCTCGCGGTGGCGACCAACGTCGCCGGCGCCGGCTTCGCGGCGGCCTGCGGCTCGAGCATCGCGGCGGCAGCCGCGATGGCGCGGATCGCCGTGCCCGAGATGCTCAAGCACGGCTACGACAAGGGGCTCGCCACCGGCGTCGTGGCGAGCGCCGGCACGCTCGCCGCGCTCATCCCGCCCAGCATCCTGTTCGTGCTCTACGGCGTCTTCGCCGAGGTCTCGATCGTCAAGCTGCTCATCGCCGGCATCGTCCCCGGTTTGCTCACCGCCGCGGTCTACTGCGTGATGATCGTGACGCGCTGCCGGTTCGATCCCGCGCTCGCGCCGCCGATCCGGTTCCCGGACCGCGAGGCGCTGCGCCGCGAGCGGATCGATTCGCTGCGGGAGATCTGGCCGCTGCTGGTGCTGATCCTCGGCATCATCGGCGGGCTTTACGGCGGCGTCGTGACGGCGACCGAGGCCGGGGCCGCGGGCGCCTTCCTCGCCTCGGCGATCGGCCTCGTTCAGCGCAAGCTCGGCGTGGCGGGCTTCGTCGCCAGCATGAAGGACGCGATGGTCACCACGGCGCAGATCTTTTTCGTCGGCATGGGCGCGGTGATGTACACGCGCTTTCTGGCGCTCGCCGGCATCTCGGCGCAGTTCACCGAGATGATCGGCAGCTGGGCGCTCGACCCGCTGCTCCTGGTCATCGCCGCGTCGCTCATCTACCTCGTGCTCGGCATGTTCCTCGATCCCATCGGCATGATGCTCATCACCATTCCGGTGCTGGTGCCGATGTTCACCGCCGCGAAGCTCGATCTGGTGTGGTTCGGCGTGCTGGTGGTGAAGTACGTCGAGATCGGCATGCTCACGCCGCCGGTCGGATTCAATGTCTACGTGGTGAAGAACACGGTCGGCGACTCGATCGCGCTGGAGGAGATTTTCCGCGGCTGCTTCTGGTTCCTCGGTTGCGAGGTCGTGATCATGACCCTGCTGATCGCTTTCCCCGGGCTCTCGCTCTGGCTTCCCAATACGATGCAATGAGGCGGAGCGGATGTGATCCCCGGTCAATTCCGCGCCCTTGACCGCTTGATCTGAATCAAACCTGTTGCGCCGCCCGGCGCCCAATCTCGCTCTCACGCGGAGGGGAGCGGAGCGCGAAGGTGTACGAGATCCGGATACACGGTCGAGGCGGGCAGGGCGCGGTGATGGCCGCGAACCTGCTCGCGCGCGCGCTGGTGCAGGAGGGGAAGCACGTGGTGGCGATCCCGTCCTTCGGCTTCGAGCGCCGCGGCGCGCCCGTGGCCGCGTTCCTGCGCTTCGACGATTCGCCGATCCGGCGCATGACCAACATCTACCAGCCGGACTGCATCGTCTGCATCGATCCCACGGTGCCGCGCGCGGTGAACATCTACGACGGCATCCGGGAGCAGGCGACACTCGTGCAGGCGACCAGAAAACCGTTGGGCGAGCTGAAGCTCCCCGAGCGCATCGTGCACGTCGGGCTGTGCGACGCGGTGGCGATCGCGCTCGAGATCTTTCGCCGGCCCATTACCAACACGATCATGCTCGGCGCGTTCGCCAGGACCACCGGGCTGGTGCAGCTCGAGTCGCTGCAGGCCGCGCTGGCGGACGAGGGCGAATTGCGCGACGCCGCGGCGGAGCAGAATCTTTCCGCCCTCGCGCGCGGCTACGAGGCGACGGCGGTGCACCGGATCGAGCGCAGGGCGGCGGCATGAAGCTCCAGGCGAAGCCGTTCTTCGACGCGACACGGATCCCGAACGATCTCGCGCCGATCGCGGTGGAACCCAGCCCGATGCTCCCCGGAGACTGGCGCAGCCTGCGCCCGGTGGTGGATCGCGCCAAGTGCGTGAAATGCGCCGTCTGCTGGCTTTATTGCCCGGTCCAGTGCGTGGTGGAGAAACCGCGCTGGTTCGACTTCAACCTCGCGACCTGCAAGGGCTGCGGCATCTGCGCGCACGAATGCCCGCAGCGCGCGATCGCGATGGTGGAGGAGGCGGCATGAGCGCACAACCCCGGGCGAAGGAGAAGCCCCACAGCGTCGTCTGCGACGGCAACGAAGCCGCCGCCTGGGGCGTGGTGCTCGCGCGCCCGGACATGGTGGCGGTGTATCCGATCACGCCGCAGACCTCGCTCGTGGAAAGCCTGGCGCAATTCGCGGCCGACGGCACGCTCGATGCCGAGATGGTCGAGGCCGAGGGCGAGCACAGCGTGGCGTCCGTGCTGCAGGGCGCATGCCTCGCCGGCGCGCGTACCTACACCGCGACCTCGGGTCCGGGGCTCGCATTCATGTTCGAGCCCTATCTGCGTGCCCCCGGCATGCGGCTGCCGATGGTGATGTCGATCGTCACACGCGACACGCTCTCGCCGCAGTGCGTCTGGGGCGGCCACCAGGACGCGATGAGCGTGCGCGAGGCCGGCTGGATCCAGATCTACTGCGAATCGGTGCAGGAGATCCTCGACACGGTGATCATGGCCTTCAGGATCGCCGAGCACCGCGACGTGATGCTGCCGGTGAACGTGTGCCACGACGGCAATTACCTTTCGTTCGGCGTCTGCCGCGTGGAGCTGCCCGGGCAGGCGCAGGTGGATGAGTTTCTCGGCAAGCCGGATACCAATTGGCACGTGGCGCTCGATCCGGACCGGCCGATGGGAGTGGACCCGCTCACGGGCGGCGCGGGCGGGCCGGGGCCGGCGCTTTTCGCACGCTACCGCAAGGGGCACTGCCGGGGCATGCAGAACGCGCTGCGCGTGATCGGCGAAGCGCACCGCGAGTTCGGCGAACGCTTCGGACGGTTGCACGCGCCGCTCGTCGAGGAGTACCGGCTGGAGGACGCCGAGTACGCGATCGTCACGATCGGCAGCATGACCGGCGCGGCGAAGGATGCGGTGGACGAGGCGAGAGCGCTCGGGCGACGCGCCGGGCTGATCAAGGTGAAGACCTATCGTCCGTTCCCGCTGCAGGCGATGACGCAGGCGCTGGCGAAAGTGCGCGCGGTGGGTGTGGTGGATCGCTCGGTCTCCTTCGGCTGGAACAGCGGCCCGCTGCATCAGGACGTGCTCGCTACCCTCGGGACGCTCACACAACGCATCCCCGCAGTGAGCTTCATCGGCGGTCTGGCCGGAGCGGACCTGACACCGGAGCATTTTGCGCATGCGCTCGAGACCACGCGCCATGCGCTTGCCGGCGCGCTGCCGCTTTCGCCGGTGTGGTTGAACGAGGCCGACCACTAGCGGCCATGCTGCAGACCCGATATCTGCTGGTGGGCGGAAGTCACGCGGCGCTCGAAGCGCTCGCCGCGATCCGCATGCACGATGCCGAAGGCAGCGTGGTGCTCGCGACCCGCGACCCGGCGCCACCCTATTCCCCTACCGTGCTGCCGTACGTCGTCTCGGGACGCTCCGATCCGGGCCGCCTGCGGCTGCGCCGTGCAGGCTACTTCGAGCAGCAGAAGGCGAGCGTGAGGCAGGGCGCGGCGCTCGCCTCGATCGACACCGCACAGAGCGTGGCGCGTTTCGATGACGACACGGAGATCGGTTACGAGCGCTTGCTGCTCGCGACCGGCGCATCGCCCGCCGTGCCGCCGATTCCGGGATTGAAGGAAGCGGGCTTTCATGTATTACGCACGCTCGATGACGCGGTGCGCTTGCGCAATGCGCTGGGTGGCGCGAAGCGAGCGGTGGTGCTCGGCGCGGGTCTGGTGGGGATGCACGCCGCCGAGAATCTGGTGCAGGCCGGCGCCGAGGTGACCATCGTCGAGATCCAGCCGCAGGTGCTGCCGGGTTACTTCGACGCGCAGGCGGCGAGCCTCATCGCGAGCGCGTTTGCGCAGCGCGGCGCGCGCATGCTCTGCGGCTGCAGGGTGCTCGAGGCAGTGAAGAAGGGCCAGGGCTTCGCGTTGCGGCTGGAGGGCGGAGAGATCATCGAGGGCGGGCTGCTGCTCGTGGCGGCCGGCGTGCGGCCGACCATCGCCTATCTCGCGGGTTCGGGAATTGCCACAGACCAGGGGATTCTGGTCGATCGCCGCATGCGCACCAGCGTGGCGAACGTCTGGGCGGCGGGCGACGTCACGCAGGCCGCGAGCTTCTACCGCGATGCGCCGGTGGTGAACGGCATTCTTCCCAACGCGGTGGAGCAGGGGCGCGTCGCCGGGATGGACATGGCGGGCGATCCGGGGGCGAAAGACTACCGCGGCGCGGTGCCGATCAATGCCTACCATTTCTTCGGCCGCCAGGCGCTCTCGGTAGGCGCGGGCGATGTGGATGGCGGCGAAAGCGTCGTCGAGTTCGATCGCGAGGCCGGCCGCTACCGCAAGATCGTGCTCAAGGATGACCGGCTCGCCGGCATCTTTTCGATCGACATGCCGTTTGACGCCGGGATCATGGTCGAGCTGGTGCTGCGTCGCGTGGATCTCGGCCCGGTGAAGCAGGAGTTCCTCGCCCGTCCGCGCGAGACCGCGCGCACCCTGATGTCGCAGCTCTGGCGCTGAGAAGACGATGCCTGCATACGAAACGATCGCCTTTCACGCCGACCAGTGCACCGGCTGCGGCGACTGCATGAGCGCCTGCGCTCAAGTGAAGACCGGCGGCTTCGAGCACGCGTCCTCACGCATTCAGATCCTCCCCGCAAACGACGAACGTTTCGGGCTGGCGATCTGCCGGCAGTGCGGCGACCCGGGCTGCGTTTCGGCCTGCCCGGCGGCAGCGCTGGAGAAGAACGCCGTCACCGGCGTGATCGACTGGCACCCCGAAAACTGCGTCGACTGCCTGCTGTGCACGGTCGGGTGCACCTACGCCGGCATTGCGTTCGATGAGCGCGCAGGGCACGTCGTCAAGTGCGACCTGTGCGGTGGCGACCCCGCGTGCGTCAAGGCGTGCGGCAAGGGCGCGCTCGCGTTCGTCAGCAGCGCGCGCATCTACAACCGTTACGGGGAACTCGAGGATCTGTTCGTGCCGGGGCTCGCCGGCTGCCAGGGCTGCAACACGGAGCTGCTCATGCGCCATGTGCTCCGTGCGCTGGGACCGGACACCGTGGTGGCGGCGCCGCCGGGCTGCATCCCGGGGATGGGCGCGGTTGGCTACAACGGCAAGACGGGCACCAAGGTCCCGGTGTTTCACCCGCTGCTCACCAACACCGCGTCGATGCTCGCCGGCGTGCGGCGCACCTACAAGAGGAAGGGCCGCGACGTCACTGCGCTCGCGCTCGCCGGCGACGGCGGCACCGCGGACGTGGGATTCCAGTCGCTCTCCGGGGCGGCCGAGCGCGGCGAGGAAATCCTCTACGTCTGCGTCGACAACGAGGGCTATATGAACACCGGCATGCAGCGCTCGAGCTGCACGCCCTACGGCGCGTGGACCTCGACCACGCCGGTCGGCGAGCGCTCGCAGGGCAAGACGCAGGAGGCGAAGAACCTGCCGCTGCTGATGCTGATGCACCGCTGCGAATACGTCGCCACCGCCTCGACCGCATTCATGGAAGACCTGTACGACAAGCTCGCCAAGTCGATTGCCGCGTCCAAGCACGGCTTTGCTTACCTCCACGTCTATTCGCCGTGCACCTCGGGCTGGCGCTTTCCTTCGCAGAACAACATCGAGGTCGCGCGCAAGGCGGTCGAAACCGGGTTCGTCGCGCTGTGGGAATACACCCCGCAGGACGGGCTGCGCTTCACGCGCCCGATGGATGAGCTGCTTCCGGTCGGGACCTACCTCGAGGCGGTCGGCAAATACCGCCACCTCGATGCGCAACAGGTGGCGCACATCCAGCAGCACATCGAGAAGGACCTCGCGTTCCTGCGCGAGCTCGCTTCGAAGCGTAGCTGAGGACGTGCGGCATGCCGCCGCACAGCGCCCGTCATCCAATCCCTCGCCTGATGCGTTCTCGGCGGCATGGGGGAGGGAATGGCGGGAGCGATGCTGCAGGCACCCGACGCGAGCCCGGGCGTTGCGCTGCACGTGATTCAGCGCGGCTACCGGCGCGGGGCATGCTTCTTCTGCGCGCGGGACCGCATCGCCTATCTGCACTGGCTTGGCCGGTACGCCGCATGCTGCGAGTGCGCGGTGCACGCCTACGTGCTGATGGCAAATCACGTCCACGTGCTCGTGACGCCGTCGGGCGCAGGCGGCGTTTCGGCGCTCATGCCGGCGCTCTGCAAGCGCTACGAGCGCTACGTCGGCGAGGCGCACGGCAGGGAGGGAACGCTCTGGGAGGAGGGCCGCGAACTCCGGCCCGTGTACGCGCCGCGTTACGTCCTCGCCTGCATGCGCTACATCGAGCTCAATCCGGTGCGCGCGGGCCTGGTCGCGCGGCCGGGAGACTATCGCTGGTCCAGCTTTCGCTCGAACGCCCTCGGGCGCGAGGACTGCGTCGTGACCCCGCACCCGCGCTACTACGTGCTCGGCCGCTCGCCTGACTCGCGCCGGGCGGCGTATCTCGAGTTCGTGCGGCGCGGCGGGTGGGGGAGAACGGAGATGCACGGCGGGTCTTCCTAGAAGGGAAGCGAATCAGGCGCGGGGGCAACCTGTCCTTCCTCGATCAGTCCATGCGCGCCCACGCCAAGCAGACGCACAGGCCGGCGCGCGGCCTCGGTGCGTTCCAGCAGCGCAAGGGCGCGCGCTGCCATCTCACCGGCGCCGCGCGTGGGCGAGTCGGCGGTGTGGCTGCGCGTGACGGTGGTGAAGTCGGCGTAGCGCACCTTGATCGTGACGGTGCGCGCGCAGAGGTTCTTCCTTTCGAGCGAGCCGGCGACACGGCGCGCGAGGCGCTCGATCTCCAAGCGCATCTCGTTCGCGTCCTCGAGGTCGTCGGCGTAGGTGTTTTCGGCCGAGAGCGACTTCCACGGGCGGTCGGGCTGCACCGGGCGCGGGTCGTCGCCGTGCGAGAGGCGCTTGAGCCACCCCGCGAGGCTTCCCACCGCGCGGCGCAGGAGCTCGTCATCGGCGGCGCGCACGTCCACCAGGCGCTCGATGCCGATCAAGCGGAGCTTTTTCGCGGTCACCGGGCCCACGCCCCAGAGCGCCTCGACCGGGAGTTGCTGCAGGAATTTCTCGACGCGCTCGGGCGCGATCACGGTGAGGCCGTCCGGTTTCTTCCAGCCTGAGGCGATCTTGGCGAGGAACTTGTTCGGCGCTACACCTGCCGACGCGGTGAGGCCGAGCTCCTCGCGGATGCGCGCCTTGAGCTTCTTCGCCACGTTGGTCGCGAGCGGTTCGCCCCACAGGTTCTCGGTGACGTCGAGGTAGGCTTCGTCGAGCGAGAGCGGCTCTACGAGCGGCGTGGCGGAGCGCAGGATCGCCATCACCTGCTGCGACACCGCGCGGTAGCGCGCGAAATCGGGCCGCACGATGACGAGCTGGGGGCAGAGGCGCAGCGCGCGCGCCATCGGCATCGCCGAGCGCACGCCGAAGGCGCGCGCCTCGTAGCTCGATGCGGCCACCACGCCGCGCGATTGCGGAGAGCCGCCGACGGCGACGGGCTTTCCTTTGAGCGCCGGGTCGTCGCGCTGCTCGACAGAGGCGTAGAACGCGTCCATGTCGAGGTGGATGATGCGGCGCGGCGCATCGGGCATGAGGCAGTGTAGCGCCGCGGTGGCGGTCGCGATCTACTTGAGTCGCGAGGTCAGATGCCTCAAGCGGTCGGCCAGCGCAACCAGCACCGACTGTGCGAATTCCGGGCTGGATTCCACCAGCGCGAGGAAGGCTTTGCGATGGATCGGGAGCAGCGAGCAATCGGTCTCGGCGACCACGCTCGCCAGGCGCGGCGTTTGCTCGACCAGAGCGAGCTCGCCGAAAACACCGCCCGGCCCAAGGCGCTCGACGACGCTGCCGCCGATGGAGACCGCGACGCAGCCCTCGAGCACCACGTACATGCGGAGGCCGGCCTGGCCTTCCTGGACGATGGGCTTTCTGCGGTCGAAGTAGACGGGCGGATCGTCCGTGAGCCCGTTCGCCAGCTCGGCGAGCCGCTTGGGGTCGAATACGGCGGATTCCTTCAGCACCGCATCGCCCGGCAGCGCGTTCGCCGCGCTCAGCCGGCCGATCGTCTCGCGCAGGCGGCCGATCATGATGCTCATCAGCATGAGCGCGAAGGCGGGTTTCCTGGCGAGGCCGTTGCGGAACTGCTTGTCGTCCAGCGCGATGAGGCGGCAGGAGGTCTTCGCGACCGCGGTGGCGCTGCGAGGCAACTGGCTGATCGTGGCCATCTCGCCGAAGATTTCGCCCTTGCCGACGGTGCCGATCACCTCCTTTCCCGCGACCAGGCTCCCCTCGCCCTCGAGGAGCAGGTACATCTTGTCGCGCTGCAGGAGAATGCGGCTGCCCTTCTCGTTCTCTGCGAAGAGCTGAGCGCCCTGCGGGACGCTCTCGGGCTTTCCGGCCGACTCGAAGAACGCGCGCGCGACGGCCGGGTCGTAGATGGGGCGCTGGTCGGACATGCGTGGATTATCCTCGATCGAAGGCCTGGGACCGGGCGACCCGCTTCCCCGGATCGACGAAGGGCATCGGCACGACCGTCGCTGTCCGCGCGCCCTCTGCTGTTTCGACCTCGAAGCGCGTGTCGTGCGCCGAATGTTCGGCCAGCACCAGGGCGTAGCCGATGTTCTTCTTCATTCGCGGCGAGTGCACGGCCGACGTGACGGTCCCCGCGGTTCGGCCGCCCATGCGCACCGGCCAGCGCGTCATGTTGAGGTCGAGCGGTGCACCTGAAATTTCCAGGCCTACAAGGCGCCGCTGCGGGCCCTCGTCCTTGATGCGTTGCAGGGCCTCTCTGCCCACGAAATCGAACGGCTTGGCAAAGTCGATCAACCGCCCCAGCCCGACCTCGTAGGGATTGTTCTCGAGCGTCATGTCGATGCCGTAGTTGAGGATGCCCGCTTCGATGCGCCGGATGTCGGAGGGACCGGTGGGGGCGATGCCATAGGGCCGGCCCGCGGCCATCACGCGCTCCCAGAGAGCGTCGCCGCGCGCCGGGTCGAGAAGGTAGAGCTCGTAGCCGAGCTCGCCGCTCCAGCCGGTGCGCGTCACGAGGAGCGGGATGTCGTCGAGCCGCGTCTCGAGAAAGCAGTAATAGCCGAGCCGCAGCACCTGCTCGCCGAAGAGCGCTTGCGCAAGCGGCCGCGACTTCGGGCCCTGCAACTGGAGCGGCGCGACGTCCAGCTCGCGCAAGTTCACGCGCAGGCCGCTGCCGCGCGCGATGCCTTTCGCCCAGAGCAGCACGTCGCTGTCGGCGCAGGCCAGCCAGAAGCGGTCTTCCGCCAGCCGCAGCAGCACCGGGTCGTTGACGATTCCGCCCGCCTCGTCGGTGAGCACGACATAGCGCCCTTCGCCGACCCGGCACTTCGACAGGTCGCGCGGCGTGAGCAGCTCGGCGAAACGCGCGCCGTCGGGTCCCGAGATCTCCACGTTGCGCTCGACCGCGACGTCCCACAGCGTCACGTCTTCGAGCAGCTTGCGGTATTCCGCTTGCGGATCGTCGTAGCCGATCGGCAGGAGCGTGTGGTTGTACACCGTGTAGCCGCGGCACCCGGCGCGCTGCGTGGCTTCGAAGTAGGGCGAGCGCTTCAGGCGCGCGCCGCGCTGGACGAGTGCCGGATCGAACGTCGTCATGCTCGCGCGGTGCTAGCTGAACGAAACCGTCAGCGAGGGCTGCCCGGTGAGCGAGAACTCGAACCGGTCGCCGGCCGTCACCGGCAGCATTTTCGTGATGCCGCCGGAAATCACGATGTCGCCCGGCTCGAGCGATACACCGAACTTGAGCAGCGTGTTGGCGAGCCAGGCCGTGGAGGCGGCCGGGTGGCCGAGCGCCGCCGCGCCCACGCCCTCGGCCGCCACGGCGCCGTTGTGGCGGATCGTCATCGCGAGGGCGGCGAGATCGGACTCGCGCATGCGCTTGTCCCAGGGCCCGAGCGTGAAGCCTCCGTACGAAGCGTTGTCCGCGATCGTGTCGGCGAGCTTGATCCGCCAATCGGCGATGCGGCTGGCGACAATTTCGACCCCGAGCGCGCAGGCCTCGGTCGCCGCAAGCACGTCCTGCGCGCTGATATTCGGCCCGCGCAGCGGCCTGCCGATCAGGAACGCGATCTCGCCCTCGAGGCGCGGCTGCATGAAGTCGCGCGCCGGGATCTCCACGCGGCCGCCTGCGGCCGGATAGAAGCTGGATTTCCACAGCGTCCCGTAATCCGGCTCGTTTACTCCGAGCTGCCGGCGGATGGCCTCGCTCGTCAGGCCGATCTTGCGCCCGGCGATCTTCTCTCCGCGCGCGAGGCGCATCCGGGTCCAGTGCGCCTGGATGGCGTAGGCCGTCTCGACGCTCGCAAGGCCGTCGCTCTCGCTGAGCGGCGCGATCGGGACGCGCGTGCGCCAGGCTCGATCGAGGCGCGCGGCGATCTCTTCTGCGGGGGCGGCATCCATGCGCGGACGATTGTAGCAAGCGCGGCGCGCTGGCTTGACTTCGCCTGCGGGCCCTATTACCGTGGCCGAAAACGAATTCTGTCCTGCAGAATACTGGAGGAGGCGATGAAAAACCGGTTGTGCGCCGTTGCGCTCGGCGCTGCGTTGCTGTGTCCCGTGGTCTGCTCGCCGCAGGCGGTCGAGCTGAAATTCGCCAGCTTTCCGCCGCCGCCGGGGGCGCTGAACCAGGACGTCCTCGGGCCCTGGGTCAGGGATGTCAACGAGGCCCTCAAGGGCAGCGTGAACGTCAGATTGTTCGCCGGCGGCACGCTGGGGCGCGATCCGGTGCAGCAGTTCAAGCTGATGCGCGACCGGGTCGCCGACATCGCCTACGTGGTGATGGGATACACGCCGGGCGATTTCCCGGATTCGACGATTTTCGAGCTGCCGTTCGTGATCGAGAATTCGCTCGAGGGCTCGCTCGCCCACTGGCGCATGGTGGAGCGCGGATTGCTGCGCGGCTACGACAAGGCGAAGTTCCTGGGGGCGTTCGCGATTCCGCCACAGTCGCTGCACACCAGCTTCAAGCTCGCCCGGATCGAGGATCTCAAGGGCCAGAAGATCCGTTCCGCAGGTCCCTATCAGAGCGCGGCGATCGAGCTGCTGGGTGGCACCGCGGTGAGCGGGATCCCCGTGTCCGGCGCGGCGGAAGCTCTGAGCCGCGGCGTCGTCCAGGGTGTCCTGTCCGACTGGAACGGCATGATCGCCTTCCGCATCGCGGATGCCGCCAGGTATCACTTCGAAGTCCCGATCGGCACCGCTGCGGCGGGAATCTTCATGAACGCGGAAGCGTACAACGCGCTGCCTCCGGGGGCGAAGGACGTCATCGACAAGCACAGCGGCGCCGCGCTGTCGCGGCTGCACGGCGTCGAATTCGACAAGCGTTACCGCGAGAACCTCGAGAAGACAAAACCGCAGAAGGAGCACAGCTTCGTATTTCCCTCCGCGGCCGAGCGCGAGGCGATCAAGCGCCGGCTGCAGCCGATCAGCGACCGCTGGATCCAGGAGAACCCGGAAGGACGCAAGCGCTTCGAGGCCCTGGTTTCGATCCTCGACGAGATCCGGAAAGGGAATTGAGCGCCGCGCGCGCACGGACACCGCCGACATGAGTCTCGTTTTCCGGCTCGAAAGCCGGATCATCCGCTGGACGCGCGCGATCGCGGTCGTCGGCTTCGTAGGGCTGCTCGCCGTGTCCGGTATGACGATGCTCGACGTGCTGTTGCGCTGGGGGGCCAACGCGCCGATCAAGGGGCTCAACGACATCAACGGGCTCGCCATCGCCATCGTGATCGCATCGTGCCTGCCGCTGGTGGTCGCGCAGCGGCAGAACATCTCGATCCGGTTCCTCGGCGAGGCCGCGGGCGCGGGCGCAGCGCGCTGGCTGGACGCCCTCGGCTCGGGGGCGCTGCTCGCGTTCGTCGCGCTGATCGGATGGCAGCTCGTCGTGCACACGTCCGGCCTCGCCGAGTCGGGACGGACCACCTGGCATCTTCGCATCGCGGTCACGCCCTACTGGTCCGTCGCGACCGGAGTGGTCCTGCTCTGCATTCCGGCACAGGCGATCGCCTTCGTCGCCGATGTCGTGCGTGCGGTCACGGGCGCCCCCGGGGCGCGCGAGGGCGATCCGGAGGTCACGGATGGCGCGAACCAGTCGTGAGCGACCCGCTGACGATCGGGATTCTCGGATTCATCGGCATGTTCGTGCTGATCGCGCTGCACGTGCCGATCGGCGCGGCGATGGGCATCGCGGGTTTCGTCGCGTTCGGGATCATCTCCGGCTTCGGGCCCGCCGTTACGCTCTTCGGCACCGAAGCGGCATCCGCGCTCGGCAATCTGGATCTCGCCGCCATCCCGCTGTTCCTGCTGATGGGAAGTTTCGCCTCCGTGGCGGGGATGTCGGCCGACGTCTACCGGCTGGCGCAGGCCCTGTGCGGGCACTGGCGCGGCGGGCTCGCCTACTCGACCATCCTTGGCTGCGCCGGGTTCGGCGCGGTGTGCGGCTCGTCGGTCGCGACGGCGGCCGCGATGACCAGCGTCGCACTGCCCGAGATGCGCAAGCGCGGCTACCGCGTCACGCTTGCGACGGGGTGCATCGCGGCGGGCGGCACGCTGGGGATCCTGGTTCCGCCCTCGATCATCATGGTGCTGTATTCTGTCCTGACCGAGCAGTTCGTGATCTCACTGTACGTTGCCGCGATCGTGCCGAGCGTGATCGCAGTCATCCTCCTGCTGGCGGCGGCCGCGATCGTCGTGCGGGTCGATCCCGGTGCCGGACCGGCAGGTCCGACCGCGAGCCGGGCGGAGTGCATCGCTGCCGTGTACCAGGCTTGGGCGGTCGTGTCCCTTGCCGTAGCGATCGGCATCGGGATCTATACCGGGATCTTCACCGTGAACGAGGCGGCGGCGATCGGGGCGGTGCTCGCGTTCGTATGCGCCGCGGCCCGCAAGCGGCTTACCCGGCGCACCTTGTATCGCACCCTGGTCGATACCGCGTCGACCACCGGGATGATCTACATGATGCTGATCGGCGCCAATGTGCTGTCGTATTTCGTCACTGCCTCCCGGTTGCCCGAGGTGACGGTGGCGGCGATCGAGCAGCTGCACGCGCCGCCGCTGATCGTGATCGCCGTGCTGCTCGCGCTCTATATCGTGCTCGGCGCCATCTTCGAGGAAGTCTCGGTGATGCTGATCACGCTGCCGTTCGTCCTGCCGATGGTGGTCGGGTTCGGGTACCACCCGGTGTGGTGGGGAATCATCAATGTCATCGTGATCGAGATCGGAATGATCGCGCCGCCGATCGGGCTGAACGTCTTCGTGGTGTACAACATGGCCGGTGGTGTCCCGATGAAGGCGATTTATTCGGGAATCATGCCGTTCCTCGCCGCGGAGCTGATCCTGCTTGCGATCCTCGTCGTGGCGCCCGGGCTGACGATGTGGCTGCCCGCCCTGATGGGCATGAAATGACGCAGTTCCTGCTGGAAGGAGACTGAACGATGATTACTTCGGCACAGAACGAACGCCTCGCACGGGTCGGTCCCGCAACACCCGGCGGCGCGCTGCTGCGGCGCTACTGGCAGCCGCTCTGTCCGGCCGCGGAGATCACGGCGGAAAGACCGAAAAAGCGCGTGCGCATCATGGGCGAGGACCTGCTCGTGTTCCGCGACGGCCAGGGCCGCATCGCGTGCGTGGAGGAGCACTGCAAGCACCGCGGCACCTCGCTGTACTACGGCTACATCGAGGAATGCGGCATTCGCTGCTGCTACCACGGCTGGATGTACGACACCGGGGGCCGCTGCATCGAGCAGCCCTTCGAGCCCAAGGGCAGCCGCTTCAAGGACGAGATCCGGCTCAGGTCCTACCCGGTGCAGGCGCTCGGCGGGCTGCTGTTCGCGTACCTGGGGCCCGACCCGGAGCGCGCGCCGCTGCTGCCGCGCTGGGACGTGCTGGTGCGCCAGGATGGCAAGCGCGAGATCAAGGTCTTTCCGACCCACTACTGCAACTGGCTGCAGATCCAGGAGAACACCGCGGACTCGACGCACACGTTTTTCCTGCACGGGGTGATGGACGCTGCGTTGGGGATCAAGCACCCGTTCGCGCCCTACTACCGGCGGCCGATCGAGAAGCTCGAGTTCTCAACCTGCGAGTGGGGCATCGACAAGGTGATCGTGTACGGAGGCGACGTCCCGGAAACGGAAATCCGGCCGCCGCTCATCTTCCCGAACATCCTGCGCATCCCGAACGGGCCTTTGGAGGTGATCCACTGGCGCGTGCCGATCGACGACACCAGCACGCGCATCGTGTTCGTCGCCTTCACGCCGGTGCCGGACGGCAGCGCGCGCACGCCCGAGGACGCAACCATCCCGTACGTCTACATTCCCGACATGAAAACCTCAGACGGCGAGTACGACCTCAAGACCTTCTTCAGCCAGGATCAGATGGCGCAGGAAACCCAGGGCGCGATCTACGACCGCACCAACGAGAACCTCGGTGTGTCCGACCGCGGCATCGTGCTGTTCCGCAAGATGCTGCTCGAGCAGATCGAGCGCGTGGAGAAGGGCGAGGAGCCAACGGTCGCGGTCGTCCGCGACCCCGAGCGCAACCGCATGATCGAGTTCCCGAACATCACCAGCCCGGTGGCCGGATTGAAGCGCATCGCGGAACTGCAGAAGGCCCCGTGACGCAGCTCAGGCTCGGCATCGCGGGGACGGGAATCGCAGCGCTGCAGGTGCTGCCGCACCTCGCGCAGCTCTCCGACCGGATCGCGCTCACCGCGCTCGCCGACGTCAGGCGCGAGAACATGGCCTTCTTCTGCGAGCGCTACGGACGCCCGGTCGCGATGTGCGACAGCGTCGAGGAGCTGTGCGCACGCCCCGATGTGGATGCGCTCTGGGTGGCGTCGCCGAATGCGCTGCATGCCGAGCACACGATCCTCGCCGCGCGCAACGGCAAGCACGTGATCTGCGAGAAGCCGATGGCCGTGAACCTCGAGCAATGCGCCGCGATGGTCGAGGCGGTCGAACGCCACGGCATCAAGTTCGTGCAGGGGCATTCGAAGGCTTACGACACGCCGATCCGCAAAATGGGCGAGATCATTGCGTCTGGCGAACTCGGGCGCGTGGTCCACATCCAGACCTGGAACTGGAACGACTGGCTGCTGCGCGCGCTCGTTCATTCGGAGGTGGACACCGCGCAGGGTTCGGGGGTGGTCTTTCGCCAGGGCCCGCACCAGACCGACATCGTGCGCTTTCTGGGCGGGGGGCTGGTGCGCAGCGTGCGCGCGGTCGCGGGACGCTGGGAACCGCATTTTCCGGACGCCGAAGGCAATTACACGGCGATGCTCGAATTCGACGACGGGACCGCGGCGACGATGGTCTTCGACGGCTACGGTTATTTCGACGTCGCGGAGCTGACCTGGGGCATTGGCGAGTCGGGCAGGAAGATGCGCAATGCCGATTCGGTCCTGCCCAGGACCCGGCCGGCGGGCCCGGTATCGGCAGCGGAGAAGTATGCGCTGGTGCGAGCGGGCAACCCCTACGGCTACGGGCCGGGCGGTGGCTGGGACGAATCGTCGCCCCGGCGCAACCCGTTCTTCGGCATCACGATCGTGACCTGCGAGCGGGGCGTGCTGCGCCAGCACCCGGACGGGATCACCCTCTACGGTGCGCAGGGGCGGCGCGAAGTGAGCGTCGAGGCGCACCGCGGCCGCGCCTCCGAACTGCTCGAGCTGCACGATGCCGTCGCCGGCAACCGGCCGACCCTGCTCGATGCGCGCTGGGGCATGGCGACCACCGAAGTGTGCCTCGCGATCCTGCAGTCATCGCGCGAGCGCCGCGAGGTGCGGCTCTCGCATCAGGTTCCGCTTTCGGTTTCGCGATAACCTGCCATGTCCGCCATTCTGGGAATCGGACTCAGCCATTACCCCGGGTTGCTCGTTCCCTCCGCGAACTGGCCCCGCATGCTCAAGCGCGGCGTCGAGATCGGCCGCATCGCGCCCGATCTGTACGCAGAGCGGACGAAATGGCCGCAGGAGATGCTCGCGGAATGGGGCTCCGACGACGGGGTCGGCGCGGCGCGCGCGCACGAGAAACGCCTGCTCGACAGCTTCCGCGTGTTACGGCGCGAGCTTGATGCGTTCGGGCCGGACGTGGTGCTCATCTGGGGCGACGACCAGTTCGAGAATTTCCGCCGCGATTGCGTCCCTGCGTTCTGCGTGTACCTGTTCGACGAGCTGCGCTGCCGTCCGTTCGGCGGCGGCCGCAGGCCTTTCCAGACCGACGAAAGCGCCTGGGGGCTGCCGCCCGAAGCCGAGATTCGCGTTCGCGGCCACCGGGAAGCGGCGGGCGCGCTGTGCCGCCACCTGCTGTCGCATGATTTCGACGTCGCCTACGCCACCGAGACGCGCAGCGAGGCAGGTCTCGCGCATTCGTTCAACAACACGATCGTGTACCTGGACCGCGAGCGCCGCGGGTTCGATTACCCGGTGCTGCCGTTTCACGTCAACTGCTACGGCAACCAGCTCCTTTCCGGGGCCGGGCGCAACATCGACAGCGCGAAGAGCGCGCTCGAGGTCTCGCCGCCATCGCCCAGCCCGCGGCGCTGCTTCGAGATCGGGCGCGCCACGGCGCGCCTGTTCGCCGGCAGCCCCTGGCGCGTCGCGCTCATCGCCTCGTCGAGCTGGTCGCACGCCACGCTCACCGCGAAGCACGGCCGGCTCTTTCCCGACGTCGCCGCCGACCGGCAACTGCTGCGTGATCTGCAGGACGGCAGCTTCACGCGCTGGGGCGAGCTGCCGCTCGGCCGCATCGAGGATTCGGGCCAGCACGAAGTGCTCAACTGGATCTGCCTTGCCGGAGCGATGACCGAGCTCGGGCTGCGGCCCCGGGTCGTGGATTTCGCAGAGTCGTACCTGTTCAACTCCTCGAAGTGCTTCGCCGTGTTTCCGCCCTCATGAGATTCGACGGACAGACGGCGATCGTCACCGGCGCGGCGCAGGGAATCGGGCTCGCGACCGCGGAACGACTGGCGGCTGCGGGCGCAAGGCTCGTCATGGTCGATCTCAACGGCGACAAGCTGCTGCAGGCGGCGGAGGGACTACGCAAATCCGGCGCCACGGTGCTGGATCTCGCTGCAGATGTCACGTCCTCGGCCGCGGTGAACGACATGGTCTTGACCACGCTGCGGGAATGCGGCGCCGTGGACATCCTCGTCAACAACGCCGGCGGCAGCGGCCGCAATCGGGCGACCGAGATCGAGTCGGTGAGTGACGAGATCTGGGACGAGGTGATCGCCCTCAACCTGAAATCGGCGTTTCTCTGCTGCCGCGCGGTGATCCCGCACATGAAGGCGCGCACCTACGGCAGGATCGTCAATGTCTCCTCGGGCATCGCGCGCGGCGCGGGGCGGCCGGCTGGAACCGCCGGCGCCGTCCTTCCATACGCTTCGGCGAAGGCCGGGTTGCTCGGCCTCACTGTCACGCTCGCCAAGCTGGTGGCCCAGTCGAACATCACGGTGAACGCGGTAGTCCCCGGCTTTGTGCTGACCGAGCCGGGAGCGCGGGTGCGCGAGTGGTTCGACGGCCTGTCGCCGGAAGCCAAGGCGGCGCTCGTGTCGCGTACTTCCATGGGGCGGGCAGGGGAGGCGATCGAGATCGCGAATGCGATCGTGTTTCTCGCCTCCGCCGGTGCGAGCTTTGTATCCGGCGCGGCGCTCGACGTCGCGGGCGCAGCCTAGGCGAAATTGATGCGAAGGAGTTCCCGACCATGAGCGATGCCGGACCCGGCAGCACGTATTTGCAAGCAGGCGGCGTGCGCCTGCACTACAACGACATCGGCGCCGGTTCCCCAGTCGTGTGCCTGCACGGCGGCGGCCCCGGAGCGAGCGGCTGGAGCAACTTCAGCCAGAACGTTCCCGCGCTCTCCGCAAAATACCGCCTGCTGCTGCTTGACATGCCGCAGTTCGGCGCCTCGGAGAAGGTGATCATCCGGGAAGGCCGGCTGACCTACGTCGCGAGGGTGCTGAAGGATTTCCTCGACCGGCTCGGCATCGCCAGGGCGCACATGATCGGCAACTCGATGGGCGCGCAGACCGCGTTCAAATTCGCCATGGACCACCCGGACCGGATCGACCGCCTGGTCGCGATGGGCAATGGCGCAATCACGCAGACCGTGTTCACGCCGCGCCCGACCGAGGGAGTGAAGCTGATCCAGGGGTTCTACAAGGGCGCCGGGCCGACGCGCGAAAAGCTGCGCCGGTTGATCGAGACGCTGGTCTACGATTCCTCGTTCCTGACCGACGCCTTGCTCGAGCAGCGCTTCGCCGCCGCCAACGACCCGGAAACGGTCGCGCTGTGGTCGAAGAATCCGCCGCCCAACGAGGACATCATGCACCTGCTTGGCAAGGTCGAGTGCCGGACGCTTCTCGTCTGGGGCCTGGAGGACCGGTTCGCGCCGATCGAGGGCGGACTCGCCCAGCTCAAGCGCCTCAAGGACGTGCGCCTGCACGTGTTCGCGCAATGCGGTCACTGGGCGCAGGTGGAGCGGGCGCGCGAGTTCGAGCGCCTGGTGCTTGATTTTCTTGGCAGCGGCTGAGCGCGTGGACACGAGAAGAAAGCGCGGTGTCGATGCGCTCGAGCGGGCGTTCGAGCTGCTGGATGCGTTCTGCGGCGGGCAGCCGAGCCTGTCGCTCTCGGAGCTGGCGGAGAAAACCGGCTTGTACAAGAGCACGATCCTGCGGATGTTCGTCTCGATCGAGCGCTACGGCTACCTGGTGCGTCTCGAGTCGGGTCGCTTCGCGCTCGGCGCCACGGTGTTCCATCTGGGAAACGCCTACCAGCGGACCTTTCCGGTCATCGACTACGTGCGCCCGGTGCTCGACCGGCTCACGGGCGAAATGAAGGAAAGCTCCTCCTTCTGGACGCTGGAAGGCGGGCACCGGGTGTGCCTCTGCCGGGTCGAGTGCTCGCAGAACGTGCGCGAGGCGCTGTTTCGCCAGGGCGACCGCTTGCGTCTGGACAAGGGTCCGACTTCGACCTTGCTGCTCGCGTTTTCCGGCGCCAGGGGAAAGCGCTTCGACGAGGTGCGCAAGGACGTGGCCGCCGTTTCGCTCGGGCTGTATCGGCCCGACGTCGCCGGGATTTCATGCCCGGCGTTCGCCGCGGGCGGCGCGCTGGCGGGCGCGGTCACGCTCACCGGCCCCCGGCAGCGGTTCGACGAGCGCGCCGTTCCGCGAATGAAGGAAGCCGTGCGGCTGGCCGCCGAGGAGATCACGCGTTCGCTGGGCGGCACCGGCAAGATTCGGCGAACCCGATAGGCGGCGGGTCGGCAGACCGCCATGACGCAAGCGCCGGGCGAGGAGTGGGTCACGGTCGCGCTGCGCGCAGAACTCGGCGCCGGCGGGATGATCGCGGTGGCGTTCGGCGATTACCAGATCGCCTTGTACGAAGTCGGCGGCGAGACTTTCGCCACCGACAGCACTTGCACCCATGCGCAAGGCCTGCTGACCGACGGCACTCTCGAGGGCGAAATCGTCGAGTGCCCGCTGCACGGCGGGCGTTTCTCGGTCAGGACCGGCAAGGGGATGGGACCGCCCATTCCCTGCGACCTCAGGACCTATCCGGTGCGCGTGGTCGAGGGCGAGATCCAGGTCAGGGTGGCGAACGTGTTTTAGGCGGGCTTTGGGCCAGATTGGCCAAAATGGCCTTATAAGCTACAATCCCGGCAACGCCGGAGGTCCGCACATGTCCACGCTGACGTTTCGTAACAGCCGGGGCGAACTGGTCGATCTCCCGACCGTCGCCGCGAGCCGCTTCAAGAACGAGTTCGGCGCGATTTTCGAGCAGGCCGCGCTCGGCGGGGCGGTCGCGATCACCAAGCACGATGCGCCCAAGGCCGTGCTGCTCTCCTACGCCGAATTCGAATCGCTGGTCAAATCGCGCTCTCCCGCTCTCGACGACCTGAGCGCGCAGTTCGACGGCCTGCTTGCGCGCATGCAGTCGCCCAGGGCAAGAAGGGGCATGGCGGCCGCATTCGACGCCTCGCCCGCGAGACTCGGCCGCGCCGCGGTCAAGGCGGCAGCCAGGAGGAGATGACTTCGCCCGCAGCGCCGCGCATTTACGCTCTCGCCGGCGTCAACGGCGCAGGCAAGAGCAGCATCGGCGGCGCGGCCTTCCGCGCATTCGGCGCCGACTACTACAACCCCGACGAAGCCGCCCGCGCCCTCATCGCCGCCCACCCCGGATTGAACCAGACCGATGCCAACGGCGTTGCGTGGCAACAGGGAAGAAGGTTGCTGGAGCAGGCCATCGCGAAGCGTCTCCACTTCGCGTTCGAAACCACACTGGGTGCCAACACCATCCCGAGGCTGCTCGCCGGGGCAGCTTCGCAGGGCATCGAAGTCCACGTCTGGTATGTCGGCCTGTCCAGTGTGGAGCTCCACATCGAGCGCGTGCGCGCCCGGGTTCGCAAGGGAGGCCACGACATTCCGGAAGCCGACATCCGGCGCCGCTACGATCACAGCCGATTGAATCTCATCCGCCTGCTGCCGACGCTCGCGGCGCTGCGGGTGTACGACAACAGCGCGGAGGCCGACCCTGCCAAAGGACAGCCCCCTGTTCCAATGCTGGTGTTGCACATGGACCGCGCAAAAATTATTGGGCCCGCGAACTTGAGGCGAACACCCGAGTGGGCCAAGCCGATTGTCGCGGCGGCGCTGAAGCTGCAGGCGGGGTAGAACTCTCCCGACGCGAATTTGAATTTCCGCAAGCGGCCCAGACCGGCCATTCGCAGACTACGGCATCGTTCGCAAATCGCAGCCATTCATTCGATCACCTTATCCGCGCGCATCAGGATGGACTGCGGGATCGTCATGCCGAGCGCCTCGGCGGTCTTCAGGTTCACGAACAGATCCAGCTTCATGGGCTGTTGCATTGGCAGGTCGGCCGGTTTGGCACCCTTCAGGATCTTGTCCACGTAGGTCGCCGCGCGACGGTACGAGTCGACGAGGTTCGCCCCGTAAGACATCAGGCCCCCGGCCTCGACAAATTCCCTGAACTCCATCATGGCTGGAAGCCGACTCTTCGCCGCCAGGTCCGCAACCACTTTGGGGCGGTTCGTCGTCAGCGGGTCGCCCGGAACGATCAGCGCACCGGCCTGCTCCCTGGTCGCGGCCGTGAATGCGCCTTCGAAGTCATCGGGGACCCGTACCTCCAGCCGCTGGAGCTGAAGCCCGAGCGCACGCGCACCTGCCTCGAGTTCCTCCATGACCTGGCCATACGTTGGATTGGTTGGGTTCCAGAAGACGGCCACGCGTGACAGGCCGGGCAGCATTGCCTTGAACAGCTCCAGCCGCTTCCCACCGAGCTGCGCAGAAATGACAGTCATGCCTGTGACGTTCCCGCCTGGCCGCGCCAGGCTGGCGACGAGACCCGTCTCCACGGGATTGGCGGCGATCCCGCCCATGACGATCGGCACCGTACTGGTCGCCTTCGCGGCCGCGAAACTGGCCGGAGTGCCGGACGCGACGATCAGCTTCACCTTGAGAGCAATCAGCTCTTGCGCGAGGCCAGGCAGCCGCTCGTCCTTGCCCTCCGAGAATCGGTACTCGATGACAATGTTCTTGTCCTCGACGTAGCCAAGCTCGCGTAGTCCTTGTCGGAATCCTTCGATGAGCGGAGCCCGGCCCTCGCGTGTGCCCACCGCCAGAAAGCCAATCCGGGGAATCTTCGCTTGCTGGCCCGGCAGGGGGCTGTCTCCGCAGCCCGCCAGCAGGCCCAGACCGGCAAAAGCCAGGCTGGCTTGCAGAAATCGGCGTCGGCCGTGGCGCCTCACTGAATCGACTCCGTCGCCTGCACCAGCACCGACTGCGGGATGGCAAGGCCGAGGGCTTTCGCGGCAGCGATCAGGAACTGTCTGCGTCGGACTTGGGTCATTGCCCCCGAACAAACTTGCCGGAAAGTCTACGCCTGAACGTCTGGATTAGGTCGAGTTCCGCCCCTTGGCCGATGATCGCTTACCGGCCAACAGCCGTCATTCGATCACCCGGTCGGCGCGGAACAGTAACGACTGGGGAATCGTGACGCCGAGCGCGCGTGCGACCTTGAGGTTCACGATCAGAGCGAATTTCGTCGGTTGCTCGATCGGAAGGTCGCCCGGTTTCGCGCCGTTGAGGATG
>CAZYVT010000041.1:0-33079 GCA_964651335.1 uncultured Enterobacteriaceae bacterium | reverse complement strand
GAGCTAATTCCTTGCTCAACTCCGTCTTACCCACGCCGGTGGGCCCGCTGAACAGGAAATTGCCGATCGGCTTCTGCGGATCGCCGAGTCCGCTGCGCGCCATCTTGATCGCGGCCGCAAGCGCCTCGATCGCCTTGTCCTGGCCGAACACGACCGACTTCAGATCGCGATCGAGATTGGCGAGCGCGCTGCGGTCGTCGGTGGACACGCTGCGCGGCGGGATCCGCGCGATCTTGGCGATGATCTCCTCGATCTCGGACTTGCCGATCACGCGCTTCTGCTTGCCCTTGGGCGCGATCCGCTGCGCGGCGCCCGCCTCGTCGATGACGTCGATCGCCTTGTCGGGCAGATGCCGGTCGTTGATGTATTTCGCCGACAGCTCCGCGGCGGTAGCGAGGGCGTTGGCCGTGTATTTCACGCTGTGGTGCGCCTCGTAGCGGGTCTTGAGACCCTTGAGGATCTCGACCGTTTCCTCGACCGAAGGCTCCACCACGTCGATTTTCTGGAAGCGGCGCGAAAGGGCGTGGTCCTTCTCGAACACGCCCCGGTACTCGTTGTAGGTGGTCGCGCCGAGGCACTTGAGCTGGCCGCCCTGAAGCGCCGGCTTGAGCAGGTTGGAGGCATCCAGCGTGCCGCCGGACGCGGCCCCGGCTCCGATCATCGTGTGTATTTCGTCGATGAACAGGATCGCGTTCGGATTGTCCACGAGCTGCTTCAGCACCGCCTTCAGGCGCTGCTCGAAATCACCGCGGTACTTGGTCCCCGCCAGCAGCGCGCCCATGTCGAGTGCGTACACCGTGCACTTGGCGAGCAGATCCGGAACGTTGCATTCCACGATGCGGCGCGCGAGCCCCTCCGCGATCGCGGTCTTGCCGACGCCCGCCTCGCCGACCAGCAGCGGGTTGTTTTTCCTGCGGCGGCACAGCGTCTGCACCACCCGCTCAAGCTCCTTCTCGCGGCCGATGAGCGGATCGATCTTGCCCGCGAGCGCGAGCGAGTTCAGGTTCTGCGTGTAGTTGTCGAGCGGGCTGTTGGCGGTCTGGGCATCGCTTTCCTGCTCGCTCTCCTGCTCGTTCTTTCCCTGGTGCGGCTGCGGCGTCTTGGTGATGCCGTGCGAGATGTAGTTGACGACGTCGAGCCGCGTGATGCCCTGCTGCTGCAGGAAATACACCGCGTGCGAATCCTTCTCTCCGAAGATCGCCACCAGGACGTTCGCGCCCGTGACCTCCTTCTTGCCGGAGGACTGGACGTGCAGGATCGCGCGCTGGATGACCCGCTGGAAACCGAGCGTGGGCTGCGTATCGACCTCCCGGTCCTGGGCGATGCGGGGGGTCTGCTCGGCGATGTGCTGGGCGAGCTGCTTGCGCAGCTCATCCATGTTGGCGCCGCAGGCGCGCAGCACCTCGGCCGCAGTGGGGTTGTCGAGAAGCGCGAGCAGCAGGTGCTCGACGGTGATGAACTCGTGGCGCTTCTGCCGCGCCTCCACGAAGGCCATGTGCAGGCTGACTTCGAGCTCTTGCGCAATCATGCTATGTTTCCTCCATCACGCACTGCAGCGGGTGCTGGTGCCTGCGCGAGTAAGCCGCTACCAGCTGCACCTTGGTCGCGGCGACATCCTTCGGATACACGCCGCAGACCCCGATGCCATCGCGATGCACCTTCAGCATGACCTGGGTGGCGCGCTCCCGCGTCATGGCGAAAAACTTCTGCAGCACCAACACGACGAACTCCATCGGCGTGTAGTCGTCGTTCAACAGCATGACCTTGAACATCGGCGGAGGCTTGAGCTTCGCCTTGCGAGCCTCGAGTACCGTGTCGTCCCTGTGCTGCATGGACATGCCGCGTACTTGCCCCGCTCCTGGTCGCTCCTCGCGCTCCGTTGTAGTCAGTGATCCGACGAGCCGATTTCACCTGCTTGCAGGCTATCGTAGCCAATGGAGGGGCGGAGCGCAACGCGCTCAACAGGGCGAAACGCGCCGCTGCTCACGGCGATGACGGTGCGGGCGGCCACTTGACGGAGCCGGCGAAGGCGCGTAAAAGCCGCCCTGTGTTTGGATTCAGGCTGTCTGTAACGCCATTGGCAAGGGCGGCGGGGTCGTGAGTTTCAAGCATGGCCCGGGCGGCCGCCCGGAATTTCCACCCAACAGAAGGATGCAGCAATGGCTACAGGCACCGTGAAGTGGTTTAATGATGCGAAAGGCTACGGGTTCATCACGCCGGACGACGGCAGCGAGGACCTGTTTGCTCATTTCTCGGCAATCAACATGCAGGGCTTCAAGACTCTGAAGGAAGGCCAGAAGGTCAGCTTCGACGTGGTGCAGGGCCCCAAGGGCAAGCAGGCGTCGAACATCCAGAAAGCTTGAGCCGCGCCCGCCTTAAGCAAACGCCGCCCCGGGGCGGCGTTTTTGTTTGCGGGCGCCGCAGCGCAAAGGCGCGGTACCCCTCCCGCCGCCCTACATCCTTTCAATCATCGCCTGGCCGAAGCCGGAGCAGGAGACCTGCTTCGCGCTCGGCATCAGGCGCGCGAAGTCGTAGGTCACGACCTTGTCCGTAATCGCCCGTTCCATCGAGCGGATGATCACGTCCGCGGCGTCGATCCAGCCCATGTGGCGCAGCATCATTTCCGCCGACAGGATCTCGGAGCCCGGGTTGACGTAATCTTTGCCGGCGTACTTCGGCGCAGTGCCGTGGGTGGCCTCGAACGTCGCCACCGTGTCGCTCATGTTGGCGCCGGGCGCGATGCCGATGCCGCCCACCTGCGCCGCCAGTGCGTCGGAGATGTAGTCGCCGTTCAGGTTGAGCGTCGCGATCACGTCGTATTCGGCCGGCCGCAGCAGGATCTGCTGCAGGAACGCGTCGGTGATGACGTCCTTGACGACGATCTCCTGCCCCGACTTCGGGTTCTTGTAGCTGCACCACGGACCGCCGTCGATCGGCTTGGCGCCGAACTCCCTTTGCGCCAGCGCGTAGCCCCAGTCGCGGAACCCGCCCTCGGTGAACTTCTGGATGTTGCCCTTGTGCACCAGCGTCACCGACTTGCGGTTGTTGTCGATCGCGTATTGGAAGGCCTTGCGGATCAGCCGCTCGCTGCCCTGGATTGACACCGGCTTGATGCCGATGGCGGAGGTCTCCGGGAAGCGGATCTTCCTGACCTTCATCTCGTCGATCAGGAACTTGATGATCTTCTGCGCCTCGGGCGTCCTGGCGGCCCATTCGATGCCAGCGTAGATGTCCTCCGTGTTCTCGCGGAAGATCACCATGTCGGTCTTCTCGGGCTCCTTGAGCGGGCTCGGAACGCCCTTGAAGTAGCGCACCGGCCTGAGGCACACGTAGAGATCGAGCTCCTGGCGCAGCGCGACGTTGATCGAGCGGATGCCGCCGCCCACGGGCGTGGTCAGGGGTCCCTTGATCGATACCACGTATTCGCGCGCGGCCTCGAGCGTTTCCTCCGGAAGCCAGACGTTTTCGCCATACACCTTGCAGGACTTCTCCCCCGCGAAGATCTCCATCCACACGATCGCCTTGTTGCCGCCGTAGGCCTTTTTCACCGCGGCGTCGACCACCTTCATCATCACCGGGGTGATGTCCACGCCCGTTCCGTCGCCCTCCATGACCGGAACGATCGGCCGGTCGGGCACGTTCAGGGAAAAGTCCTTGTTGACGGTGATCTTCGTGCCGCCGCTCGGGACTTTGATGTGCTTGAACGCCATGGGGAAACTCCTGCGCAGTAAGACGGTCGATCGGGGAACGGCAGATTATATAAGACGCGCCGCACCGGGCCGCGACCGCGCTCAGGCTGGAAACAGACGCACGTCAAACAATCTTTCGATCAGCCAGACGCTGGCGATCATGGCGATCACCGCCGATCCTCCGGCGAAGATCATTCGCTTGTAGACCCAGGTGCGTCGCATTCCGAACGCGAAGGGCAGGAACAGCGACACGATTGCAAGCTGGCCTGCCTCGACGCCGAGATTGAAGCCCACGAGGGCGACGAGCAGCGTGCCCTGCGGCAAACCGAGGTCCGTCAGCACGCTCGCAAAGCCGAACCCGTGGACCAGGCCGAACGCGAACGCCACGACCCAGCGGCGGCCGAGAACGAGCGGGCGCAGATTGTTGAGCGCCGCCAGCATGACGGAGAGCGCGATCGCCGATTCGACCAGCCTGGAGGGCAACTGGATCACCGCCAGCGCCGCGAGAGAGAGCGTGAAAGAATGCGCGATCGTGAATGCCGTGACGACCTTGAACACTTCCCAGAACACGGGAGCGAAGCGCTCCGCCGCTTTCCAGCCGTGGCCGGTGGCGGAGAGCGCCGCCGGCAGGAGCAGCGAGATCAGGAACAGCACATGGTCGAATCCGATCCAGATGTGCCAGATTCCCTCGCGCCCGTAGTCAAGGAACTGCGACAGGCGCGAGACGCCGGTGACTGGAACCGCGAGTCGCGGGCGCTCCGGGCCGAGCACGCCGGCGACCGCGCCGGCCGGATGCTCCACGCGCAGCAGTCCGCGGTGCGTGGGGTCGAGATCGAAAAACAGCGAGTATTCGGCTTTGATCTCGCGGTAGGGTTCCTCGCCGCACTGGGCGGTAAAACGCAGCACCGCGTACGCGCCGTCGCTGTGCTCGTCGACGAGCTGATCGGTCGCCACAAGACGGCACTGACGCCGGTCGGCGCGAAGCTGCAACCGCCCGAAGGCGTAGGCGGCGATATCGGAGTGCCGCGCGCGCAGCTCCCCCCAGGTGATGGCGCCGTCGCCGTCCGCGTCCAGACCGATGGCATGCTCGAGATCGCGCAGGGCGATGTCCCACTGGCCGCTGAGCGTCGCGCCGTCGGCGCGAATCGTCAGATAGCTGTCGCTCGGCTTGTGCGCGTGAGTGTGAAACGCGGCGAGCGCCAGCAGCAGCGCGAGCGCAGTTCTCATGGTGCGAGCGTTTTCAGTTGGTCGGCGATGCGCCGCAGCCTCGGGCTTTCAAAACCGCTCGATTGCCACCAGTCGAGCGCCGGTGCCGCCGATCGCGGATCGCGTGCCGCGAGCGCGGCCTCGAGGAGCACCGCGGCATCGCGGGGCTCGCGCTGCGCCTTCCAGTTCTCCGCCGCCGCCGCCAGCGCGCCGCGCGCGTCGCCTTGCAGATCGAGCAGAAAGCGCGCCTCTTCCTGCAGGTGCAAACGCTCGCCACGCCGCGCTGCATCCGCAAAGCGCTCTGCAAGCGTGCGCACGTGCTGCTCCGCGGACGAAAGCTTGAGGGCGCGCTCAGCCAGCGCGAGCCTCAGCAGCAGCGTGTCCGAGCGAGCCCAGTCCTTGAGCAGCGCAACCACGTCGGCGGTGCGACCGTGCTCGAGCAGGAAATCCGCGTAAGCGGCGAGCAGAAAGTTGTCGGTGACGTCGAGACCGAGGGCATCGCGGAAATGACGTTCGGCGGCATGTCCATCGCCCAGCCGCCAGGCCATTTCCGCAAGACGCGTGTGAGTCCACAGGCGCAATCCGACCGAAGCCCGCGCGTGCCGCGCCAACGCCGCGCCGAGCTGCTCGTAGGCGGCGCGCGTTTTCCCGACCGTCGCATCCACGTACGCCGTGCACCCTGCGGCGTGAAGCTCGTCTGAAAGTTCGTGCAGCACCGCGCACTCGCGGCGCGCAGCCGGATAGTCGGCGCGGACCATGTAGACCGCGGCGCGCCAGGCGTGCGGCTCGGGGTCCTGCGGGTCGCGTATTGCGGCTGCGGCGAGGTCGTCGAGCGCGCCGGCAAAATCATGCCGGTACTGCTTCAGCAGCCCGCGCATGGTCAGGATCCCGGCGTGCTCGCGAGCCGAGGCGTGCCACGGGCGAAGCGCGGCATCGGCGTATCCCACGTACCGCGGATCGCCCTGGGCCATTGCAAGTTCGAAGTAGCGGCGCGCAAGCCGAACCGCCGGCGCCGGGTCTGACGGCGCGGCTGCGGCCTCGGCCCGTAGCCGCCGGAGCTCGGCGGCGACCGGGTCGGAGGCGCGAACGGGCAGCCGCTCGAGGACCAGTGAATCGTCGCTCGGAATGTACGGAGCCCCCGCCGCCGACGTCGCGACCGCCAGGAGGAGGCAGAAAGCGGTCCGATTCAACTATGACAATCCTGAAAAAACAGCAGCCTATCACGGCTTATGGGAAAAACATCTTTTTTATACAATGACTTGCGTGGGATAGCGCACAGGGAGGGGCTAACGCAGTGGAACCGGCAGTGCCGGTCAACGTCCGCCTGCCCCGTGCGTTTCTACGTTGCACGGGGGCGTGGCGGCCGATTCGTTGCTTCACCCCGTTTTCATAGACCTTAATGAGGAGAACGAGATGAGCAAGTTGCTGTCCATGATTGTCGCCGCGATGTTCACCGCAGTCAGCGTGAGTGCGATCGCCGCCTCGCACACCGGCGCCGCGAAGGGCGACATGAAGAAGGACGAGATGAAGAAGGGCGAGATGAAGAAGGACGATAAGGCGAAGATGGAGAAGAAGGAAGCCAAGGGCGAGAAGAAGGGCGCCACGAAAGGCAAGAAGGAAAAGAAAGGCGCGATGAAGAAGGACGAAATGAAGAAGGACGAGATGAAGAAAGACGAGAAGAAGGGCGACAAGAAGTAATCTTCGTCTGCCGGACTTGGAAAGGCGGGGCGCGTTCCCCGCCTTTTCTTTTTCTGCGATGCGGATCGCCCTTTCGGTACTTGCAGTGGTTTTTGCACTGGCGGCGCGTGCCGAGTTGCCGGTGGTCGAGCTCGCCGCTGGAATGCACCTCATCCGTGCCGAGCTTGCAGACACGTTCGCCACGCGCATGCAGGGACTCATGCACCGCGAGAAGCTTGGCCAGAACGCCGGGATGGTGTTCGTGTTCGAGGAAGCGGGCATTCATTGCATGTGGATGAAGAACACCCTGATCCCGCTTTCGGTCGCGTTTCTCGACGACTCCGGCGCGATCATCAATATCGCGGACATGCGGCCGCGGACCGAAGAAACGCATTGCGCGGCGCGCCCGGCGCGCTACGCGCTGGAAATGACTCACGGCTGGTTTGCCGAGCGCGGCATCAAACCAGGCGCCAGGCTGCGCGGAATCGCAAAGCTCCTGCCCCGCCGTCAGTGACGGTGGGTGTGATGGATATCCGGGTAGTGAGGGTGGCTGTGCGCCAGCCGCTCGTGGCGGTGGGCGTGACTGTGCGGCTCCTTTCCGTCCCGGTCGAACTCGTGTGCGTGGCGGTGATGCTCGTCGTGCACGTGGCTGTGCAGGTGCTCGTGCGGTTCGTGGATGTGCGCGTGCTCGTGGCGTTCGCTGACGTGCAGCCAGACGCCGGCGGCCATCACCGCGGCTGCGGCCCAGAATAGCGTTCCGGGCGCCTCGTGCAGCGCAACGAACGCGACCGCAACGCCCACGAAGGGTGCCGTCGAGAAGTACGCCCCGGTGCGCGCCGCGCCAAGCTCGCGCAGCGCCACGACGAACAGTGCGAGGCTCACTCCGTAGCCGAGGAAACCGATCAGCCCCGCGCCAAGGATCTGGCGCGTCGAGGGCCAGGCTGCGCCCGCCACGACGGCGATCGAAATATTCACCGCCGCGGCGACGATTCCTTTGATCGCCGCGATCGCGACCGGGTCGCCTGCCGACACCTTGCGCGTGAAGTTGTTGTCGATTGACCAGGCAAGACAGGCGCCTGCGATGAAGATCACACCCGGATCGAAGCCGCCAGGCGCGTCCGGCCCCACAGCGAGCATGATCCCTCCTGCGACGATCAACGCCATGCCGAGCGCGATCCGGCGGTCGAAATTTTCCCTGAACACGAACCACGCCAGCAGCGCGGTAAAGACCCCTTCGAGATTGAGAAGCAGCGCGGAAGTCGATGCCGCGGTACGGGACAGGCCGTACATGAGCAACACCGGTCCGATTACGCCGCCCACAAGCACTGCCGCTGCAAGCCAGGGTAGATCAGTGCGCCGAGCGAGCGGTGCGCGGGGCAGTCCGGTCAGCGCCATCCATAGGGAAAGGCCGATTCCGCTGCCGGCGTAGAGCAGACCGGCGAGCAGGATCGGGGACATCTCGCCCGCAAGCGTCTTTGCCGCCGGCGTGCTGGCGCCGAACAGCAAGGCTGCTGCGAGCGCGGCGGCAATCGCGCGCCGAGGTGTCATGGCACTGAGCCGCTGGAACCGTAGCACCGAGCGCTGCCAAAAAAAGAAACGCGGCCGAAGCCGCGTTTCCCGAAGCGAGCCGATGGCTCAGAGGCCACCGTTCTGCTGCGCCACCATGCAGAAGAGCATCGGGATGGAGAGCATCGTGTTGAAGCGCGAGGTGAGCATCGCCTTGCGCGCGGCAGCGGTCTTTTCCTCTGGCGTGACCTGCACCATCCCCAGCGCTTTCTGCTGGTTCGGCCAGATGATGTACCAGACATTGAACGCCATCACCAGCCCCAGCCACATGCCGATGCCGATGGCGTGCTGGCCCTGATGCAGCGAGAGCGCCTGGACGATGTACCCGTTCATCCACGCCAGCAGCAGGCCGGTGACCATGGTGGCGAGCGCCGCCCAGCGGAACCAGAACAGCGCCTCCGGCGCGATGACCTTGCCGATGGCGGGTTTCTGCTCGTCCGGGATCTTCGGCATCGACGGGATCTGCACGAAGTTGAAATACCACAGCAGACCGATCCACATCACGCCGGAGAGCACGTGCAGCCAGCGCATGAAGAATCTCGACCAGTTCATGTCGAAGCTGATCATCTGCCCGGTGCCCGCGCCCGCCACGATGACGATCACGATGAGCACCACGATCCCCGCGATGACGGTGCGGCCAAGGGATTGCAATATCGCAGCCATGGGGTTCCTCCTCAGGTTGTTGTCCGGCCAGCGAAAAAAGTCTAGCACAGCGCTCAGTGGAGTGCGCCGCCGACTCCGGCGGCAGCCGCGGCCAGCACCGCGATTTCCACGGCGACGATGAGGGCATAGACCCGCTCGCCGCGAGCGAGCAGGATCGGAAGAACGCGCAGATAGCACAGCGCTGTGACGAGACCGAGAAACACGATGCCGAAGTAGTTGAGGTAGTCGCCGCGCGAGGCAAGGTCGAGCCACCCCCAGCCGGAAGGTGCGCCTGCCGCCTCACGGTACTGATCCACGGGCAGCGACCAGATGCGCGCCAGCGCGTCGAGCGGAACATGCGGCGCGACAAGTCCCAGCGCGTAGGCGAGAAACGACGCGATCAGCACGACAAGGCCGGCCCGCGTGCCCCAGTCGAGCCAGCGCGCGTACGTGAACTGCTCGGGCGGAATGCGATGGCCTGGAGTGCGCATGTCCGGCGTCAGTTCCAGATTCCGAGCCCTTTGAGCAGGGCTCGCACCCCGGCGGCGAACAGCAGAGCGATCACGACCCTTCTTACCGTCGCGGCGCGGGCGATCCGCAGCAGCCGAGCGCCGATCTTGGCCCCGAGCATTACGCCTACGATCGATGGGGCCACCAGGATCGGGAGGACCGCACCCCGGTTGATATAGACCCAGGAGGCGGCGGTGTCGACCACGGAGAGCACAAGCCCCGAGGTCCCTACCGCGAGCTTGAGCGGCGCGCCCATCAAAAGGTTGAGCACTGGCACGTTGGCCCAGCCGGCGCCCAGGCCGAACATGCCCGCGAGCAAGCCTATGACGGCGAAAGCGACGAGACTCGCCGGCATGCGGTGCACGCGCCAGTCGACATCGCGCCCTGATCCCGGGTCGTGGAATACCCCGCTCAGGCGCAGGGCTGCGCTCAGCGGATCCTGCACCCGCACTTCCGGAAATTCCGATTTCCCGGCGCGCCACATCAGCAGCGCGATCGCGAGAATTGTCGCGCCGAGCGCGGTCTGCAGGACATCCGTCGGCAGCGCCAGGCCGAGCGACGCGCCCGCAATCGAAGTGATCGATCCGATCAGCGCAAGCGGCATGGCGAGGCGCATGCTCGCCATGCCGTTTCGCAGCAGCCCCGGCGCTGCAGAGAGCGCCCCGGAAAGCGCAAGCAACAGGCCGGCGGCGCGAACGAAGTCCAGATGGAAGGGGAAGAACCCGCCGACGATCGGCACGAACAGCACGCCGCCGCCGACGCCGGCCAGCACGCCGACGATGCCGATGCCGAAGCTCACGACGAACAGCGTGATCGGCCACACCCACCATGGGATGGAGGCGGCTTCCGCCGCGAATGCCGGTTCGGCATACGCGAACGCGATGGCGAGGAGCAATACGCGGCGCAAAGAGGAGAAAAGACCTTTTCGTTCGCGGTGATTGTCGCACGTGCGCGCAACGGGTCCGCAGCGGACTTTCGTATCTCGCAATAATTTTTCACGATATCCTTGCCGCATGCCGAAACTCGCCGCCAACCTCTCGACGCTTTTTCCGCAGCTCGATTTCCTCGACCGCTTCGAAGCCGCCGCGCGCGCCGGGTTTCGCTACGTCGAGTACCAGTTTCCGTATCAGTGGGACCGGCACGAGATTGCGCGGCGTGCGAAGGCTGCCGGGGTCGAGGTCGTGCTGCACAACCTCCCGGCAGGTGACCCGGCAAAGGGAGATCGCGGAATCGCTTGCCTGCCGGAACGCGCGAACGAGTTCCGCGAAGGCGTCGGGCGCGCGATTGAGTACGCGAAGACTGTCAGCTGCCTGCGGCTCAATTGCCTGGCGGGACTCGCCCCGGTCGATGCGAAGCATTTCGACACCCTGGTGGAAAATGTGCGCCACGCGGCGGCGAAGCTCAAAGCCGCGGGTCTCAACTTGATGTTGGAGCCGATCAACCCGCGCACCGTGCCCGGGTTTTTCCTCACCGGCACGCGCCAGGCGCTCGAGGTGCTCGATGCGGCGGGCGCGGACAACGCCTACGTGCAGTACGACATCTTCCACATGCAGATCATGGAAGGGGATCTCGCCTGCACGATCGAGCGGCTGCTGCCGCGGATCGGGCACATGCAGCTCGCAGACGTGCCGGGACGGCACGAACCCGGCACGGGCGAGATCAACTTCGATTTTCTGCTGCCTCATCTCGATGCGATCGGCTACGCCGGCTGGATCGGGTGCGAATACAATCCGATCGGAGACACGGTCGAGGGCCTGGGATGGGCGAAGCCCTATCTTTGAAACAGGTGGATATCGAGCGGCAGCGCGCGGCGGTCGCCGCGCTGCGCGCGTTCCTGCCGGAACGAGCCGTGCTGTGGCACGAGGAAGACACGCGCCCCTATGAGTGCGACGGTCTTACCGCGTACCGGCAGGTGCCGATGGTGGTCGCGCTTCCGGAGACCGAGGAGCAGGTCCAGCGCCTGCTGGAAACCTGCTCCGCGATGGGCGTGCCGGTGGTGCCGCGCGGCGCCGGCACCGGGCTTTCGGGCGGCGCGCTGCCGCTCGGCAACGGCGTGCTGCTCTCGATGGCGAAGTTCATGCGCGTCGTGCGCCTGGATCCGCTCGCGCGCATTGCCGTGGTGCAGCCGGGCGTTTGCAATGCCGCGATCTCCGACGTTGTCGCGCCTTTCGGCCTGTACTACGCGCCCGACCCGTCGAGCCAGATCGCCTGCTCGATCGGCGGCAACGTAGCGGAGAACTCGGGCGGCGTGCACTGCCTCAAGTACGGCCTCACCGTGCACAACGTGCTCAAGGTGCGCGGCTTCACGATCGAGGGCGAGCCGGTGACGTTCGGCTCTGAAGCGCTGGACGCGCCGGGATACGACCTGCTTGCGCTCGTCATCGGCTCCGAAGGGATGCTCGCGGTGGCGACCGAGATTACGGTCAAGCTGCTGCCCAAGCCGCAGACCGCGCGCGTGATCATGGCCTCCTTCGACGACGTGGAGAAGGCGGGCAACGCGGTTGCCGCGGTGATTGCCGCCGGGATACTCCCTGCGGGCCTGGAAATGATGGACAAGCCCGCGACGCGCGCGGTAGAGGAATTCGTGCACGCAGGCTACGACCTCGAGGCGGCCGCGATCCTGCTGTGCGAATCGGACGGCACTCCGGAGGAGGTCGAGGAAGAGATCGGGCGCACGAAGGCGGTGCTGGAACGGGCCGGCGCGACGCGCATGAGCGTATCGCGCAACGAAGCCGAACGCCTGCGCTTCTGGTCGGGCAGGAAAGCGGCGTTTCCTGCAATGGGACGGATTTCGCCCGACTACTATTGCATGGACGGCACCATCCCGAGGAAGCGCCTCGGTGAGGTGCTCAACTTCATCAGCGACATGGAGAAGAAGTACGGCCTGCGGTGCCCGAACGTGTTCCATGCCGGCGACGGCAACCTGCACCCGCTGATCCTGTTCGACGCCAACAGCCCCGACGAGTTGAAGCGCACCGAGCAGTTCGCGGCCGAAGTGCTCGAGAAATGCGTCGCGGTGGGCGGCACGATCACCGGCGAGCACGGCGTCGGCGTCGAGAAAATCGACCAGATGTGCGTGCAGTTCGGGCGCGGCGAGCTCGAGGTGTTCCACGCCGTCAAGCGCGCGTTCGACCCGAACGGCCTGCTCAATCCGGGCAAGGCGGTGCCGACGCTCGCGCGCTGCGCCGAATTCGGCCGCATGCACGTGCGCGGCGGAAAACTTTCCCACCCGGAACTGCCGCGCTTCTGATGGATGCGGCGTTTGCGGTGTTCGCCGGGCGGATCCGCGAGGCGGCCGAAGCGAAGCGGCCGCTCAGGATTCGCGGCGGCGGGAGCAAGGACTTCTACGGCGGCGAACCATCCGGCGAAATTCTGGACACGCGCGCCTGCGCAGGGATCGTGAGCTATGAGCCGAGCGAACTCGTGGTCACTGCGCGCTGCGGTACACTTTTGGCGGGCCTTCAGGCCGTGCTCGAAGAGCACGGCCAGATGCTCGCGTTCGAGCCGCCGCATTTCGGTCCGGGCGCGACGCTGGGCGGTTGCGTTGCGGCGGGCCTGTCCGGTCCGCGACGAGCGGCGGCGGGCGCGCTGCGCGACTTTGTGCTCGGCGCGTGCATCCTCGACGGCAGCGGCCGGCTGCTCCGGTTCGGCGGCCAGGTGATGAAGAACGTCGCCGGCTACGACATCTCCCGGCTGCTCGTCGGGTCGCTCGGAACGCTCGGAGTGATCGCCGAGGTCTCACTCAAGGTGCTGCCGCGGCCGCGGGCGGAAAGCACGCTCCTGGTCGAGCTGCCCGAACCGCGCGCGATCGCGACCATGAATCGCTGGGCGGGCATGCCGCTGCCGGTGTCGGCCACGGCATGGAGCGGCGGCGGGCTCAGCGTGAGGCTCTCGGGCGCAGAGAGCGCGCTGCGCGCGGCGGCGCATAGCCTCGGCGGTGAGCGCATCGATCCCGCGCAGGCAGAACGCTTCTGGACCGGAATTCGCGAACAGACCGATTCCTTCTTCGCCGGCGATGCGCCGCTGTGGAGGCTGTCTGTGCCGCCAGCCACGCCGCCGATTCCGCTACCCGGGGTGCAGTTGCTCGAGTGGAATGGCGCGTTGCGCTGGCTGAAGACGAATGCCGAGCCGGCAATGGTGCGCGCCGCGGCCGAACAAGCGGGAGGACACGCGACCCTGTTTCGCGCCAGCGACAAGTCAGCCGGCGTCTTCGCCCCTCTGGCGCCTGCGCTCGAGCGCCTGCACCGCGAGTTGAAGGCTGCATTCGATCCTGCCGGGATCCTCAACCGCGGCCGGCTGTACCGGGAGCTCTAGGCCATGTCGCGCGCCGGTTTTGCCTTCTTCACCGCGTTCAGGGCCTCGGCCATCAAGGCGGCCGCGCGCTCTTCTTCAAGTCGCTTGCGCGCAGCGTACTTGCGCAGGCTGACCCAGGCCCAGAGCGCGCAGGCGATCACCAGCGCGAGTGCAAGCAGGGTGAACATCTTTCCCATGCCGCCAGTATAGCGAGGCGCGCGCCGTGCAAACACAGCTCGCCGATTTCATACGCGGCACCCCGGAGGGACGCGAGGCCGAAGCGATCCTGCGCAAGTGCGTGCACTGCGGCTTTTGCACTGCAACCTGCCCGACCTATCAGCTCCTCGGCGACGAACTCGACTCGCCGCGGGGCCGCATCTACCTCATCAAGCAGGCGCTCGAGGGCGCGCCGATCACGCAGCGCACCCGTGTTCACCTCGACCGCTGCCTCACTTGCCGCTCCTGCGAAACGACCTGCCCGTCCGGGGTGCAATATGGCCGGCTGGCGGATATCGGTCGCAGTCTCGTCGAATCGCGCACCACGCGCGGCCTGTGGGACCGGTGCAAAAGAGCTGCGCTCGGATTCGTGCTGCCGCGGACCGCGTGGTTCGGCGCACTGCTTCGCCTCGGCCAGCTCTTTCGTCCGGTGCTGCCGCAATCGCTTCGCGCGAAGGTTCCGGCGCGGTCTGAACCGGCCGGTGCGTGGCCTGCGCCGCGTCATGGCAGGAGGATGCTCGTCCTCGCCGGCTGCGTGCAGCCGGCGCTCGCACCGGCGATCAATGCCGCGGCGGCGCGCGTGCTCGACCGCCTCGGAATTTCGCTCGTGGAAGCGCGAGGAGCAGGGTGCTGCGGCGCATTACGTTTCCACTTGAACGACCAGAAAGCGGGCATGAATGACATGCGCGCGCTGATCGACGCGTGGTGGCCGTGGACGGAGCAGGGAAACCTCGAAGCGATCGTCATGACCGCGAGCGGCTGCGGCGTCATGGTCGAGGAGTACGGACGCCTCTTTGCAAACGATCCGGATGACCGCCACCGGGCGGCGCGCATTTCGCTGCTGGGGCGCGATCTCTCCGAGGTGATCGCAGCCGAAGCGCCGGCGCTCGAGAAGCTGCTTGCTCCCGGCCCGCGCCGAGCGCGCGTGGCGTTCCAGTCGCCGTGCTCGCTGCAGCATGGGCAGCAAATTCGCGGCATCGTCGAAGAGTTGCTGGCGAAGGCCGGCTACGAGCTGACGCCGGTCGCGGATGCGCATTTGTGCTGCGGCTCTGCGGGCACCTACTCGATCCTGCAGCCGGAGCTGTCCATGCAGCTGAGAGCGCGCAAGATTGCAGCGATCGGGGCGGGGAATCCGCAGACGATCGCGACCGCCAATATCGGATGTCTTGCGCACCTTCAGGCCGCGACCGCCACGCCGGTACGACACTGGATTGAACTGCTCGACGAGGCGCTCGGAGGGTAGAATTTCCGCATGAACGCTCCCGCCGCCGTAGACCGTCTCGCGAAAGCCGATCCGCAAGTCAAGGTCGTGCGTACAGCCTGCCCGCACGATTGCCCGGACACCTGCGGAATGCTCGTCACGGTCAAGGACGGTGTCGCGGTGAAAATCCAGGGCGATCCCTCGATGCCGTTCACCGAGGGCACGCTCTGCACCAAGGTCGCTTACTACCTCGAGCGTACCTACGCGCCCGACCGCATCCTGCATCCGATGCGCCGCGTGGGCGCCAAGGGCAAGGGGGCGTTCCGACAAATCGGCTGGAACGAAGCCCTGGATGAAATCGCTGCCCGTTTCAAGGCGCTCGCCGCGGACAATCCCGAAACCATCCTTCCGTTGAGCTACGCCGGCACGATGGGCATGGTCCAGTACGCCTCCATGGACCGGCGCTTTTTTCACCGGCTCGGCGCCACGATCCTCGATCGCACGCTGTGTTCTTCCGCCGGCAAATACGGCCTCAAGGCGACGCTCGGCGGCTCCGTGGGCATGGACCCGGAACGCTTCGACGAGGCGAAACTGATTCTTCTCTGGGGCGCGAACCCGATCGTCTCGAACCTGCACCTGTGGTCGCGCGTGCAGGAGGCGAAGCGCCGCGGCGCCAGGGTGATCGCAATCGATCCGTACCGCAGCCTTTCCGCCGAAAAGTGCACGCAGCACATTGCGCTGCTGCCGGGCACCGATGCTGCGCTCGCGCTCGGCATGATGCATGTGCTCATCGCGGAGAACCTGATCGACCGCGATTACATCGCGCGCTACACGCTCGGGTTCGAATCGCTTGCCGAGCGCATGGAGCGCTATACGCCGGAATGGGCTGCAAAGACCTGCGGACTGTCGGCCGAGGATGTGGCGCAGCTGGCGCGCGACTACGGCAGCGTGAAGCCCGCGGCGATCCGGCTCAACTATGGCATGCAGCGCCACGCGGGCGGTGGAATCGCCGCGCGCACGATCGCGTGCCTTCCTGCGCTCACCGGCGCATGGCGCGATCCGGCCGGCGGGATCGTCCTCACGACCGCCGATTTCTACGGCTTTGACCACGCCGCGCTCGAACGTCCCGATCTCCTGGGCGGCCGCAAGCCGCGCGTGGTCAACCACTCGGCGCTCGGCGATGCCCTGACCGCGGCGCAACCGCCGGTGCGCGCGGTGTTCGTCTACAACAACAACCCGGTTGCGGTCTGCCCCGATTCCGCCAAGGTGGTCGCAGGGTTTTCCCGTGAAGACCTGTTCTGCGTGGTGATGGACTCGTTCCTGACCGATACCGCCGACTACGCCGACATCGTCCTTCCGGCGACCACGCAGCTCGAGCACTACGACGTGCACAAGTCGTACGGCCATCTTTACGTGCTCGCCAACAATCCGGCGATCGCGCCGGTGGGAGAATCGCTGCCCAATTCCGAGGTGTTCCGGCGGCTCGCGGCACGCATGGGATTCGACGAGCCCTGCTTCCGCGACACGGACGAGGACATCTGCAGAACCGCGCTCAGATCCGCGAGCCCGCGCATGCGAGGCATCGACTGGGAATCGGTGAAGGAAGAAGGCTGGCAGCGGCTCGCCGTGCCGGAACGCTTCGCGCCCTTCGCCGAAGGCGGCTTTCCGACACCCTCGGGCAAGTGCGAGTTCCAGAGCGCATGGCTGGGCGAGCAGGGCCTGGACCCATTGCCGTTCTTCAACCCGCCTGCGGAATCGGCGGCGAGCAACCCGGAGCTTGCGCGCAGGTTTCCGCTCGCGTTCCTGTCGCCGCCGGCGCGCAACTTCCTCAATTCCAGCTTCGCCAACCAGAAGCGCTTTCGCGACGGCGAAGGCGAACCGCGGCTCGAGATGCACTCGGACGACGCCGCGGCGCGCGGCATTGACGACGGCGATCTGGTGCGGGTCTTCAACGACCGAGGTTCCTACCGGCTTCGTGCACGCGTCAACGACAAGCCGCGCCGTGGGGTGGTGGTGGCGCCTTCGGTGTGGTGGCGCAAGCATTCCCCCGACGGGCGCAACGCCAACAGCGTCACCTCGCAGCGCGTCGCAGACCTTGGCGGCGGCGCGACCTTCTACGATTGCCTGGTGGAAGTCGAGAAGGTTTGAGCGCACCGGTCCACGTCTTCCTCAGCGAGAAGCTCGGCCATTACGGGTTTCCCGAGGGGCATCCGCTCTCCATCGACCGCCAGGGCGCATTCTGGCGCGCTGCCTGCGCGCTCGGGCTCGACCGCGCCGTGGTGGTTGCGGAGTCTTCAGCCGCGACGCGCGGCGAGATCGAACGCTTTCACTTTCCAGAATACATCGAGCGCGTGATCGAGGCTTCGCGCGACGGCACCGGTTATCTCGACTACGGCGACACGCCCGCCTTTCCGGGGTGTTACGAAGTCGCTGCGCACCTCGTCGGTGCGGCGCTCGACGGCGCGCGGCGCGTCATGACGGGCGAGGCGAAGCGTACCTTCCAGCCGATCGGCGGACTGCACCATGCCCGCCGCGGAGCAGCCGCCGGATTCTGCGTGTTCAACGACCTCGCCGTGCTGATCGAGACTCTGCGCTTTGATTTCGGCGTGCGGCGCATCGCCTATGTCGACATCGACGTTCACCACGGCGACGGAATTTTCTACGAGTATGAGCACGACCCGGAGCTGATCGTCGCCGACATCCACGAGGACGGCATGTTTCTCTATCCGGGCAGCGGGTTCGCCGATGAGGCCGGAAAAGGCGATGCGCAGGGAACCAAGCTCAATCTCCCGCTCCGACCCGGCGCGGGCGATGAGGAGTTCTTTCAGGCGTGGGACGAGGCGGAGCGTTTTATCGAGCGCCATGCGCCGGAGTTCGTAATCCTGCAATGCGGCGCGGACGGACTGGCCGGAGATCCGCTCGCGGATCTGCGCCTGACGCCCGCGGCGCACGCGCACGCCGCGCGCAGGCTGGTCGCACTCGCCGAACGCCATGCGCGCGGCCGTCTGATGGTGTTCGGCGGCGGCGGCTACAGCCTGGAAAATCTCTCGATGGCGTGGTCCGCGGTGCTGCAAGCGCTCGCAAGAGGATGAGCCGCTGCCTGTAAGCGCGCGCCCGCATCGCGGCGGGCGCAGCGTATAGTGAACGGAATCATGTTTGCGGACCATCTACCCGAGCGGCCGGGAAGCAGGGACTGGGCACAGTTCGTGCGGCTGGCGCGCTTCGTGGCGCCTTATCGGCTGCGCGTGGCGGCGGCGATTGCGGCGTTGCTCGTTGCGGCTGGCTGCGTGCTCGCGTTCGGCCAGGGCCTGCGTACGGTGATCGATGCCGGGTTCGCTTCGTCCGACGGAGCCGTGCTCGACCGCGCGCTCGCAGCGGTGCTCGTACTCGCGGTCGTGCTGGCTGCGGCGACCTACGCGCGCTTCTACCTGATGATGAGCATCGGCGAGCGGGTCGTCGCCGATCTCCGGCGCGCCGTCTTTGACCACATCCTTGCCTTTGCGCCGAGCTATTTCGAGAGCGTACGGACGGGAGAGGTGATTTCCCGCCTCACCAACGACACGACGCTGCTGCAGGCGGTGATCGGCTACGGCTTTTCGATGGCGGTGCGCAACACGCTGCTTCTCGCCGGCGCGCTGGCAATGCTCGCGTGGACCAATCTGAAGCTCACGCTGATCGTGCTCGCGCTCGGGCCGCTGGTGGTGCTGCCGGTGCTGCTGCTCGGCCGCCGCGTGCGCCGCAAGTCGCGCGCCGGCCAGGACCGGATTGCGGACGTGAGCGTGTACGTGGACGAGGCGCTGCACGAGATCCGCACCGTGCAGGCCTACACGCACGAATCGCACGCGCGCCGCGCGTTCGCAGAACGCGTCGAAGCGACTTACGCGGTCGGGATCAGCCGCATCGGCACCAAGGCGCTGCTGATCGGCCTGGTGATGCTGGCGGTCTTTGGCGGTGTCGGCTTCATCCTCTGGATCGGCGGGCGCGATGTTCTCGCCGGGCGGCTGTCCGCGGGCGACCTGTCGGCTTTCGTCTTCTATTGCGCCGTCGCCGCGGGTTCGGTGGCGGCGGTCAGTGAGGTGATCGGCGAGCTGCAACGCGCCGCCGGCGCCACCGAGCGGCTGATGGAGCTGCTCGAAATCAGGCCCACGATCGTGGCGCCGCAGCACCCTCTGGCGCCGCCGCCGGCGGTGCGCTCGCTCGAATTCGACGCCGTGACCTTCGCCTATCCGTCGCGCCCGCAGGCAAACGCCCTGGAGCGCTTCACGCTGCGGGTGGCGCAGGGAGAGCGGGTCGCGCTCGTCGGCCCCTCCGGAGGAGGGAAATCGACGGTTTTCGCGCTGCTGCTCCGGTTTTACGATCCGCAGTCGGGCGCAATCCGCGTCGACGGCCTCGAGGTGCGCGCCATGGATCCGCTCGCGCTGCGCCGACTCGTCGCCGTGGTGCCGCAGGACCCGGTGATCTTCGCCGCGAGCGTGCTCGACAACGTGCGCTACGGGCGGCCTGACGCGGGCCTCGACGAAGTGCGCGCGGCCTGCGAGCGCGCGCACGCGCTCGAATTCATCGATCGGCTCCCGCAGAGATTCGACGCGATGCTCGGCGAGCGGGGCGTTACGCTCTCCGGAGGCCAGCGCCAGCGGCTTTCCATCGCGCGGGCGTTGCTCGCAGACCGCCCGATCCTGCTGCTGGACGAGGCGACGAGTTCCCTGGATGCCGCGAGCGAACGGATGGTGCAGCAGGCGCTCGAGGCGCTCGCGCGGGGCCGCACCACGCTGGTGATCGCGCATCGGCTGGCGACGGTGCAGCATGCGGACCGCATCGTCGTGCTCGACCGCGGCACGATCGTCGCCGAGGGCACGCACCACGAACTGATGCGCCAGGGCGGGCTTTACGCCAAGCTCGCGGCCTTGCAGTTCCTCGACACCGGGGTGAGGAAGCTCGAACGCGCCGCATGAGGCGCCTCCCCGCGGTCCTGCTGCTGGTCGCCTTTGCCGCGCACGGCGAAACGCTGCGCATCGGTTCCAAGCGTTTCACCGAGTCCTACATTCTCGGCGAGGTCATCGTGCAGGCGGCGCGCGGCGCGGGGGCGCGCGCCGAGCACAAGCCCGGTCTCGGCAACACCGGCATCGTCTTCGCGGCGCTCAAGGCGGGCTCGATCGACCTCTATCCCGAATACACCGGAACCATCGCCAAGGAAATCCTCAAGCTCGACGGCAATCCCGGAATCGAGGAGCTCAACCGCGCGCTCGCGCCGATGCAGTTCGGCGTCGCCATTCCGCTCGGCTTCAACAACAGCTATGCCCTCGCCATGCGCGAGGATCGCGCGCAGGCGCTCGGCATCCGGACGCTTTCCGACCTCGCCCGGCACCCCGATCTGAAGCCCGGACTGTCGCAGGAGTTCATCGGCCGCGCCGACGGCTGGCCGGCAATGAAAACCGCCTACGGATTGCCGTTCGCGACGCCCTCGGGCCTCGACCACGGGCTCGCGTACGAAGCGGTCGCCGCCGGGAAGATCGATGTCATGGATATCTACACCACCGACGCCAAGATCGAGCGTTTCCGGTTGCGCGCCCTGGAAGACAACCGCAAATTCTTTCCGCGCTACGACGCGGTGCTGCTGTACCGGCTCGAGGTCCCGAAGCGCTTTCCCGACGCCTGGCAAGCGCTGCAAAAACTGGAAGGGCGCATCGGCGAGCGCAGCATGATCCGCATGAACGCCGCCGCCGAGCTCGAAGGAAGGAGCTTTGCCGAGGCGGCGGCTCTGCTCGACGCCGCGGAAACGCCGCGCAGCGCGGCAGCGCGAAGCTTCTTCGGTACGCTGTTCGGCCCGGATTTCTGGCGCCTCACGGGCGAGCACCTGGTGCTCGTTTTCGCATCGCTTGCCGCGAGCGTCGCGCTCGGCGTCCCGCTCGGCATCGCCGCGGCCAAGCTGCCGCGCGCCGCGCAGCCGATCCTCGGCGCCGTCGGCGTCATTCAGACCATCCCGTCGCTTGCGCTGTTCGCGTTCCTGATCGCGCTCGTCGGCACGATCGGCACGCTGCCGGCGCTGATCGCGCTGTTTCTCTATGCGCTGCTGCCGATCGTGCGCAACACGCACGCCGGGCTTGACGGGATCGGCCGCGGCATGCGCCAGGCGGCGCTCGCGCTCGGGCTTCGCGCCCGGGAAAGACTCTGGCTGATCGAGGTGCCGCTCGCGCTGCCCTCGATCCTCGCCGGGATCAAGACCTCGGCCGTGATCAACGTCGGCACCGCCACCATCGCCGCCTTCATCGGCGCCGGCGGCTACGGTGAGCGCATCGCCTCAGGCCTCGCGCTCAACGACAGCGTCACGCTGCTGTCTGGTGCGATTCCCGCCGCAGCGCTTGCACTTCTGGTGCAGGGCGCGTTCGAGCTGGGTGAAAGGCGGTTTGGGTGGATGGCGCGGGCGCGAGTGGGGTAGATTCGGTACCTGTGAACCACAGCGAAATCGTCAGCTTCCTCTGGGGCGTCGCGGACCTCATCCGCGACACCTTCAAGCGCGGCAAGTACCAGGACGTCATCCTCCCGCTGACGGTGCTGCGGCGGCTCAACCCGGCAGTGGCTGATAATCAACCAGACACTGGTTGATTATTGACCGGCAATCCACTACGCTGACCGGATGATCCTTCGCCACGCAGCCGCCCGCCTGCGCAAGGCGCTGGCCGACCGGCCGGTCGTGCTGGTGCACGGCGCGCGGCAGACGGGGAAGACGACGCTGGTTCGCGCGCTCGCCGGAGCGGAGCACCCGGCGCGCTATGTGACGTTCGACGCGCTCACGGCGCTCTCCGCCGCGCGCGACGACCCGGCGGGCTTCCTCGCCGGGATCGAGGGGCCGGTCGTGCTCGATGAGGTGCAGCGGGTTCCCGATCTCTTCGTCGCCATCAAGGCGACGGTGGACCGCAAGCGCGCGCCGGGCCGCTTCCTGCTCACCGGCTCGGCAAACGTGCTGCTCGTGCCGCGGCTGTCGGAATCGCTCGCCGGCCGGATGGAGATCGTGCCGCTGTGGCCATTTTCGCAGGGCGAGATCGAGGGCGTCGTGGAGGGCTTCATTGATGCGGCGTTCGCCGAGGCCCCGCCCGCGCTCGGTGCGGCTGCAGGGGGCGTCGCGCTCGCCAGGCGCGTCCTGCGCGGCGGCTTCCCAGAGGCGGTCTCGATCGGATCGGCCGACCGTCGCAGCGCCTGGTTCGAGGCGTATCTGACGACTATCCTGGGGCGCGACGTCCGCGATCTGGCCAACATCGAGCGGCTCACCGAGCTGCCGCGCCTGCTTTCGCTCATCGCCGCGCGGCCGATGGCGCTGCTCAACTACGCGGAACTGGGCCGCAGCGCCGGGCTCGCGCAATCCACGCTCAAGCGCTACTTCGCGCTCCTCGAGGCTGTCTTCCTGGTGCGCACGCTCCGGCCATGGCACGCCAACATCGGCAAGAGAATGGTGAAGACGCCGAAGTTACTGCTGTGCGATACAGGACTCGCGGCGCATCTGATGGGGATCGATGACGCTCGCCTCGCGCAGCACCGCACGCTCTTCGGCGGGCTGCTGGAAAGCTTTGTCGCGATGGAGATCACCAAGCAGACCGGCTGGAGCGCAGCGGCGCCGGCGCGCTACCACTTCCGCACCCATGAAGGCGACGAGGTCGATCTCGTGCTCGAGCGCCGTTCGGGTGCGCTCGTCGGCATCGAAGTGAAGAGCGCGACGACGGTGACCGGCGCGGACTTCAAGGGTTTGCGCGCGCTTGCTCACGCGGCCGGTCGCCGCTTTCACCGCGGCGTCGTGCTGTATACGGGCACGGAGGTGGTGCCGTTCGGCCCGCGGCTGCACGCGGTGCCGGTCGAGGCCCTGTGGCGTTGGGGCGCACGGCCCGCTGCCGCGTCGTCACGCGCTCGGCGCCGCAGCGTCACACGGCGTTCCAGGAGGCGGTCATGACGAATGCACCGCCCGCGCGGTTCAAGCCGTAATCGTCATCGCCGCGACAGTTCCAGATGCGCTTGCGCATTGCGGTTCCCGTTTGTCATAGCGGATGCCGCGTCGCCCGCAAGGGAATTTGATCGAGCGCAACCTGACCCGCACTTCCGTCCGGGTAGAATCGGCCCCGGAATCGCTCAGGGAATCCATTCATGAAGATCGGCGTGCCGGCAGAGACCCGGGCCGGAGAGACGCGCGTTGCCGCCACCCCGGAGACCGCCAAGAAGCTCGCCGCGAAGAACGAAGTGCGGGTGCAGGCAGGGGCCGGGGCAAGCTCGAGCATCCAGGATAAGGATTACCAAGCCGCCGGCGCGAAGATCGTCGCGAGCCCGGCCGAGTGTTTCGATTGCGACATCGTCCTCAAGGTGCGCACGCCGCAGGATTCGGAATTGCAGCTGCTGAAGAGCGGCTCGGTGCTGATCGGCCTGCTCGAGCCCTTCAACAGTGCCGGGCTCGAGGCGCTCGCAAAGCGCGGCGTCACCGGATTCGCGATGGAGTGGCTGCCGCGCATCTCGCGCGCGCAGTCGATGGATGTGCTCTCGTCGCAGGCGAACATCGCTGGCTACAAGGCGGTGGTGCTCGCGGCCGCCGAGATCGGGCGCTTCTTCCCGATGCTGATGACGGCGGCGGGGACCATCAAGGCGGCGCGGGTGCTGGTGCTCGGGGCCGGCGTCGCCGGCCTGCAGGCGATCGCGACCGCGAAGCGGCTCGGCGCGGTGATCGAGGCTTCGGACGTGCGGCCGGCGGTGAAATCGGAAATCGAGTCGCTCGGCGCGAAATTCGTCGACGTGCCGTTCGTCACCGACGAGGAGCGCGAGATCGCGAAGGGCGTGGGTGGCTATGCGCGGCCGATGCCCGCGGACTGGATGCGGCGGCAAGCGGAAGCGGTCCACCAGCGCGCCTTGCAGTCGGACGTGGTGATCACGACGGCGTTGATCCCCGGGCGCGCGGCGCCGCGGCTGATCAGGGACGAGACGGTCCGGCAGATGAAGCCGGGCTCGGTGATCGTGGACCTCGCGGCCGAGCAGGGCGGCAATGTCGAGGGAACGGAGGCCGGGAAGACGGTGGTGAAACACGGCGTCAAGATCATCGGCCTCGCCAACCTGCCCGGCACGGTGCCGTTCGATGCCTCGGCGCTGTACGCGCGCAATCTCTACAATTTCCTCGTCCTGATGCTCGACCCGAAGACGGGCGAGTTCAAGATCGACCGCTCCGACGAGGTGATCGCGGGAACTCTCGCCTGCGCGGACGGCGCGCCGGCCAGGAAAGGCTAGCCATGGGCGGCACCGTAGACCCTACTGTCATCAATCTGGTGGTGTTCGTGCTGGCGGTACTCGTCGGCTATCACGTGATCTGGAACGTGACCCCGGCGCTGCATACGCCGCTGATGAGCCTCACCAACGCGATCTCGAGCGTGATCATCGTCGGCGCCATCCTTGCGGCGGGGGTGGAGGCGCTGGACCTCGGTTCGATCATGGGTGTGGTCGCGGTAGGGCTTGCCTCGGTCAACGTCGCCGGCGGCTTCCTGGTGACTCGGCGCATGCTGGAAATGTTCAAGAAGAAGGAAAAGAAGGGGAACGCGTAAATGTCTGCCAATCAGGTCGCGTTGGCTTACCTCGTCGCGTCGGTCTTCTTCATCCTGGCGCTGAAGGGCCTGTCCTCGCCGCTCTCGGCGCGGCGCGGCAATGTGCTGGGCATGATCGGCATGGCTCTGGCCGCGCTGACCACGCTCGCTGTCGTCGCCAGCGGCGGGTTGATGTTCATTTTCGTCGCGATGCTGGTCGGCGGCAGCATCGGCACCGTCGTCGCGCGGCGCGTGCAGATGACGCAGATGCCGGAGCTGGTCGCGGCGTTCCATTCGCTGGTGGGTATGGCGGCGGTGCTGATCGCGGTGGCGGCGGTGAACAACCCCGCGGCATTCGGCGTGCCGGATCCCATGCCCACGGGAAACCGGATCGAGCTGTTCATCGGCACCTTCGTCGGCGCGATCACCTTCACCGGCAGCGTCATCGCCTTCGGCAAGCTCGCCGGCCTCGGCAAGCACTTCCGCCTCTTCTCGTCGGCGCCGGTCGTGTTCCCGGGCCAGCACTGGCTCAACCTCGCGCTGGCGCTGGCGATGATCGGTTTCGGCGTCGTGTTCTTCATGGCGCCGGACAAGGCGTGGGCGCCGTTCTGGATCATGACGGCGATCGCGTTCGCGCTCGGCGTGCTGATCATCATCCCGATCGGCGGCGCCGACATGCCGGTGGTGATTTCGATGCTCAACTCGTATTCCGGCTGGGCGGCGGCGGGCATCGGCTTCTCGCTCAACAACTCGATGCTGATCATCGCCGGATCGCTGGTCGGCTCCTCGGGCGCGATCCTCTCCTACATCATGTGCAAGGCGATGAACCGCGCCTTCATCAGCGTGATCCTGGGAGGGTTTGGAGCCGCCGAAGGAACGGCGGCGAGCGGCGCGGCGGGCAAGACGGTGCGCTCTGGATCGGCCGAGGACGCCGCGTTCCTGATGGGGAACGCCGAATCCGTGATCATTGTCCCCGGTTATGGTCTCGCAGTCGCGCGCGCGCAACACGCGGTCAAAGAGATGGCGCACAAGCTCCAGGCAAAGGGCGTGACGGTGAAATACGCGATCCACCCGGTCGCCGGGCGCATGCCCGGGCACATGAACGTGCTGCTCGCGGAAGCCGACGTTCCCTACGACCAGGTGTTCGAGATGGAGGACATCAACGGCGAGTTCGGCACCACCGACGTGGCGCTCGTCCTCGGCGCCAACGACGTCGTCAACCCGCTCGCCTACGAGAAGGGCAGCGCGATCTACGGCATGCCGATCATCGATGTCGTCAAGGCGCGCACGGTGCTCGTCAACAAGCGTTCGATGGCGGCGGGATACGCGGGGCTTGACAACCCGCTGTTCTACATGGACAAGACGATGATGGTGTTCGGCGACGCCAAGAAAGTGGTGGAGGACATCGTCAAAGGGCTCGAATGACGGGGTCGCGGGAACGGATCCTCGCCACGATCCGGCGCCGGCAGGGACGCGGCGGCCCGCTTTCGGTCGCCGAACGCGAAGCAATCGAAACCTATCTTCGACGCCACCCGCGCGGGCCGCTGCGCGAGCTCGAGGCAGCACTTGCAGAGCGCTTCCGGCAGCGCGCCGAGGCGAGCGCAGGCACGACCGAACGCGTGGCGCTGATGGCCGAAGTACCGGCGGCGGTGGCGCGCTATCTCGAAGCGCAGCAAGTGCCGAAATCGGGTTGCGTGTGGCCGCGGCTCGCGCAGCTCGACTGGAAAACCGCCGGCCTCGCGCTGGAGCCGCGCGCGGCGCGCGATGGCGATCTCGTCGGCGTCACCGGCGTTTTTTGCGCAATCGCGGAAACGGGGACGCTCATGCTTTGCTCCGGTGCGGGTACGCCGGCAAGCGTGAGCCTGCTGCCGGAGACGCACGTGGCGATCGTCCCGGTGGCCCGCATCGTGCCGTACATGGAAGACGGCTGGGATCTGGCGCGCGCCGAGCTCGGGCAGCTGCCGCGCGCCGTCAATTTCATTTCGGGCCCTTCGCGCACTGCGGACATCGAGCAGACCATCGTGCTCGGCGCGCACGGGCCGTACCGCGTTCACATCGTGCTCGTCGGCTGATTCGAACGTGGCCTCCGTCTCGACCATCGGCGTACTGACCTCCGGCGGCGACGCCCCGGGGATGAACGCCGCGATTCGCGCTGTCGTCCGCACCGCGGTGCATCACGGCAGGCGAGTGATCGGCGTAGAGAACGGCTACGATGGGCTGATCGACGGCACGTTCCGCGCGCTCGGCGCGCGCGACGTTGGCGGCGTACTGCCGCGCGGCGGAACCTTCCTGCGCACGCGGCGCAGCGAGCGCTTCCTCGAACCCGACTACCGGCTCGCCGCGGCCCGGCGGGCGGCCGCCGCCGGCATGGACGCGCTGGTAGTGATCGGCGGCGAAGGCTCAATGCGCGGCGCGCACGCGCTCGCGGGTCTCGACCTGCGCGTGATGGGCATTCCGGCGAGCATCGATAACGACGTCGTCGGCACCGACGTCTCGATCGGCGTCGACACGGCGCTCAACACGATCGTCGAGGCGGTTGACAAGTTGCGCGACACGGCTTCCTCGCACAACCGGTGCTTCCTCGTCGAGACCATGGGGCGCGGCTGCGGTCACCTCGCCGTGGTCGCCGGGGTCGTCTGCGGCGCGGAGATCGTGCTGATCCCGGAGGTCGAAAGCAGCGTGGCGGAGGTGCTGGAGGCAGTGAGAGACGCGAATCGCCGGGGCAAGGCGAATGCCATCGTCATCGTCGCCGAGGGCGCGGGCATCCACATCGGAGATCTGCTCAAGGCGATCGAGGACGCGGACGTCGGATTCACTGCGCGTGCGAGCCGTCTGGGGCATATCCAGCGCGGCGGTTCGCCGACCGCGTTCGACCGCATGCTGGCAGCACGTCTCGGGTCCAAAGCGGTGCAGGCCCTCGTCGCCGGCGAGGCCGGCGCGATGGTCGGATTGAACGGGCGTTCGGTCGAGACGGTGCCCTTGTCGCAGGTCATCGGCCGGCAGCGCGAGCTGAGCCTGGAGTATTACGAGATGGTGAAAACGCTGGCGCGCTAGGCGCTGGAGGATCGCGCCGGAGCGCGGCACGAGCGCCAGGCACGGAAAATCAAGTGGCGGCAGGTTTGCGCAATCGCTGCCAGAAGTAGATCGGCACGGCGATCCCGAGGCCGATCAGGTCGGTGACCGTGCCGGGATGAATGAGCAACAGCGCGGCGGCGAACAGCAGGACGCGCAGCGGCACTGTCAGCCTGGCGCCGAACCATCCCTCGGTGGAGGCGGCGAGAAACCAGACGCCGATCGACCCCGACACCGCGGCCTGCGCGATCTCGATCAACGACCCTTTCCACAGCAGGATCGGGCTGAAAAAGAACATGAAGGGCACGATGAAGGTGGCGAGGCCCATCTTGAGCGCGATCCACGAGGTCTTCCACGGATCGGCCTGCGCCATGCCCGCAGCAGCGAAGGAAGCGAGCGCAACCGGCGGCGTGATCGCCGAGATGACCGCAAAGTAGAAGATGAACATGTGCGCGACCAGCGTCGGCACGCCGATCTTGGTCAGGCCAGGCGCGAGCACCGCGGCGGCAATCGCATAGGCTGCGGTCGTGGGCATGCCCATGCCGAGGATCAGCGCCACCATCGCCACGAACAGCATCGCGACCAGCTGGTTGGCGCCGGCGACACCGAGGATCAATTCGGAGAAACGCCCGCCGATCCCGGTCAGCGCGACCACCCCGACGATGATTCCGGCGCAGGCGCAGACCGCGACAAGCTGGATGGTGTCGCGCGCCGCGAGGTTGAGCGCTTCGATGGTGCGCCGCCAGCCGAACAACGCGGCCGGCACGAGAATGAGGGCGACTGCGAAACCGTGTCCCGCCCACTCGCCGGCCGCGGAACGAACTGCCTCGAATCCGTACGAAACCGCGGCATAGAGCGCGGCGCCGCACGCCACCAGGACCAGCACGCGCAGCACCAGCGCGGCGGCGATGCTGGGCACCGTCGTCGCGGTGGTGGCGGGTTCATTGCCGGCGTCGTCGGTGATGTCGCGGAATTTCTTCGACAGCCAGCCGGCGATCAGCGCACTCACGATGCCCAGGCCCCCGGCACGGAACGGCGAATAGCCGTAGAGCAGCGCCCAGACCAGCACCACGATGGGCGAGAACAGGTACAGCATCACCAGCATGCGATTGAGCTTCGGCAGCTCCTCGCGCGACATCCCGCGCAGCCCGAGCCGGATCGCGTGGTAATCGACGTGCACCCAGCACGCGACGTAGAAGAGCAGCGCGGGAAGCACCGCTGCGAGCGCGATGTCCCCATAGGGAATGCCGGTGATCTCCGCCATGAGGAACGCGCCCGCGCCGAGCACCGGCGGCGTGATCTGGCCGCCGGTGGACGAGGTGGCCTCGATCGCGGCTGCGGTGGCCCGGTCGTAGCCTACCTTGCGCATCATCGGGATCGTCACCATGCCGGAAGCGACCACGTTGGCCACCGAAGAGCCGGAGATCGTGCCGAAAAGCGCGCCGGAGGCGACGCAGGCTTTTGCCGGCCCTCCTCGCGCCCAGCCGAACATCGAGTTGCACAGATCATTGATGTAGTCGCCGACCCTGGACACCTGAAGAAACGCGGCGAAGCAGACGAACAGGATGATGTAGGAGGACGACACCTGGGTTGTCACGCCGAACATCCCGTATTCGCTGTACATGTAGGTGAAGACGTGGCCGAAGGCATAGCCCTTGTGCTGCAGCACGCCGGGAAGCCATTGGCCGACGAATGTGTAGAGCAGGAACACCGCCGCGATAATCACCATGGCGAGGCCCGAGGTGCGGCGGCCGAACTCGAGCACCAGCAGCGTGCCGATGAACCCGACCACCAGGTCCCAGGTGGTCCATTGCGCGCCGGCGCGAAAGAGCAGCCCGTCGATCTCCACCGTGACGTAGGCGGCGCAGGCGAGCGAGGTAGCGGCGAGGAGCAGGTCGTACCATGGCACACCCCGCCCGCCCGCGCGCTTGAGCGGCGCATACAGCATGAATCCGATCGCCCCGCCCCAGCCGACATGGATGACGCGGAACATCAGCGGCTCGAGCGAATAGACGTTGAGGACGAAAAGGTGGAAGACGGTGAATCCGACGCACAGCGCCGCCACGAGCATCGCCTCCCAGCGCCGCAGCAGCCGCTTGTTGCTGGCGAACTCCTCCTCCGCCAGCGGCGGCTGGATGACTTCTCCGGGGGCGGTCCGGCTCATGAAAAAAAACCACGCTGCGGTTCGTGCAGCGCGGTTGCCGGGGTTTGTCTCAACTTACTTGCCGATCAGAGGCGCGGGAATGCTGATGCCCTTTTCCTTGTAGTAGCGCACCGCGCCCGGATGGAAGGGCAGGAAGGCATTGCGGTTCCAGTTCTCGACCAGCGTCTCCTTCGCCGATGCGTGCCCCTTGACCATCTGCGCGTGGTTCTCCAGCACCGTCTTCACGATTCCGTAAACGAGGTCCTCCGGCACGTCCTTGTGGGCGAGCGCAAAGTTGTACACGCCGACCGTCCTGTGGTCCTCGGTCTGCTGCTTGTAGGTGCCTTTCGGGATCACCGAGTCCGAGAGTTCGGGCAGTGCGGTCTTGAGCTTCCTGATCTCGTCGTCCGTGAAGGTGAAAAAGCGCACCTTGTTGGTGGTCTCGAGCTCGGAGAAGGCCGCGATCGGCACGCCGGCGCAGAACGGGAACGCATCGAGCAGCCCGTCCTGCAATCCCGCCGCCATATCCGAGCCCTGGCCGTTGCGAATGGTGGTGTCGACGCCGAGGATCTTGAACATCATCGGAAAGTAGGTGCCGCAGGTCCCGGCGCGCGGCCCGATGCCCGATTTCCTGCCGGCCAGGTCCTTCACCGACTTGATGCCCGACTTGTCGAGCGCGATGAAGTGGAACGGCGTGTCGTACATCGGGAAGGTGGCGCGGATGTTGCGGTACTGCTTGCCCTTGGTCCAGTCACCCTTGCCTTCCCAGGCCATCAGCGCGATGCCCATCGTGGTCATGCCGAAATCCACCTGTCTCGCGTCGGTGAGAATGATGTTCTGGTTCGGGCCCTGAGTCTGCTGCGTGCTGATCGACGTGCCGAGCTTTTCATTGACCAGGCTCGCCCAGACCTGGCCGTACACGAAGTAGGTGCCTCCGACTGAAGCCGTGCCCAGCGTCAGCGTCTTCGACCAGGCCGGATTGGGTTTCGGCTGCGCGAGCGCGGCGCTGGAAAATGACAGGACGGCAAGCGCGGCGACCAGGCGTGCGGTAGCGAATCTCATGAAAAGCCTCCTCTCCGTAAACTGCGCCGCAAGAATAGCAGAGCCGGCCGGCCGGCGGCGTTTGGAACGAGCGTTCCGTGGCTATAATCTGCGGCCCTTCGGCGGTCGCGCCGCACGGGGCGCGGGGAGAACATAAACGATGCGCAGTGTCCTGGTGCGGCTGCTGGTGCGTGAGCGCGGGCTGTTTGCCGGTGCGCTGATCGTCGCGATCGCTGCGGGCTCCTTCGGCGTGCCGGTCGATTTCGTGCTGTTCGCGCTCACGCTCGCCGGCGTGGCGCTGTTTCACCACCACACGCTGTACGTGGCGCTGATCGGGCTCGGCGTCATCACGCTCTACAAGCTCGGATTCACCGGTTTCAAGACCGGGCCCGGTCTTTCCGGGCTCTCGCTGCACATGGCGCACGAGTGGGTGATCCTGACGAACCTGCTTGGGCTGCTGCTCGGATTCGCCTTGCTCTCCAAGCATTTCGAGGAATCGAAAATCCCGGCCGAGCTGCCGAAATTCCTGCCTGACGACTGGAAGGGCGGCTTCCTGCTGCTCGCGATCGTGTTCGTGCTGTCCTCGTTTCTCGACAACATCGCGGCAGCGCTCATAGGCGGCACAATGGCGCGAGTAGTGTTCCGCGGCAAGGTGCACATCGGGTACCTCGCTGCGATCGTCGCGGCCTCGAACGCCGGCGGCTCGGGGAGCGTGGTCGGCGATACCACCACGACGATGATGTGGATCGATGGCGTCGATCCGCTGGACGTGACCCACGCCTATGCTGCGGCCTCGGTCGCGCTCGTAGTGAGCGGGATCATCGCCGCCCGCCAGCAGCACGCGCACGCGCCGATCACCAAGGATGCGCCGGCGGGTATTCAGGTGGACTGGGCGCGCGTCTGGATTGTCGCCTTCATTCTCGCGTCGGCGATCGGCGCCAACGTGGCGGCGAACCTGATGTTCCCGGAGGTGCTCGAACGCTTCCCGTTGATCGGCGCGGCGGTGTGGGTCGCAATCCTGCTCAGCGCGGCGCTGCGCCAGCCCGAGTGGGGCCTGCTGCCGGAGGCATTCAAAGGCTCGGTGTTCCTGCTCTCCCTCGTGACCTGCGCTTCGATGATGCCGGTGGAGAAATTGCCGCCGGCCTCCTGGCAAAGCGCCTTCAGCCTCGGCTTCATCTCGGCGGTGTTCGACAACATCCCGCTCACCGCGCTCGCGTTGAAGCAGGGCGGCTACGACTGGGGCGTGCTCGCGTACACGGTCGGCTACGGCGGCTCGATGATCTGGTTCGGCTCCTCGGCGGGGGTGGCGCTCGCCAACATGTATCCCGAGGCGAAATCGGTGGGGCGCTGGCTCACGCAGGGCTGGCACGTGACGCTAGCGTACGTCCTGGGGTTTTTCGTCATGCTCTGGACGGTCGGCTGGCAACCGCACGAGCCGCACAAGTCGAAGCCCGCGCCAAGCGCGGCGTGCGTTGCGCCCCTGCATTGCACCGCCGGGGCAAAGGCACACAGTTGAGCAAAGGCAAACACCTGAGCTGGGGACCCATTCCACATCGTGAAGTTGCCTTGCGGGGCCGGATGGCGCGGGAGTATGATTCGCGGGCATTTACCGAACGGGGCCCGAGCCCTGCGCAGAGTCACTACCTAGGAGACAAACCGATGAGCAAGGATCAAGTCAAGGCTTCGCGCCGCAAGTTCCTGTCCGGCGCCGCCGCCGCGGCCGCAGGCACGGCCACGCTCGGCTTCCCGATGATCGCCAAGGCGCAGGGGCCGATTTCGATGCGCTGGCAGAGTACCTGGCCGACGAAAAGCCTCTTCAACGAGTACGCCAACGACTTCGCCAAGAAGGTGAACGACATGACCGGCGGCGACCTCAAGATCGAGGTGCTGCCCGCCGGTGCGGTGGTGCCGGCCTTCGGCCTGCTCGATGCGGTGTCCAAGGGCACGCTCGACGGCGGCCATGGCGTGCTCGTGTACCACTACGGCAAGCAGAACGCGCTTGCTCTGTGGGGATCGGGCCCGGCATATGGAATGGACGCAAACATGCTGCTCGCGTGGCACAAATACGGCGGCGGCAAGGACTTGCTCAACAAAATCTACGCCTCGATCGGCGCCAACGTGGTGTCCTTCCCCTACGGCCCGATGCCGACGCAGCCCCTAGGCTGGTTCAAGAAGCCGATCACCAAGCCGGATGACTTCAAGGGCCTCAAGTACCGCACCGTGGGTATCTCGATCGACCTGTTCCAGGGCCTGGGCGCGGCGGTGAATGCGCTGCCGGGCG
>CAZYVT010000040.1:0-33141 GCA_964651335.1 uncultured Enterobacteriaceae bacterium | reverse complement strand
TGCCGAGGTGGCGGAATTGGTAGACGCACATGGTTCAGGTCCATGCGGTGGCAACACTGTGGGGGTTCGAGTCCCTTCCTCGGCACCAGGTCACCGCAGACGCGATTCTAGCGCGGCCGCTGCGCAGACGCGGCGAGCGCGCCGGATGCAGTCGGCGCCCAAGCAGCGTTCAACTGGTCGCGCACACGATGCAGTTGCGACCGCGTTCCTTGGCTTCGTAAAGCGCCTGGTCGGCGCGATGCAGCAGTTCGATTCCCTCTGGCTCGGATCCAGGACGCCACTCGGAGATCCCGAAGCTGCCGGTGACGGGAATCTGGACTTCGCCGACGCGCGGCGCGCGCGCCGCCAATGCGCCCTGGAGGCGGCGCGCGACTGCCTCGGCCCCTGCGGCCGGCGTCGCGAATAGCAGCATCGCGAACTCCCCACCCCCCGACCGGCCGAGCACATCCTCGTGGCGCAATACGCCGCGCGCCTGCGCCACGAACTGGCGCAGGATCTCGTCTCCCGCGCGGTATCCATGCTTGTCGTTGATCCGGTTGAAGTGGTCCAGGTCAACGAGCACCACGCTGCACGCGAGGCCGCGGCGCTGCGCAAGTGACAGTACGCTCTTCGTCTGGTCCATGTACGCCCGCCGGTTGAAGACCTCTGTCAGGCCATCCAGCATCGCGAGTCTCGCCAGTTCGCGCTGGCGAACCATGCTCAGAAACGCGAATGTGCCGGCAACGACGATCGCAAGGGTCGAGAGTGCGACCAGAACGTTCAATGGGCTCGAAGCCGTCGGATCGGCAGTCGATAGCCCTGCTGGAACGGCCGATCCGCGAGCCAGGAACGCCAGGGCGCCGAACAGAAACGCCGCGCCCGCCACATAATGAAATTTGCCCATGGACGGCTCCTGCTCCCTGAAAAGAGCCGGCACAGGGAGCAGGAACACCGCCGCTGTTCCGAGCGCGGACACGGTCGCCCGGACGACGTCAGAGGTACCGGCAATCAGGCTTGCCCACTCGGCGAGCAGCACGAATCCGAAGGTGTACAGCGGGACCCGGGATTTGCCGTGCCAGCCGTGAAATTCATCCACCGCGAATCGGAACAGTAACCCGCTTGCCGCAAGGAGCGTGTTGCCGATGCCCTGCGACAGCCAGTGACTGACCTCGCCGTGCGCGCCCAACAGCGCCAGACCCAGCGCAAGCGCGAACGCGGCAAGGACCAGGGAGGCAAGGCCGTTGTGGCGGCTGGAAAGGCCGCCGCCGAAGTAGATCATGGCCGAACCAAACCCGCTGACCAGCGCGCCAGCGAAATAGATCGTGCCGACGTCAATACTCATGCGCACCTCCTGGCGTCCGATCGCTCTGGCCACACCGCGCTGCACAATCGATGTGGGGGCGGCGACGCGTAACTGTAACCGTGACACGCGGCGAATCTGCAGCCATGCCGCTCCGGCTCGGACGCTGGCAGCAACCCTGCCGTATGGATGGACTATACTATTTTGCAAATAGACAGGAGGAGGAGCGCCCTCGGAACGCCAGCGGCGCTCCTGATCGCCCGGCGCGAGCGTGTCTCGCAACCGGACAGGTGCTGTCGCGTCACTTCCCGGCTGGCGATCGCGCTGTCCGCCGCGAAGCGCGCGAAAACCTGCGTCGGCGCGCTCTTCATCGACCTGGACGGGTTCAAGCCCGTCAACGACACCTTGGGGCACGAGGCGGGCGACGTGGTGCTGCGCCAGATCGCGCAGCGGCTGCAATCGGCCATGCGCCAGAGCGACACCGTCTCGCACGTCGGCGGCGACGAATTCGTGGTCCTCGCCACTGCCGTCGAACAGCGCCACGAACTCGACCGCCTGGCAGAGCGCCTGCTCGTGGCGATCAAGCGGCCCTGCGAAGTCGAGGGCGGCACGGCTACCGTTTCTGCGAGCATCGGCATGGCGATCTATCCGGACCATGCGACCGACCCGGCCGAGCTGATTCGCCGCGCGGATGCGGCGATGTACGAGGCAAAGCGCGCTCGTCAAGCGCGTTGAGGCTGTCTACGACACCCGAAACGGGTGGCGCAGCGCGATCGTCTCCTCCCGGTCGGCGCCCGTGGAGATGAGGTCGATCGGCACACCGCAAAGGACTTCGATCCGGGCGAGATAGTCACGCGCCGCTTTGGGGAGCTCGGCGTGTTTCTTGATGCCGAGGGTGCTTTCCTGCCAGCCGGGCATCTCCTCGTAGACCGGCACGCAGCGCGCAAGCTCCTCCGCCCCGACGGGCAGGATGTCGCTCAACCTGCCCTCCACCTCGTATCCGACGCACAGCTTCACGAGCTCGACCCCGTCGAGCACGTCGAGCTTGGTGATGCACAGGCCCGAGACGCCGTTCAGCTGGATCGAGCGCTTGAGTGCAGCGGCATCGAACCAGCCGGTACGGCGCGGTCGCCCGGTGGTGGCGCCGAACTCGTGGCCGCGCTGGCGGAGGTGCTCGCCGACGCCGTCATCCAGCTCGGTCGGGAACGGACCGCTGCCGACCCGCGTCGTGTAGGCCTTGGTGATGCCGAGTACGTAATGCAGGTGCTGCGGGCCGACGCCCGCGCCCGCCGCAGCCGCGCCGGAGACGCAGCTCGATGAGGTGACGAACGGGTACGTGCCGTGATCGATGTCGAGCAGACTCCCTTGAGCGCCCTCGAACAGCAGGTTCTTGCCGGCGCGGTTCGCCTCGTAGAGCGCGCGCGGAATATCGGCCACCAGGGGCGCGAGGCGCGGCGCGTATGCGAGCGCCTCGTCCAGCGTGCGCTTGAAGTCCACCCCGGGCTGGCGGTGATAGCTCTTGAGGACAAAATTGTGAAAATCCAGCAGCGCCTCGAGCTTCTCGGCGAAGCGCGCCGGATTGAGCAGATCCTGAAGCCGGATCGCGCGCCGCGCCACCTTGTCCTCGTAGGCGGGGCCGATGCCGCGCCCGGTGGTGCCGATCTTTTGCGCGCCCTTGGCGTGCTCGCGGGCGTTGTCCAGCGCCACGTGGTAAGGAAGGATCAAGGGGCAGGCTTCGGAGATGTGCAACCGCTTGGCAGCGTCCACGCCTGCCGCCTCGAGCTCGTCCATCTCCTCGATCAGCGCCTGCGGCGAAAGCACCACCCCGTTCCCGATATAGCACTCCACGTTGCTGCGCAGGATCCCCGAGGGGATGAGGTGCAGGACGGTCTTCTTGCCACCGATTACGAGCGTGTGGCCGGCGTTGTGGCCGCCCTGGAAACGCACCACTCCCTGCGCGTGGTCGGTGAGCCAGTCGACGACCTTGCCCTTGCCTTCGTCGCCCCACTGCGTGCCGATGACGACGACGTTGCGCGCCTTCGCGATCATTTCCGCGGCACCCTCTTTACCCGCCACGGCTGGATCCCGGCGGCGCCGGCCAGTTCGCGCAGGTCGATCGAGAAGCCCGTCGCCGGCCGCGGCCGCCCGAACGCCTTGCCCACCTCGTCGTAGCGCCCGCCGCGCGCAATGAGGACGGATGCGGGCCCGGTCCCGGCGTCGCAATAGGCATCGAACACCACGCCCGAGTGGTAGTGGTAGCCGCGCAACTCGGCGAGGTCGAAGCTCGCCGGGATCGCGCATGTCTTCGCCAGCGCGCGCAGCGTGGCGAGCGCGTTGCGCAGCGCAGGCAGGCGCGGTAGCCTGCGTTGCGCGATCTCCAGCACTTCCCTGCCGCCGTACAGCTCCGGCAGCAGGAGCAGCGCGGCGCGGGTCTTCGCCTCGAGCTTTCCGGTAAGGGCGTGCAGCGCGGGCGCGTCCTTCTTTTGCAGCGCTTCGAACAGTTCGGCCTCGAGCTCGGGGCCGATGGCGGCGGCGCGAACGAGCGAGCGAAACACCGCGACATGACCGATGTCGATGCGCGCGCCGCGAACGCCCGCGATCTCGAGTGCCCTGCACAGCAGCCGATGGATTTCAAGATCGCTCTCGATCCCGGCATGGCCGTAGATCTCGGCGCCGATCTGGATCGGCTCGCGCGTCGCGCCCGGCGTCGCCGGCCGCGCATGCAGCACGCTGCCCGTGTAGCACAGGCGCGTCACGCCGGCGCGGTTGAGGAGGTGCGCGTCGATGCGCGCGACCTGCGGCGTGATATCGGCGCGCACGCCCATCATCTTCCCCGAGAGCTGGTCCACCAGCTTGAACGTGCGCAAGTCCAGGTCGTGCCCGGTGCCGGTGAGCAACGATTCCACGTACTCCAGCATCGGCGGCATCACCAGCTCGTAACCCCAGGAGGCGAACAGATCGAGGATTGCGCGCCGCAGCGCCTCGATCCGCGCCGCTTCCGGCGGCAGGATGTCGTCGACGTGCTCGGGAAGCAGCCAGCGCACGGGCGAGGCCCCTGTTACCAGCGCGCGGCGAGCAGCAGCAGCACGCCGGCGAGCATCGAGGTCAGCCCGAAGAAGCGGATCTGCCCGTCGGTCATCTGAATGATGCGGCGGAAGGCTTCGCGCCAGACGCTAGGCGCGAGGAAGGGGAGCAGCCCCTCGATGATCAGCATCAGGGCGAACGCCAGGAGAAAGGTCGTGCCCATCTGCCGTCATTTCGCTCTGGCGGCCGGCCGGCCGGCCGCATCCATCATTTCTTGCCGCCGGGCCTGCCGGCGGCATCCTTCAGGTAGCGGAAGAAATCGGAATTCGGCTCGAGGAGCATGAGGTCGTTCTTGCCGCGGAAGCTCGAGCGGTAGGCTTCCATCGAGCGGTAGAAGGAGTAGAACTCGGGATTCTGCGAAAACGCCTGCGCGTAGGTGCCGGCGGCCTTGGCGTCGCCCTCGCCCTTGACGCGCTGCGCGTCGCGGTACGCCTCCGCCAGGATCACCTCGCGCTGCCGGTCCGCATCGGCACGGATCTTTTCCGCCTCGGCCGAGCCGGTCGAGCGCAGCTCGTTGGCAATGCGCTTGCGCTCCGCTTCCATCCGGCGATAGACCGACTCGCTTACCTCCTGCGGCAGATCGACCCGCTTCAGGCGCACGTCGACGAGCTCCACGCCGAGGTCGCGGCGCAGTTCCTGGTCGGCCTTGTCGCGGACTTCCTCCATGATCTTGTCGCGCTCGCCGGACACCACCTCGTGCACCGTGCGCTTGTTGAACTCGTTCTGCAGGCCGCCCGAGATGGTCTGCTTGAGGCGCGTTGCGGCGCGGAACTCTTCGCCCTGCACCGAAACGTAGTACTGCCTGACGTCCACGATGCGCCACTTGACGAACGAGTCTACGAGCACCGGCTTCTTCTCCGAGGTGATGAAGCGCAGGGGCTCCGCGTCGTCGAACGTAAGGATCCGCATGTCGAAGGTACGCACGTTCTGCAGCAGCGGCCACTTGAAGTGCAGGCCCGGCCTGGTCACCACGTCCTTCACCTCGCCGAGCTGGAACACGATCGCGTTTTCCCGCTGGTCCACGGTGAACAGCACCCCGCTCGCAATGAGCAGCGCCACGGCGAGCGAGGCGAGGATGGGACCCAACGCCTTCATGCGCGTACTTCCAATTTCATGTCGCTCGACACTTGATGAGATGTGCCGGGACCTTGGGTTTCAACCGCGTCTCCCGAGTTTGCGCGGCCGCGCAAACTCGGGAGATGAATGGAAGCAAAAGCGAGCCGAATCGCAGATTTCATGCACTGCTCCGTGGCACTCACTGCCGCTCCCCGCGTCCCCGGTCGCGCAGGGTCTCGCGCGAGCGCGGACCCGGCTCGGCGCCGGCACCGGGCTCGGTCTGCGGCGCGCGCGGCGCCGCGAGCGCCTCAGGCGTCGCCGCGCCGCCGACGCCCTGCATCAGCTTGTCGAGCGGCAGATAGAGCAGGTTTCCGCCGCCCTTGTAGTCCATCATGATCTTCGAGGTCGAGGTGAGAATCTGCTGCATGGTCTCGATGTAGATGCGCTCGCGCGTGACCGCGGGCGCCTTGGCGTACTCCGCGAACACCTGCTTGAAGCGCGACGCCTCGCCATCGGCGGTTGCGATCACGCGCTGCCTGTAGCCGTCGGCTTCCTGCTCCATGCGGGAGGCCGTGCCGCGCGCCTTCGGAATCACGTCGTTGGCGTAGGCCTGGCCCTCGTTCTTCTGCCGCTCCCGGTCCTGGCCCGCCTTGACCGCATCGTCGAAGGCCGCCTGCACCTGTTCGGGCGGCTGCGCGCTCTGGATCGTGATCCGGCTGACCGTGATGCCGGTCTTGTAGCGGTCGAGGATCTGCTGCATGAGCTGCTGCGAGCGGATCTGGATCTCCTCGCGCGACTCGTACAGGATCTGGTCCATCTTGCTCGTCCCGATCACCTCGCGCATGGCGGTCTCGGCCGCCTGCATCGCGGTCTCCTCCGGGCGCTTGGTGTTGAACAACCAGTCCTTGGCGTCGCGGACGATGTACTGCACGGCAAACTGCAAATCGACGATGTTCTCGTCGTCGGTCAGCATCAGCGATTCCTTGAGCACGCGCGTCTTGACGTTGTTGCGGTAGCCGACTTCGAGCGTGCGCACCTGCGAGAGGTTCACGATCTCGCGCGACTGGATCCCCCGCAACCGCCAGCGCAGTCCCGGGCCGGTCTCTTCCATGAACTTGCCGAAGGTCAACACAACGCCGCGCTCGCCCTCGACCACGATGTAGAAGCCGCTGGCGAGCCAGACCGCGATCAGAATCCCGCCGAGCAGCCCCGCGCCGCCCCCGATGCTCCTTCCGGAGGGCACGCGCGGCGGTTCATCGGACCCGCCACCGCGGCGCCGGCCGAACAGCTCCCCGAGGCGCCGGTTGAAGTTGCGCCACAGCTCGTCGAGGTCGGGCGGGCCCTGGTTGCCGCCGCCCGGGCCGCGGGAACCTCCCTGGCGGCCCCAGTTGGGGTCGTTCAACGACATTCGGGTATGGTCAGAGTGAAATCGCTACCGGGGTCGGAGCAGCCACCGCGCGCCCTCGCGCCGCCTCCAAAATTGCCGTGCGCAACCCGGCAAGTCCCGCGCCGGTGCGTGCGCTCACGAAAACGCGCGAAATCCTACCATATTCGTCGCGCTCGGCCCCGGGCGCGAGGCCTGCGCACTGGTCCCTGAGGTCGATCTTGTTCCACACCGCGAGCTGCGGAATCGCGTCGGCACCGATTTCGCGCAAAACGCCATTCACGTCGGCAATCTGCTGTTCCCGGGCGGGCGAGACGCTGTCGACCACGTGCAGCAGCAGATCGGCGCGCACCGTCTCCTCGAGGGTGGCGCGGAATGCCGCCACCAGCGAGTGCGGCAGATCGCGGATGAAGCCGACGGTATCGGAAAGCACCACCGCGCCCGCTTCCGGCACGTAGATGCGGCGGCTGGTCGTGTCGAGGGTGGCGAAGAGCCGATCGGCCTCGAAGCCCTTCGTATGCGCGAGCGCGTTAAACAATGTGGTCTTGCCGGCATTGGTGTAGCCGACCAGCGAGATCGACAGCACGTTGCCGCGCGCGCGCGCGCGGCGCTGCACGGTGCGCCGCTGCTGCATCTGATGCAGCTTTCCGCGCAGCACGCGCACGCGGTTGGCGATGGAGCGCCGGTCGAGCTCGAGCTGGGTCTCGCCCGGTCCGCCCGTCTTGCCGAGCCCGCCGCGCTGGCGCTCGAGGTGGGTCCAGCCCCGCACCAGGCGGGTGGAGAGATGCTCGAGGTGCGCCAACTCGACCTCGAGCTTGCCCTCGCTGGTGCGCGCGCGCTGCGCGAAGATTCGCAGGATCAGTTCCGTCCGGTCGAGCACGCGCCGGCCCAGCTCGCGTTCGAGGTTGCGCTGCTGCGCCGGCGAGAGCTGGTGGTTGAAGATCACGAATGCGGCGTTGAGCGCGCTTGCAGCGAGCGCGATCTCGGCGAGTTTCCCGGTGCCGGCGAAGAATTTCGGGTGAGGGCGTTCCCGCCGGCCCTTGACGAGCTCATGTCGCACCGCCCCCGCGCTTTCCGCGAGACGCGCGAACTCCTCGATACTCTCGCCGTACCCGGCGTCGCCGAAATCAAGACAGACCAGGACTGCCGCCCTGGCGTCCGGGCCGGCGATGGAGCGCTCTAGCAAGCCGCTGGGTTCAGCCGTCGGAGGCCTGATCGAGGTTGACCGCGCGCGATGGCACGACGGTGGAGATGGCGTGCTTGTACACCATCTGGGTGACTGAATTCTTGAGCAGCACGACGTACTGGTCGAAGGACTCGATTTGACCCTGGAGCTTGATGCCATTCACCAGATAAATGGAGACCGGAACGTGCTCCTTGCGCAGCGTGTTCAGGAACGGGTCTTGTAGCAGCTGCCCCTTGTTGCTCATGTTGTTGCCTCTTGCGGCGGGTGGCCGGAACGCTATGCTAATTGATTTCGTTGCGCTTTTCTATCCTGTCCGGGTCGGAGGGGAGACGTCGCCGCACTGGGCCCGATGGCGCAGCGCATGGTCCATGAGCACGCAGGCAAGCATCGCTTCGGCGATCGGCGTCGCGCGAATGCCCACGCACGGATCGTGGCGGCCGGCGGTTTCGATCGTAGTCGCCTCGCCGCGTACGTCGATCGTGCGGCGTGGGATGCGGATGCTCGAAGTCGGCTTGAGCGCCAGCGACACGGTGATGTCCTGGCCGGTGGAGATGCCGCCGAGCACGCCGCCATTGTTGTTCGAAAGAAACCCTTGCGGCGTCATCTCGTCGCCGTGCTCGCTGCCCCTCTGTTCCACGGATCCGAACCCTGCCCCGATCTCGACGCCCTTCACCGCATTGATCGACATCATCGCCCAGGCGATGTCGGCATCGAGCCTGCCGTACACCGGCTCGCCCCAGCCGACCGGAACGTTCTGCGCCACGACATTCACCCGCGCGCCGCACGAGTTGCCGCTTGCGCGCAGTTCGTCCATGCGCTGCTCGAGCTCGGCGACGATCGCCGGGTCGGGAGCGAAAAACGGATTGGCGTTCACCGCCGCCCAGTCGCGAAACGTGATTTTTGTGCCTCCCAGCTGGGCGAGGTACCCGCGCACCGCCACACCGTAGCGCATGCCGAGCCACTTCTTGGCGATCGCGCCGGCTGCGACGCGCACCACCGTCTCGCGCGCCGATGCCCGCCCGCCGCCGCGCGGGTCGCGGATGGCGTATTTCTGCCAATAGGTGTAGTCGGCGTGACCCGGGCGGAACTTCTCCGCGAGAGCGCTGTAATCCTTCGGGCGCTGGTCTTCATTGCGGACCAGAAAACCGATCGCGGTTCCCGTGGTTTTACCTTCATAAACGCCGGAAAGGATTTCGACTGCGTCGGACTCGCGCCGCTGCGTCACGTGGCGCGAGCTTCCCGGCTTCCTGCGATCGAGCTCGGCCTGGATGTCGGCTGCCGAAAGCTCGAGCCCGGGCGGGCAACCGTCCACGACGCCACCGTACGCCGGACCGTGCGACTCGCCGAACGACGTGACGCAGTAGAGCCTGCCGAACGTGTTGCCGGACATGTTCGGGCGATTCTACACGGCGCGCTCGAAGAAGCTCCGCGTCTCGAAAATCCGCTTCGAAAGCGCCGCTGCGTTCGAGCGCAGGTGGCGCTTCAGCACAAAGTCGAACAGCAGCGGGTTGTGCGCGCGTATTTCCTTCAGCACCGGCGCCGCCGCTTCCTTCACCAGGCCGAGCGAGACAAGATAGTCCACCGAGAAGATCGGCATGACACCGGGCAGCGGATAGTCCGAGCCGTTCAGCAGCCGCGAATGCCAGTCGGTGCGCTCGATCACGCGCGCGAGCGCCGGGCCGGCGCGGTTCACCTGCGTCATCGCCGAAATGTCGCCGAACAAGCGCCGCTCGTGGCGCGGCTCGTCCATCATGCGGGCGAACAGCTCGAAACTGTCGACCGGGGGACCGGCCGGGCCGCGGTCGAGATCCTGATCCTGGCCCATCGAGGCGCAATGCGCGATGACCACGCGCCCACCGATCGCCAGCGCGCGCCGCAACCGCAGCGGGTTGCCGTAATCCTGGGTATAGCTGCCGAGCACCGCGCGCTCCAGGCCCGCGTGCGAGATGAGCGGCACGTCGAGTCGCGCCAACGCCTGGTAGAACCGGTCGCAGCGCGGCGAAGCCGGGTCGATCCCCATTGCGGCAGGCAGCCATTTCACCGCACGCGCGCCGTCGCGCTTCGCCTGCTCGAGCGCCTCCACGCAGTCCTCACGATAGGGATGAATGGAAGCGGCCCATTCGAAGTAGCGCGGATGCGCGCGCGCGGTGTCGCGCGCATAGGCGTCGGGGACATGAAAACTCGTGCGCTCCGGGTCAGGCCTGCCGTCCTCGTCGTACGCGCGCTCGAACGCGAGCAGCAGCAGCTTCACGCCCGGCCGCATGCCGTCGAGCAGGTTGTGCATGCGCTCGACGTAGGCGCGATCGACGTTGCCCGGGGCGTCATGGGCGCAGGCGGCGTTGAGAAAGAACAGCCGCCGCGCGTAATGGGCCGGACTGAGCAGGCTCTCCATGCGCGGGTTCACGGTAATGCCGCTGGCGGAGTCGCCGGCGCCGATGAGATGGGCGTGCGAATCCCAGATCTTGAGGGGGTCGAGCCCGTCCCAGGCCGACCGTACCAGGTCGTGCTCTTCGAGCCGGCGCGGCAGGCGAGCGAGGCAGGGATTCCACAGCCCCTGCTCGGGCCAGTAGCGGCAGGCGGTAAGTCCCGCCGCGCCTAACGCGACGGCGCCAGCGCCGTAAAGGAACCGTCGTCTATTCAAACACCGTTGGGGCGAGGGGGTACGGGGGGACGAGGGCACTCCCTCTCCCCCTGTTCCGATTTGCCGGGGTCATCAAGAACTGGCGCGGCTACGCCGGCCAGTTCTTGATGTACCCCTTCAGCATCTTGTTCTCGAAGTCCTGCTCTTCGAGAACCGCCTTCGCCACGTCGCGAAAGGAGATCACGCCGAGGAGCTTGTCGTCCTGCATCACCGGGAGGTAGCGTGCGCTCGTCTCGAGCATGGTTCGGCGAAGGTCGTTGACCTCCATTTCCGGGGTTGCGGTGACCGGGTCGCGCACCATGATGTCGTTCACCTTGAGATCACCGAGCGCCCCGCCGCGTTTGGCGAGCGCCTGCAGCAATTCGTGAAACGTCATCAGGCCGACCATCCGGCCCTGGTCGATCACCACCAGCGAGCCAAGGTTCTGCTCCGCCATGGTCTTGACCGCGTCCGCCGCGCGGCCGGACGGCTCGATGCTCAGCAGGCGGCTGCCTTTGACGCGCAAGATTTCCTTGACTTGCATGGTGGACCCTCCTCTGGGACGCTTTTCGCGTACATACTAGTCCAATCTCGCGCCGCCACAAAGGGGATCGCGATCCGGGCGGGCTCCCGCGGTCCGGGATGGGAGGCGCCTAGAGGCTGCGGCGTTCGGGCAGGCGCATTTCTGCGCGGCACCGCGCGTTGCAGCGCGGGTGCTGCAGGATGTAGTTGCGCAGTACCAGCTTCAATGCGAGTGCGTGGTGCTGGTTGTCGGCGGCCGCGGCAGCGACGATGTCGTCCTGGATGATCGCCTTGATGAACAACTCGCCATCGGGCGCGCGCACCAGGTAATTGCCGAACTCGATCGCAGCCATTTCCGGGATGCGCTCGTGTTCGGCGATCGCGAGAATCTCCTCTTCGGTCAACCCACACAGGCCGATGCAATCCTCAAGGGTCAGCATATTGGTTGCCTCCGCGCAATGCTAGGCACGAGCGCGGTCTTGCAGTCTTGACCTGGCTCAACCCGACTGCATCGGCGGTGAGACGCCCGAGCCCTACTCGATCGTTTGCGTCGCCTGAAGCAGGAACGTGGGCGGCAGCTCGATCCCCAGCCGGCGGGCCGTCTTCAGATTGACGGCCAACTCATAAACGTTGGCTTGCTCGACCGGAATGTTCGCCGGGTTCGCGCCCTTGAGAATCCTGTCGACGAGCGTGGCTGAACGCCGGAGGATCGCGGCGTAATCCGGGCCGTATGAGAACAGGGCCCCGGCCGTCGCAGCTTCGACCGCATTTTGGCCGGACGCCAGTCCATGCTTGATCGCCAAGTCCGCGATCCTTATGCGGTGCTGAAAGAAAAATCCATCCGGGACCGTGAGGAGCCCGCCCGCCTTCTGCCGAATGACCTGGTTGAACACCAGCTCAAGTCCGTCGATATCGCGAATCTCGGCTGGAATAATGGTAAGGCCCAGGCTCCTCGCCGGTTCCGCGAGGGACTTGAGCACCCGATCCGCATTGCCGTCTCCGATGCGATACATCACAGCGACGCGCGTCAATCCCGGCGCCGCCTGTTTCAGCAGCTGGAGACGCTTGGGCATCAGTTCGTAAATCAGAATCGAGAATCCGGTGACATTTCCTCCGGGCCTTGCGAGCGATCGAACGAGTCCGGCGCCCACCGGATCGAAACTGAGCGCGATGACGATCGGCACGGTCTTCGTCAACGCGGTGACCACTTGGGCTACAGGTTCGTTGCCCGCGACAAAGACATCCGGACGCAGCGCCAGCAGTTCGGCGGCGAGCCGCCGGAAACGCGTGGCGTCGTTCTCGCCGTATCGGACGTCCAGATGCAGATTGCGCCCTTCGACCCAACCCAGCTCGGCGAGACCGCCAACCAGCGCCTTGATCATGTGCGAGGTCGCCGCGGGATCGCTGGCCACGAGCACCGAGACGCGACGCGTACCGCCCGGCGCCTGCGCCATGACCAGCCCCGGCGTCGCGAGGAGCGCGGCTACGGATCTTTCGAGGAATCGGCGACGGCGCGAATCCACAGCCTACAGCCGCTGCGTGCCTTCCAGCCTGCCGAGCCGGCGATCGAATGTGCCGAGGGGCAGGTGTCCCGCCTTGCGCGACACTTCGAGCACGAGGTAGTCGGAAAAACCGAGCGCCGGACGCTGGCGAAAATGCCTCAGCGCCGCGGCCACCGCATCCGCATCCTGGAGCGTCAGATCCTTGTGGTTGAGGAGCATCTCGACGGCTTCCGCGATGTGCTGCGGTTTCATTGCATAGATCGATCCAAGCACCCAGATCGCCTCGACCAGCGCGATCTGCGAGACCCAGGCGCCCGGCGCCACAAATGCCTCGGCGCCCGCGACCTGAGCCGCGTCGTCGCGTGCGATCAGGCGGACGAGCAGGTTCGTGTCAACGGCGCGCATGGCGCGCTCGCACGTAGCGTCGCGGCCCTTGCTTCAGTTCGCGCAGCGTCCGCTTCCTGGGTGTTTTCGCAAACAAGGCGCGGTGGATGTCTTCCGAGCTGAAGCGGCCCGCCCGTCGCACCACGATGCGCCCGCCTTCGGCCTCCCACTCCAGGACCGAGCCCGGTCCCACTCCCAGCTTGCGGCGGACCGTGGCGGGCACTGAGATTTGCCCCTGCGCGGTGAGCTTGGAATGAGCCAGCGCCATGGCCGAATATTACCCGGGTAATGGAAATGCAGCAACAGGTTTATGCCAGCGGCTTCAGGTTTCCAAGCAAGGTCGGAATCAGTTCGGTAACAGTAGGATGGATGTGCACCGCACGCTGGATCGTGGTGTAGGGCTTGTTCGCGTACATCATGTCAAGCAGTGAGTGCACGATCTCGTCGGCGTTCATCCCCAGCAGCGCCGCACCGAGCAGCTCCTTCGAATCCGCGTCCGCCAGGATTTTCATGAAGCCCTGCGTTTCGCCCGCCTCGCGGGCGCGGCCGACTCGGGTCATGGGCATCTTGCCGACGAGGACGCGCTTGCCGCTTGCACGCGCTTCGCTTTCGTTCATGCCGGCGCGCCCGAGCGGCGGATCGATGAAAAGCGCGTACGCCGGGATCCGGTCCGAAAGCCGGCGCGGGTCGCCGTCGAACAGGTTCGCGGCGACGATTTCGTAGTCGTTGTACGAGGTATGCGTGAACGCGCCGCGGCCGTTCGCATCGCCGAGCGCCCAGACGCCCTCGGCGCTGGTGCGCAACTCGTCGTTTACCTTGATGTAGCCACGTGCATCGGTCTCGATGCCGGCCTTGTCGAGACCCAGGTCGTGGGTATTCGGTAGCCGCCCCACCGCGAGCAGCACGTGGCTGCCTTCGGCGACGGGCGCACCGTCCTTGCAGGACAGGCCCACGACGACACGGTCGCCCTTCTGCTGCAGTTCCATGCACTCGGCGCCGGTGCGAATCTCCACCCCCTCGCGCTCGAGGATCGCGCGGATCTCCTGCGCGACGTCGTCATCCTCGCGCGCAAGCAGCTTCGGCGCGACCTCCACTACCGTCACCTTCGAGCCGAAGCGCCGGTACATCTGCGCGAATTCCAGGCCGATGTAGCTGCCGCCGACGATCAACAGGTGCTCGGGGACGAAATCCACCTCCATCATCGTCGTGTTGGTGAGGAAGGAAACATCCCTAACCCCGGGTATGTTCGGCACGGACGCGCGCCCGCCGACGTTAATGAAGATCCTGTCGGCCTGGAGCGATTCGCCATTCACCGAAATGGTGCGTGGCGCGGTGAACCGGGCGTGCCCGCGCAGGAGAGTCACGTTCTTCATCCCCGCGATCCAGTTGGTGACGCCGTCGGAAGATTGCTTCACCACCCCGTCTTTGCGACGCTTCACCGCGCCCATGTCGACGCGGATCTCGCCGGTCGAAAAGCCGTATTCGGCGCCGCGCCGGGCGACGTGCGCCGCCCGGGCGCTCGCGACGAGCGTCTTGGTCGGAATGCAGCCGACGTTGACGCAGGTGCCGCCGAGGAGTTTCCGCTCGATCACCGCGGTCTTCAGCCCTTCCTTGTCCAGGCGGGCGGCGAGCGCCGGCCCCGCCTGCCCGGCTCCGATCACAATTGCGTCGTAGTGCTCAGGCATGGACGCGCTCCTTTCTCTTCGCCACATGGTCGCACAGGAAGCTCGCAAACAGCACCGCCAGCCGTGGTAAATTATTTGCATGAGCCACGCCGCGATCACGCTGCGCCCGGCAGTGCCGCGCGACGCCCATGCGATCGCCGCGATGTCGCGCGACTATATCGAGCACGGCCTGGGCTGGAAGTACGATCAGGCGCGTGTCCACGCTGCGATCCGGCGCCGCGACATGACGGTGCTGACCGCCTTCGACCGCGGCTTGCTGGTCGGATTCGCGATGATGGAGTTCGGCGACGAGCGCGCGCACCTCGCTCTGCTCGCGGTGCGCCCGACGCAGCGCAGGCGCGGGATCGGGCGCCGCATGTTCGATTGGCTCCTCGAGTCGGCGATGACGGCCGGGATCGAGAGCGTGCATCTGGAGTTGCGGGCGCGAAACGACGCCGCGCGGCGTTTCTACCGCGCGCTCGGGTTCAGCGAGACGATCCTGATCCCGCGTTACTACGGGGGGGCCGAATCGGCGCTGCGCATGATCCGGGTGCTGCGCACGGCGCGGACCGCTGAATACACCTGGCATCCGCCCGCGCTTGGCGAACGGTGAGCCCGCCGCAACGGATGTTCGGCCGCCACGTACGCGTTCCGGGCGCCCTGACGCCAGGCAGGACGTAGCGTGGATCTACAAATCTCCGGCAAGACCGGTCTCGTCACCGGGGCCTCGACCGGCATCGGCCGCGGCATCGCGCGCGCGCTCGGCGCCGAAGGCGTGAGACTCGCGATCGCCGCGCGCCGCAGAAACCTGCTCGAGGAGGTCGCAAACGAAATCGCGAACCTGGGCGGCGCGCGCCCGCTGTTGATCGAGTGCGACCTGCTGCGCGAGGACGCGGCCGACTTGATCGGGCGCCGCGCGCTCGAAGAGCTGGGGAGCGTGGAGATCCTCGTCAACAACGCGGGCGGCAGCCGCGGCTTTACGCTCGATGCGGGCGAGGACCAGTGGCACGAGGCGCTCACCCTCAACTTCACGCGCCCGCGCCAGCTCACGCACCGCCTCCTCGATCAGATGATCGCACGCAAGTGGGGCCGGATCATCAACATCACCGGCAAATCCGAGCCCGAAGGAATCAACGGCGCGTTTTGCGCCAAGGCGGCGATGCACTCCTGGGCGAAGGGCCTGTCGCGCGAGGTCGGGAAATTCGGCATCACCGTGAACTGCATCCCGCCGGGGCGCATCATGAGCGAGCAGATCCTGCGCAACTATTCACCTGAGTTCCGCCAGTGGCAGTCCGAGCACGAGATCCCGGTGGGGGAATACGGGCAGCCCGCGGACATCGCAAACCTGGCCTGCTTTCTCGCTTCGCCGTGCGCCCGCTACATCACGGGGGCCGTCATTCCGGTGGACGGCGGGTTGCGCAAATACCAGTTCTAGGTGATTGAATGGCGGACTCGGACATCATCGGCGGCGGCGGCGGCAATGCCGCCCGCTGCGCGAGCGCACGCGGACCGCAATGAGCGACTCGCTGCCTGCGGTCTTTGTTTCTCACGGCTCGCCGATGCACGCGCTCGATCCGGGCGCAGCGGGAAAGGTCTGGGCAAAGCTCGGGCGGGCGCTCCCGCGCCCGCGTGCGCTCCTCGTCGCCTCGGCGCACTGGGAAACGAATCTCCCGATGCTGACATCGGGCCGGGAACCGGAAACCATGCACGATTTCTTCGGATTCCCAGAACCGCTCTACCAGCTTCGCTACCCGGTGGCCGGGGCCCCTGAAGTGGCCGAGCGCGCGCTCGGCCTGCTCAGGGAAGCCGGTTTCACCGCGGCATCCAACGGCTGCCGCGGACTCGACCATGGCGCATGGGCACCGCTGCTTTACATGTATCCGGATGCGGACGTGCCCGTGGTGCAGGTGTCGATCCAGACCGCGCTCGGCCCCAGGCATCACCTCGCGCTCGGTCGCGCGCTCGGCACTCTTGCGCGCGAGGGCATCCTGATCATTGGCTCGGGACACATGACGCACAATCTGCGCGAGCGTCGCGGTGACACGGCGAAACCCCTTGCCTACGTGCGCGAATTCCAGGAATGGGTCGACGCCGCGATCCGTGCGCACGACTTCGACGCGCTCGCCGATTACCGGGCGCGAACCCCGCACGGCGTGCGCGCCCACCCGAGCGAGGAGCACTTCCTGCCGCTCTTCTTCGCACTAGGGGCCGCTGGCGCAGGCTATCGGCCCGAGCGCCTTTACGATGGGGTCGATTCCGGCGTGCTGGCGATGGATGCCTACTGCCTTCGACCGCACTGAGGGCTGCCCCTGCAGGCACCCGGGGGGACAGCGCGCTGCGGGACGCCCTCTACTGCTCGTACCGGCGCCGGTCCATTTCGAGCATCTTCCACCGCACGACAGGAAGATTGATGATGCAGCCCAGCGGCACCCGGTAGGCCTGCACCGGGTCGAGAATCGTGACCTGCGTTCCGGCATGCACAGCGTCCGCGAGCGCGGCTGCGCCGAAATGTGCGCCGCTGCCGAGACGTTCCTCGTAACCCGAAGACGTGCTGAGCAGCGCTTCGCCGGAGCGCATCACCAGCAGTTCGTTGTCGGGCGGGGTGATGACGCCGCTTTTCGGCAACGAGATGGGCTCGGATTCCCGCACCAGCCGGTTGAGCGTCATGCAGGACACGCCGTCGGCGAACAGCCAGGTGCCGCGCAGAAAGTCGAGTTCGTCGCGTGACTCGACGATTTCGCGATAGATTCCGTTGCGCTTGACGAAGTCGAGATAGAGGTCGCGCGGCAGGCGCATGGCCTGCACGAAGCTCACTGCGCGGTAGGTCTCGTTCGCCGTGGTTCCGAGAAGAGCCGGCGTCTCGCCGATGATGGAACCGGCCGAGAGCAGGTGACTGCCCGGGACCCCGGTGTGCAGCATCTCCACCGTTCCGCTGAGGATCAGGTGAACGTCGGTGACCGGCTGCCCTTCCTTGATCAGGATGACCTCCGGGTTCAACACCAGAATCCGGTTGTTCATCAGGTGCCGGATGCGGTAGATCGGCACATCGGGAAAATAGTCGTGCAGGTAGCCGAAGGCCCGCCGGCGCAGGTCGTCCGAGACGCCTTCGATGAGAACATCGATGGTCCCGAACGGCGCCCCGGATCCGATTGCCCGTTCGTCCTCGGTCAACCGCCGTGCCGTGTGTGCCAGGATGAGCTTGCCCGACGGATCGTTGCGGAAATCCGCTGCCGCGCCGTGAATCAGACCGCCCCCGATGTCGATCTTCTTGACGTCCGATTTCTCCGCGTAATCGCGCACCGTCTTGTCGAACCGCGCCTGGCTGATCCCGGCAGGCGCATCATCCGGCGCGATCATCTTGCGCAGGACGTCGAGCGACGCAATGTCCGCGAGGTGCGCGTAGCTGCGATAACCGCCTTCCCACATCACGCGGAAGTAGAAAATCGTCGTTTCCACGGGATGGGGCGAGAGCACCGGCTTGACTTCGAGACCCTCGACGTCGTTCCACACTTCGAGGTCGAGGTCGTGAACTTCGAAAAGCTCGTTGAACTGTTCCTCCGTAAGCTGCATCACGGTCTCGAGCTTGCGGATGACCGAGGAGCGGACCATCGGCACGGCATAGTAGGCGATCCGCCGGTCGCCGCGGATCAGCGCGGTCAGGCCGGAGACATGGTCGTCATGGCAATGGGTGTGGAAGATGCCGTCGATCTCGTTGATGCCGATGCCGAGCGCGGTCAGCGCGTACTCGATGTTCGGTCCCGCATCGATGAGATAAACCCGACCCTGAAAAAGCACGATGCTGCCCATGGCCGGACGGTTCACGTCCCAGCCGTCGCCGTCGCCGTTATGCACCACCGCAAAGTAATCGCGCTGCAACAGGTGGTTTCCAAGCGTGAACGGGCACTGGTACGTTTCCCCGGGCGCGAGATTGAGGTCGACCTCCACCCGCTCATCGTCGTGCGAGATCTCGAATACGTTGGTGCGCAGCCTGCGTACGTGCACGCCGTTGCGGATCTCCACCCGCTCGCGTTCCACGTAGACTGGCTCGACGAGTTCTTCGCTCGGACGAATGCGGCCAAAGGCGAACGCAAGCTTCATGCGCATCATTTCATCCGCCTGCTCGTCCGACAGTCCCGTTTCCAGCAGCTCTTCGCGCGACGCAAGGCCGTAATTGCCGCGGAAGATGTATGCCATTTGCGCATCCACCTGGCGGCGCGAGCCGATGAGCAATGGTCTCTGTCCGGTATTGCGGGGATGATCCGGGACGATCAGGCCCTGGTTGTAAAGCATCTGCAGCACCGGAAACTCGGACCGGCTGCAGACCCGCCCGTTCTGGATCGCGAGGTCCGAGAGCAGGATCGCATTGGGACCGGTCTCGCACGCGACACCCTGCACCTCGATGGGACCGATCAAACCGGTTCGCAGCAAGTGCTTGACCGAGTCCTCCGGGCACCCGCAAAGGATGCGAACGTCGGCGTCACGCACCTCGACCCAGAAGATGCCCGTGCTGACGGGGATTTTTCTGATTGCTGCCATTCGTTTCTCTTCCCCCAAGCCGCTTCGAGGCGGAAAACCCGCCTTCCCGAGGTTGCGCGACGCAATGTAACGCGAGACCGGATCGGCGGCAAAATCCGCGCACTCCGGCCCCAATGCACGCGGCCCCGATCCGGACCACTCTGGTGCAACGATTCCGCTACTGTGTCAAGGAAATATTGCATAGTATCGGGTACACCGAACCCTCGAGAAAGAAAAAATGCTCAAGCGCAAACCGATCTGGCTTGCCATCGCCGCCGCGGGACTGCTGAGCGGAGAAGGGCTTCGCGATGCGTATTCGGAAGAGGTCTTCGTTCCCGAGCTTGCGGCGCTCGATGGAACGTTTTGCGGCACCGCAACATCGATCTTCCGGAGCCCTCGGGGAACCCTGCTTGCGCAGGCGGGAAAGACCGAAGTCGGGCCTGCGGCGCCGGCCGCTGCGGCTGCGATGCCCTCGGCGAGCGAAAGCGACCCGCCTCTCCTGAAGGGACTCGGGACGCTGACCTATCGGATCAGCACATCATCGGCGCTCGCGCAGCGCTATTTCGACCAGGGCCTGCGCCTTGCCTGGGGCTTCAACCATGCCGAGGCGTTGCGCGCGTTCCGCAAGGCACAGAAGCTCGACCCGGACTGCGCCCTGTGTTACTGGGGCGAAGCGTGGGCGCTCGGGCCCAACATCAACGTCCCGATGGACAAGGAGGCGGTCGCGCCCGCGCTTGCGGCTTCGGCAAAGGCGAAATCGCTCGCCGCGCGCGCCCAGCCGAACGAGCGGGCGCTCATTGACGCAATCGTCGCGCGCTACTCGGCCGAGCCAAAAGACGATCGCGGCGAGCTCGACGCCGCGTTTGCCGACTCGCTGCGCCGCGCGGCGCAGCGTTTTCCGCAGGATCTCGAGATCGCTGCGATCCATGCGGACGCCTTGATGAACACGTCGCCGTGGGATTACTGGGAGGCGGGCGGCTCCCGGCTCAAGGGAAACGTGGCCGCGCTTGTGACGACGCTCGAGCAAGTACTGGCGAAGAAACCGGATCATCCCGGCGCGATCCATCTGTACATCCACGCGGTCGAGGCGTCGACCGATGCCAGGCGCGCAGAACCGTACGCCGACCGCCTGGGCAAGCTGATGCCTGGCGCCGGCCACATCGTGCACATGCCCAGCCACATCTACTACCGCATGGGCCGCTACAAGGATGCGCTTGCGGTCAATCGCGTCGCAGCCAGAGTGGACGAGGCCTATATCGCCCGTTTCAAACCGGCCGGCGTCTATCCCGCCGGCTACTACCCGCACAACGTGCATTTCGTCATGGTGTCGGCGCAGATGGGAGGCGATGCGCGCACGGTGATCGAGGCTGCGAAAAAGCTCGCCGGCATCGTGCCGGACGAACTCGCGAAGGCAGTCCCGCTCCTGCTGCCGATCAAGGCCGCTCCCTATTACGCGCACGCCCAATTCGACGGTGCCGCCGCCATCCTGGCGCTGCGCGATCCTGGCGCCGATTTCCCGTATGTGCAGGCGGCGTGGCATTACGCGCGCGGCCTTGCACTGTCGCAGCAGCGCGCCGATGCCGCAGGCGCGGCGCGCGAGCTTGCGGCGATCGAGCACATCGCCCGGACCGCCGATTTCAAGGCGATGCAGGAAGCGAGCATCCCCGGCAAGGAAGTCGTGACCATCGCCGCGCACGTGCTGCGTGCGCGGATTGCGCAGCCAAGGAACGACCTCGATGCCGCGGTGCGCGACCTCGAGGCGGCCGTTTCGCTGCAGGACGCGCTTCCCTACATGGAGCCGCCGTACTGGTATTACCCGGTGCGCCAGACGCTCGGCGCGCTTCTCGCGCTCAAAGGCGAGCACCAGAGGGCGCGCGACGTCTTTCGCGACAGCCTCGCGAAGACGCCAAACAACGGCTGGGCGCTCTACGGCCTGGCGCAAACCTATGCTCGCCAGGGTCTGGAGCGCGAGGCGCGCGCCGTGGAACGGCACCTTGCGCGGGCCTGGTTTGGCGCCCGCGAACGCCTCGACCTCGCGCGCCTGTAGCTCAAGCTTGCCCCCAGTACACGAGACCCGGGCCCTTAAACCACTCCAGCCATGCCGCGCTACACTCCGGCAAAAAATGAACCAGCGAAGAGCCACCCGTGCAATGCTCGGATTGTCGCGGGCCGAGTTCGCCGTCCTGCGGCGTCTCGACACTCCCGAAAGGATCCAGACCTTTCTCTACGGCCTGAAGCAGAACTTCGAGCGGCACGGCGACACCTGCAACTCGGTGCGCATCGTACTTCGCACGCGGCGCGCGCATTGCATCGAGGGCGCGACGCTGGCGGCCTGCGCGCTGTGGATCCACGGCGAGCCGCCGCTGCTGCTCGATCTTCAGGCGGTGCACGATTTTGATCACGTGGTGGCGCTGTTCCGGCGCCGCGGCCGCTGGGGCGCAATCTCGAAGACGAATGGAATCGGGTTGCGCTGGCGCGATCCCGTGTACACGAACGTTCGCGAGCTCTGCATGTCGTATTTTCACGAGTACTACAACAGCCGCGACCGCAAGACGCTGCGCACCTACTCGCGCCCGTTCGATCTCAGGCGGCTCGATCCGGCGATCTGGGTGACGTCCGACGAGGGCGCGTGGGACCTCATCGATGCGCTCGAGGCGACGCGCCACTATCGGCTGGTTTCGCGCGCGCAGGCGCGCGCCCTCAGGCGTCGCGATCCGTTCGAACGGCGCGTCGGTAATTTGCTGCAGTACCGAAAACCGAAGAAGGCCGGAGCAAGAGCCCGCGCCCGGCGCAAGACGACCTAGTGTCCCCGACCGGACCTATTTCTTTTCCTCGACCTTGCCGATTTTCTCCAACGCGACGGCGAGGCGCCTGGCGTCATGATCCCAGAACTTCTGGAATTCGGGCGCATCCAGATATGAGATTGGCGTCGCCACCTTCTCCATCGCGCCCTTGAAATCGGCATCGTTCACCGCGTTGCGCACCGCGTCGCGCAGCCGCGCGAGGATCGGAGCGGATGTCGCGGCCGGGGCGAAAACACCCGCCCAGATGTAGAACTCGGCGTCGTAGCCCAGCTCTCTGAATGTCGGCAGTTCGGGCATCAGCGCGAGCCGCTGGTCGCTCCAGGCGGCGAGCGCGCGCATCTTGCCGCCCTTGATCTGTCCGATCGCCGCGGCCGGTCCCGAGGCGAGCGCTTCGACCTGCCCGCCGAGCAACGCGGTCACCGCCGGCCCGCCGCCCTGGTAGGGGACGTGAAAGAGCTTGATCCCGGCTGCGTTGGCGAAAATCTCCATCGCCACGTGCAGCGTCCCGTACACGCCCGAGGACGAGTAGTTGATCTTGCCGGGATTGGCCTTCGCTGCGTCGACAAAATCCTTCAGCGTCCTGTACGCGCTGTCGGCACGCACGACGAGCACCGTGGGATCCGCGGTCACCAGCGCGATCGGGGCGAAATCCTTCATCTCGTAGGCGGGCGCCTTGCCATTGATGCGGTCGGACACCGGAAAAATCGAAATCGAAGACAGCGCCATCAGGATCGTGTAGCCGTCAGGCGCTGATTTGGCCACCTGCGACATGCCGACCGCGCCTCCGGCGCCGGAACGATTCACCACCACGACCGGCTGCTTGAGAGACTTCTCCAGGGCCGCGGCCAACGGGCGGCCCACGATGTCGGCGACGCCCCCCGGCGGGAACGGCACGATCATCGTCACCGGCTTGGTTGGATACGAGTCCTGGGCCTGAGCCGGTACCGCGAATGCCAGCAGCACAAGTACGGCGAATCGTACGGTCATGTCATGTCTCCCGGTAAGTGCGAATCATGTCACTGTGGCGAGGCGACGACAATTTCCGGATGAATAACACCCTGTTACACAGTTTGCATTTGGTTCGTTCACGGCGTTGCCCGGGCGGCGTTAAATGAGTGCGCAATCACGAAAGGGGAACACCATGTTTGCGAAGAAGCTTGCACTCGCCACGACTACGGGTCTCATGCTCTCGGCGGCATCGACTGCATTCGCCGATCCCCCGTACTGGGCGCCAGCGCACGGCTGGCGCGCAAAGCACATCCGCCAGGTCGTCGTGGTGCACCATCGCCCGCACTACGTCGCGCGGCCGGTGTATTACGCGTCGCCAGCGTACTACGCGCCGCTTCCAGCCTACGGCACGGTCTATTACGGCGGCACTGGTCTCGCTACGGTCGGCGGCGCCGTCGCCGGCGCAATCATCGGCAGCCAGTTCGGCCACGGCGACGGCCGGGTCGCCTCGACCCTGATTGGCGCCACCGTAGGCGCGGTCGTCGGCAGCCGCCTGGAGGCCGGGTACTGAGGGCGCAAACGCCCGGAAATGGGGTCAGAGTAAGTTTTTTGCAACCGGCACGACCAAAGTTCCGGTAGGATGAAAACTTACTCTGACCCCATTTCCATGCAACGGCGCAACCTGCTGAAAGCGATCGCGGCGGCACCGCTGGCCGCGCTCGCCGGGCAGGCGCTCGCCGCCCCACCCGCTACGATGAAAGAAATCGAAGAACTGCAGAAGAACTGGAAAATGCTGCTCGCCGAGGGCGCTCGGGTGCCCAGCCCGGGCGACAAGCTGACCCTGGGCAAGGAAGAGTGGCGCAAGCGACTCGATCCGCTCGCCTACAACGTGCTGCGCGAGGAAGGCACCGAGCGCGCAGGCACGAGCCCGCTCGACCGCGAAAAGCGCGAGGGCGTATTCACATGCTCGGGCTGCGGTCTGCCGCTCTTTACTTCGGCGATGAAGTTCGACAGCGGCACGGGGTGGCCTTCGTTCTTCACCACGATCCCCGGGGCGTTCGACACCAGCCGCGACTTCAAGCTGATCCTGCCGCGCACCGAGTATCACTGCGTGCGCTGCGGCGGCCACCACGGCCACATCTTCGACGACGGTCCGCCGCCGACGCGCCTGCGCTACTGCAACAACGGCGTGGCGCTCAAGTTCATCCCGAAGACCGGGAAGGCGTAGCCAGGTTCAGCTCTTCCTGCAGCGGCCGGCCCGGAAAGTGAAAGCGCACCGGGCCGTCCGGCAGCGCGTGCAGAAACTGTTTCAGGTACGGATCCTCGGAGGCGAGGACGTCTTTCGGCGTTCCCTCGCCCGCGAGCCTGCCATCCGCGATCACGTAAAGGTAATCGACCAGCGAAAGCGCCTCCGACACGTCGTACGTGACGATGATCGAAGTCGTGCCGAGCGCATCGTTGAGCTTGCGGATCAGGGTCGCCACTACGTTGAGCGTGATCGGGTCGAGCCCCGCGAACGGTTCGTCGTACATCACCATCATCGGGTCGGTGGCGATGGCGCGCGCGAGTGCCACGCGCCGCGTCATGCCCCCCGAAAGATCGCCCGGCTTCATGTCGCGCACCCCGCGCAGCCCGACAGCGTCCAGCTTCATCAGCACGAGCGCCCGGATGATTTCCTCCGGCAGGTCATAGTGCTCGCGCAGCGCGAAGGCGATGTTCTCGTACACGGTGAGATCGCTGAAGAGCCCGCTCACCTGGAACTGCATTCCCATCTTGCGCCGAAGCGCGTACAGAGCGTCGGTGTCGAGCTTGTGCACCAGCTGACCGTCGACGCGGATTCCCCCGCGCCCGGGCCTGAGCTGCCCTCCGATGAGCTTCAGGAGCGTGGATTTGCCGCTGCCGCTGCCGCCGAGGATCGCCACCATCCTTCCGCGCTGGATCTCGAGCGAGAGGCCGGTGAAGATCCGGTGCTCGCCGTAGGCGAAATGCAGATCGGCGATCTCGACGAGCGTGGAAGCGGGGTTTGTCATCGGCGCTGGTAGTGTATCGCACCGCCTTAGAATTCCCCGGTGCGCCTCAACCACCTCAGGCCCTACGACGGGCTCACTCCGGATGTCGTGCTCGATGCGCTGGAGAGCGTCGGCTATCGCGGCGATGGCCGGCTGCTGGCGCTCAACAGCTACGAGAATCGCGTCTACCAGGTCTGGTTGGAGGATCGCTCCTCCGTAGTAGCCAAGTTCTACCGCCCGGCGCGCTGGACGGACGCGCAAATCCTGGAAGAGCACGCGTTCGCGACCGACCTCGCGGACCGGGAAATTCCCGTCGTCGCGCCCCTACGGACGGATCGCGCGACGCTGCATCACTTCGCGGGATTCCGCTTCGCGGTCTATCCGCGGCGAGGCGGGCGCGCGCCGGATCTCGAGAACCCGCAGACGCTGGAGTGGGTCGGCCGTTTCCTCGGCCGCATGCATGCCGTGGCCGCGACCGGGCGCTTCAGGGAGCGCCCGGCCCTGGAGATCGGGAACCTGGGCACAGAGCCGCGCGACTGGTTGCTCGCGACCGGCCTTCTCCCGCCGGACCTGAAGGAAGCCTGGTCGAGTGTCTCCGCGCAGGCGCTGCAAGGCGCGCGCCGCGCCTGGGAGTGCGCAGGCGCCATTGGCGCGGTCCGCCTGCACGGCGACTGCCACGTCGGCAATATTCTGTGGACCGACGACGGTCCCCATTTCGTCGATCTCGACGACGCCCGCACCGGTCCCGCGGTCCAGGACCTCTGGATGCTGCTGCCGAGTGAGCCCGCCGAGGCCGAGAAGAGCCTGCGCGCGCTGATCGCCGGATACGAGCGCTTTTTCGCCTTCGAGCGGCGCGAGCTGCTGCTCGTCGAAGCGCTGCGCACGCTCCGCCTGCTTCACTACTCGGCGTGGATCGCGAAGCGCTGGGACGATCCGGCGTTTCCCGCCGCGTTTCCCTGGTTCGGCACGCAGCGTTACTGGCAGGACAGGATTCTCGAGCTGCGCGAGCAGGTCGCGGCAATGCAGGAGCCCCCGCTGTCCTGTTAGGATTCGCGCGGTCATGCGACCGAACCCGCTCCGCGCGCTGGAGAAACTGAGGAACGTCTACCATCTGCGAAGCGGCCGGGAAAAGCTCGCCCTGCTCCGCGTCCTGGACCGCACCCGGCTCGGCAACGCGCGCCTGGTCGGGCGGCTGCACGAGATGCTGTGCTTTCTGCGCGCCTATCCCGACGATGCCCGCACGCTCGCGCACGCGAAGCGCATGCTGAGCGGCTTTGCGCGGCGCGCGGACCTGCGCAGGCACCGCGACGAGCTCGAGTCGAGCGGCCTCGCGGGCACCGCCATCCGATATCCTTTTTTCTGGCCGACTGCGCGCTGGCTCGCGCGCCGATGGCCGCGGCATCTCACCCTGGATCGCCTCGACAAGCCGGCCGACCGCGGGATCGGGAAGGTGTTCGGGGTACGCTCCGGTTTCGACGCGCTGGACCGGATCCGCCCGCGCCATCTGACCGACGCGGTCTACTTCATCCGCCTGGTCGACGCGATGCCGGGCGACGCTTTCGCGCGCGAAGCGTTCTACGACAAGCTCGAGCCGGTGCTCGAGTTGCGTCCCGGGCCCGGCACCCCCAGCCGGACACTTGCCTGGCACCGGACCGGACCGTCCTTCTGGCAACGCGCATCGCTCGATCGCGCGCGACCCGATGTTCGGGCCGAGATCAGGCGCCCGCCGCGGCGCGTGCGCATGGTGTCGGCGCAGGAAGGGGCGCGGCTGATCGATCTCGGGCGCGCTGCCATGGTCACTCGAAGCCGCGATCTGGACGCCTTCGCGTACGGCGATCCACGCGAGGTGCGCATCGTCGAGGACGGAGAGGGCCTCGCGTTCGCGCTGAACGGGCTGGTCCCCGAACGCCGCCAGGCGGCTGTCGCCACCTATGGTGCGCTGACGCTGAAAAACGGCGTCCCCATCGGATACATGGATCTCGGGGTTGCCGGCGGCCACGTCGAGATCGCGTTCAACACCTTTCCGACCTTTCGCGGCGGCGAGACGGCAAGGGTGTTCGCACGCACGCTCGCGATGCTGAGGCGCGTTTTCCGGTCCGAGACCTTCGGCATCGACGCCTACCAGCTCGGTCGCGGCAACCACGAAGCAATCGAGTCCGGCGCGTGGTGGTTCTATTACAAGCTCGGCTTTCGCCCGCGCGCGGCGGCGGCGAAGCTGCTTGCGCACCGCGAGCTCGAGCGCTGGCGCGCCGACCGCTCTTACCGCTCGAGCGAAGCGGCGCTCGGGAAGCTCGCCCGCTGGCCGCTGATCTACCGCTACCATTGACAGCATGGCCCGGGAAACCGTGAAGATCGGGGGCGCCGCAGGCTTCTGGGGCGACAGCTCGCTCGGCGCCCCCCAGCTTGCCGATGTACCGGGGATCCGCTACATCGTGTTCGATTACCTTGCCGAGCTGACGATGTCGATCCTGGCCGGCGCGCGCGCGAAGAACCCGGAGCTCGGTTACGCGACCGATTTCGTCGAGGTCGCGGTACGGCAGGTGCTGAAATCCTGTCGCGAGCGCGGAATACGGCTGATCGCCAACGCCGGCGGCGTGAATCCTGCCGCCTGCGCGCGCGCGCTCGAAAAGCTCGCCGTCGAGCTGGGCGTAGAGGCGAGGATTGCGGTGGTCGACGGCGACGACGTGTTGCCGCTCATCCCTGCGCTTCGCAATCGCGGGGTGACTGATTTCTACACGGGTGCCGCGATGCCCGAACGGATCGTGAGCGCGAACGCCTACTTCGGCGCACTGCCGATTGCGCGCGCACTTGCGCTCGGCGCCGATGTGGTCGTCACCGGGCGCGTCGTCGATAGCGCCGTGACGCTCGGCGCGCTGATGCACGAGTTCGGCTGGAAGGAAAGCGCATACGACCGGCTCGCCGCCGGCTCGCTTGCCGGGCACCTGATCGAATGCGGGTGCCAGGCGACCGGCGGGCTGTTTACCGACTGGAAGGACGTGCCCGACTGGGCGAACATGGGCTATCCGGTACTCGAATGCTCAGGCGACGGCTCTTTCGTCGTCACCAAGGCGGAGAACACCGGCGGGCTCGTTTCCGTTCCTGCGGTCGCCGAGCAGATGCTCTACGAGATCGGCGATCCGGCGAATTACGTCCTCCCCGATGTGGTGTGCGACTTTACGCAGGTACGGATGGAAAAAGCCGGCCCGAACCGGGTTCGCGTCAGCGGCGCGCGCGGCAAGCCGCCGACCGGCACGTACAAGGTCAGCGCGACGTACGCCGACGGCTTTCGCTCGATCGGCACGCTGACGATCACCGGGTTCGAGGCCGCGGCCAAGGCGCGACGCTCCGGTGAAGCGATCCTCGAGAGAACGCGCGCGATCTTCGAGCGGCTCGGCCTCGGAGACTACAGCGCAACGGACCTCTCGGTCCTCGGCACCGAAGCGGCCTACGGGCCGCACGCGAGGACGCACGACTTGCAGGAGGCAGTGATGCGACTCGCGGTGTCGCACCGGAACAGGCAAGCGCTCGAGATTTTTGCGCGCGAAATCGCACCTGCGGGGACGTCATGGTCTCCCGGCACCACCGGGAGCCTGAACAGTGGCCGGCCGAACGTCTCACCGCAGATCAAGCAGTTCGCTTTCCTGCTGCCCAAGTCCGAGGTCCGGCCGCGCGTGACATTGGAGGGCAAGACCGAAGAGGTTCCGGTGCCTGCCGGCTTGTCCGTGCCCCTCGAGGCCGGAACGGATGCCGATCAGGCAGGCCCGCAGCCGCCGGCAGACGCGATCACCGTTCCGTTGATCGCGCTCGCTTACGGCAGGAGCGGCGACAAGGGCGACAGTTCGAACATCGGCGTTATCACAAGAAAGCCCGAATACCTGCCCTGGATCCGCAGCCAGGTCACCGCCGCGGCAGTGCAGGAATACCTGCGCCATCTCGTCAGGGGCAAGGTGACGCGCTACTCGGTGCCGGGAATCGGCGCGCTCAACTTCGTCCTTGAGCAGGCGCTGGGCGGCGGCGGCATGGCTTCGCTGCGCAGCGACCCGCTCGGCAAGGGAATGGCGCAGATCGTGCTCGGCATGCAAGTGAAAGTGCCCAAGGACATGCTCGGCAACCAGGACGGAGGGTCCCGATGCTGCAACGACTGCTCGTAGCGCTGCTCTTGTGTGCGCCGCTCGCGGCGCACGCCCAATATCCAAGCAAGCCCGTGCGCTGGGTGCTGCAGTTTCCCGCTGGCGGACTTGCCGACACGGTTTCGCGGGTCATCGCGCAGCCGTTGACGCAAGCCCTCGGCCAGCCGGTACTGGTGGAGAACAAGCCCGGCGCCGACGGCGCGATCGCGGGAGACCTGGTGGCGAAGTCGCCGCCCGACGGCTACACGCTTTTCTTTGCCACCAACAGTGCGCTCTCGGCGGTGCCGGCGCTGCGCCGGAACCCGCCCTACGACCCGGTCGCCGACTTCACGCCGATCACGTTCATCGGCCGCTTCCCGTTCTTCGTCTTTGCCCACCCGTCGCTGCCCGCGAAAACGCTGGTCGAGTTGATCGAATACGCGCGCGCCAACCCGGGCAAGCTCAACTACGGCAGCGGCAACACCACCAGTATCCTCGCCACGGCGCAACTGAAGGCACTCGCGAACCTCGACATCGTGCACGTGCCCTACAAGGGCGATGCGCCGCTGATGATCGACCTTGTCGCCGGCAGGCTGCAATTCTCGATCGCGAGCACGGCGCCGGGCGCCAACCTGGCGAAGGACGGCAAGCTGCGCGTGCTCGCGACGCTGCTGGCGCGGCGCAGCGCGCTGTTCCCGGAAGCGCCGACGATGGCGGAATCGGGGTTCCCGCAGTATTCGCTCGTGCCCTGGGGTGCGCTGCTCGGCCCTGCCAGAATGCCGCGCGACATCGTCGAGCGGCTGGCGCGTGACGTCAACGCCGTCATTCAGCGACCGGACGTCAGGGAACCGCTGGACCGACTCGGCTACGAGCTGCAGGGTTCGACGCCCGAGGAGCTCGGCGCGTTCGTGAAGCAGCAGCTCGAGGCCTGGAAGCACGCGGTGCGGGTCGCGGGGATCGAGCCGGACTAGTCGGGCAGGTCGTCGAGCGCGCCCTCGAGGTGTGCGCATTCGGCCCACGCGAGGATGGTCCACTCGTCCCCGGCGATCTCGATCCGGTTCAGCGCCGCGTTCGGAATCGCGAAATCACGTTTAGAGGACAGCCCGAGCCCGTGCGCGTACCGGTACGCCATTTCGAGCACGCCGCCGTGGGTGAAGATCAGAACGTCGTCGCCGGCGTGGCGTGCCGCGATGCCCATCAGGCACGCCATGGAGCGTTCGAAAAACGCGCGCAGCCCCTCGCCGCCGCGGAAATCGTATTCCGGATCTTTCATCCTGAACCGCGCGTAGTCCTCCGGATAGCGTTCCCTCACCTCGGCATAGGTCAGCGTCTCGAACAGTCCGTAGTGCCGCTCGCGCAGCCCAGGATCAAGCTGCACCGGTAGGCCGAGCTTCCTGGCCACCGGTTCGGCGGTCTGGCGTACACGCAGCAGGTCGCTGGAGTAGATCGCCGCGAAGCGTTCACCGGCGAGCACCGCGGCCAAGGTTCGCGCCTGCACGAACCCGGTTTCATTCAGCGGCACGTCAGTCTGGCCCTGGACCCGCCCCTCGGCGTTCCACGCAGTTTCGCCGTGACGGACCAACCAGAGAATCGTCATTACCAGGAGCTGCGCGGGCTGTCCTTGATCGCCACCCGTTCTAGTCAGCCCGGATGTTGTTGTCCTTGACCACTTTGCTCCAGCGGGCCATCTCATCCGCAAGCCATTTCTGCAGGCCCTCGGGAGAGCCCGCCTGCAGATCCATGCCGAGCGTTTCGGTGAGCGTCTTCTTCACGTCCGGCTGGTTGAACGCCTTGACGAGCTCCGCATGAAACTTGTCCATGATCGGCTTCGGCGTGCCGGCAGGCGCGAAAATGGCCCACCACGCGAGCGCCGAGAACCCCTTGAAGCCCTGCTCGGCGAGTGCCGGCACGTCCGGCATCGCGTGCGAACGAGTGTCGCCCGTGACCGCAATGGCGCGCAGCTTTCCGCCCTTGACATGCGAGGCGAGGACCGCGACCGAGCCGATCGCCAGTTCGACCTGGCCGCCAAGCGCGTCCTGCGTCATCGGTCCGCCGCCCTTGTAGGGCACGTGCACCAGCTTCACGCCCGCCGCCTGCTGCACGAGGATCATGGTGAGATGGCCAAGGCTGCCGTTGCCGATCGATCCATAGGTGACCGTATCGGGTTTCGTCTTCGCCGCCCGGATCACGTCATCGAAGCTTTTGTACGGCTTCGAAGCATTGGTCGCGATCGCCATCGGCGCCGTGCCGATGAGCATCACCGGCGCGAGGTCCTTGACCGTGTCGAACGGCAGGTTCGGGATCAGCGCGGGATTCACAGCGTGGGTATCGAACACGAACAGGAACGTGTAGCCGTCAGCGGGCGACTTGGCGACCTGCGCCGCGCCGATCGAGCCCGATGCGCCCGCCCTGTTCTCCACCACGAACTGCTGCTTGAGCGAATCCGTGAGCTTTACGCCGATCATGCGTGCCATCGGATCGGTGGAGCCGCCGGGCGGAAACGGCACGACGAATTTCACCGGTTTGGTCGGCCAGTCCTGCGCCGCGGCCGGCAGCGCCGCGATGCAACCCAGAACCACCAGCAGCCACCGGATCATGAGCCATCCTCCAGTCGGAAAGGGCGCAAGGTTACCACCAGCTCGTGAGATGTTACGATTTTGGCTTTGGGGGGGACTTCATGAGAACGTTCTTGATCGTGCGTGCGCTAGCGGCGGCGCTTCTTTGCTGCGCCATCGAGGCTTTCGCGCAAGGCTACCCGGCAAAGCCGGTGCGCATGGTGGTGAATTTTCCTCCCGGCGGCGCCGCCGACCAGATCGGCCGCGCGCTCGGAGTGCAGCTGCAAGTGGCGCTCGGACAGCCGTTCGTGGTCGAGAACAAGCCCGGCGCCAACGGCAGCATCGGCGCCGCCGAGGTGGTGAAGGCGGCGCCCGACGGCCACACGCTGCTCATGTCCTCCGGAGGCGCGATCACCGTCAACGGACACATCTACGCGAACCTCGGGTTCGATCCGATGAAGGCGCTCGATCCGGTGGCGCCGGCCGCGATCGTCAGCGTCTACCTGGTGGTAAAGCCGGCGATTTCGGCCGGCACACTCGCCGAGTTCATCGCGCACCTGCGCGCCAACCCGGGCAAGCTCAACTACGGCTCCCCGGGCGTGGGTAGCTCGCCCCACCTCGCGGGGGAGATGTTCAACAAGGCGGCCAACGTGCGCACGACGCACGTTCCGTACAAGGGTGCGGGTCCGGTGCTGACCGATCTTCTCGGTGGTCAGCTCGACTTCGCCTTCGATCCGGGCATCGGATTGCAGCACGTCAAGACCGGCAAGCTCAAGCTGCTCGCCGTCGGCAGCCCGAGGCGGCACCCGGGCTATCCGGACGTACCTACCGTGGGCGAGGTGGTCGGCAGCGAATTCGACGCCGACACCGTGTTCGGGATCTATGTGCCTGCGGGCACGTCCAAGGAAATCGTCGCCTCGCTCAACCGCGAAATCGGGCGCGCGATGCAAGGCGCAGAGATGAAGGCCCGGCTCGCCGCGATCGCGGCGCAGGAGCTGGTTCTCACGCCCGAGGCGTTTGCGGCGCGCCTGCGCTCCGAGCACGGGCGGATGGGCGCGCTCGTGCGCGAGACAGGGCTGCGCGCAGAGTAGCCTCGGGAAAGGCCGAGCGGGCGGCTTTGCGATCCACGGGGAACGGCCCGGCCGCATCCGGCGGCGGCATCAGCGCGGCAGGGTAGTACGCGATTTCCCGGGGCTTCTCCGCCCCCCGGGGCGACAGGCCGCGCCGGTTCGTTCCCCGCGGCTTCACGATCCGGCCGTCCACGATCTCGAGATCGGTCCACCAGGTCTTCACCGGATTGATCGAGCCGTTGCCGACCCGGTCGTCGAGCGCGACGATCAGGCGGCGAGCAAACGGCAGGCGGATCGCAGCCCAGAGAAAGGCGCGATGCGCAAGCAACCCCTCGTGGTTGTACGGGCAGGTCTTCATGCAGCGCCCGCAGGCCGAGCCGTGCGGGTTGGTGACCCGGTAGCGCGTGCAGCGCTCGACGTCGGGCTTCCACATCTCGTAGCCGTTGAACA
>CAZYVT010000039.1:0-33777 GCA_964651335.1 uncultured Enterobacteriaceae bacterium | reverse complement strand
TGGTGGCGAATCAGGGACTCGAACCCCGGACACACGGATTATGATTCCGCTGCTCTAACCAGCTGAGCTAATTCGCCGTTTGGCCAAGGGCGCGCATTTTCGCCCAAAAGCGACTTGAAGTCAAAGACTTGGGGATTGTACGGGATGAGTTTCGAGGTGGCGATCGTAGGCGGCGGCCTGGTGGGAGCGGCTCTGGCGCGAGCGCTGCGCGGCTCGTCGGTCGCGCTTGTCTCTCAGGAGCGCCGTTCGCCCGGGCCGATCCCGAAGGTATTCGATTCGCGCATCTATGCGATCAGCCCCGGAAATGCCGCGTTTCTGTCGGCAATGATGGCATGGCAGCAGATGCCGCCGGACCGCTTGACGCCGGTGCACGCGATGCGCATTTTTGGTGATGACGGCAACTCGGTGATCGAGTTTGACGCCTATCGCGGCGGGGTAAGCGAGCTCGCCTGGATCGTTGAGGACGCGCTTCTGCAGGATGCACTGTGGCGCGGGCTCGAGACGCAGGAGCGGCTCACGATCGTCGCCCCTGCGGAATGCGAGCGGCTCGAACTCACGAGCGGGCGCGCGCTGCTCGCACTGCGCGACCGCAAAATGATCGAGGCGCGCCTTGTGGTCGGCGCGGACGGTGCTCGCTCGTTCGTTCGCGCAGAGGCGCGTATCGCAGCGAAGGAGCACGACTACGGCCAGACTGCAGTGGTTGCGAATTTTACCTGCGAGCGCCCGCACCGCAATGTCGCGCACCAATGGTTTCAGGGCGGGCCGGTACTGGCGCTGTTGCCGCTTCCCGGGCAGCACGTTTCGATGGTCTGGTCCACGGGCGAGTCGCACGCCGCACGCCTCCTCGGGCTCGAGCCGGACGCGCTTGCGGGCGAAGTCGCCGGTGCGTCGCACCACGTGCTGGGCGAGCTCTCGCTTGTCACGCCGCCGCGCGGCTTTGCGTTGCGGCGCCTGATGGCCGCGCGGATCGCGGCGCCGCGAGTCGCGCTTGCGGGCGACGCGGCGCACGTGGTGCATCCGCTCGCCGGGCAGGGCGCAAACCTCGGCTTCCAGGACGCGCGGGAACTCGCCGCCGTGCTACGCGCGCGCGACCCGTTTCGCGACCCGGGCGATCTGCGGCTGCTCAGGCGGTACGAGCGGGCGCGCGCCGAGGCTATACTGGCGATGCGCGGCACGGTCCATGGCCTGTTCCGGCTGTTTGATGCGAAAAGCGCGCTTGCCGGGAAAATTCGCAACGCCGGGTTGAACCTGGCCGACCGGTTGCCTGTCCTAAAAAACGTGCTGATGCGCCGCGCCATGAGCTGAAAGACCCCATGAGCCGAATTCTCCTTCTCATCGCCGCGTTCGTCGCGCTTCCCGTTGCGGCCGACGAAGCGAAAATCCGCCAGGTCGTCGAATCCAAGCTGGGCGGCGCGAAAGTGGATAGCGTGCAGGCGACCGCAGTGCCCGGACTGTACGAGGTCCGCTTCCGCGGCACGGACGGAGAGCAGATCGTCTATACGGACGAGCAGGCAACGCACATCATTGTCGGCACGCTGTATGAAGCGAGGACCGACCGGAACCTGACCGAGGAACGGTTGCGCAAGCTCTCCGGCATCAACATGGATACGCTGCCGTACGACCTCGCGGTCAAGGTGCAGCGCGGCAATGGCAGGCGAACGCTGGTGGTGTTCTCCGATCCCTATTGCCCGGCCTGCAAGCAGTTCGAAAAGGTGCTCGCCGGCATCGAGGACATCACCATCCACTATTTCATGTATCCGGTCATCCGGCCCGAGCTTGCCGATCACTCGCGGGCGGTCTGGTGCGCTGCCGACCGCCCCAAGGCGTGGATCGATCTTGCGTTACGCGGCAAGCCGGCCGCGACAAGCGCGACGTGCGATACGCCGATCGAGAAGATCCTCGAGCTCGGCGGCAGGCTCGGGGTGCGCTCGACGCCGACGATTTTCCTTGCCACGGGCGAGCGCGTGCGTGGCGGACCGAGGGCCGCGCAGCTCAAAGTGCTTCTCGACGAAGCGGCCGAGCAGAAGGCGAAGAAGTAAAACCGGGGTCAGGAAGTAAAACCGGGGTCAGAGTAACATTTCCCTTCGCCGGCTTCGGCAACCCTCCGCCGAGCGGAAATGTTACTCTGACCCCGGTTTTGCCCCGCGCGGCCAGAGGAGCCACATCCTTCCGCGCTGGCGCATGCGTCCGGCGAGTGCGCCAGCGGCATCGCCGGTTCCCCAGAAGAAATCGGCGCGCAATGCGTCGCGGATCGCACCGCCTGTATCCTGCGCCATTACGAGGCGCTCGATCGGCTGCGCCGAGAGCGGATACGTCGTTGCGAGAAAGACCGGCGCGCCGAGTGGAATGAAGCGGGGATCTACCGCGATCGAGTGGCCCGCGGTCAGCGGCGCGCCGAGCGCACCGATGGGGCCGTCCACGGCCTCCAGCACGCGGAAAAAAACGTAGCTCGAATTGAAATTCAGCGCTTCCGGAAGCTTTTCCGGATTGGCCAACGCCCAGGCCTTGATGCCCTGCATGGAGGCCTGTTCGAGCTTGAGCTCTCCACGCTCGACGAGGTGCCTGCCGATCGAGCGGTACGGATGGCCGTTCTGGTCGGCATACCCGAGCCGGATTCGCCCGCCCGATTCGAGCTGGATCTGTCCCGAACCCTGGATTTGCAGAAAGAACAGCTCGATCGGATCCTGCACCCACGCCAACACCGGCGCGCCGAGGCCGCCGCCGCCGGAATCGTCGGGCGCGCGAGGACGGCGCTCGATTTCCGCGCGCGACCAGTACGGCACCAGCCGTCGCCCCTCGATCCGGCCGCGCAGCCGGAAGCTGTGCAGATCCGGATAAAGGACTGCGAGGTCCACAACGACCAGATCGTCGGGCACCCCGTACACCGGGAAGCGATGCGTATCCGTGCGCGTGCGGCTGCCGGCGAGGATTGGCTCGTAGTAGCCGGTGACCAGTCCTTCGCCAGAACCATCCGGGGCGACGATCGAAAAAGCGGAGAACGCAGTCTCAAAAAAGCGACGCGCGCCGTTTTCATCGTCGGGCGTGACCGCGTCCGCGGCATCGCACGACTTTCTCAGCGCGCCGGAGGACGGAATCCTTGCGCACCCGGCGACGAAGGCTCTGAGGCTTGGCGCGAGCGCTGCGGACGGCCACCCGGGCAGCGCGGAAAACCCCACCGGCTCATAGCGTGCCTGCGCAGGCACCGGCTTTGCGGACGGCGGGCATTCCGGACAAACCGGACAGGGTGGGCAGGATGTCTGGCGCTCCAGCGGAGCGCAGCCGGCGGCGAGCATTACAATCGCCGCGATGTGGGTGATCGTTCTCGAGATGGCAGCCGCGCTCGCGATCCTCATCTTGATCGTCTGGTGGACCTGGCCGCGCAAGCGCAAGGATGATTGACGCTCAGTGCAAAACGCGGGGCACCGAGAGCGTGAACTCGGGAATCGACGCGTCGAACCGGTTCCCGTCCTCGGCCGCCATCTGATAGCTGCCGCGCATCGTTCCGACGGGAGTGGTGATTGCCGTGCCGCTCGTGTACTCGTGGCTCTCGCCGGGTCGCAGCACCGGCTGCGCCCCCACCACGCCCAGCCCACGGACTTCCTGCACCAACCCCCGTGAGTCGGTGATGATCCAGTGCCGGCTGATGAGCTGCGCGGTGACATTGCCGACATTCCGGATGGTGATCGTGTAGGTAAACACGTAGCGACCCGCCGACTCGTCGGACTCTTCGGGGAGGTACTGGGTTTTCGCGCTGACCGCGACCTCGTAACGTTTTTCCTGCGCCATAAGAACAAGGATGCGCTTCAGAGCGGCACTTTGCGCCGCACTACAGCGCGTGACTTTCAGAAAGAGCGCATTGTAAACTCCCCCGGACCATGGCGTACCGCATTGCGCCCTCGATTCTGTCCGCGGATTTTGCACGCCTGGGCGACGAGGTGCGCGCGGTGCAAGCGGCAGGCGCCGATCTCATTCATTTCGACGTGATGGACAATCATTACGTGCCGAATCTGACGGCCGGGCCGCTGGTGTGCGTGGCGCTGAAGCCTCACGTGACGATCCCGATCGACGTGCACCTGATGGTGAAGCCGGTCGATCGCATTGTCCCGGAGTTCGCCAGGGCCGGGGCGAACCTCATCACGTTTCACCCCGAGGCCTCGGAGCATGTGGACCGCACGATCGGTCTGATCAAGGAGTGCGGATGCAAGGCCGGCCTGGCCTTCAACCCGGCGACACCGCTCTCGTACCTCGACCATACGCTGGGAAACATCGACCTGGTCTTGCTGATGTCGGTGAATCCCGGATTCGGCGGCCAGCAGTTCATCGTCTCGGTGCTGCCGAAAATCGCTGAAGTGCGGCGCCGGATAGCGGCCTGCGGGCGCGACATCTGGCTCGAGGTGGATGGCGGCGTGAAGGCGGACAACATCGCCGAGGTCGCCCGTGCGGGCGCCGACACCTTCGTCGCCGGCTCGGCAATCTTCGGTTCCGGTGACTATGCCGCGACCATCCGCGACCTGCGCTCGCGCCTTGCCGTGATATAGTGCCTGCGCCGTGCAGCTCCCGTCCAATCAGGCCGAACCGATCTTCTGGCGTAGCTGGCGCCCCTGGCGCCGCTGACTCTCCTCGCGCCTCCGTGCGGCTCGGCGGCGCGAATCTCCAAGGCCGCAAGCAGCGCCGTTTCAATCATCTGGGGAAGTTGGAGTGTCGTTTCATGATTGAGCTCGATTTCCAGAAGCTCGCCAAGCAGGGCTACACGCGCGTGCCGGTGGTCGCCGAGGCGCGCGCCGATCTGTACACGCCGCTCGCGGTCTACCTCAAGCTCGCCGACGGTCCCTACACCTATCTGCTCGAGTCGGTGGTCGGCGGCGAGCGGTTCGGGCGCTATTCGTTCATCGGCCTTGCCTGCGCGGAGAGGATCGAGTCGCGCGGCGGCGTGATGCGCCGCCTGCTGCGCGATGCGCGCGGCAGCGACGTGTGCCTGGAGCGCACGGAGGGCGCCGACCCGTTCGAATTCGCGCGCGACTGGCTTGCACGACAGCATGTTGCGCCGGTGCCGCCGGCGTTGCGCTTTGGAGGGGGCCTGGTCGGCTACTTCGGCTACGAGACCGTCCAGCACATCGAGCCGACGGCGCTCAAGGGCGGCAAGCCCGATCCGCTCGGCACCCCGGACATGCTGCTCCTCGTCTCGGACGAGCTCGCGGTGGTGGACAATGTGATGGGCAAGCTCTTCCTGGTGGTGTACGCCGATCCACGCGAGCCGGACGCCTATCGCTCCGCGCGCGAGCGCCTCGGGCGGCTGCGCGCACGCCTGGCTTCGCCCCTGCCCGAAGCGATGGTACTGGCAAGCGCGGCGGATGCCGCGCCGGAAACCTCGGAAGGGGCGGCAGCGCCGGTCACCCGCTCCTTTACCGAAGAGCAGTTTCTCGACGCCGTCCGGCGTTCCAAGGACTACGTGTACGCCGGCGATTGCATGCAGGTGCAGATTTCGCAGCGCACCTCGAGGCCGTTTGGCGCGCCGCCGCTGGCACTGTACCGCGCGCTGCGCGGCCTCAATCCATCTCCCTACATGTTCTATTTCGACTTCGGCGATCACCACGTGATCGGCGCCTCTCCGGAGACCATGGTGCGCCTGTCGGGCAGCGAGATCACCCTGCGGCCGATCGCGGGCACGCGCCCACGAGGCGGGACGCCCGAAGAAGACGCGGCGATCGCCGTAGAACTGCTGGCCGACCCGAAGGAGCGCGCCGAGCACGTGATGCTGATCGACCTCGGCCGCAACGACGTCGGACGCGTCGCTTCGACCGGGACGGTGCGGGTCACCGAAAGGATGGTGATCGAGCGCTACTCGCACGTGATGCACATCGTCTCCAACGTCGAGGGCCGGATCGCCCCCGGGCTCGACGCATTGGATGTTTTCAAGGCGAGCTTTCCAGCGGGCACGGTGACGGGCGCACCCAAGGTGCGCGCGATGCAAATCATCGACGAGCTGGAGCCGGTGAAGCGGGGCGTCTACAGCGGTGCCGTGGGCTATCTGGGCTTCAACGGCGACATGGACGTCGCGATCGCGATCCGCACCGCGGTGCTCAAGGACCGGATGCTGCACGTGCAGGCCGCGGCGGGCATTGTCGCCGACTCCAATCCACAGGCCGAGTGGCAGGAGACGCTGCACAAGGCGCGCGCCCTCCTGAGGGCGGCCGAAGTCGCTTCGGCGGAGCACCGATGATCCTGATGATCGACAACTACGATTCGTTCACCTACAACCTCGTGCAGTACCTGGGGGAGCTTGGGGCGGAGGTGAAAGTGCTGCGCAACGACGAGGCCACGGTGGATGAGGTGGCGTTGCTGAATCCCGGGCGCATCGTGATTTCTCCCGGGCCGTGCACGCCGACCGAGGCCGGAATCACGCTCGAGCTGCTCGGGCGCCTGTCCGGGAAGATCCCGATCCTGGGCGTGTGCCTGGGCCACCAGGCGATCGGGCAGGCGTTCGGCGGCAAAGTGGTGCGGGCGAAGCACGTGATGCACGGCAAGGTCTCGCGCATCCGCCACGATGGCAAGGGCGTGTTCTCGGAAGTCCCGGATGGTTTCACTGCGACGCGCTACCACTCGTTGGTCATCGAGCGCGAGACGATTCCCGCATGCCTCGCGATCACCGCCGAGTCGGAGGATGGCGAGATCATGGGTGTGCGGCACCGGGCGCTCGCGGTCGAGGGCGTGCAATTTCATCCGGAGGCATTGCTCACCGAGCACGGCCACAAGATGCTGGATAACTTTCTGAAAGGGACACCGCAATGAAAATCACGATCGCAGAGGCGATCCAGCGCACGGTCGAGCACCGTGAGGTGTTCCACGACGAGATGCTTCACGTCATGCGCCAGATCATGAGCGGGGAGCTGACGCCGGCGCAGATTGCCGGATTCATGATCGGGCTGCGGGTGAAGAAGGAGACCATCGGCGAGATCGCCGCCGCAGCACAGGTCATGCGCGAATTCGCGACCAAGGTCCCGGTCAGGGACCCCGCGGAAGTGATCGACATCGTCGGCACCGGGGGCGACGCCGCGCATACGTTCAATGTCTCCACCGCGGCCGCGTTTGTCGCCGCGGCCGCGGGCGCGAAGGTTGCCAAGCACGGCAACCGGGCGGTCTCGTCCCGCTCGGGAAGCGCAGACGTGCTTGAGGCTCTCGGCGCCCAGCTCATCCTTGCGCCTGAGCAGATCGCGGAATGCGTGGAGAACACAGGCGTCGGTTTCATGTTCGCGCCTTCGCACCACCCGGCGATGAAGCATGCCGCTGCGGTGCGAAAGGAGCTGGGCGTGCGTACGATTTTCAACATCCTGGGTCCGCTCACCAATCCCGCCGGCGCAAAGAACGAGGTTCTCGGCGTGTTTCACCCCGACCTGGTCGGCATCCAGGTCCGGGTACTGCAGCGCCTGGGATCGAAGCACGTCATGGCTGTATACGGCCTGGACGGCCTGGACGAGATCTCGATCTCCGGCCCGACCCTCGTCGGCGAGCTCGCGAAGGGCGAGATTCGCGAGTACGAGATCCATCCATCGCAGTTCGGGCTCGAGCTCTACGACCGGCGCGCGATCCAGGTCAATACCGTCGAGGAATCCAAGGCCATGATTCTCGCGGTGTTCGAGAACCAGCCCGGGCCTGCGCTCAACATCGTGCTCATCAACGCGGGCGCCGCGATCTACGTGTCGGGGCACGCAAAGACGCTCCAGACCGGGATCGACCGCGCGCGCAAGGTCATCGCGAGCGGGGAGGCGAAGGCAAAGCTCGACGAGTTCGTGGCCGCGACGCACAAGTTCAAGCCGAAGGGGTAATCGGGCGGGCGTAAAATTGTTCAATACGGTGAAGAAAAGGCATCGCCTATGCGCTATTCGATCGTCATTGAACCGGTGAACGAGCCGGGCTTTCCGGCCGGGTTCTATTACGCCCATGTCCCGGCGCTCGATCTCACGACCCACGGCGAGGGGATCGAGGGGGCGAAAGCGGCCGCCAGGGACCTGATTCAGCTTTGGGTGGAGGAAAAACGCTCGCGTGGTGAACCAGTGCCCTTCGAAACGGAATCGTACTTCGCCCAAGTCGAAATCGACGATGCCTTACTCGGCGCGTGAAGTTCTAGCGAAACTTCAGCTTATGTTGCGATGACCCCGGCGACGTGCCGGAGGGGACGTTTCGCAAGATCCTGAAGCAGGCGGGACTGAGCTTGGACCGGTTCCGCGACCTCTGAGATGTCGGACATCCTGCAACGCATCCTTGCCACGAAACGCGCCGAGACCGACGAAGCGCGCGCTTTGATATCCGACGCGGAGATTGAGCGCCGTGCCCACGCGGCTCCGCCCGCGCGCAATTTCGTCGGTGCGATCCGCGCCAAGATTGCCGCGGGCAGGCCTGCGGTGATCGCCGAGATCAAGCGTGCGAGCCCCTCCAAGGGGCTGCTGCGGGAAAATTTCGATCCGGAGGCGATCGCGAAGAGCTACGAGTCGGGCGGTGCGACGTGCCTGTCGGTGCTGACCGATCGCCAGTATTTCCAGGGAGTGCCCGAGCACCTCGCGGCGGCTCGCGCGGCCTGCGCATTGCCGGTGCTGCGCAAGGACTTTGTAATCGATCCATACCAGGTCTTCGAGGCGCGCGCGCTGGGCGCCGATTGCGTGCTCTTGATCGTCGCCGCTCTGCTCGACGCAGAGATGCGGACGTTCGAGGCGATGGCGCATTCTCTTGGCATGGCCGTGCTGGTGGAGGTACACGATGCAGATGAACTCGGCGCGGCGTTGCAGCTCTCCACGCCGCTGATCGGCATCAATAACCGTAACCTTCGCACGTTCGAAACCACGCTGGACACCACCATCGGCCTGCTCCCCAGGATCCCGCAGGGGCGAATCGTGGTGACCGAGAGCGGCATCCTGACGCGTCCCGATGTCGAGCGCCTCTGGCGGCAGGGGGTCCGCGCGTTTCTGGTCGGCGAGGCGTGTATGCGCGCCGCCGACCCGGGGATCGCGCTCAAGGCGTTGTTTGCGTGACCCGATACAGTCGCAACTCCGGGACTGCGCTCGCGATTGCCTCGAAGTCGCGATCGCTGTGGAGCAGCGCCAGATCGTGCTCGATCGCGATCTGCGCGACCAGGCAATCGTTGCTGCTGCGAGGCGTCTTGCCGGCCCGCCGGCAGGTCTGGTAAAGCCTGGCGGCCGCGATGTGCGTCTGCACGGGGTCCGCCGGGAGGTAGCACGAGATGTCGCTGAAGTATCGGCGCCACTTTTCGAAGCGCTCCTCCGAGTCGGCGCCTTGCAGCACTTCCTGAAGGATGATCGGCGCGATCCCGACGATTTCCTCTCCGGCGAGGAGATCCGCGAGCGACCGGACTTGCGGCGCCGCGGCTCCGCGCAGGAAGTCCGCCCAGACCGAAGTGTCCACGAGGACCATCAGGTCCCCGAGCGCGCCTGCTTGTAGTCGTAATCGTCGCGCAGGCCGCCTTGGCCGCGGAGTTCGAGCAATCTTTTCTGCTTGCCGCTTTGCACGAATCGGGCGAGAGCGATGTGTACCGCTTCGCGCTTGGTGCTGACGCCCGCGAGCTTCATTGCTTCCCGCAACAACTTGTCATCGAGGACGATATTCGTTCGCACCGTACACCTCCGGATGTGTATCAGGAAATTGTAGGATGGTGGCGCCAGCGCGGCAATCACGTCATTGGGTCAGCGCTTGCACGATCAATGCAGGTTAATTGCTGCCTCGGGCGGTGGAGCGGCTCACGGAGCCCACCGGGTCGTTGGCTAAGCCTTTGAAACATATGCATAAGACATCTTGTTGCATCCATGCAACGGGGGACCGAAAAAGCGTGAAAAAGTGCCTGCAATCGTTGCCCCGGCGAGACGTCGCCTGAGACAATTCACGCAACTTCTCAATTGAGAGGTTGAGGCGGGCGGACCTAGGCCGCCCGAATGTTCAACGAATTGGGAGATTTTTGATGAACAAGAAACTTCTGGCAGTGGCCGTTGCAGGCGTGCTGGCAGCGCCGACCGCCGCGCTCGCGCAATCGAGCGTGACGATCAGCGGCGTTTTCAAGATGAGCGTGCAGCAGTACAAGCTCGGGAACGCCTCGCCGCTGCGCGCGGGTACGAATACCAGCCAAGGCCTGCTGGCGGACGATTCCTCGCGGATCATCTTCAGCGTGGTCGAAGATCTGGGCGGCGGCTTGTCGGCGGTCGGACAAATCGACTGGCGTGTTATCCCCGATTCGGGTGGTGACTCGGTGACTGGCAATTCGTGGGTCGGTCTGCGGAGCAAGTCGTGGGGCCGGATCGTGGTCGGCCGGCAGGATGTGCACTACTTCAACCGTGAGAGCGAACTCACCGTCAGAAACGACCTCAAGGCCGACAGCATCTCGCTGCTTGCCTTCGCGGGCGGTGGCGGCACGGCGATCGCCGGTGCGACGCGTACCACGAACATCGTGCACTACGTCACGCCGGACTGGGGCGGGTTCACGTTGACCGGGGCGTACTCGTTCAATCCGGTTGCGGTGGAAGCCGATATCGGTTCGGCAGCCCGCAAAGGCCGCGCGTGGCATCTGAACCCGAACCTGGCGGGTAAGAACTACCAGGTCGGCTACAGCTACTGGAGCCAGAAGGCGGATGGGGCCGGCGCAGGCAGCGATCAGCGCGGTGATCGCCTGTACGGTTCGTACCGCTGGGGCGGCTTCATGATCGGCGCCGCATGGGACAAATCAAAAATCACGAACGGCTCCACGGGCGTACAAAGCAGCAGGCGTACCGCCTGGTCGCTCCCGTTGCAGTACGAGTTCGGCCCGCACTACATTGGTGGCCACTTCACCAAGGCGCGTGACGACAAAGCGACCGTTGTACAGGATGGCGCCAAGATGTGGGCCATCGGCTACGCGTACAACCTGTCCAAGCGCACATCGCTCGGCCTGACTTACGCAAGCATCAAGAACGACGCGGGCGCGTTCTATACGCCGTTTACGGCAACAGGTGGAATCGGCGCGGCTTCGAACACCGGGCTGCCTGGCGAGGATCCGCGTCTCTGGTCGATGACGATCCGGCACGCGTTCTAAAGCAAGTTTTCAAGCCGGAGCGATCCTCCGGATGGATCAGACGGGCGTCGCAAGACGCCCGTTTTTTTTGGTGCGCCCGGCGGGGCGCACATATCCATGCTCGCGATCCGGTCACGCTTGCTAAACTCAAGCAGGGTCATGGAAAAAACCCTGCGAATCCTGAATGAGTTGGAGCAGACCGGCGCCCTGGGCCGACATGCGATCGGCGGGGCGATGGGTGCCACGTTCTACGTCGAACCGCTGCTCACGTTCGATCTCGACATTTTCGTGGTCCTGCCGGAGACTCCTGCCGGACTGCTTACGCTAGCGCCGCTGTATGAAGCGTTGCGTGGGCGTGGTTACGCGGAAGCAGGCGAATGCGTCGAGATTGAAGGCGTCCCGGTGCAGTTTCTCCCCGCCTTCAATCCGTTGCTTCGGGAGGCACTCGCGGAGGCCCGGGAAACGCTGTACGAGCAGACCCCTACCCGCGTACTCCGCGCCGAGCACTTGCTCGCGATCGCTCTCCAGACCGGACGAAACAAGGACCGAGAGCGGGTGCGTCTGCTGCATGAACAAGCGCAACTCGACAGGGGTTATTTGACAAGCGTGCTGCAGCGGCACGGACTTGAAGCGCGGTGGCGGGAATGGACGAGTTGAATCGAGAAGTCGCGAGGCTGTTTGCCGCCAAGGAGGTGCGGCGGCGCCGGCTTGCGGCGCTCCCGTTTCCCGAGAAGATTCGAATGCTGGTGCAGCTGCAACGAATGGCGGCGCCGATCCTGCGCGCGCGCGGGCGGGACGTACAGCCGTGGAACATCCGCAACGTCGATCGGGCTGAATAGCGAGCGACGAACGAGGCCGGTTCTTCGTTTTTCCACAGGCAAAGCCTGCTCGCCCCTACGGTTATTTCGCGGGCAACTCTTTCCTTACGGCACCAACATTCATTCGAGAACAGCAGCAATCGGCGCCGCCCACAGCCGTTCGCCAAGCCTGACAGTTTCGGTCCCGCCGTACGCGAGCAGCGCGGCGCGGCAGTTTGGCGTCTTGTCCAGAAATGCGCGCAGCCCTGCGAGATCGCGATCGACCCACTGCGACGCCGACTTTACTTCGAGGGCCAGACTCTCGCGTCCGGATTCGATCACGAAATCCACCTCGTAACGCCCTTGTACGTGCCAGTATCCGAGCCGGGCTTCGGGCCAGTCCGAATCGAGGATCGAGGCGAGATTTTGCGCGACGTAGGTCTCCAGAAGCGGGCCCGACATCGGATCGCGCGCTTCGAGGCGCGACTCGTCGACGCCTGCGAGGTGACCGGCGAGCCCGGAGTCCGTCAGGTAGAGCTTGGGTGATTTGATCAACCGGCTCGCGCGGTTGGCGAGGAAGGGGGGCAACCGGCGGATCACGAAGGAGGCCTCGAGCAAGCTCAGATAGCGCGCCACCGTCGCGGCGTTCAACTTCGCGTCGCGGCCGAGATCGCTCGCGCTCAGCACTTGCGCCGTGCGCAGTGCGGCGAGTTGGAGGAGAGTGCGGTACGGCACCAGATCGCCGATGCGGGCAAGCTCGCGCACGTCGCGCTCCAGGTAGGTCTGCTCGTAGCCCTTGAACCAGAGCGCCCGGTGCCGCACCTCGCCCAGACATACCGGCGGCAGGCCGCCCGCGACGATCTCGCCGGGCTTGATGGTGCTGACCGGCGCCTGCCGCTGTGGCGGCTCCCCGGCATCGAAGAATCGCCGCACGAACGGCGCCGCCGCGCGCCGGCCTTTCAGCTCGCGTCGCGTAAACGGGTGGAGCGTCAGGTAGATCGCCCGGCCGGCAAGGCTTTCGGTGATCCCCTTCAGCAGCCCGAAATTCGCCGAGCCAGACAGCAGATACCGTCCCGGCCGCCGCGCATTGTCCACTTCCCGTTTGACCGCGGTGAGCAGCGCGGGGCACTTTTGCGCCTCGTCGATGGTAAGAGGTGCGTCTGAGCGCACGAACGCCTGCGGGTCGGAACGCGCGGCGGCAAGCTGCGCCGGGTCGTCCAGCGTCCGGTAGCGGCGGCCGGCGAGGCCCCGCTCGTACTGCAGGAAGGTGCTCTTGCCGGACTGGCGCAGTCCGGTCACTACCACGACTGGCATCTGAGCCAGCGCCCTGCGGACCAGACCGCCTAGTGCTCTGGGACGATAGGATGTCATATTGCTACTATCTAATGTAGCATTTTGCCAAGAGGTTGTCGACGGCGCTCGACCGGAGGGCCGGCGCCCCGCCCCAGGTTTGGCCGTCGCGGCGTTGGTGAGACAATGCTTTGGATCGATCGATTAGAAGAGGACAGCGATGGGCATGGACATCGAACTCGACGACTTCCGGATGCAGTGCCGGCGCCAACTCGCGCGCCCTGTCGCCGACCGTATCCGATTCGGCTTTTTCCGCAACCCCAATCCGGTGCGCGATTCGAACCGAAACCATGCGTTTGCATCGATGCACGAGTACCGGCAATTTTGCGAGCGGAGTTATCCCGCGTATTTCGGGTATGCGAGGCCCGAGCGGGCGGCGCCCCCGGCGTGACGGACAAGACGTTCAGGCCCGAACAGGCGCGTATCGTCGCCGAGGCGTTCGCAAAGCACGGCGTCGACTACCTTTTCATCGACAAGGGCGGCGCGATCCTACTTGGATACCCGGGTGCGACGCAGGATGTCGACGTTTTCCCGAGAAAATCGGCAGACAACGGCCGCCGGATCGTCGCGGCGCTGGAGGAAATCGGCTTCGCGCTGAGTGGTGCCGACCGGACCGACATCGTGAACGGGAAGGACTTCGTGCAGATCTCTTCCGGACCCTTCGACATCGACCTCGTTTTCGCTCCAGACGGCATCGAAAGCTACGAAGCTGCGGCGAAAAACTCCATCCGCGTGGAAAATTTTCCGGTGATGGCGATTGCCGACATCATCGCGAGCAAGCGCGCCGCCGGCAGGAGACGCGACCTCGCCGAGATCGATCTGCTGGAGGAGTTTCGGCGCGAGTTCGAGAGCCGCCGGTAGCGGCGGCGCGGCGGCGCCACCCGAAAATCCGGCGCGCGGATGTGCCGGCATCACACCGCCGGCTGCAGGCTCGCCATGTACGAGGCCCGCTTCCGCGCTATCATGCCGCAGGGCATTGCGGCCATGTCAGATTTCCGATCTCCGATCCGCGATTCCGGCGGCACCGATCTCGGCCTCCGCATCGCGAGCGCACTGGAGGCACGCGCCGAGGTGCTGGAGGCGTACCTGTTCGGCTCGCACGCGACGCGGCGGGCGCAGTTGCATAGCGACATCGACATCGCGGTCTATATCGATGAACGTCCCGCCGGGGGCACGGCGTACGGCTACTCGGCCGAGCTTACCGCCCACCTGATGGGTTCGCTTCGAACGAACGAAATCGACGTCGTGGTCCTCAACCGGGCGCCGCCCCTGCTGTACCATCGAATCCTGCGCGACGGGCGCCGTATTCTGGCACGCGACCTGCGCGCGACTACTGCGCGTGAAGGCTACGCGTTGTCCCGCTATTGTGATTATCTGCCGCAGCTCGCCAAAATGGAGGCCGCGCGGCGCAGCGCCGCGACTCGGGCACCATGACCCGTGGCCAAGCCGATCTGGACGAGCTGGAGGAATTCGCGCGCAGGGTCGAAGCCTATCTTGCCCTGCCGTAGGCGACTCCTTCCCTTGCCTTGCCCATGAACGCGATGGACGACCTTATTGCCGGAATCGACGCCGCACTGCGCACCGTAGCGGGGATACACCGCGCGCGCCGCGAGTCGCCCGCGGGGGCGCTCGTCGAGGCCGACTTGTCCGCAGCGGAACGAGGGCACGCCGCGGCGCTGATGCGCGTGAACCACGTTGGCGAAGTCTGCGCCCAGGCGCTCTACCAGGGGCACGCGCTCACCGCGCGCGATCCCGCGACGCGCGCCTCGCTCGAGCAGGCGGCGCGCGAGGAGGAGGACCACCTTGCCTGGAGCGCCGAGCGCGTGCACGAATTAGGCGGGCGGTTAAGCCTTCTCAATCCGCTCTGGTACGCAGGGTCGCTCGCACTGGGTGTCGCGGCGGGAGTGCTGGGGGACCGCTGGAACCTTGCCTTTCTTGCTGAAACCGAGCACCAGGTTGAAGAGCATCTGCAGGGGCACCTTGCGGAGCTCTCTCCTGCGGACGCACGCACCCGCGCCGTGGTCGAAACCATGCGCGTGGAGGAGGCGAATCACCATGCCACGGCAGTCGCGCTCGGAGCGGCCGAAATGCCTGCGCCCGCGAGGCTCGCCATGCGCGCGATGGCGAAACTGATGACAACGGTCGCCTACCGGATCTGAACTGCGGCGCACCGCTTGCAAGGCCCCCGGGGGCAACGGACAATTCGCCCTTTCCGCCCCAGCCGGCCGCAACGGCGATGGAAGGCGGGCGGGATCAAAGGGAGCATCGTCATGGCGTCGGAACGCAAAGACGGCCGCATTCTCATTTACAGCCACGACACGTTCGGGCTGGGGCACCTGCGCCGGTGCCGCGCGATTGCGCACTCGCTGGTAGAGCGCTTCAAGCACCTTTCGGTGCTCATCCTCTCGGGGTCGCCGATCATCGGCAGTTTCGATTTCCGTTCGCGCGTCGACTTCGTGCGGGTGCCCGGGGTGATCAAGCTGCGCGACGGCAACTACACGCCGCTCAACCTGCATATCGACACCGAGCAGACCCTGTCGATGCGGGCGTCCATCATTCGCCACACCGCCGAGATATTCGATCCCGACCTGTTCATCGTCGACAAGGAACCGGTCGGCTTGCGCGGCGAGGTGCTCGAGACGCTCGAGATGCTGAAACCGCGCGGCACGCGCCTGGTGCTGGGGTTGAGGGACGTGATGGATGAGCCGCGGCTGCTGGTTCCCGAATGGGAACGGAAGAACGTGCTGCCGGCGCTGCGCGACATCTACGACGAGATCTGGGTATATGGCCTGCCGCAGATCTGCAACCCGCTCGAGGGAATTTCGCTCCCGCTCTCCGTTCGCCAGAAGATCACCTACACCGGCTACCTGCATCGCGAGGTGCCGTCGCGCGGCACGCCGCCGCGGCTGCCCGACATCGCCAGCCGGCCCTACCTGCTGGTGACCACGGGAGGCGGTGGCGACGGCGAGGCGCTGATCGAGTGGGTGCTGCGCGCCTACGAGCAGGATCCGCTGCTCCCATACCCGGCGCTGCTCGTGCTCGGACCGTTCATGCAGGCGGAACGCCAGGCTGAGTTTCTGGACCGTGCCGCGCGGCTCAAGCGCGTGGACGCAATCACGTTCCACAGCCATCTCGAGACGTTGGTGGCGCGCGCCGCCGCCGTCGTCGCCATGGGCGGCTACAACACGTTCTGCGAGGTGCTATCGATGGACAAGCGGGCGCTGATCGTGCCGCGCACCGCGCCGCGGCTCGAGCAATTCATCCGCACGTCCCGCGCCGCGTCGCTCGGGCTGGTCAGCATGCTGGCGGACGACGGCCGCTACGATCCCGCCGTGATGGCCGCAGCTCTGCGCCGCTTGCCGCGGCAGAACCTGCCTTCCGAGATCGTGGTTCCCGGGCTGCTCGAAGGGCTGGTGAACGTCTCGCGGCTGGTCGCGCCATGGGTCGAGAAGGTGCAGGACGCGGGGTCCGAGTCAAATTCGCGCAGCGCATGATGCGATGACCGAATCGCGGCCGCCACGCGTCGCGTTCGTGGTCAAGGGCTATCCCAGGCTCTCCGAGTCGTTCATCGCGCAGGAGATCGCCGCGCTCGAGCGGCGTGGCCTTGAAATCCTGATCGTCTCGTTGCGGCGTCCGACCGACCGCCGGACCCATCCGGTGCACGCCGAGATCCGGGCACCGGTGCTGTACCTTCCTGAGTATCTGGTTCGCGGTCCGCTGCGGGTGCTGCGGGCGTGGCTGAGGGTGCGGCGCTGGCCAAGCTACCAGGGGGTGCGCAGGCTGTGGTTACGCGACCTGGCGCGCGACCCGACGCCGAACCGCATACGCCGCTTCGGGCAGGCGCTCGTCCTCGCTGCCGAGCTGCCCGATGATGTCAGCCGACTGCACGCGCACTTCCTGCACACGCCAGCCTCGGTCGCGCGCTACGCGGCGGCGCTCAAGGGCCTGCCGTGGACAGGATCTGCGCATGCCAAGGACATCTGGACCATCCCCGAGTGGGAAAAGCGGGAAAAACTTGCTTCCTGCGAGTGGCTCGTGACGTGTACTGCGGCGAATCGGGATCACCTTTCCGCGCTCGCGCCGGCCGGACGGATCCGCCTCGTGTACCACGGTCTGGACCTGAAGCGGTTTCCGCAATCGTCGGTGGTGCGCAGAGCGCGCGACGGCAGCGATGCGGCCGATCCGGTGGTGATTCTTTCGGTCGGGCGTCTGGTCGAGAAGAAAGGCACCGATGTGCTCCTGGAGGCGCTGGGACGCCTTCCGCGCAGCCTGCACTGGCGATTCGTGCATGCCGGTGGCGGACCGCTCAAGCGCGCGCTCGAGCGGCGCGCACGCGCCCTCGGCATTGCGAGTCGCGTGATCTGGCGCGGCGCATTGCCGCAGGACGAGCTCCTCGAGGAATATCGTGCAGCGGACCTGTTCGCGCTCGCCTGCCGGATCGCGCGCAACGGCGACCGAGATGGATTGCCAAACGTGCTCATGGAAGCGCAGAGCCAGGGCCTTGCGTGCCTGGCGACGAGAGTCGCCGCGATTCCCGAACTGATCGAAGACGGGGCCACCGGCGTGCTGGTGGCGCCAGAGTCGCCCGATGAGCTTTCCGGCGCGCTCGCGGACTTGATTTCCGATCCCGAGCGCAGACGCCTGCTGACGCGTGCGGCGCGGGCGCACCTGATTGCGCGTTTCGGGCTTGAACAGAATCTTGCGCCGCTGGCAGAGAAGTTTGGCTTGCGCGATTCGTACGTTGCGAAGTTGCGGACAGCGGCACAATAACGTCGGTCATGCGCATTGCCTTCTATGCGCCGCTCAAGGCGCCCGGTCACGGCACCCCTTCGGGCGACCGGCGCGTTGCGGCGCTGTTCGTGGAAGCATTGCAGAACGCCGGTCACCATGTGGAACTGGCGTCGAGCTTTTGCAGTTACGACGGCGAGGGAAGCGCTGCGCGCCAGCTCGCGCTTCGCGCACAGGGTCTGGAGGCCGCGCGCCGGCTGGTCGCGCAGTGGCGCGGCGGCCCGGAGGCCGGGCGCCCGGACCTGTGGTTTACCTATCACGTGTATTACAAAGCGCCGGATTGGCTCGGGCCCTCTGCGAGCGCCGCGCTCGGCATTCCCTACGTGATCGCGGAGGGGTCCTACGCGCCGAAACGCGCCGGCGGTCCTTGGGCCCTCGGTCATGAGGCGTCGGCCGAAGCGATCCAGCGCGCCGATCTGCTGGTAAGCCCTACGCGCTTCGACCTCGGCTGCCTGGAGGCGCTCGTCGCCCATCGTGAGCGGATCCTGCTGCTGCCGCCGTTTCTCGACCCGCAACTGTTTCGCGCGGCGGCCCTGGCGCGCGAAGCGCACCGCGCGAAACTTGCAGCAGCGCACGGGATGGATGCTGACGTTCCGTGGATCGTGGTCGCGGCGATGATGCGTCCGGGAGACAAGGCGGCTTCGTACCGTGAGCTTGCGGCAGTGCTCGCGCGCGTCGCTGACCTGCGTTGGCATCTGCTCGTCGCCGGGGACGGAGCCGCGCGCTCCGAGGTCAAAGCCGCCTTCGATTCGGCAGTGCCGGGGCGCGCCAGGCTGCTCGGCATCCTGTCGCAGAAGGACATCGCTGCGATGTACGGTGCCGGGGACCTTTGCGTCTGGCCGGCCATCAACGAGGCGTACGGCATGGCGATGCTGGAAGCACAGGCTGCAGGGGTTGCCGTGGTTTCGAGCGCCGAGCGCGGGGTGCCCGATGTCGTGCTGGACGGACGCACGGCACTGCTCGCGCCGCCGGGGGACACAGAAACGCTGGCGCACCTCGTGCGCAAGCTGCTGCTTGATCCGGTACGGCGCGCGGCGATGGGCCGCGCCGCAGCCGAATTCGTGGTTGGCGAGCGCAGCCTTGGCGCTGCAGCCGTGCGTCTCGATCAGGCGCTCGCCCGAGTGCGCACCGGCGCTGCGGCGCCCAATGTGGCGGCGACGACGAATTGAGCCGCAAGCGGGTCTTTCTTTACGTCCAGCACCTGCTCGGCATTGGCCATCTGAAGCGGGCGGTGACGCTCGCCCGGGCGCTGGTCGACGAGGGGATCGAGGTCACGCTTGCAAGCGGGGGCGTCGAGGTGCCGGGGCTCGCTCCGGAAGGCGCACATTTTGTGCAGCTGCCGCCCGCAGCAGCGCCCGATCTGCAGTTCAGGACTCTGGTCGATGCGCACGGCAAAACCGTCGACGAGGCATGGCGCAGCCGGCGCCGGGAGGCGCTGCTCACCGCCTGGCGCACTGCCCGGCCCCACGCGCTGGTGCTGGAGCTGTTCCCGTTCGGCCGCAGACAGATGCGATTCGAGCTTCTGCCGCTGCTCGACGCAGCGAACGCAGCTTCGCCTCGTCCGGTCATCGTCTCGTCGGTGCGCGACGTGCTCGGCCAGCGGGACCCGACCAGGCAGGACGAAATGCTCCATCTGTTCGAACGCTATTTCGACCACGTGCTGGTGCACGGCGACCCCGGTTTTCTTCGCTTCGACCGGACGTTCCGGCACACGGCGCTGCTGGGACAGCGGCTTCAATACACCGGTTTCATCGTCGAACGTGCGTCAGGGGCGGGTTCTGGAAATGGCGCGGGGACCGGTGAAGTGATCGTGTCGGCCGGAGGCGGGGCGGTCGGTGCGCGGCTTCTGCAGACTGCAATTCGCGCGCGTCCGCTGACGATGCTTGCCGCTCGCCTGTGGCGCGTGCTGACCGGCGTCAACATGGAACCCCAGGAATTCGAAACCCTGGCACGACTCGCGCACGAGGCTGGAAACGGCTGCGTCGTGGTCGAGCGCTCGCGCGCGGATTTCATGACCCTGCTGCGGAATTGCGTTCTCTCGGTCAGCCAGGCTGGTTACAACACCGTCATGGAGATTCTGGATTCCGGCGCGCGCGCCGTTGCGGTACCGTTTGCCGGTGGCGCGGAGACCGAGCAGACGCTGCGAGCGCGGCAGCTTGCGGCGCGGGGTCGGATCGAAGTCGTGGAGGAGGGAGCGCTTGCGCCCGGAACCCTGGCCGCCGCTGTCGACCGTGCCGCACGCGGCCCGCGACCCGAGAGCGGCGGTGTGGATTTGGGCGGCGCCGGGAGAAGTGCCGAATTACTCGCACGATGGACGGCGGAGCTGGACTGGTGAGCCCTGCGTGGCGTGCGTTTGCGGCAGAACTCGCTCGTTGGCGGGACGCGGGGCGCGCCGTCGAGTTCTGGTGGCGCGACGACGATGCCACCCGCCCCGCGCCTGCGATCGAGCGGCTGCTCGCGCTTGCCGCCGAAGCGGAAGTGCCGCTGGCACTCGCAGCGATTCCGCAGGGCGCCGACCGCACGCTTTTTTCAATGCTCGGCCCCGGAGTCGACATCCTGCAACACGGCGCCGATCACCGTAATCGCGCCCCTGACGGCGGAAAAAAAACCGAATTCCCGGAGAGCGAATCGAGCGAGGCCGCGCTGGCGCGGCTTGTTGAAGGCCGCAGGCGCCTCGCCGGCCTTGCCGGGACGCGGTCGCTCGGCGTGCTGACCCCGCCGTGGAACCGGCTGTCGGCGCAATTGCTGCCACGGCTCGCCTCCTGTGGATTCCGCGGTTTGAGCCGTTACGGCGCCCGCAACGCGGCAGAAGCCGCTCCCGGGCTCACGCAAATCAATACGCACGTCGATATCATCGGCTGGAAGAGCGGGCGTGGTTTCCTCGGGGAGGAGGAAGCGCTCGCGCTGGCGAACCGGCATCTGCAGGCGCGGCGCCGGGGCGGGGCAGATCCGGACGAACCGACCGGGTGGCTTACGCACCATGCTTGTCACGACGAGGCGGCGTGGACCTTTCTTGCGCGCCTGTTCGATGTGCTGCGCGCGGAAAAGGGTGTGCGCTGGAGGCGCGCGCGAGACCTGTTTGCCGGAGCGCCGGCCCGATGAGCCGTCTGTATCGCTACCCTCCCGGCGCGATGTCGGCGGATTACGCGCGCGGCCTGGGCGGGATTGCGCTCACGGCGGGGCCGCTCTGGTTCCTCGGGCCCGCCGGACCGGTGTCCTGGCTGCTGGCTGGGGCCGCACTGCTGTTCCTCGTATACTTCGCACGGGCAGTCGTTCGCCACCTGACCCAAATTGAGTTGAGCGAGGCCGGAGTCGCCGCACGGGGACCGTTCGGAGCGTCCATCCCGTGGGACGAGTTGCGCTCGATGAAGCTCAATCACTACACAACGAGAAGCGATCGTTCCGGAGGATGGATGCAGCTCGACCTCAGCAACGCGCGGCGCTCGATCTGCGTGGACTCGAGCCTGAGCGATTTTTCCGAACTGGCAGGCACCGCGGCGCAGGAAGCGCAGCGGCGCGGGCATCGGCTCGACGATCGCACTCGAGTCAACTTGAACGCGCTCGGCGTTCGTTGCGAAGGCGATGGCTGACGTTCTAAGGGTCCGCGACCTCCGGGTCCATCTCGACGTCGACGCCGGGGTTGTCAAGGCGGTGGACGGAGTTTCGTTCCGCATCCGTGAAGGCGGGACGGTGGCGCTGGTGGGCGAATCGGGCTCCGGAAAATCCATGGTGGCGCAGGCGATCATGGGCATCCTGCCAGGCGTCGCGCGCGTCGAAGGCGGCGAGATCCTGTTTCTCGATCCCGGAGCCGGCGGACGGACAACCGATATTGCGCGAATCGATCCGGATCACGAGGCGATGCGCGCGATCCGGGGCGGGCGCATCTCGATCATCTTCCAGGAGCCGATGACGGCGCTCTCGCCGCTCCACACCATCGGCAACCAGATTGCAGAAGCCCTGGCGCTGCACCGCTCCGCACTGGGCAAGGCGGAGCGCCGGAGCGCGGTCGCGGACATGCTGCGGCTCGTGGGATTTCCGGATCCGGCGCAGGCCGAGCGCACCTACCCGTTCGAGTTGTCGGGGGGGCTGAGACAGCGCGCGATGATCGCCATGGCGCTGGTGTGCCGGCCGGCGCTGCTGATCGCCGACGAGCCCACGACCGCGCTCGACGTGACCATTCAGGCGCAGATCCTGCAGTTGGTGAAGCGGCTGCAGGGCGAGCTGCGCATGGCGATGATGATCATCACGCACGATCTCGGCATCGTGGCCAACATGGCCGAGGAAGTGGTGGTGATGTTCCAGGGCAGGGTCGTGGAGGCGGGCACGGTCGAAGACATTTTCCACGATCCTCGCCATCCCTATCTCAAGGCGCTGATGCGCGCGGTCCCGCGCTTCAGCATGGCCCCGGGTGAGCGGCTGACGCCGATCCGCGAGGTGCGGGCCGCTACTGACCATCTCATTTCGGGGCGCGGCCGCCCGCACTCGCCCAAGGCGGCCGACGGGCCGCTGCTGATCGTGCGCAACCTGAGCCGGCGGTTCGGGACCAGAAAACGGTCGTTCCTCGGCAGCAGACCGGGCGGCGAGGTCGTTGCGGTCGACGACGTGAGCTTCGAGGTGGCTGCCGGCGAGTGCATCGGCCTGGTCGGCGAATCCGGTTGCGGCAAGACCACCACGGCCAAGATGATCATGCGCTCGATCAAGCCCGACAGCGGCGAAATCGTCTTCTGTGACGGCGGCGCGCCGCGCGACGTGCTTTCCCTGCGGGGCGATGAGCTGTTCGCATACCGGCGCAAGGTTCAGTTCGTTTTCCAGGACCCGTTCAGCTCGCTCAACCCGCGCATGACGGCGTACGAGATCATCAGCGAACCGCTGGTGATCCACCGCATCGGCGACGCCGACGAGCACTTCGCGCGGATCAAGGAGCTGATGACGCTGGTCGGACTTGACGTGCGGTTCCTCAGGCGCTATCCGCACAGTTTTTCCGGGGGCCAGCGTCAGAGGATCGGCATCGCGCGCGCGCTGGCGCTGGGACCCGAGCTGCTCATTTGCGACGAACCGGTCTCGGCACTCGACGTCTCGGTCCAGGCGCAGGTACTGAACCTGCTTCTCGATTTGCAGGAGGTCCTGCACCTGACCTATGTCTTCATTTCGCACAATCTGGCGGTCGTACACTACGTGGCCGACCGGATTGCAGTGATGTGTGCCGGCCGCCTGGTCGAACTGGCGCACTACGACGAGCTGTTCCGCAACCCGGTGCATCCATATACCAAGGCGCTGCTTGCCGCCGTTCCCGAGCCGAACCTCGCGCGCAAGCTCGATCTGACCGCTCTCATGGAAGGCAAGGCTTCCAATCCGGCCGCCTGGCCGGGACCATTCCGGCTCGACGGATCGTCCAGCGTCGGCATGATCGATCTGGGCGGCGGGCATTTCGTCCGGGCGAGCCAGAGCGCGGACGCCTCGGAGATGGCGTGAGCGCGAAGCGCCTCTGGTTCATCCTGCTCCTGCTGTCCGCGGCGCCCTGGAGCGGCGCGGTCGCGGACAAGCTGGTCGAGACGCCGATGTTTCGGGACGAGGTCGCTGCGGGAAAGCTCCCTCCGGTAGCGAAACGGCTTCCGAACACGCCGCTGGTGGTCACGTTTGACCGCAAGACGGCGCAGCCGGGACGGCACGGCGGAACCCTCAACATGATCATCGGCCGCAGCCGCGACGTGCGCCTGCTCGTGGTGTACGGCTACGCGCGGCTGGCCGGTTACGACACCCGCCTGCAGATCGTTCCGGACCTCCTCGAGAGCCTCGACGTGAACGAGGGACGCGAATTCACGCTCAGGCTGCGCAAAGGGCATCGGTGGTCGGACGGACGACCGTTCACTGCGGAGGATTTCCGCTACTACTGGGAAGACGTGGCCAACAACGCGGAACTCTCCCCGACGGGTCCGCCGCGAGAACTTCTGGTCGGTGGCGAAGCGCCAAGGTTCGAGGTGCTCGACGAGGTCACCGTGCGCTACACCTGGTCCAAACCCAACCCCGATTTTCTGCCGCGCATGGCGGGCGCATCACCCCTGTTCATCTACCGGCCGGCGCAGTATCTCAAGAAGTATCACAAGAAATATTCGGCCAAGGTGCGGGAAGAGGAGCAGAACGGTACCGCCAAGCGCAAGTGGTCGCAGATTCACAACCGCCTGGACAACATGTACCAGTTTGACAATCCGGATCTGCCGACGCTGCAGCCCTGGATCAACACGACCAAGCCGCCCGCCGACCGCTTTGTCGCCGTGCGCAATCCGTACTTCCACCGCGTGGACGAAAACGGTCAGCAGCTCCCGTACGTGGACCGCGTGGTGCTCGCGGTTGCGGACGCAAAGCTCATTCCGGCCAAGACCGGCGCCGGAGAATCCGATCTGCAGGCGCGCGACATTCAGTTCAACAACTACACCTTCCTCAAGCAAAACGAGAAGCGCAATGGCTTCCGCACCCTGCTGTGGCGCGCCGCAGTGGGTTCCCACTTCGCGCTGTTCCCGAATCTCAATGTGAACGATCCCGTCTGGCGCGTGCTGGTGCGCGACGTGCGTTTCCGGCGCGCGCTGTCGTTGGCAATCGACCGCTCGCTGGTCAACCAGGTGCTGTATTTCGGGCTCGCGATCGAAGCGAACAACACGGTGCTCGCCGAAAGCCCCCTGTACCGCGAGCAGTACCGGACGCAATGGGGGCGATACGACCGGAAAGCCGCTGACAGGCTGCTCGACGAGATCGGCCTGAAGAAGGGGTTGGACGGCATCCGGCGGCTTGCGGACGGGCGGCCGCTCGAAATCGTAGTCGAAACCGCGGGCGAAAGCAGCGAGCAGTCGGACATTCTGGAGCTGATCCGCGAGACCTGGCTCGAGGTCGGCATCAAGCTTTTCACCAAACCCTCGCAGCGGGAGTCGTTCCGCAACAGGATCTTTGCGGGCGAGACGGTGATGTCGGTATGGACCGGTTTCGAAAACGGCATCCCGACCGCGGACATGAGCCCGGAGATGCTTGCGCCGACGAGCCAGCAGCAGTTGCAATGGCCCAAGTTCGGTCAGTACTTCGAAACCGGCGGCACGGTAGGCGTAGCGCCGGACATCCCCGAAGCGATCGAGCTGATCAGGCTGTACCTCCGATGGCGCGACACCGCTGCGCGCGAGGAGCGGGAGCGGATCTGGGACCGGATGCTCGCGATTCACGCCGAGCAGCAATTCAGCATCGGTGTGGTCTGCGCCGTGCCCCAGCCCGTGATTGCGCGCGTCACGCTGCGAAACGTCCCCGAGAAGGGGGTCTACAACTGGGACCCGGGCGCCTTTTTCGGCATCTATCGCCCCGATACTTTCTGGTTCAACTAGCACGGGGCTGGATCATGCTGAGCTACACCGTTCGCCGCGTCCTGATCATGATTGCCACGCTCTTCGTGATCAGCTTCCTCTCGTTCACCATCATCAAGCTGCCGCCGGGAGATTTCCTCACCAACCAGATTGCCGAGCTGAAGAGCCAGGGCGACACGGCGGCGCTGGAAAAGGTCGAATTCCTGCGCAAGCAGTACGGGCTCGACAAGCCGTTTCTGGAGCAATACGCGGTGTGGGTCGGGATCTGGCCGACAGAGCGCGGCTTCTCCGGGCTGATCCAGGGCGACTGGGGCTGGTCGTTCGAGTACGACCTGCCGGTCGGACAGGTCGTCGGCGACCGGATGGTGCTCTCATTCATCCTCAATTTCACAGTCATTCTGTTTACCTGGGCGGTGGCATTCCCGATCGGCGTTTATGCCGCGACGCATCAGTACAGTTGGGGCGACCACGGACTCACGCTGCTCGGCTACGTCGGCCTTGCGACGCCGAACTTTCTCTTCGCGCTGGTGCTGATGTATTTCGCCAATGTGGAATTCGGGCTTTCCATCGGCGGCATCATGGATCCCGAATACCTCGGGCAACCCTGGAGCTGGGCGAAGTTCGGGTCGGTGCTGCAGCACCTCTGGATCCCGGTGCTCGTCATCGGCACCTCCGGAACCGCAGCCTTGATCCGGCGCTTGCGGGCCAACCTGCTCGACGAGCTGCAGAAGCAATACGTGGTCACGGGCCGAGCCAAGGGCATGCCGCCGCTGCGCCTGCTGATCAAGTACCCGATGCGCATGGCGCTCAACCCGTTCATCGCCGACATCGGAAATCTGCTGCCTTCGGTCATTTCGGGCTCGGCGATCGTGGCGGTGGTGTTGTCGCTGCAGACCTCGGGCCCGATGCTGCTCGACGCGCTGCGCAGCCAGGACCAGTATCTCGCCGGCTCGTTCCTGATGTTCCTGTCGCTGTTGACCGTGATCGGGATGTTCATCTCCGACCTCCTGCTTGCCGTGCTCGACCCGCGCATCCGGCTCACCGGCGGGGTGACGAAGTGAGCACCAACGCCGGGCAGGCTGACCGGCTCGAGCACTTCGTCTCCACCGCGCCGTTCGAGCCTTACGCCACCGAGTGGCTCACCCCGGAGCAGGAGCGTTTTTACCGCGCCTCGCAGTGGAAGATCATGTGGTGGAAATTCCGGCGCCACCGCATCGCAGTGGTCGCGGCAGCGATCCTGCTTCTGTTTTACGCCTCGACACTAGTGTGCGAGATCGTCGCGCCCTATCACCTGCATACCCGGAACGCGAAGCAGATCTACGCGCCGCCGCAGGAGCTTCAAGTGTTCCACGAAGGACGGTTCGTTGGACCGTTCGTGTACGGCCACGCCATGCGGCTCGACATGGAGACGTTGCGCAGGGAATACACCCCCGACCCCGGGCAAGTGCACCGGGTGCGCTTCTTCTGCCTCGGGGACGAGTACCGATTCTGGGGTCTCGTGGAAGGAAGATTTCATCTTTTTTGCCCGGCTGAAGGCGGCTCGCTGCACCTTCTGGGCACCGACCGGCTCGGCCGCGACCTGCTGTCGCGCATCATCTACGGCGCGCGCGTTTCGCTGACGATCGGGCTGCTGGGGATCATGGTGAGCTTCACCATCGGCGTGACTCTTGGCGGAATCTCCGGCTACTACGGCGGCTGGGTCGACACCGTGATCCAGCGGTTCATCGAGATGGTGCGCTGTTTTCCCGAGCTGCCGCTCTGGATGGCGCTGTCGGCGGCGCTGCCGGTGAACTGGAGCCCGATCCTGGTGTACTTCGGCATTACCATCATCCTCGGGCTGCTCGACTGGCCGGGGCTCGCGCGCGCGGTGCGCTCGAAGCTCCTGGCGCTGCGCGAAGAGGAATTCGCCGCTGCGGCCGTGCTGATGGGCGCGGGGCCGGGCCGCGTGATCGGCCGCCACCTGCTGCCGAACTTCGCCAGCCATCTCATCGCATCGGCCACGCTCGCGGTGCCCGGAATGATCCTCGGCGAAACCGCGCTTTCGTTCCTCGGCCTCGGCTTGCGGCCGCCGGTGACGAGCTGGGGCGTTCTGCTCAACGAGGCGCAGAACATCAACGTCGTCGCGCTCTATCCCTGGATCATGGCATCCGTGATACCGGTATTCGTGGTGGTGCTCGCGTTCAACTTCATGGGCGACGGCCTGCGCGATGCGGCCGACCCGTACAAGTAGCCTAAGCCTGCGCCTTTCGCAGCCAAAGGCTGCTTTCCAGTGCCCCCGGAACAAGCGGCAACCGGCTGACGACGCCCCTTGCGAGCCAGTGAGCGCGCCGCGAAACGAGCCAGGCGCTCGCGAACTCGATTGCATAACCTCCGTTCGCGAGAAGAGCTGCAACTGCACGTTGCTCGTTGTAGCGGCGCCATGCCCAGGAGACCGGATACTCGTCCGGAAGAAAGATGTCGTGAAAATGCACCCGCACGCCGACGGGCAGCGCGGGAAGAACGCGGTGCACCAGGTGCTCGACGTCGCTTCCGGGACTGAGCACGTGACTCGAGTCCACGGCCAGGAAATCGCCGTCCGCGAGCGCGGCGAACGGCGCGTCGCCGGCCTGTTGCACGGGTACGCGGAGCAGCTCGATCTCGAGTCCTGCGAGGCTCGCGCGGGGCGCGGGATCGATCGCCGTGATGCTCGTGGCGCCGCCGGCCTCCGCTGCGGCCCGGGCGAAGAAACGCGTCGAGTGTCCCGAGCCCACTTCGACGATGCGGCGCGGACGGAAGCGCCGCACCATCGCGTAGGCAGCCGCGGCGTCGAGCCGCGGAAACCAGTCCTGTGTCCAGCGCGGTGCGGGGGGCGGCTCGCCGCCCAGCGCTTCGAGCGCCGCTGCGTGTTCCTCGATGGCGGCAAGATGCTCCGCGATCGCGCCTTCGCGCGCGCTGAAACGCGCCTCCCACACGGTCAGGGCGAAAGGACGAGGCCTTCGCGGGCGAGAATCGAACCCGGCAGGGCGGCGTCCACCTCCTCGGCGATGCCGTCGAGCGTCTCGTCGTCGTGGTCAGGATCGTGATGGAATACCACCAGGCGTTTCGAGCCCGCCGCCTTGCACAACCGCACCGCCTCCTGCCAGGTGGAGTGGCCCCAGCCGACGTGGCCGTTGGCCCACTCCTCGTCGGTGTACATGCAGTCGTAGATCACGAGATTGGCGCCGGCGATGAGCGCAAGGATGTTACGGTCGGGCGCGCCGGGAACGTGCTCGGTGTCGGTGAGATAGCACACCGAGCGTCCTGCGTATTCGATGCGATAGCCGGTCGCGCCGTTCGGGTGGTTGAGCGGGGTGGTGCGCAGCGAGATATCGGGTGCGGGCGAGAGCGTGTCGCCTGCCGCAAAATCATGATAGCTGATATTGGCGCGAAACACCTCGGGCGGCACCGGGAACAGCGGCGCCATCATGAACTCCCAGAGGACTTTGTGCAGCGTGGCACGGTTTCCGAGATGGCCCGCCCACAGACGGAACGTATTCTGCTGCTGGAAGAGGGGCCGGAAAAACGGCAGTCCGCAGACATGATCGAAATGCGTGTGAGTGAAGTAGAGATCCGTGTCGATCGGCGCCTCGGAGCACAGGCGGTTCCCGAGATAGCGGATTCCCGATCCGGCATCGAACAGGAGCAGGCGGTCGCCGCAGCGGACCTCCAGCGAGGAGGTGTTGCCGCCGTAGCGCGCGGTATCCGGCCCCGAGCACGCGATGCTTCCACGCACGCCCCAGAATCGGACGATGAACTCCCCGGCAGCCATACGCGGAATATAGCCGATTGCCGCAAACAGGATGGAGAACGGTAATATCTGAGACGCCATAGGGGGCATCCGGGTGGAACGCAACCTGTTCGGGTTCATCATTCACCATAGCAAGCGCGACCAGCTTCTCATCGTGCCTCTGGTCTTCGCTTCGATGGCGATCTATTACCTGTCGCTCGACCTGCCGAAGACCATCATCAACGAGCCGATCCAGGGCAAGCGCTTTCCCAACCCGGATTCCACCGCCCCGTTCCTGAAGGTCGTCTTCAAATTGCCCGATTTTCTCGGCGGCCAGACCGTGCGCCTGTTCGACGGATTCCCGCTGGAGCAGCTACCGTATCTGTTTGCCCTGACGTTAACGTTCCTTACGCTGATCGTCCTCATCGGCTTCGTCAAGTTCCAGATCAACACCATGAAGGGCTGGATGGGCGAGCGCATGCTCCGGCGCTTGCGCTACGCATTGTTTGATCACGTCCTGCGCTTTCCGCTGCCGCGCTTCCGGCGCGTCAAGTCGGCGGAGATCGCGAGCATGATCAAGGACGAGGTGGAGCCGCTCGGCGGGTTCATCGGGGAGGCGTTTATTGCGCCGCTGTACCTCGCCGGAGAGGCGGTGACCGCGCTGTTCTTCATTCTCTATCAACACCTGGCGCTGGGGATGATTGCGTTCGGCATGGTGACGGTTCAGGCGGTCGTCATCCCCAGGCTGCGGCGGCGCCTGCTGACGCTCACCAAGCAACGCCAGCTCAGCGCCCGGCAGCTCGCGGGGCGCGTTGCCGAATCCGTGGACGGCATCGTGGAGATCCGCGCTCACGATACGTCGAATTACGAGCGCGCCGAAATCTCGTCGCGCCTGGGCAGGATCTTCCGCATCCGGTTCGAGTTCTACCAGCGCAAGTTCCTGATCAAGTTTATCAACAACTTTCTGTCGCAGGTGACGCCGTTCCTGTTCTACTCGATCGGCGGCTACCTCGTGATCGTGGGAAGGCTGGATATCGGCGCGCTGGTGGCGGTCATCGCGGCGTACAAGGATTTGCCGAGCCCGATCAAGGAGCTGATCGACTGGGACCAGCAGCGCCTGGACGTGCAGATCAAGTACGCCCAGGTGATGGAGCAGTTCGCGGTGGACGATCTGGCGCCGCCGGAACTGCAGCAGGTGATCGACGCGCCGCAGTTGCCGCGCGAGGGAAGCATCCGCGTGTCGAACCTGTCGCTGATGGACGAAGGCGGGGACAAGGTGGTGGACGGGGTTTCCTTTGAGATCGGCCTCGATGCGCACGTTGCCGTCGTCGGCCCGCAAGGCGCGGGCCGGAGCGAACTTGCGCAACTGCTCGCCCGGCTCGTTGCGCCGAGCGGCGGCACGGTGGAGATGGGCGGCGTGGACATCACCCGGGCGCCGGAAGCGGTCACGGGGAGAGCGATCTCGTACGTCGGCTCGTCTGCCTACCTGTTCCCGGTCAGCGTGCGCGAGAACCTGCTCTACGGCCTCAAGCACCGGCCGGTGGCCGAGGCGACCTACGAGGGCGCCGAACTCCGGGAACACAGATTTCAGATGCGTGAGGCCGGGCGCACGGGCGGCTCGCCGCTCGACTTCAACGCCGATTGGATCGACTACGAGGCCGCCGGGGTGGCCGGGCCGCAGGAGATGGAAGCACGCATCCTTGAGGTGCTCAGGGTCGTGGATCTCGAGGAACACATTTTCGAGCGGGGCCTCAGAAGCGGCGCGGACCCGGAGCGGACGGCGCAACTGCACGATGATCTGCTCGGCGCGCGCGCGGCCATGCATGAAAGGCTTGCCTCTCTCGGCATGCAGGAGTGGGTCGAGCGGTTCGACCCTGCGCGCTACAACCGCAACGCCACCCTGGCCGAGAACCTGCTGTTCGGCGCCCCGGTCGGCAAGACGTTCGACGTCGAGAATCTCGCGAAGAACGCCTACGTGCGCCGCGTACTCGAAGAAACCGCCCTCGTCGCCGAGCTCCTCAGGATCGGGCACAAGGTTGCCGAAACGATGGTCGAGCTGTTCAGCGGCCTGCCGCCCGGGCACGAGTTCTTCGAGCAATACAGCTTCATCCGGCACGAGGACCTGCCGAATTTCAAGGAGATTCTCTCGCGGGTGGTCGAGTCGGATTTGACCGCGATCGAGGCGTCCGACCGCGACCAACTGCTCGCCTTGCCCTTCAAGCTGATCCAGACACAGCACCGCCTCGGTCTCATCGACGAGGCGCTGGAGCAGCGCATGGTCGAGGCGCGGCGCTACTTCGCCTCCCGCCTTCCGGAGGATCTGAAGAGCGCGGTGGAATTTTTCGACCCGACCCGGTACAACATCGCGGCATCGCTGCAGGACAACATTCTGTTCGGCAAGATCGTGACGGGGCAGGCAGAGGCGGCTTCGCGCGTCGGAGCGCTGCTGCGCCAGGTCCTGGATGACCTGGGACTGAGGCCGCTCGTGGTCAGGATCGGACTCGAATATCAGGTCGGCGTCGGCGGCGCGCGGCTTCCGCCCCCGGAGCGGCAGAAGATTGCGATGGCACGAGCGATCCTCAAACGCCCCGCGATGCTGATCCTCGACCAGGCGGAGGCTGTGCTCGACCCCGCGTCGCAGCTCCGGGCGATCTCCGGTATTCTCGAATGCCGGAAGGGAAGCGGCGTGGTTTGGGTCCTGCAACGCAATGAACTGGCAGAACGATTCGCCCACGTGCTGGTCATGGACCGCGGCCGGCTCGCGGAACGCGGTCCCGTTGCCGAACTCAAGCAGCGCGGAGGCGCGCTGCAAAAGCTGCTCGCCGCCGGCGGGTAGCGCAAGGAGGAAGACGATGTCGCTCGAACAGGAAGTCGAGTTGATCCGGCAGTTCCCGATCTTCAAGAAGATCCAGCCGGCGATGCAGAAGCTTTTGTGTTTCGGCAGCGAGCGCCTGATCTACGACGCCGGCCAGATCATGGTTCGCGAGGGTGACGCGGCGGATGCCGTTTATGTGCTCATCGAGGGCACGGTGGAGATCACCGTCACTTCGCGGACCGGGCCGATCGTAGTCAACACCATCGGGCGCAATGAAATCATCGGCGAGATCGCCATCTTCGGCGACGTCCCGCGTACCGCGACCGTCACGGCGACATCGCGCGTCGAGGCGCTCAAGATCTCGAAGGACCTGTTCATCAACATCATCCGGCAGAACCCGGATGCGGCGATCGAGCTCCTCCGGATCCTTGCGACCCGGCTGGCGAATACGACTCGGCAACTGACCCGGACCGCGGCCGCGGCCAAATAGCGGGGCTATGCGGCGCGCGGCGCCCGCGGTCTGTAGGGGCAAAAACTGCCGTGCTACACCTAAGTTCTTGATACGAAGCAAAGTTTTGAACAGATCGGTCAAACTTCGCTCGAACCGAGCCTGCCCCGGGCGGACTGGCCGGCCGGCGCGGTCATTCCGCTCACCCGAAGGGGGGATGCCGACAGGGCGAGGCGACGGGGAATATTCTTACGGGGTCGATCACCACAGGGATCGGCCGGGTGCGCGGGAAAAGCGCGGATGATTCTCTTGTCGAGCCTTCCCTGCTATATATTTCTGCCGCGGACTCCGTCTCGGCCTGCTTGCCGGTTCGGTCACCGCAGATGCCAGCGAACCGGCGTTCGATCGCGGCAGCGCGGTTGCCCGAGGCGACGCGGCCGATCGCCTTTTTACTCGATGCGAGAGAGACCCCAATGACCTTACCTCCAACCGCACAAGACTTTGAGAAGACGACGACCGTATTCATTCCGCTCGGCAATGCGCTCATCGAGCAGGGACTGATCACGTCGGAGAAGCTCAACGAAGCCCTGGCGGAGCAAAAGCGCACCGGGCGCATGCTCGGGCGCGTGCTGGTGGAAAACGGGTTCGTCACCGAGGAGCAGATCGCCAAGGCGCTCGCCCATCAGTTCAAGGTGCCCTACATCGACCTCAAGCGATACGAGGCCAATGCCGCCACGGTGCGCGCGCTTTCGGAAATGCAGGCGCGCCGATTCCGCGCGCTGGTGCTGGAAGACCGCGAGGACTCGTATCTCGTCGGGCTGGTGGACCCAGCCGATCTGCGCTCGCAGGACGAGATCGCGGCGCTGCTCAAGCGCCCGATCGACATCGCCCTGATCACCAACGAACAGCTCGTCGCGACCATCGACCGGTTCTACCGCAAGACCGAGCTGATCGGCGAGATGGCCAAGGAAGTCGAGCGCGAAATCGAGAGCGACGACGGCGTCATCGATCTACGCGCGCTGGACGATTCGATCGTGGACGACGATGCGCCGGTGGTCAAGCTGCTGCAGACCGTGTTCGACGACGCCGTGCAGGTACGGGCTTCCGACATTCACATCGAGCCGCAGGAGAAAAAGCTCGCGGTGCGCTTCCGCATCGACGGCGTGCTGCACCCCCAGGTCGAGGCGGACCCGAGAATCGCCTCCGCGGTCGTGGTGCGCCTGAAGCTGATGGCGGGCCTGGACATTGCGGAAAAGCGCCTGCCGCAGGACGGGCGCATCGCGGTGAAGTCCGGAATGCACCGGCTGGACGTGCGCATGTCGACGATGCCGTCGCAGTACGGCGAATCGGTGGTGCTGCGCGTGCTGATCGCGGGCGGCGAGCTGATCGACCTGGAAAAAACCGGCATGCCGGCGCCGCTGTTCGCGAAATTCATGCGCGCGATCCA
>CAZYVT010000038.1:0-36900 GCA_964651335.1 uncultured Enterobacteriaceae bacterium | reverse complement strand
GCCGTGGGCGGCACCGCGATCATGAAGGCGCTGGACAAGATCATCGCCAAGGGCAGGAAGATCGCCGCGCACCTGATGGAGGCCGCGGAAGCCGACATCGAATACGACCGCGGCGTCTACACGGTCAAGGGTACGGACAAGAAGAAGATGTTCGGCGAGGTGGCATTCGCGGCCTACGTGCCGCACAACTATCCGCACGACAAGCTCGAGCCGGGGCTGAACGAAAACGCGTTCTACGATCCGTCCAATTTCACCTTTCCTGCCGGAACCTATGTCTGTGAAGTCGAGGTCGATCCGGATACCGGGGTCGTCAAGGTCGACCGCTTCACCGCGGTGGACGACTTCGGCAAGATCATCAATCCGATGATCGTCGAGGGGCAGGTGCACGGCGGCCTCGCTCAGGGAATCGGCCAGGCGCTCACCGAAAGCTGTCAGTACGACGACGCGAGCGGCCAGCTCGTCACCGGCTCGTTCATGGATTACTGCATCCCGCGCGCCGACGATGTGCCCTCGTTCCAGGTGGACACGCGCGAGACCCCGTGCACGCACAACCCGCTCGGCGTGAAGGGCTGCGGCGAGGCGGGTGCGATCGGCTCGCCTGCCGCGCTCATGAACGCGATCACCGATGCGCTCGGCGTGAAAGACCTGTCGATGCCGGCCACTCCGCAAACGGTGTGGAAGGCGTTGCAACAGAAAAAAGCAGCCTGAGGAGACCATCATGCATGCATTCAAATACCACCGTCCCTCCAGCGTGAACGACGCCGCGGCGCTCGCAAAGGGCGAAGCGAGGCTGCTCGCGGGCGGCCAGACGCTCGTGCAGGCGATGAAGCTGCGGCTGTCGTCGCCTTCCGATGTCATCGACCTCGGTTCGATCAGGGACCTCGCGGGAATCAGGGCGAGCGGCTCCGAAGTGACGATCGGCGCGATGAGCCGCCATGCGGACGTGGCGAATTCGGCGGACGTGAAGCGGTCGATTCCGGCGCTCGCGGCGCTTGCCGGCACGATCGGCGATCGCCAGGTGCGCGCGATGGGCACGATCGGCGGATCGCTCGCCAACAACGACCCCGCGGCCGACTATCCGGCGGCGGTGCTCGGCCTGGGCGCGACGATCGTCACCAACAAGAGAAAGATTGCCGCCGACGAGTTCTTCAAGGGCCTCTACGAAACCGCGCTGCAGCCCGCCGAAATCATCACCGCCGTGTCGTTCCCGGTGCCGAAACGCGCCGCGTACATGAAGTTCAAGAACCAGGCCTCGCGCTTCGCGATCGTCGGCGTATTCGTCGCCGACACTTCGAGCGGCGTGCGCGTCGCGGTGACCGGCGCCGGCCCTTGCGTCTTCCGCCAGAAGGACATGGAAAAAGCGCTCTCGGCCAAATTCGCGCCCGAGTCCGCAGCGGGAGTGAAACAATCCGCGAGCGGCCTCAACACTGACCTGCACGCAAGTGCCGACTACCGCGCCCACCTCGTCACCGTGATGGCGAAGCGCGCCGTGGAGGCGGCGATCATCAAGTAGTCCTTCCGAACGCCAATGAAAAGGCCCGCTCCGGCGGGCTTTTTTTCGTCCATCTCACGCCAGATCACCGAGCAGGCGCAAAGCCGGCGCGACACGGATCCCCCCGGGGCTCAGGTAGTCCTTGTTTCCGATCGCCGAGATTTGCCAGGCATCCGCGCGCGGAAATCGCGCTTTAAGGTAGCGCAGGTTGCGATCAATCGCGTCATCGGTCCACTTGCACTCGACGAGCAATTTTGCCTGGCGCCCTTCGGCCACGACGAAATCCACCTCCCGCCCCTCGATGTCACGGAAGTAGTGCAGCTCCAGATCGCGGCCGCCGGCGTCCTGCTCGAAGTGCACCCACTTGAGCAGGTGGCAGGCCACGAGGTTCTCGAAACGGGCCGCGTCGCGCGGCACGATCGACCAGTCCAGGTGGTAATGCTTCTGCTCCTTCTTCACCGCCCGGATGCGCGGCGCGCCGAACGGCGACAGCCTGAATACCGCGTAGAGCCGCTCGAGGGCCGCCAGCCAGGCGGCGACCGTCTTGTGGCTTACCTGGAGGTCCTCGCGAAGCGCGTTGATCGAGAGCGGCGAGCCGACCAGCTCCGGCAGGCGCAGCATCAGGAGTTCGAGGTGCCCCAGGTCCTGGATGCGTTCCAGCGCCGCAATTTCCTCGCGAACGAGCAGCGTCCGGTAGTCGCGCGACCAGCGTCTGGCCTCAATTTCACTGCCGCCGAGGTACGGCTCGGGAAACCCGCCAAGCCATAGGAGATCGGCCAGCTCGGCAGGAGTCGAGAGGCCAAGCTCCCCGGCGGAAAACGGATGCAGGCGAAGGAGATGGTACCGGCCCTGGAGCGAATCGCCGCCAAAGCGATAGAGGTCGAGGCGGCCGCTACCGGTGACCAGGATGCGCTGGTCCGGCGGGCGGCTGTCGTACAGGCCCTTGAGATGATTGCGCCAGCGACGGTACTTGTGGATCTCGTCAAACACCCACATGCGCCCGGGCGGCAGCTCGTTCCTGAGGATGCGCTCGCGATCGGCGCCGACATCCCAGTTGAGGTACCCGGCCCTCGCTCCGGGAAGGCCGAGCGCGAGCGTGGTCTTGCCGACCTGCCGGGGCCCGGCCACGAACACCATCTTGCGCGCAAGGTCGCGGCGGACCTGGGCGGCCAAGTAGCGGGGGCGGGAACGGGAAGCCACGGGAACAGATTACCCGCAGTTTCCCCAACGGTCAAAAAAACACGCCCGTAATTTTGCAAACGGGTGAAATTACAGGAGATTTGCTTCCCCGTTCATTCGATCCCCGGTCGGCGCCAGCAAATCCATGCCGCACCAAATCCTCCTCCAGTCGCGTCGCCCTCATTATTCTCCTTCCGCACAGGAACCCCCCAAATCGGCGCACGCGCAATCCTTCACGATACTAGGGTGGCGAAAGAGCGCCAAATCACGGAAAATTCGGCTTTTCCCGCCGCTTCCCGCCATGCCGCGCCCGCTCCCGAAAAGCATCGACGATACCCAGGACCTACTCGCCTCGGCCGACTATGTCGCCGACCGCAGCCTGGCGACTGCTCTATATCTCTCGCTCGCGATGCAACGCCCGCTTTTTCTCGAGGGCGAAGCGGGGGTGGGCAAGACCGAAATCGCCAAGGTGGTGGCGCAGTCCCTCGGCCGCGAGCTGATCCGCCTGCAATGCTACGAGGGCCTAGACATCGCGCAGGCCGCGTACGAATGGAACTATTCGAGGCAGATGATCGAAATCAGGCTCGCGGAGGCCGCTGGTGAAAGATCGAAGGAAAAGCTCTCGCAGGACATCTTCTCGGAGAGGTTCCTCGTCAAGCGGCCGCTTGCGCGCGCGCTTGAAGGCACGAAGGGTGCGGCGCCGGTGCTGCTGATCGACGAGCTGGACCGCACCGACGAGCCGTTCGAGGCGTACCTGCTGGAAGTGCTTTCGGACTGGCAGATCTCGATTCCGGAGATCGGCACGCTGCGCGCGGCCGAGCCTCCGATCGTCGTCATCACGTCGAACCGCACGCGCGAGATCCACGACGCGGTCAAGCGCCGCTGCTTCTATTACTGGGTGGATTATCCGGATGCGGCGCGCGAACTGGAGATCCTGCGGCGCAAGGCGCCGCGCGCATCCGAAGCTCTGTCCAAGGAGGTCGTCGCATTCATTCAGCGCCTGCGCACGGTGGATCTGTTCAAGCTCCCGGGAGTCGCGGAGACGATCGACTGGGCGAACTGTTTGGTCGCGCTCGACCGCATTGCGCTCGATCCGGAGACTGTCAATGACACCCTCGGAGTGCTGCTCAAATACCAGGACGACATCGAGCACATTGCCGGGGAGGAGGCCGAGCGCCTCGTGAGCGAAGCGAAGAGCGCCGCGGCAGCGGCCTGATCGCGGTCTGTGAGCGCTTCATCCTTTCTGCGCCGCTTGTTCGGCCGATCGCGCGACGGCATCCATCAGCAGACGGGCTACCTGGTGTCTCTGTGCGAGTCGCTGCTCGGCGAGCGCGGCGAATCCTCCGGAGCGGCGCTGGCGCGTGAGGCGCTTGCCGCCTACGTGGCGCTGGACGAGCGCTGTCGCGAGGAGTTCTTCGATGTCCTGGCGAGGGACTATTCGCCTGCGCCGGAAGAAGTCGGGCGCGCCGCGGACACCTACCGGTTCGATCCAACGCCCGACAACCTGGTGCGGCTGCAGGAAACGATCGAGCCCCCGCGCCAGGAGCTGTTCCGGCGGCTGAACATGGCGGCCGGCGCGACCGCGGCGTTGATCGGGATGCGCCGTCTCGTGCTGATGGGCGCCGAGAAGCATCCCCAGTGGCGCGTGATCGACGCCGATCTCCTGCACCTGTTGCGCTCCTGGTTCAACCGTGGTTTCCTGAGGCTTGAACGCATCGACTGGCATACCTCGGCGATCGTGCTGGAGAAGCTCATCCAGTACGAAGCGGTCCACGCAATCCAGGGCTGGGGCGACCTCAGGCGCCGGCTGGAGTCGGACCGGCGCTGTTTCGCATTCTTTCACGCGCAGCTCCCGGACGAGCCGCTCATTTTCATCGAGGTCGCGCTGACCCGCGGCATGAGTGCGCACGTGCAGCCGCTGCTCGACGTCGGCTCCTCGGTCGATTCGGGCGCGGAGGCGGACAGCGCAATGTTCTATTCGATCACCAACTGCCAGGAGGGACTGCGCGGGATCTCTTTCGGCAATCTCCTGATCAAGCAGGTGGCCGAGGAGCTGAAGCGCGAATTTCCGCACCTGCGAACGTTTGCGACGCTTTCGCCAATCCCCGGGTTCTGGCGCTGGCTCGACAAGACACGCGTGCGGCTTGCCATCGGTCCCGAGGGCGAACAGCGGCTGGCGCTGCTCGCCCGGATCGAGGAGCCCGGCTGGCCGCAGGGCGAGGTGTCCGAGCCGCTCGCGCAACTGCTGCTGCAGCTCTGTGCCTGGTACCTTCTGAATGCGAAGAAGGGCGAGGAACCGCTCGACGCGGTGGCGCGGTTTCACCTCGGGAACGGCGCTGCGCTCGAGCGTCTGAACTGGCTTGGCGATACTTCCGAACAGGGAATGGAGCGCTCGGCGGGCATGATGGTGAACTACGTGTACCGGCTTGGAGAGGTGGAGCGCAACCATGAGCGCTATTTCAGGCAGCACCTCGTGGTTGCCTCGCGCGCGATCGGAAAGCTTGCCCGCGAGTGCCCGCTCGACGGGCAGGCAACCAAGCGCGCGGACGCCTGAGCGTGTTTCCCGCTCTCGATCTTTCCGCCCCGAAAGGCAAGCTTGCCGAAAACGTCATGCATTTCGCGCGGCTGCTGCGCGCCGCCGGCCTGCGCATCGGCCCCGACCGCGTGATCGACTGCGTAAAGGCGCTCGAGCTCGCGGACTGCGTGCGGCGAGAGGACTGGTACTGGACGATGTCCGCGGTGCTGCTTTCCAGGGAGGAGCAGCGGCCGATCTACGACCAGGCGTTCCAGATCTTCTGGCGCGATCCGCACCTGGTCGAAAAGATGATGCAGGCGCTGCTGCCGAAGACCTACGGCCGAGCCGCGAAGGACGAGGAGCAGAGCCAGCGCTTGAGCGACGCGTTGTTGTCGCAGCGCAAGCCACAGGAGCGGCAAAGGCCCGAGGAGCAAAGGGTCGAGCTCGACGCCAAGCTCACTTTCTCCTCGCGCGAGGTGTTGCAGCGCATGGATTTCGACACCATGTCCGCGGCCGAGCTTGCCGAGGCGAAAAAGATGTTGCGCGAACTGCGCCTGCCCCTGCCGATGATCCGTACCCGGCGCCACAGGCCGTCGCCGCGCGGCATCCGGATCGACCTTCGGGCCACGCTGCGCGAAAGCCTGCGCGAAGGCGGCGACGTGATTCCCCTGGTGCGCAGCGCGACGACCGATATTCATCCGCCCTTGATCGTGCTCTGCGACATCTCGGGCTCGATGAACCCCTACGCGCGCATGTTCCTGCACTTCCTGCACGCAATCACCAACGACCGCGACCGGGTCAGCGTGTTCGTGTTCGGCACGCGTCTCACCAACGTCACGCGCCAGTTGCGGCACCGCGACGTGGACGTGGCGATGGCGAAGGTGGCGGACGTGATCAAGGACTGGTCGGGCGGAACGCGCATCGGCGCGTGCCTGCGCGAGTTCAACTGGCGCTGGGGCCGGCGCGTGCTGGGCCAGAACGCCTGCGTACTGCTGGTTTCGGACGGACTGGACCGCGAGGCGGGCGAAGGCCTCGGCGACGAGATGCAGCGCCTGCACAAATCCTGCAAGGAGCTGGTGTGGCTCAATCCGCTGCTGCGCTACGAGAAGTTCGAGGCGCGCCCGGCAGGCGTTCGCGCAATGCTGCCGCAGGTGGACCGGTTCCTGCCGGTGCATAATCTGAAGAGCTTGATCGAACTCGCGCACGCGATTTCGGAGCCGGCGCCGAGGCACGTGGAGAAACGCGCATGGAGATGACAGGCGAACAACTCGTTCCGGCGTCGCAGGCGGAGACCTGGGCGGCGCTGAACGACCCCGAAGTCCTGAAAGCCTGCGTGCCCGGGTGCGAGGCCATCGACCGCGTGACGGACACGGAGTACGCGGTGCAGATGACGGCGCGCATCGGACCGGTGGCCGCCAAGTTCAAGGGCAAGCTCACGCTGTCCGACCTCAAGCCGCCGCAGTCCTACTCGATCGCCTTCGAAGGCCAGGGCGGCGTCGTCGGCTTCGCCAAGGGCAGCGCACAGGTGAGCCTCGCCGCGGAAGGCGACGGCACGCGGCTCTCCTACCAGGTGAAGGCGAACGTGGGAGGAAAGCTGGCGCAGATCGGCTCGCGGCTGGTGGACGCCGCCGCCCGCAAGCTCGCCGATGACTTCTTTGGCTCGTTCAACGAAAAGGTCGCCAGCCTGCACGGCGTCGTCGCGCACGCAGAGCGCGAAGACCACCTTCCCGAACCGGTTCCGCGCGATCCGGACCTGCCGGACGTCGCCTTCGGATCGCTCGCCTTCTTTGCCGCCGGGTCGCTGGTCGTTTTCGTGGTCGCGCTGATCACGTTGTTCTGAATGGCGGTGCTCCTGTTTCGCTACGACCCGTATCTCCGGTCGTGCGATGCCACGGTGGTGGCGGTGCGGGAAAACATCGTCGAACTCGACCGGACCGTGTTCTATCCCATGGGCGGCGGCCAGCCGGGCGACAACGGACGGATCGGAACATTGCGCGTGACCGACACGCGCAAAGGGGACGGCGATTCGGTGCTGCACATCGTCGAACCGGGGGCCGTCCTGCCTGCGCCGGGCACGAGCGTCGTCGCCGAGATCGACTGGGAGCGCCGCTATTGCCACATGCGTTTTCACAGCGCGCTGCACCTTCTCGGTGCGGTCGTGAAAGCACCCGTCACGGGCGGCCGCATTGCCGCGGAAAAGGCGCATCTCGATTTCGACATCGAGATGGGAAACCTGATCGGGGAGCGCATCGAAGCGGGCGTGAACGCGCTGGTCGACGCGGGCCACGACACGCGTTCGAGCTGGATCACCGATGAAGAGCTCGTCGCGCGCCCGGAGCTTGTGAAGACAATGTCGGTCGCGCCGCCGCGCGGCGCCGGGCGCGTGCGCCTGGTGGAAATCCCGGGGGTGGACCTGCAGGCGTGCGGCGGCACGCACGTGCGGAACACCCGAGAAATCGGCCCTCTGGTCGTGGCCCGAATCCGTAGCGAAGGCAAGCGCAACAAGCGCGTGACCCTCGTGTTCAGGGATCCGGCTTAAGCGGCCGCGGCTTCGCGGATCGCCGCCGCGAGCGTTTCCGGCGGGTGCGCGCCCGAAATCCCGGATGCACGCTCGAAGATGAAGGTCGGCACCCCGCTGATGCCCAGATCGCGCACGCCCTCCTCCAGCTGCGCGACCCGCGCGGCATCGGCCGCATCCGGCCATTGTGCGACTCCACCGCTCCCGGCAATCGCGGCGAGCACCGCCGCGTCGCCGATGTCGCGCGCGTCCTCGAAGTAAGCGCGGAACAACGCGTCGATCACATCCGCGCCGCGGCCCTGCGCCTGCGCGAGATCGATCAGCTGATGTGCGCGAAACGTGTTGGGCGTGCGCTGCATGCGCTCGAACGCGAATACGATCCCCTCGCCCGCACCCTCCTGCGCGACGCGCGCGTCCAGCACCCGCCCGCGCTCGAGTGAACCGAACTTCGCGCGCCGATAATCCGCACGCGCCATGCCCTCCGGCGGCATGGCGGGATTGAGCTGGAACGGCAGCCACGAGATGGTCGCGTCGAGCTCGTCGCCGAGCAGCGCCAGAGCCTTTTCCAGGCGCCGCTTGCCGATGTAGCACCAGGGACAGACGACGTCGGAGGCCACCTGGATCAGGAGGGCCCTCGTCATACGGCGCTCACTTTTTCCTCGGGCCCGGGACGACCCAGAAATAGACCACGCGTCCGTTCGTCTCGAGCCTCTTGTCGGGCGGCCAATCGCCCATGTCGAACTGGTGCGAGACGATGCGCGTACCCGGCTTGAGTTCGGCGAGCAGCCGCGGCCTCAGCTTCACGTTGAGGTCAGGCAGCAGGTACAGCGTCACCACCGTGGCATTGTGGAAGTCGGATTTGAAAAGATCTTCGAGACGAAAATCCACCAGCTTGGTGACGCCCGCCTTCCTCGCGTTCTCCTGAGCCTCCGCGATGCGCTCCGGATCGATGTCGATCCCCACTGCCCGGATGCCATAGGCCTTTGCCGCGGTAATCGGTATGCGGCCATCCCCGGAGCCGAGGTCGTACAGCACGTCGCCTTTCTTCACGTCCGCAAGGCGCAGCATGTCCTCGACGACTTCCTGGGGCGTCGGAACGAAGATGACGTCCGGTGCTTTGGGCGCGCGCTGGCCGGCCAGCGACTGCGCGAGTGGGCCGTAGGGGAAATTCCCGTCCAGCGTCGCCGCCGGTCCGGTAGCGAGCATCACAGCGAGCAGGGATGCAATCAGAACTGATGTGCGCATGGTCGCTCCGGGGCGGCGCCGCCGCGATCGGCGCACCGGCTGCCGCGATTATGCACGATCGGCACCCGTGCCATGAACCCCGCAAGCGGGTCAATCGCCTGCGATCGTCATGTTTTCTACCAGGATCGACCCGGTGCTCCTCGATCCGCGCACCACGACGTCGCTCCCCACGGCGACAATGCACCGAAACATGTCACGCAGATTGCCGGCGACCGTGATCTCTTCGACCGGAAACGCGATCTCGCCGCCCTCGACCCAGAAGCCTGCCGCGCCGTGCGAAAAATCGCCGGTCACGAGGTTGACGCCGTGGCCGAGCAGTTCGGAGACGAAAAGCCCGCGGTGCAGCTTTTTCAGCATGCCGCGCAGATCGGGGCCCTCCGAGCGCACCACCAGGTTGTGGTTGCCTCCCGCGCTTCCCGTCGAGCGCATGCCGAGCTTGCGCGCGGAATAGCTGCTCAGGAAGTAGCCCTTGAGCACGCCGTCGCGAACCACGGCACGTTCCTCGGTCGCGACCCCCTCGTCGTCGTAAGGCGAGCTGGCGAGTCCCTGCAGCTCGCGCGGCCGCTCCTCGATCGTCACCGCCGGAGAAAACACGTTCTTGCCGAGCGCATCCACCAGAAACGATGCCTTGCGATACAGATTACCGCCGCTCGCGGCAGCCACAAACGTGCCGATGAGCATGCTCGCGACCGGCGCCTCGAACAGCACCGGGGCCTTGCAGGTCGGGAGCTTGCGCGCGCCCAGCCGCGCCAGCGCACGCTCCCCCGCGTAGCGGCCCAGCGCCGCCGCGTCGGCGACCTTGCCGGGAACGCGTGCGGCGCTGTACCAGTCGTCGCGCTGCATCTTTCCACGCTCTTCGGCGATCACCGAGAGCGACAGTGTGTGCCGCGAAGTCGGAAACCCGTGCATGAAACCGAGGCTGTTCGCAAGCACGAATTGCGCGTGCTGCGTTGAGATCGTGGCGCCTTCCGAATTCCGGATCCTGGGCGAAAGCGCGAATGCGGCGCGCTCGGTCCGCTGCGCGAAGCCGATCGCCTCGTCGGCGCCGAGTTGCCAGGGATGGAACAGGTCGAGATCGGGCGTTTCCGGCGCGAGCAGTTCGGGATCGGGCGGCCCCGCGCAGTCATCGACGGCGGTGCGTTTCGCGATCGCGAATGCCGCCTCGACCGTCTGCTTCAGCGCGGCCGCGGAGAAATCCGAGGTGCTGGCGTGGCCGCGGCGTGCGTTCGGTCGCTCGCCGGCGTACAGAGTAATGCCGAGTCCCTTGTCTCGATGATGCTCGATCGTTTCCACCGCGTCTTTGCGCACGGTGACCGAGAGGCCGTACCCCTCCGACACCTCGCACTCGCAGGCCGACGCGCCGAGTCGCCCGGCCAAGTTCAGGACCGACTGCGCGTATTCGCGCAGTTCGCCGGGCGAATAGGTGAAGCGGCGCTCTGGCGGCATGGCGCGTTATGATAGCAGCGCGATGGAGGAGCAATTCGTCAGCAAGACGAAGCGCAAGCACGAGATGCATGCGCTGCAGGCGCTCGGCAGCACGCTGCTCGAACTGCCGCCTTCGCAGCTCGACGCGCTCGACATTCCGGAAGAGCTTGCCGAGGCGGTTCGGGAGGCGAGGCGCATCAGCAGCCACGAGGCGAAACGCCGCCATCTGCAGTATATCGGCAGGCTCATGCGCAAAGTGGATCCGGATCCGATCCGCACGGCAGTTGCGGAAATCCAGGGACGGTCGGCGGCGGCACGCGCGCGGCACAGGCGCATCGAGCAGTGGCGCGATCGGCTCCTCGATGACGACCAGACTCTCACGGAGTTTGCTCGCGAGCACGCGGGCGCCGACCTGCAGGCGCTGCGCACGCTCATTCGCAACGCGCGCAGGGAGATCGCCGGAAAACGCGCGCCGCACGCGCAGCGCGAGCTCTTTCGCCTGTTGCGGGAGGCCTGCTCATGATCGAGACGTCGGAAGGGGCGCACCGCGCCGCGGCCGTGGAACCCGATTTCCTTGCCCCCCTATGACGCGACATCTCCTCATCGGGCTGGTTTCGGTCAGCGACCGCGCATCGGCCGGCACCTACAAAGATGAAGGCATTCCGGCGCTGAAGGAGTGGCTCGGGCAGGCGATCGCGTCGCCCCCATGGCGCGACGAGACGCGCCTGATCCCGGACGAGCAGCCCGCGATCGAGGCAACGCTCAGGGAGCTGGTCGACGGCACCGGCTGTCACCTGGTGCTGACCACCGGCGGTACAGGACCCGCGCCGCGCGATGTCACCCCGGAGGCGACACTTGCCGTTGGTGACAAGGCCATGCCCGGATTCGGCGAGCAAATGCGCCAGATTTCGCTCAAGTTTGTACCGACTGCGATCCTCTCGCGGCAGGTCGCGGTGATCCGCAAGGGCTGCCTGATCGTGAATCTTCCGGGACAACCCAAATCGATCCGAGAGACGCTGCAGGGCCTGCCAGACATCCCCGGGGTCTTCGCCGCCATACCCTACTGTATCGACCTGATCGGCGGCCCTTACATCGAGACGAACGAGACAGTCGTCAAGGCGTTCCGGCCGAAGTCGGCAATCCGGCCGCGCGCCTGACCCGGAGACGCCCGGATTACTTGGAGAGCGCGCCGATGAGGGAGGGGTTTTTCTTTTTTTGCGCGATCGCGATCGGGGTGACGCCCTTGCCGTCGCCCTTTTTCGGGTCGGCGCCCGCTGCCACCAGAATCTCGACCACCGCGACGTGGCCGTCGGATACCGCCTTGTGAAGTGGGGTGAGGCCCCGCTTGTCGACCTCGTTGACGACCGCGCCCTTCGAGATCAGGAGGTCGCAGACTCTTGCGTGACCGGACATCGCAGCCTGCATCAGCGGCGTGAGACCGAGGCCGCTGCGCGGGTCCACGCCGGCGCCGTTCGCGAGCAACAGCTCGACAAAGTCCACGAAGCCCTTCAACGCCGCCCAATGCAGCGGCGTGTAACCCTGGGCGTTCGCAGTATTCACGTCGGCACGGGCCTTGATGAGCAGCGCCGCCACCGCGGTTCGATTGAACATGGCGGCTTTGATCAGCGGCGTGACCCCGAGCGCGTCTTTCTCGTCGGCTTTAACGCCGGCATTGAGAAAAAGCTTCACCGCGCGGTCATTGCCCCGTTCGACGGCGGTCAGGAACCCCTTCTGGCTGTACTCGATCTGCTCGGTCGCAAGCTTGTGCCGGATGCGATCGTCCCCCCATGGGTCCCCGCCGTCATCGGGGCGCTTCATGCCCGCGAGTTCCAGCACTCGCGCGTGCAGCCTGGAGAGCAGAATGATGTCGGCCGCGACCTCGGCCGGAAAACCTTTGCGACTTCCCCTCTTGTCGACGATGAGATCGGCGAAATAGCCCTCTAACGCGTCAGTTCCCCACATTCCGAGGATCTTGTTGAACACCCTCGAATACTTGCCTTCCAGCGCCTGAGGATAGAGGTCTTCCTTGTTCTTGAAGTATTCCTCGAGCACCGGGTGCATCTTGACCATGGTGGGCGGACCTCAGTTATAGGTTTTGTATGAATTCGCCATCATCGCAGGATCGGGCCGTGCCGGTTCGCCTCTGGTAGCCTGCTCAACCGAACGTACGCGGCCGATAGGCAGTCCGGGCGACCCAATCTAGGGCGGAAGGTACCTCAACTGCCGCTCTTTTGCACATTTGCGTGGGACTCTGAATCGCTGCGCGGACGATCGGTCGGGCGCCGAGGCGTCGTGCCCCGGTCCGGACCGAGCGTCGGTCGTGGGCGATGGCCCGACCGGAATGCGGGAACGATTCCTGGCACCGGCACCTTGGCCGGAGAAACTGCTCGAGCCACTCAAGTGCCGTCATTTCTGGATCATGCCGTCGCTCTGCGAAAAAAGCTCGAAGCAGGGCTACCTGTGGGATGATGTAGTTCCGTTGGCGCGCGCGTGCAGCGAGGCGGCGCCCGACCGCGGGATCCGGGGAAGCCACTGGCCGCATCCGGTGTCGACCCGGCGGCCGTCAAACGAAGCCGCCCTGCTCGAGCTTCTCTATCGCATTGCGCTCGACGCGGCAACGCTGAGGAAAATCCTGGTCGAAAATCCGGCCAGGCCCTTTGGATTCGACCGATGAAGCTCCTGTCTTTCGAACACGGCGGTAGAGCACGCTTCGGCGCCGTGTCGGACGCCGGGATCGTTGACCTCACGGAGAAGTTCGCCTCCCTGCGCGCGGCGCTTGAAGGGGGTGCCATCGATCGCCTGCGCGGCTTCGTCGCGCAGGCTAAGCCTGGGACGCCTTTGTCGGAGGTCAAATACCTGCCGCCAATACCGGACCCGGAAAAAATCATCTGCGTAGGCGTCAATTACGCGAACCGGGATGCCGAGTACGAAAAGGGCTTCGAGGCGCCGAAGTATCCGAGCGTCTTTCCGCGTTTTCCCAGATCGTTCGTGGGTCACCAGGAACACCTTCTGCGGCCGCCGGAATCGGCGCAGCTCGATTACGAAGGCGAGATTGCGATCGTCATCGGCAAGACCGGGCGGAGAATTGCCGAGGCGGCCGCGGAGAGTTACATCGCCGGACTCACCTGTCTGAACGAAGGCACGATCCGCGACTGGGTGCGGCACGGCAAGTTCAACGTCACGCAGGGAAAGAACTGGGATGCGAGCGGCGCAATCGGCCCCTGGATGGTCACCGCCGACGAGTTCGACGGATACGACAACCTCCGCGTGACCACGCGCGTGAACGGCGAAGTGCGGCAAGACGATACCACCGCGAACCTGATGTTTTCGTTCCGCTTCCTGATCCACTACATCTCGACCTGGACGACGCTACGGCCCGGCGACGTCATCGCGACCGGCACGCCGGTGGGGGCAGGGGCCCGGTTTGATCCGCCGCGGTTCCTCAAGCCGGGCGACGTGGTTGATGTCGCGGTATCGGGCGTAGGGACGCTCTCCAACATCGTCGCCGACGAAGTCCGGTAGTCGCGCTAGGCGCCGGACAGGACGTAGCTCTGTACGGGCTGCTGGAATCCTTTCAGCAGCAGCGCCTCGCCTGGCCTGAGTTCGGCGCGCCCCGAACCGGCATCGAGCAGCTCGGCGGTGCGCGCGTCCACCAGCACCTCCCCATGCGCCGCCTCGGAACACAGGCGCGCCGCGAGGTTCACCGCCGGGCCGACCGCGGTGTATTCCAACCGCGAAGCCGCGCCGATGACGCCGACCGTGACGTAGCCGCTCGCGACGCCGACCCCGACGCCGAGCTGCAGCTCCGCATCCGACCAGCGCGAAGTGACGGCGATTCCGCTGTCGCGGATCCGCTTGGCCAGCTCGAACGCCCGGCGCGCGTGGTCTGCAAAGGCAACGGGCGCGCCCACCAGGATCAGCACGCTGTCCCCCGCCTGGTCCTTGATGGTGCCGCCGAATATCGAGGCGGCGGCCCCGACCGCATCGTAATACTCGCGCAGGATCCGGATGACCTTGCTTGACGAGGTCGCTTCGGAAAAAGCGGTGAATCCGCGCAGGTCGCAGCAGACCACCGACAGCTCTAACGTCTTCTCTTCGGTGGCGCTCTTCAGCCCGCGCGCACGCACCATGTCCGCGACCTGAGGGTCGAGGAACCGGGACATGAACTGGGCGCGGCGCCCCTGGACCACGTGGTATTGCACCGCGCCGACGAGGAAGATCAGCAGCCCGATCGACATCGCCATGGGGGCGACGTTCGCGGGAAGCACGACTCCCGACGCCATGAAGGGAGCGGCGACGGCGAAGGCAAGGAGCCGCACGGCCTCCGCACGATCGGGGCGGCGCCTCAGCATCAACAGCCCGGAAAAGATCCCAAGCGCGAGCGAGAGGCTGAGCGGCAGTGCGAACAGCCAGAACTCGGGCTCGCCTCCCCCGAAAACTTCGTGCAGCCCGGCGTTGACGAAATGGTCGGAGCGCAGTTTCGGAAAGGCGAGCGAGGCGAGCCCGTAGAACACCGCCAGACCCTGCGCCACGCGTAGCATCGCATCCGGCCCGCGCGTCTTGAGGTTGCGCGACGGCACGGTCCGCCTTACCCGCAACACCCACTCGTAGGCGAAGATGAACGCCAGCATCTCGGGAATCGCGAACACGCCGTCCCATGCCGCGCTGCCGCGCTGCAGATGCAGGGGATAGGCGATCTGCGAACCGACTCCGATCGCGAGACCGATCGAAGCCAGAAACAGCGATAGCACCCGGCTGGTAGGGGACGCGCGGTCGGCGATGATGAACGCGAGCGCCATGCCCAGCGCGAGAAGGGAAGTGATGACGTGCGGCGTGGTGTCCAGGATCATCGGAAGGGCAACGCAGGGGACTCGATGGGATTGTACCGATGTGCACTTCGGCTACCATGTCCACGATGTCGAACCAGCTACCGCAAACGGTTGAAGTCCAAACCGGCGCGCGCCCCGACTCCGCCGTCATCTGGCTGCACGGCCTCGGCGCCGACGGCCATGACTTCGAGCCGGTGGTGCCCGAGCTGCGCCTGCCGGAGAGGCTTGCGGTGCGCTTCGTGTTCCCGCACGCGCCTGTGCGCCCGGTGACGATCAACCTGGGCTCGCGCATGCGTGCCTGGTACGACATCCTGCAACTGGGCGGAGGTCCTGAGGACGAACCGGGCATCCGGGCGTCGCAACGGCTGCTGGAAGGACTGATCGAACGAGAGCAGGCGCGCGGCATCGCGCCCCAGCGCATCGTGCTCGCCGGATTTTCGCAGGGCGGCGCCATCGCGCTGCACACGGGGTTGCGTTATCCGGACCGGCTGGCGGGGATTCTTGCGCTATCCACCTACCTGCCGCTCGCGAACGCCCTCGCCGCCGAGCGCAGCGACGCCAACCGCGAGGTCCCGATCTTCCAGGCGCACGGCCGGTTCGACGACCTGATCCCGATCGAGCGCGCCGTGCACACCCGCGATGCGCTCCAGGCGCTCGATTATTCGGTCGAGTGGCACGAGTATCCGATGCCGCATTCCGTCTGCGCGGAAGAAATCGCGGACATCGCGGAGTGGCTGGTCAAGGCGCTCTGAGTTTTTCGATACCATAGCGGCGTGGATCAGGTCCCATCAGCATGAACCCGGGCGAGCAGCAATACCTCGATCTCCTTGCGCATTTGCTGGAGCATGGCGCTCTGAAAAGCGACCGCACCGGCACGGGAACTCGCTCGGTTTTCGGTCGGCAGATGCGCTTCGCGCTTGACCGGAATTTTCCGCTTCTCACCACCAAGAAGCTGCACCTCAAGTCGATTGTCTGGGAATTGCTCTGGTTCCTGCGCGGCGACACGAACGTCCGGTGGCTGCAGGAGCGCGGGGTCACGATCTGGGACGAGTGGGCGGATGCCGACGGCGACCTGGGGCCCGTATACGGCCGTCAGTGGCGCCACTGGAAGACGCCCGACGGCCGCACCATCGACCAGATTTCGCGGGTGATCGAATCCATCCGCGGCAATCCGGATTCGCGGCGCCACATGGTGACGGCGTGGAATCCGGCCGACGTGGACCGAATGGCGCTGCCGCCGTGCCATGCGCTGTTTCAGTTCTACGTTGCGGACGGGCGCTTGTCCTGCCAGCTGTACCAGAGGAGCGCGGATCTGTTTCTGGGAGTGCCCTTCAACATCGCTTCGTATTCGCTGCTCACGCTCATGGTCGCCCAGGTGTGCAGCCTCAAACCCGGCGATTTCGTGCACACGCTCGGCGATGCGCACCTGTACCTCAACCATTTCGAGCAGGCGCGGGAGCAGCTCGCACGCGCGCCACGCCCCTTCCCGCGCATGCACCTGAACCCGGCGGTAAACGACCTGTTCGCCTTCCGCTACGAGGATTTCACGCTCGAGGGGTACGAGCCGCACCCCGCCATCAAAGCACCGATTGCGGTGTAAAAAAAGGCCCGCCTGCAGGGGGAGGAGGACGGGCCAGGGGGGAATCGAGGCGAATCGGATTTTCCGGGAAGAACCGACTCCCTTTACAGGGTTCCTTGCCAAAGGACTTGCACTAGATAGAGCAGTCCGACTCCGGCGCATGCATGCACCCACCAGTCGCCGATTCTGTTGCGCCGATTCGGCGTGATCTTGTCTTGCGTCACCCAGGCGAATGCCGCGACCCCGACCAAGGCGAGCATGATTGCCCCGAGGTAGCCGAGACTGCCGCCGATAAACTGCGCCAGCCAGCCGCCGGGGGCGATCAGCTTGTAGATCGTGCCGCCGACGCCAAGCATCACCAGCGCCAGCAACATGAATCCGGCCACGAAGTGAAGAGCGGTGCTGATGCCACCGCCAGAATTCGATTTGTTCGAATCCATCATGATGTCCGCCGCGCGCATGACATGAAACCGTAATTGTCTCTCATCCCAGTCCCGTCCGGCCGAAGCGCGAGAAACGAGCGCGGGTAGCGAAGCCCCGGCGGACTCGGACTCATGCTGCCTATAGTAAGCTGTGCCGGACCCCGCCCGAGCAGAATCCCGCCCGAACGAGTGCATATATGTCACAGATCGTCGCTCCCGTCGCGCCGCCGGTCACTGCGGGCAAGCCACGCGTCTACCTGGTCGCGGCGGTGGCCGCAAACCGTGTCATCGGCGTACGCGGCAGGCTTCCCTGGCGCCTGCCGGAGGACTTGAGGCACTTCAAGCGGCTCACGCTCGGGCATCCGGTCATCATGGGCCGCAGGACCTGGGAGTCGATCGGAAGACCGCTGCCGCAGCGCGCAAACATCGTCGTCACGCGGCAGCCGGGCTTCGAAGCGCCAGGCGCGCGCGTGGCGTCCTCATTCAGCGCAGCACTTGTGCTGTGTGCCGGCGAGAAGGTTGCATTCGTAATCGGGGGTGGCGATCTTTACCGCGAAGCTCTGCCATGCGCTGACGGGCTTGCCTTGACGGAAATCCATCGCGATTACGAAGGCGATGCACAGTTTCCGGAATTCGACCGGAGCGCGTGGCAGGAAACGCAGCGCGAACCACAGGTCGCTGCCGACGGCACAAGGTTCGACTTCGTACTCTACGAGCGCGCTTCCCAGGGACTCGCGCTGCCGCCGGCGCTAGCGCTTCGACTCGAAGACCCGGACCTCCGGTAGCGGGAAGCCATTGAACTCGCTCGCATAGGCAGTCGTGTACGCAGCCGCGTTACGGATGTAGATGAAATCGCCCTCCTGCAGGTCCGAGGGCAGCGGCTCGTCGCGCAACACCACGTCCACGGAGTCGCACGTCGGTCCCGCGATGTGCCACGGGGTGTCCGGCCCGGAGCGCTCGGTGCGGATCTTGTACTTCAGCCCCCCGGTGGTTTCGATCACGCCGCCGAACAGCCCCGCGTCCCAATGCATCCAGCGCTTGCCGCCGCGCGTTGTGACGCCGAGCACGCGACAGACGAAGCAACCCGCGTCGGAAACGAGGTAGCGTCCCGGCTCGGCGATGACCTGCACGTCATCGCCAAACGCCTTGATCGCCTCGTTGACCAACTCGCCGATCACTTCGATCGAGGGAATCGGTTTGACATGACGCACCGGGAATCCACCGCCGATGTCGAGCAGCCGCGGATTGAGGCCCGCCTTGCCCATCGCGTCGAATACCGCGCGCGCCTTCTCGATGCCGACCCGCCAGTTCTCCGGGTTGCGGCACTGCGATCCGACGTGAAAGGTCACCCCGGCGAGATCGGCGCCGAGCTTGGCTGCGGTAATGATGATCTCGCGCGTCTCGCTCGCCCCGGCGCCGAATTTGCCTGAAAGCGGCCAGTCGCTCCCGATATTGGGAGTCGTGATCCGCAGGTAAACCCTGGCGTCGGCCTTGATCTCGTGGATGCGGCGCACCTCGTCCACGCTGTCAACCACGAACCACGCGACGCCCTTGCCCGCCGCATACGCGATTGCCTGACGCGATTTCATCGGATTCGAGTACAAGACCTCAGCCGCCGGGACGCCAAGCGCGAGCAGGAGATCCAGTTCCGCGGTCGAGGCGATTTCGCAGCCGACTCCCTCTTGCGCCAGAACCTTGAGCACGCACGGGTCCGGGTTGGCTTTCACGGCATAGTGCGGCCGCACGCGTGGCATCGCGGCGCGGAAGCGCCGGGCTTTTTTGCGCACGATTGCGGTGTCAAGGATCAGGAACGGCCGATCGTACTTCTGCCGGGCGGCCTGGCGGACGATCTCGAAGTCGAGGCTGACCTCGGGGTGCGTGTCGAAGAGCTGTTCGTGGGGAAGCGCAGTCTGTCTTGTGCGTGCAAGGCTACCGGGACGAACGTCCATCTCCATGTCCTCCGCAACTAGGTGTCCGAAAGCTCAAGGACGCAAACGTGGAACCCGCATGCGCAGTTCCTTTCGCCTGTCATGATGACCTGCTTCTTCCCGTGCCGCGTCGACGGATGAAACGTGGGGCCGATTATAGGGTCGAACCCGCGCCCGTCAAGACGGGCGCGGCGCGACGAAAACTACTGGATTTAGTCCCCTGCGACGATCAAGGTACTAGATACGGGGGAGCGTGACGCCCTGCTGCCCCTGGTACTTGCCGCCGCGGTCCTTGTAGGAGGTCTCGCAGACCTCGTCGGACTCGATGAAGATCACCTGCGCCACGCCCTCGTTGGCATAGACGCGGGCCGGGAGCGGCGTGGTGTTGGAGAACTCGAGCGTCACGTGCCCCTCCCACTCCGGTTCCAGAGGCGTCACGTTGACGATGATTCCGCAGCGCGCATAGGTGGACTTGCCGAGGCAGATCGTGAGCACGTTACGGGGGATCCTGAAGTACTCGACCGTGCGCGCGAGGGCGAACGAGTTGGGGGGAATGATGCAGACCTCCCCCCTGAAGTCCACGAAATTCTTCGCGTCGAAGGCCTTGGGGTCGACGATCGTCGAGTTGATGTTGGTGAAGATCTTGAATTCATCCGAGCAACGGATGTCGTAGCCGTAGCTCGACGTGCCATAGGAGACAAGCCGCCGGCCGGCGGCCTCCTTCACCTGGGTCGCCTCGAACGGCTCGATCATGCGGTGCTCTTGCGCCATGCGGCGGATCCAGCGATCGGACTTGATGGTCATCGGTGAATTCCAATGACGGCGCGAGGTGCCCGGCGGCGCGGCCGGATCGCGCCGCGCCTCAGGTGTTCTGCACCACGATGCTCGGGAACTTGGAGGTCATGTCCTTCTGCGACTCGGCGATTTTCACGGCGCAGCGCCGGGCGATCGCCTTGTAGATCGCCGCCACGCGGCCGTCCGGGTCGGAAACCACCGTCGGCTTGCCCGAATCGGTCTGCGCGCGGATCTCGGCATCCAGCGGCAGCTGCCCGAGCAGCTCGGTGCCATAGTCCTTGCACATGCGCGCCGCCCCGCCCTGGCCGAAAATGTGGCTCTCATGGCCGCACTTCGGGCAGACGTGGAGCGCCATGTTCTCGACCACCCCCAGGATCGGAATGCCGACCTTCTCGAACATCTTGAAGCCCTTCCTCGCATCGATGAGCGCGATATCCTGCGGCGTGGTGACGATCACGGCCCCGGTCACCGGAACCTTCTGCGCCAGGGTCAGCTGGATATCGCCGGTGCCGGGAGGCAGGTCGACGATGAGGTAATCGAGGTTGCGCCAGCGCGTGTCCTTGAGAAGCTGCTCCAGCGCCTGGGTCACCATCGGACCGCGCCACACCATCGGCGTGTCGGCGTCGATCAGGAACCCGATCGAGATGGCCTGCAGGCCATGGGCCTCCATCGGCTCCAGGCTCTTGCCGTCCTTCGATTCCGGGCGCCCCGAAATGCCGAGCATCATGGGCTGCGAGGGGCCGTAGATGTCTGCATCCAGAATTCCCACGCTCGCTCCTTCCGCGGCCATCGCGAGCGCCAGGTTCACCGCGGTCGTGGACTTGCCCACGCCCCCCTTGCCGGAGGCGATCGCAATGATGTTCTTGATGCCGGAAACGAGCTTCACGCCCCGCTGCACGGAGTGCGCAACCACCGCCGAGCGCACCGTCACGCTTGCGCTGGAGGCGCCGGCCGCCTTGAGCGCGTCGATCACTTGGCGGCGGATCGGCTCGAACTGGCTCTTGCCCGGATAGCCGAGCTCGATTTCGAGCGCGACCGAGTCGCCGGCGATCTTCACGTTCTTCACCGAGCGCGTGGCGACGAAGTCCTTGCCCGTGTTCGGATCGACGAGCTTGGAAAGCGCCGCCTGGACGTTTGCTTCGCTGATCGCCATGTACATGTAACGCGCTGGATCGAAAAGGGGGCTAAGTGTACCGAAAAGTTCGCCGGCAGAACACGGAAACCCTATGCCCTTTGCTAGAATTGTACGTTTCCCCTCCGCCTCTCTCCCGATGTCCCGCCGCAGGCTGTTCGTCACCACCGCTCTTCCCTACGCCAATGGGTCGTTCCACATCGGCCATATCATGGAGTACATCCAGGCCGATATCTGGGTGCGCTTCCAGCGCATGTGCGGACACGAGGTGCACTTCGTCTGCGCCGACGACGCCCATGGCGCTCCGATCATGCTCAAAGCCGAGGCCGAGGGCACCACGCCCGAGCAGCTGATCGGGCGGATCGCCGCCGAGCGCCCGAAGTACCTGCAGGGATTTCACCTCTCCTTCGATCACTGGCATTCGACGCATTCAGCCGAGAACACGGCGCTTTCTCAGGACATCTACCGCAGGTTGAAGGCGGCGGGGCTGGTATACAACAAGGCGATCGAGCAGTTGTATGACCCCGTGAAGGGCATGTTCCTGGCCGACCGCTACATCAAGGGTGAGTGTCCGAAATGCGGCGCCAAGGACCAGTATGGCGACGCCTGCGAGAACTGCAGTTCGGTCTATTCGCCCACCGAACTGAAAAATCCGTACTCGACGCTGTCGGGTGCAGCCCCGGTGCTCAAGTCATCCGAGCACTTCTTTTTCAGACTCTCGGATCCGAAGTGCGTCGCGTTCCTGAAGCAGTGGGTCGGAGAGGCGGGCCGGCTGCAGCCGCAGGTCGCGAACAAGGCGAATGAGTGGCTCGAAGGGAAGGGCGACCGGGCGCTCGGCGACTGGGACATCTCCCGCGACGCGCCCTACTTCGGCATCCCGATCCCGGACGCGCCGGGCAAATACCTCTACGTCTGGCTGGATGCACCGATCGGCTATCTCGCCTCGCTGAAGCAATATTTCGATTCCGGCAAGGCGAAGGCCAAGGGCGACGTCCGGACATTCGAGGAATTCCTGAGCGCCCGGGATACCGAGCAGATCCACTTCATCGGCAAGGACATCATCTACTTCCACACGCTGTTCTGGCCGGCAATGCTGAAATTCGCCGGCCCGCCGTATCGAGTCCCGGACCATGTGTACGTGCACGGCTTCATCGGAGTATCGGGCGAAAAGATGTCCAAGTCGCGCGGCACCGGCATTGATCCGCTGCGGTACCTCAATCTCGGCATGAACCCCGAGTGGCTGCGCTACTACATCGCCGCCAAGCTCAACGCCAACGTCGAGGACCTCGACTTCAATCCGGATGACTTCGTTGCTCGTGTCAACAGCGACCTGATCGGGAAATACATCAATATCGCGAGTCGAGCGTCCAAGTTTATAGGCGAGAAATACGCAGGAAAGCTTGCGTCAGGCAGAAATACGACGTGGCACCGCAAGTCTCCAGCTGCCTCCGGACACGTAGAAGAAAAGCAGTTTCGATCTTTCTACGGCGATTCCAACTTGCTTGGGCCCAGGGGCAGTTTTGAAATACGTTGCAACTCCATAGAGGAATCGTACGAGCAGCGCGAATTCGGTTTGGCCATTAGGCACGTCATGGAATTGGCCGACAAAGTGAACGAATATTTCGATCGATCCAAGCCATGGGATTTGGCGAAGAAGAACGATGAGGTATCGAAGCGAGCTCTCCAAGAAGTCTGTTCACTGGCGATCATAGGTTTTTTCCGTCTAACCGTACTTCTTGTACCGATTGTTCCCGCGCTAGCCATGAGGGTTGCGAGGGAATTGTTTGGAATTGATCGTCCGCTCACATGGGACGATTTGGACCTTTGGCCAAGCGAAATTCAGCCCTTCAAACATCTGATTACCCGTGTCGAAGAAAAGCAACTCGACGCGCTGTTCGAGCCGCCCGCCGAGTCGCCGGCGTCGCGCTCGCCCCAGGCGCACGCCGAGCACCAGCAGCATGAAGCGAAGGAGCACGCCGTGACCGATGTGATCACGATGGATGACTTTAACAAGGTAGACCTGCGCGTCGCGAGAATCGTGAAGGCCGAGCACGTGGAGGGGGCGGACAAGCTGCTCAAGCTTACGCTCGACCTCAGCGGCACGACATGTACGGTGTTCGCGGGCATCAAATCGGCGTACGACCCGGCGAAGCTCGAAGGCCAGCTCACCGTGGCGGTGGTAAATCTCGCGCCGCGGAAGATGAAATTCGGCGTCTCCGAAGGAATGATCCTCGCGGCCTCGGGCGACGGCCCCGGGATCTTTCTCGTCTCGCCGGACGCAGGCGCCCAGCCGGGGATGAAGGTGAAGTAGCGTGATCGACGCCGTCCCGCCTCTCGCCGGGGCGCTCGCGAGCGCCGTTTGGTGGCTCGCGATCGGTGCGCTGGGGCTGATTCCCGCACGCAACGCCTTTTTGGCCCGAAGGGTCCTGTTCCCCCTCGGCGCCGTGGCGGGCCTCGCGCTCGCCGGGTTCGGCCTGGAGGCGGTGTGGCTCCCGGCGACGCAGATGATCCTGCCGCTCGGGCTGCCTGACCTGCCTTTCCACCTGCGGCTGGACCCGCTGGCGGGGTTCTTCCTCATGCTGCTCGGCTCGGTCGCGGCCGGGATTTCGGTCTACTCGGGAGGCTACTTCAGGGACGAGACCGCCGGGCGGCTGATGCTCATCGGCCTGCAGTACCACGTGTTCCTCGCCAGCATGGCGTTCGTGATCCTCGCCGACGACGCCTACCTGTTCATGGTGGCGTGGGAAACGATGGCGCTTTCGTCGTACTTCCTGGTCATCACCGACCACGAGCAGCCCGCGATTCGCAGCGCCGGATTCCTCTATCTGCTGATTGCGCACCTCGGGGCGCTCGCGATCCTGCTCTGCTTCGGGGTCATGCACGGCGGCCAGGGCGATTACACGTTCGACGGTTTGCGCGCCGCTGCGCTCGAACCGATGTGGGCGACAACCGCGTTTCTGCTGGCGTTCTTCGGTTTCGGCGCAAAGGCTGGAATGATCCCGCTCCACGTCTGGCTGCCCGAGGCGCACCCCGCGGCACCCTCGCCGGTTTCCGCGCTGATGAGCGGGATCATGCTGAAGACCGCGATCTACGGCATGGTGCGCGTGATCTATGACCTGATTGGCGGCGTGCGCTGGGAATGGGGGATGCTGGTGCTCGTGGTCGGCGCGGGCACGACGCTGTTCGGCGTGCTCTACGCGCTGATGCAGCACGACCTGAAGCGGCTGCTGGCGTATCACTCGGTCGAGAACATCGGCATCATCCTGCTCGGCCTTGGCATGTCGATGGTGTTCATCGGCTTCGGCCACCCTGCGGCGGGGATCCTCGGCCTCATCGCCGCGCTCTACCACACGCTCAACCATGCCGTGTTCAAGGGACTGCTGTTCCTCGGTGCGGGATCGATCCTGCACGCGACGAAGTTGCGCAACCTGAACGAGATGGGCGGCCTGATCCGCAAGATGCCCAAAACCGCGTTCTATTTCCTCATCGGCGCGCTCGCCATCTCTGCGCTGCCGCCGTTGAACGGCTTCGTGTCCGAGTGGCTCACATTCCAGACTGCGCTGCAGGCGCCGGTGCTGCAGAACGGCGTGGTGAGGAGCCTTGTGCCGCTGTTTGCCGCGACGCTCGCGCTCGCCGGAGCGCTCACGGCGATGTGCTTCGTCAAGGTCTACGGCGTTGCCTTCCTCGGCAGGCCGCGCGAAGCCCCGGGTGCCGCGCCGGTGCCCGCCGGCGAGTGCCCGCACGACGCGGGCAACCTGGAGCGCTTCGGCATGGCCTGGCTGGCGGCCGGCTGCTTCGTGCTCGGCCTGTTTCCGACCTCGTTTCTGCTGATGCTGAACCGCGTCGGCGTCTCGCTCACGGGCCAGGGGCTGTCCCATGAGGCGCTTGAATCGAACTGGCTGTGGCTCGTGCCGACTGCGCCCGAGCAGGCGAGCTACAGCCCGGTGGTATTCCTCATCGTGATCGTCGGGGTGACGCTGCTCACGTTTTTTCTCGTGCGGCGCTTCTACCACGGCCGCGTGCGCTTCGCCGACCCGTGGGACTGCGGCTTTCCCGACCAGACCTCGCGCATGCAGGACACCGCCGACGCGTTCGGCCAGCCGATCCGGCACGTTTTCGGCCCGGTCTACCGGATGCAGCGGCATATGCCCTCGCCGGACGATCCGGCGCCGCGGTTCTCGCTCAAGATCGAGGACCGGCATTGGACACTGCTGTATCTGCCGGTGGCGCGGCTTGCCGGCTACCTGTCCTCGAAAATCGGGCTGCTGCAGCGCGGCAGGATCAGCATCTACCTGCTCTACAGCTTCCTCACCCTGATCGCGCTGCTGGTGTTCGTGCGATGAACCACATCCCGGGAATCGCCTTCCAGATCCTGCAATCGGTGTTCGTGGTGCTTGCCGCGCCGCTCCTCATGGGCTGGGTGAACCAGTGCCGCGCCTGGCTGCAGAACCGCTCGGCACCGAGCATCCTGCTTCCGTATTTCACGCTCGCGAAGCTGTTTCACAAGGACGCGGTGATCGCGCACGATGCCTCGCCGCTGTTCCGCCTCACGCCGTACATCCTGTTCGGCTGCATGTGGCTCGCGGCAGGGATCGTTCCGGTTCTCGCAACCGACCTGCCGTTCGCACCGGCCGCCGACATTATCGCCCTGGTAGGCGTGTTCGCGCTGGCGCGGGTTTTCCTGGCGCTCGCCGCGATGGACATCGGTACCGCGTTCGGGGGGCTGGGCGCGAGGCGCGAGATGCTGATCGGCTTTCTTGCCGAGCCGGCGATGCTGATGACGATGTTTACGGCCGCATTCATCAGCGGTTCCACGCAGCTCACCACCATCGTCGAGACGCTTGCCCACCGCGAGTTTGCGATCTACCCGAGCCTCGCCTTCGCGGCGGTCGCCTTCCTCATGGTGCTGCTCGCCGAGAATGCCCGAATCCCGATCGACAACCCGACCACGCACCTCGAGCTCACGATGGTGCACGAGGCGATGATCCTGGAATATTCCGCGCGCCACCTGGCGCTGATCGAGTGGGCCGTGGCGATCAAGCTGTTCGCCTACGTGACCATCGGCATCGCGCTGTTCGTGCCCTGGGGAATCGCCGCAGCCGGCGACTGGGCCGCGCTGCCGGTCGCCCTGGCCTCGCTCGCGCTCAAGCTCGGGTTCGCCGGCGCCGGCCTGGCGCTGCTCGAAACGCTGCTGGCGAAGCTGCGCCTGTTCCTCGCGCCCGAATTTCTCTCGACCGCGTTCCTGCTCGCGGTGCTCGGCATGCTGATCCATTTCCTGATGCGCGGCTGACGTCGCCATGTCGCTCGCCAGCCAGTTCGTCAACCTGCTCGCCGCGTTGCTGCTGCTGATCGCGTTTGCGATGCTCTCGCAGCGGCGCATCCTGACGCTGATCCACCTGTTTGCATGGCAGGGCGCCGCGCTCGCCGCGTCGACCTTCATCGTCGCGTATACCACCGGCCAGGCCCACCTCTATTTCTCGGCCGCACTCACCGTACTGCTCAAGGTGATTCTCATCCCGTGGGTGCTGCACCGGCTGATCGACCGGCTGAACGTGCGCTGGGACGTGGAAACGCTGATCAACATCCCGACCACGATGCTGGTCGGAATCGGCCTGGCGATCTTCGCCTTCGCGCTCGCCACGCCGATCTCGCAAATGGCGAACACGCTGACGCGCTCCACCCTCGGCATCGCGCTGGCGAGCGTGCTGCTCTCGTTCCTCATGATGATCGTGCGCCGCAAGGCGGTGCCGCAGGTGATCGGCTTTCTGGCGATGGAAAACGGGCTGTTCTTCGCCGCCACCAGCGCCACCTACGGCATGCCGCTCGTGGTCGAGCTGGGGGTGGCGCTCGACGTGCTGGTGGGAACCTTCATCTTCGGCATTTTCTTCTTCCATATCCGCGAGCAATTCGACAGCCTCGAGATCCGGCACATGGAAAAGCTCAAGGAAGACTGACTTGGAGATCGCCCTCGTCCTCGGCATTCCGCTCCTCGGTGGCCTGTTGCTCGGGCTGGTCGGCCACAGGCGCTGGGCGCCCGAGCTGAACGCGCTGATGAGCTTCGCCACCTTTTGTGCCGCGGCGTTGCTCACCGCCAAAGTCATCGCCGACGGCCCGATGGTGGCCCTGGAGGAACAGTTCTTCGTCGACCCGTTCAACGTCTTCCTGGTCGCGCTGACCGCGTTCGTCGCGTTCACGACCGCGCTCTTTTCCCGGCCGTACATGCGCATCGAGGAGCACCACGGGCGCGTGAACCCGGCGCGGCTGCGCCTCTACCACAGCATGTACCAGCTGTTTTCCTTCACCATGGTGCTGTGTCTGCTGTCGAACAACGTCGGCATCCTGTGGGTCGCACTGGAGGGCGCGACGCTCTCGACGGTGCTGCTGGTGAGCCTGTACCGCACACCGGCGAGCCTGGAGGCGGCATGGAAGTACTTCATCCTGTGCTCGGTCGGAATCGCGCAGGCGCTGTTCGGCGTGATCCTGCTCTACTTCGCGGCGGAGAAGGTTCTGGGCCCCGGAGGTACGTCGCTCCTGTGGACGCACCTCTACGAGGTCCGCAACCAGCTCGAGCCCACGGTACTGTCGCTCGCATTCGTGTTCCTGCTGGTGGGATTCGGCACCAAGGTGGGGCTGGTTCCGCTGCACAATTGGCTGCCCGACGCCCACGCCGAAGGCCCGACTCCCATCTCGGCGGTGCTTTCCGGGCTGCTGCTCAACGTCGCGCTCTATGCCGTGGTGCGTAGCAAGGTGCTGGTGGACGGCGCGCTGGAGCGCAACTTTTCCGGCGGCCTGATGATGGGGTTCGGACTGCTCTCGGTCGTCGTGGCGGCGTTCTTCCTGTCGCGACAGAAGGACATCAAGCGGATGTTCGCCTATTCCTCGATCGAGCACATGGGCATCATGACCTTCGCGTTCGGGATGGGCGGCCCGGTCGCCGCGTTCGCCGGCCTGCTGCACATGACCGTGCACTCGCTCACCAAGAGCGCGATCTTCTTCACCGTCGGGCATGCCTCGCAGAAGACCGGAACGCAGAACATGGACGACATCCGCGGCCTGATCCAGCAGAGCCCCACAATCGGCTGGGGTCTTGCGCTCGGCAGCCTCGCGATCCTCGGCATGCCGCCCTTCGGCGTCTTCACGAGCGAGTTCATGGTGCTCACGACGGCGATGCACGAGCATTCATGGGCAACGCCCTTTCTCGTGATAGCACTGGGCGTCGCGTTCGCCGCCATCTTCGGCAAGGTGCAGCCAATGGTGTTCGGCGAAACCACTGCGCGCCGGCTGCCGCATCCGCCGGCGCTCGTTCCGGTATTCGCGCATCTGGCCATCGTGCTGCTGCTCGGGCTATACATCCCGCCCTACCTCGTCGCCTGGTACCGCCAGGCGGCGCTCCTCATCGGGTGAAGTCATGACGCCGACGCTCCCGGAAATTGAGCTCACGGCCCTCGCCGGCGCGGTGCCGGCGTGGCGCGCCGAGGTGGACGTGCGCCACTGGCATGCAGGATGCAAAGCGGCGGCACACGCCGGCGGGCGGCTTGCCGCCCTCTGGGCGAGCGACGAGCGCGACCGTGGGCAAGGCTTCAGCGTGAGGGCGCTGCTCGTCCTGTACGAGGGGCTGGTCTGCATCGAACTGCACGTTCCCGACGAGCTGCAAACATACCCGGACCTGTCCGACGTGTTCGCCTGCGCGGGACGCATGCAGCGCGCGGCGTTCGATCTCGTGGGGGTGCGTGCCGTGGCGCCGAACGGCGAGACCCCGGACGCGCGCGGATGGCTGCGGCACGGCGCCTGGCCTGGCGACCGTTTCCCGCTGCGCAAGGAATCGGACATCGCGACCAGCTTCCCGCCAGGCGATGACCATTACCCGTTCGTCAAGGTCGAAGGCGAAGGCGTGCACGAAATCCCGGTGGGCCCGGTGCACGCCGGCACGATCGAGCCGGGCCATTTCCGCTTCTCGATCGTCGGCGAAAAAGTCCTGCGCCTGGAGCAACGGCTCGGCTACAAGCACAAGGGCATCGAGAAGCGCTTCGAGTCCATGACGCTGGAGGAAGGCGCACGGCTCGCCGGGCGGGTTTCCGGCGACAGCACGGTCGCCTATGCGTGGGCCTATGCGATGGCGCTCGAGGGCATGACCGGCGCGCGACCGAGCCTGCGCGCGCTCCATCTGCGAGCGCTGCTGCTTGAGCGCGAGCGCGTCGCCAACCACCTCGGCGACCTCGGTGCCCTCGGCAACGACGGCGGTCTCGGCTTCGGCCTGGCGCAGTTCTCCCGGCTGAAGGAGGAAGTGCTGCGCACCAATGCGCGCGTGTTCGGCCACCGCTACCTGATGGACCGCATCGTGCCGGGGGGCGTCGGCTGCGATGTCGACAGCGCGTCGGCGCAGGACATGGTCACGGAAGCCATGCGGCTGAAGGACGAATTGCGGACATTGCGCTCCATCTATTACAACCACGCCGGCCTGCAGGACCGCTGCATCACCTGCGGGCGGCTGCTGCCGCGAACCGCCGCCCGTCTCGGCGTGGTGGGCCTCGCCGCGCGTGCGAGTGGACACGCGATGGACGCCCGCGCATACCCCGGCTTCGCGCCCTACCAGGAGCTGGAGCCGAAAGTCGCATCGCATCGCAATGGCGATGTCGCGGCGCGAATCGTAGTGCGCTTCGAGGAGGCGTTCGAATCGCTGCGGCTGCAGCGCCTCATCCTCAAGAAGCTTCCCGAAGGCGCGCTTCGCACGCCGATCGGCGACGCGGTCGAGGGCGCGTTCGGCATCGGCTGGATCGAGGGCTGGCGCGGCGAGGTGTTCGTCGCGCTCGAGGCCGGCGCCGGCGCCCGGGTGCGCCGCTGCCACCCGCACGACCCCTCGTGGCAGAACTGGCCTGCGCTCGAGCATGCCGTGATCGGGAACATCGTTCCCGACTTTCCGCTGATCAACAAGTCGTTCAACCTGTCGTACGCGGGACAGGATCTCTGAGCATGGAAAAACTCCTGCGCCAGATCGTCAGGGTCGGCATCTGCACCGAGCCCCCGCCGCAAGCCAACGAATCGCTCAGGCAAATCGCCGGCCGACTGAACGACGAGGTGCTGAAGCTCCTCGGCCGCGCGCTCACCATCCGGCACGTGGATGCCGGCTCGTGCAACGGCTGCGAGCTCGAGATTCATGCAGTCAACAACCCCTACTACAACCTGGAAGGCCTCGGCATCAAGTTCGTCGCCAGCCCGCGCCACGCCGACCTGCTGCTCGTCACGGGGCCGGTGTCGCGCAACATGGAACAGGCACTGCGGCGCACCTACGACGCGACGCCCGATCCGAAGCTCGTGGTCGCCATCGGCGACTGTGGCTGCGACGGCGGGATCTTCGGTGAGAACTACGCCAGCCGCGGACGCGTGGCGAACGTGATCCCGGTGGACGTCGCCGTACCCGGCTGCCCGCCGGCGCCGACCGAGATCATCCAGGGCATCCTGACCGCAATCAGCTCGCGGCGCCGCTAGGGCTTGAGGTAGGCGTAGCCTTCGCGCTGCTGCAGCTTCGCGATTTCCGCAACGCCCGAGGGCACATAGCTCACGGCCGCGATGAACTGGTCCCTGGTGAGCTTGCGGTTGCGCAGCGTGATCTCGCAAACCTGGAACTTCACGCCCCGGTTGGCGAGTTGCTCGACGATGTCTTCGTACTTGTTTCCGCTCGAATCCTTGGCGCCCTTCATGAGGAAGTCCACTCCCTGCGCATGGGTGATCGCCACGATCCTGGCGCTGGGATTCACTTCAAGATGGTTGCCAATGTTGCGCAGGCCCTTGGTCGCCTGGGGCAAGCCCGAATCGAAATGATAGATCACCTTGTCCGGGCCACCGCCACCGGTAGCAGCGCAGCCGGAGACGACGGTGATCAGCGCAGCAGTGATGAGAATGAAAATATCCCGGCGCATGGATTCCTCCTGAACGCAATTTGCCCGCATCAATTCCGTCCTCCGCACGACTGCGGCATCGAAGCAATCGGGTAGCCGCGGCAACTCCAGCCCACCTTGCCGCTCTCGAGCCGGGGGCGCACGTCGATTTCGATCGCGCTCCGGTCGTTCCAGCCGCGGATCACGCCGTTCATCTCGACAATCCACTTCAGTTCGCCGAACCCAGGGTCATTCTTCGAACCGAGCTTGACGCCGTTTCCGGAGCCCGAGAGACTGCCTGCCCTTTCGGCCGCCGCCGCAACCTGCTTCTTTGCAGGTTCGGTGCCGGCAACCAGGGCGGCTGCGGCCTCCCTCTCCTCACTCCCCTGCATGCTTGGGACCACGAATGCAACGGCGAGGAACGCGGCCAGTACGATTCCGGCAACGATGTAGAGCGCTGTGCGCATCTGCGGGGCCCCCTCTTTTGAAACAGCCTATCACGGACCCCGGAACCGTTCACGATCTCACTGGTGCAGAATCCGGCGATGATCGTGACTTGCCACCTTTGCATAGAGGGCCGGGTGCATGGGGTCGGCTACCGCGATGCAATGCGCATGGAAGCGCTTCGGCACGGAGTCACGGGATGGGTACGCAATCGCCGTGATGGCAGCGTGGAAGCGGTCGTGCAGGGCGAGGCGCAAGCAGTCGAGGCGATTGTTGCCTGGGCGCGGCGCGGCCCGCCGGCCGCGCGCGTCGCGCAAGTGCACGCCCGGCCGGCGGCCGGGGCACTCGAGCGTCCTTATGACGGATTCGACTGGCTGCCCTCCGCCTAGGCCTTTCGCTTCTTCAGCGCATTCACCACGGAAAATTCCCACGGCCGGCAGGCGATGAGCAGGCCGAGCCCGGCGCGCCTGCGCGCAGGAAGCGATGAATCGACCTCGGCAAGGTCGTTGAACTCGGCGGCGAGCCGCTCGAGCCTGCGCCGCATCAGCGCTGCCGATTCGTTTGACACGTCTCGCGCTTCGAAACGCAGGAGTTCGAGCGCGCCGTCAAAGCGGGCCTTGAGAAACTCCTGCATGACCCGATTGCCGTAGGCCTTTTTCACCGGTCCCGCGGCACGCCACCGAATCTCGCGCGTCACCTTCAAGCGCGCCTTCTCGCCCGGGCCCCAATCGATGAGCCGTACGCGCGCGAGACGTGCGAACGAAAGCGTGAGTTCCGCCCTGGTGATCGCGAACTGCTCGAGGATCTCATCGAACGTCCAGTCGTTCAGCACCAGCCAGAACACCGAGAGCTGCCGCTCGTCTCTGGCGAGCGCGTTTTCCTGCTCGAGCGTGAGCTCGGCCGGCCCTGCCGCCTGCCCGCGACTCATTCGCGCGACCTCGTAGAGGTCCAGGTCGAGCACCCGCAGGATCTGCTCGATGCGCGCCAGCGTGAAGGTGCCTCGCGAAAACATTCGCTTGACGCTCGGCTCCGACAGGGCGAGGCGGCGCGCCAGTTCCGCGTACGTCAGGCCGCGCGTGCGCACGCTCTTCTTCAGGGCCTCGACGAAGCGGCTGCGCGCAGGCATGGCGCCGATGGTATCAGATTCCGATACTCCTGGAATTGGTATTGCATTTTCACCAGCGCCGCGCACAATGCCGCCGAACCGACCCAGACGAGGAAAACCCCATGCTTGCGACACTGACCTTCCCGGCCATCGGCGATCTGCATGCTGCGCAGCGCCAGGAAACCGTCCGCATCCGCTCCGCCGACGATCTGCGCCGCGCGTTGCGTGCAGCGCGTGAGCGCGCGCTTGCCCTCGATACCTCGGCGCTGAACCGCATGCTCCGGCTCGATGGGGAGCGCGATCATCTCGAGCTGCAAGCGGCGACGCCGTGGTGTTCGATCACGGATTACCTTGGCGAGCGCGCAGCCGGGCTGGACTCGGGGGTGCGTGCCGCGGGGCTGGCAGGATCGGTGGGCGAGGCGGTGTCGGAGAACGCCGCCGGTCCGGACGGCATACCCATGGTGTCGCATGTCGAATCGATCGTGGTCGTCACGCCGGACGGGGAATTGCGGCGCGCCGATCGGGCGACCAACGCGAACCTTTTTGCTCTCGCCGTGGGAGGGCATGGCCTGTTCGGTGTGATCTACAGCGTGACGCTGCGTGTCGATTCCCTGCTGCGCGCAGCAGAACGCGCCCAGGCTCCGGCCGAGCTCGATCTGGTCGCCTCTGCGGGCGCGCGCGGTCTTTCCCGAACGGCGGAGTTTCTCGTGCCCCCGGAGCAGCTCGACCGCGTCCTGGCCGATTTCAGGGAGCTTGCATCAGAGCGCCGGCTCATGCTGCAGAGCGTTCTGGTGCGCAAACTGCGGCCGGAGCACGAGACGTTTCTCCCTTGGGCGACCCGCGATTGGGCGGGCCTGACACTTCGTTACTTCACCCGCCCGACGCTCGGCGCATGCGTGCACGCAACCGAGATACGGCGGCTGCTCCTCGATGCGGTGCTCGCCCGCGGCGGCTCGTTCCCGATCGGCGAGGCCCATCTTCCCACGCTTGCGCAGTACCACGCCTGCTACCCGACGCTGAGCGCCTTCGTCGCCGAAAAGCGCCGCTACGATCGGGCGGAACGTCTGCAAAATGGCTGGTATCGGCGCGTTGCCGCGCTACTGCGCCGGAAGTCCGGCGATGCGACGGAACTCAACGGACATGGAGGAACTTGACGCCGCCAGAGAAATTGCCTGTGGCGCTGTCCTCAGACTGCGGCGGCGCCGTTGCTATAGAGCACCTGGACGTGCTCTGGCGCAAGCCACGCCGACAACTCGCTGATCAGTCGCTCGTCGGGCCGCACTCTCCAGGCTTCACCCAGCACGACGTCGCAGCTCGCGGCCGCGTTCTCGTAGTGTACGAGCACCTGGCAGGCGCCCTCCTCGACCGACCGGTACGGCGCGAGCGTTTCCATGAGGCGCCTGGCGTCCGCCTGGCCATCGATATCGAGGCGCAGCTTCGCTGCATAGCGTTTGCGCATCGCTGCAAGATCGAGCAGCTCCTCGGCGACAACGCGCAAGCCTGCGGAGAACTCGTCACGTTGTACTTTGCCTTGAACGAGCAACAGTGCATCTTCCTTGATCCTGTCGCGGTGCTTCTCCAGCAGCTCGGAGTACACCGAAATGTCCAGTTGCGCGGTGCCGTCGTCGAGCGTCACCACCATCATGCGGCCGCGGCGTGTCATCTGCATGCGCGCCTCGGCCACGATCCCGGCGATCCAGACCGGGTGCTCGGCCGGCGCGAGCGTCGCCAGCGGCCGGCGCGGAAACCCCGCCAGGTCCCGCTCGTACACGGAAAACAGGTGGCCCGAAAGCGAAAACCCGAGCGCGGCTTTCTCTTCCATGAGCTGCTGCTTCGGGTCCCAGGCCTCGGCCTCGATCAGCGCCTCGCGTTCGCCGCGGGCATGCTCGCCGTCGCCGAAAAGACTGGACTGCGATGCCATGCGCTCCGCCTGCTCTGCCGCCTCCAGCGCCCGTCCGACCGAGGCGAGCAGCCTCGCCCGGTTCGCCTCGATGCCATCGAAAGCGCCTGCGCGCACCAGAGCCTCGATCACGCGACGGTTGACCCGGCGTTTGTCCACGCGCCGGCAGAGGTCGTACAGGCTCTCGAACGGCCCGCTCACCCTCGCATCCAGAATCGCGCCGATCGCGGATTCGCCGGTCCCGCGCACCGCTCCCAGCCCGTAGCGTACGGTTTCCCGGTCCACGGCGGCGAAGCGGAACGACGATGCATTGATCTCCGGTGGCAGGATCCGGAGCCGGTTCGCGATCGCGTCCTCGTACAGTCCGCGCACCTTTTCGGTGTCACCCATCACCGCAGAAAGGTTCGCGGCCATGAATGCGGCCGCGTGGTGGGTCTTCATGTACGCCGTCTGGTAGGCAAGCAGCGCGTACGCGGCGGCGTGCGACTTGTTGAATCCGTAGCCGGCGAACTTCGCCATCAGATCGAACAACTGGGTCGCCCTGCCCTTCGAGAGCCCGTTCTTCTCCGCGCCGGCGACGAAGATGTCGCGCTGGGCGTCCATTTCCTCCTGGTTCTTCTTGCCCATCGCCCGCCGCAGCAGGTCGGCGCCGCCGAGCGTATAGCCGCCGATCACCTGCGCGATCTGCATCACCTGTTCCTGGTAGACCATCACGCCGTAGGTCGGTGCGAGGATCGGCTCGAGGCGAGGATCGAGATAGTCGACGCGCTTGCGGCCCTGCTTGCAGGCGATGTAATCCGGGATCAGTTCCATCGGACCGGGACGGTACAGCGCCACCAGGGCGATCACGTCCTCGAAGCGCGCGGGGGGCGCCTGCTTGAGAAGGTCGCGCATGCCGCGCGATTCGAACTGGAACACGGCGGTGGCATTGCCGGTTGCAAGCAGCGCGTAGGTGTCCTTGTCGAACAGCGGAATGCGGTCCACCGCGAAGTCCTGCTGTCCCAGTTGTCGCACGTAACGCTCCGCCCAGTCGAGCACGGTGAGCGTAGTGAGGCCGAGGAAATCGAATTTCACCAGCCCGATCGCCTCGACGTCATCCTTGTCGAGCTGCGAAATGACGTTGCCGGTTCCTTCAGCCGCATACAGCGGACAGAAATCGGTCAGCTTTCCGGGGGCAATCAGCACACCGCCCGCGTGCATGCCGACGCTGCGCGTGAGCCCTTCGAGCTTCTCGCCGAGCGCGAGCAGCGCCTTCACTCCGTCGTCCGCCTTCTCGCGCTCGGCCAACAGCGGCTCCATCTCTCGCGCCTGTTTGAGGGTGATGGTCCTTCCCGCCTGAAAGGGAATCAGCTTCGCGATCTGGTCGCAGAAGGTGTACCCGAGATCGAGAACGCGACCGGCGTCGCGCACCACCGCGCGCGCCGCCATCGTGCCGAAGGTGACAATCTGCGAGACCGATTCTTCGCCATACTTCCGGCGCACGTAGTCGATCACCTTGTCGCGCCCGTCCTGGCAGAAATCGATGTCGAAGTCGGGCATCGAGACGCGCTCCGGATTGAGGAAGCGCTCGAACAGCAGGTCGTAGCGCAGCGGGTCGAGGTCGGTGATGCCGAGCGAATAGGCGACGAGCGAACCCGCGCCGGAGCCGCGGCCCGGCCCGACGGGAATGCCGTTCGGAAACTGCGCGTCGCGGTGCGATTTTGCCCAGTTGATGAAATCGGCGACGATCAGGAAGTAGCCCGAGAAACCCATCTGCACGATGGTCCCGATTTCGAACGCCAGCCGCTCACGGTAGCGCGGCCCCTCCCCGTGCCGCGTTTCGCGCTCGGGAAACAGGCGCTCCAGGCGTGCGGCAAGTCCCTGTTCGGCCTGGTTCTTCAGGGTTTCGTCGACCGTGACGCCGGCGGGCATCGGAAACTCCGGCAACCGGCTTTTGCCCAGTTCGATCTCGAGGTTGCAGCGGCGCGCGATCTCGACCGCGTTCTCGAGCGCCTGCGGCACGTCGGCAAACAGCCGCGCCATCTCTTGCGGCGATTTAAGGTACTGTTCGGGCGTGTAGAGCTTCGGCCGGCGCTGGTCCCCCAGCGCGTAGCCCTGGGCAATGCACACGCGCGCCTCATGCGCCTCGAAATCCTCCGGAGAAAGGAATTGCACCGGGTGCGTCGCGACGACCGGAAGCCGCGCCTTGCCGGCAAGACCGAGCGTGCGCGTGACCAGCGCCTCGGAATTTGCAAGACCCGCGCGCTGCAATTCGAGGTAGTAACGGCGAGGAAACAATCTTGCCCACTCGGCCGCCAGGTGCTCGGCCGCGGACTCATTGCCCGCGGCGAGCGCCTGCCCGACATCGCCCGCGCCAGCGCCCGAGAGCGCGATCAGTCCGCCGGCGCCGATCTCCTCGAACCAGCTCCGCGCGATCTCGGCGCGCGCGCGATGCTGATTCTTCAGCCAGGCGCGCGAAACCATTTCCGAGAGATTCCGGTAACCCTCCCGTGATGCGCAAAGAAGCAGCAGCCGGGA
>CAZYVT010000037.1:32295-37324 GCA_964651335.1 uncultured Enterobacteriaceae bacterium | reverse complement strand
GTTGGTCGGCGGTTCGATTCCGTCAGCCGGCACCGGATGCTTCTAGCCAAGAACCAGTCGCAATGGTGCGCTGCAAATATTCGCGTTTGTTAACCCTGGCCAAAACAAAATCCTCGGCAGGCGCAGAGAATTTTTGTTTGTCGTCGAGAGTATTGAGGGCTCAGAAAGAGGCGACAGGGCCATCGATCAGGAGCGGAGCAATTTGCATTCAAAGGAGGGAACAACCAATGGACTCGAATATCAGCACCGGCACCTGGATCAACGCGTACCTGGAGTGGATGAACGAGGGCATTGATGTAGCCGCGCGGGATTCACCCGCGCGCGGCGGCGTCGAGGAGCAGGACGCCGACGCGGGCGAGGAATTCGTCGGCGCGTACCTGGACTGGATCGACCGGCCGCGTCTTGCGGGCGCAAGGGATTCCCTTGCCAGCAATCCTGGTCGCGCAGGCGATAGCTTGGGCGACCCGGACCGTTTCAGGGAAGCGATCCTGCTCGTGGCGCTGCACACCGAATCCGACTGCATGCAGATCGTGCGGAGGGTCCTCGAGGCGGGCGATGCGACCCCGCGGACGGTAGAGCTTGCGATGGACGCCCTCCGGCAGGCTGAGAGGCTGTTGGACGACGAACGCTGCGCATGGCGTGCGCTGAGCGAGCTTCGCGCTTCCGACGTACTCCAGTCGCGCGTCGCTTCGCAACCCGAATACCCGGAGGACTGGCCGTACGCTCTGGACGCGGTGGTTGCAGATGTGCGCGCCCTGACCGGCAAGGTCATGGCATTGCAAGCCCATTAGTGCGCTACTTCCGGCCTGTGTCCCCTAGCCCTGAGAGCAGATCTCGGGATTCGGTTCGCAGCCGCTCGCGCTCGGAGTGGCTAAGGCCCGCGGGGTCGAAGCGGTAGCGCTGGTGCAATAGCAGTGCTTCGTGCAGTCGCCGCCGGGGCTCTGCGTCGAGGGTTTTGGCTACAGGATCGAGCCAAGACGAAAGCGTGATGCCCGGTTCGCGCACCGCGCCGCGCAAGGCGAGCGCTCGCTCGATGGCGAAGAATTCCGAATCTGAACCTGGCCACAGCCGTACAGCGGCCGACGCGGCGGGTGCGCCACGCGCGACCCGGCGGCCGCGCAGCAGCCGCCAGCCAAGGACCGCCACGAGCAACGCAAGCACCGCATACCAGGCGTCGCTCGCCTGCAGCTCGCCGCGCTGCGACCAGCGGTACGCGGCCCAGCGCGCGAGGTCCGCAAGCTTTTCCCAGAAGGGCGCAAGCTGCTCCTCCTCCTGGAACCAGGACGGGGGCGTGGTATCGAGGTCGAGCCAGCGTGTCCCGGTCCAGGCGCGCGCCCAGGCGTGCGCGTGGCGCGCGCGCACCACGAACGCGTCTTCGAGCGGGCTGTACTCCATGACGGCAAATCCGGTCGAATAGCGCGCCGGAATTCCGGCCGCGCGCAGCAGCAGCGTCGTCGCGGCGGCGAAATATTCGCAGTGGCCGGAACGCGTGTTGCGAACGAAATCTGCGAGCGCAGTCGTGCCCTCGGGCGCCGGCCGCTCGAGCCATGTGGAGTACGAGTAGCCGGCGAAATATGCCTGCACGCGGCGCAACGCCTCGGCTGCAGGGAGTCCCTTCAGCCCAAGCTCTGCGGCAACCTCCTCGAACGTCGCGCGCTCTGGCACGGGGACAGCGAGATCCTCGCGTCCGGGCGGCGCCGAGGTGTCGGCCGATGTCGCGGCCTCGGCCTCGTAGCGGATCCAGTCGCCGGCAAGTTCGGCGTGCACGGCGCCAAGCGCGTTGTGCCTGAGCGCGGTTGCGCCAAGCCCCGTGATGCGCGTGGTGCTCGATGGCAGCGCGAGCAGGAGGCGGCCGCGCTGTACGCGCATCGCGATGCGCGCGCTCCATTCCGGCTCGGCGGCGGCGATTCTCCATGTGAGGCCGCCCGCCTCGGGAAGAACCGATTCCATGGGAGCACCACGCGCGAGCCACGTGGTGCCGACAAAGGTGTTGTAGCTGGAGCGGTGCAGCAGCCGGACGCGTTTCGCTTCGTCCGCCGGCACGTGGACGCGCAGCACGATTGTGTCCAGCAACTTCAACTTGCCGATCGATCCCATGTCGGTGGTGCTGCGATACGGATCGCCTTCGAAGCCGCTCAGGTGCCAATCGCTGATCCACGCTTCCAGTTGTGCTTGGAGATGCGCGAGGCCGGCATGCCCGGCGTAGCCACTTGCGGCGCCGATACCGAGCACCAGCGCCCACACAGCGGTGTTCGCATGACGGGGACGCGACGGGAACAAACCCCAAGCCACGGCCCCTACCACGCCAATGTAATACCCCGGGCCACGCGCATTGGCGACCCCGGCGGCGATCAGAACCAGGGCGAGATACACCGCGCTCGTGTCGATGGGCGGATCCTTGATCGCGGGATTTTCGCGTTTGAGCGTCCGCATGTAGCGGAACAGCGCCGAGAGCGGCACGCGGCCGGTTTCCGAAAGCATCTGCGCCAGCAGGATCGGCGCCAGCGCAACCGGCAGCCACTGGAACGCGGCGAGGATCCCGTGCGCAACGCCGCGGTTGACCGCAAGCACCGCTGCGAGTCCGACGAAGAGAATCGTGCACAGATCCGCAATCCGCGAGTGCTCGGCGGCGCCGAGGTCGAACCTGAGGCTGATGCGGCGCGCCGTCTCCAGGATTGCCGCGAGAATGATCGCGGCGATCCAGTTGCCGCTCTGCCAGCCCCAGAAGAGGAGCGAGGCACCGGTGAGGAAGGGCGGCGCCGCGATCATCGCAGCCCCGCCAGCCCGCGCTCGATTTCGCCCGGATGCAGCACGAGCAGGCCGGCGTGCTCAGGTCCTGGCGTCTCGCCGGGAGCGCAGACGAGCAGCGCCCGCACTTCGAGCCCGATGCTGCGCGCCGCGGCGACGAATTTGCGCTGCGGTTCGTTCCACGCGAGCAGCACCGCGATGATGCTGGACAGGGTTCCGCGCCGGGCGAGTACCGCGCGCGCAAGCGCGTCAAAGCCGCCCGGGGACGATGGCGTCACGCCGGCCAGCACTTCGAGCATGTGCTCGGCGTGAAGCTGTCCGCGCCCCGCGGTATACGATTTCACCTCGCCGCCGACGAACAGCAGGTCGAGCAGGCATTCCTGCGTATCGATCGTGTAGACGAAGGATGCGGCGAGCGCAACCGCCTCTTCGAAGGCCGCGTCCTCGCCGTGATGCGAGCCGGTGTCGAGGACGAGCGCGTGGCGCTCGAAGAACTCGTCCTGGAACTCCTTGACGATCGGTTTTCCGGTGCGCGCGAAGCTTTTCCAGTGCAGTCGCTGCAACGGGTCTCCGGGCCGGTAGTCGCGCAGCGACAGAAACTCTTCCGAGTCTCCCACCGAAGCGGCGAGCGACACGCCGCCCTGCTGGAACTTGCGCGCACCGGGGAGGGCGAGCGCCGGAATGCGGTAGCGCCGTGGCAGAGCGATCACGCGCGCCTCGAGCGGCACTCGGACAAGACCCTTCACCAGCCCAATCGGGTCGGTGCGCGCAACGCTCAATCCTGCCAGCTCGATTCTCCCGCGCCTGCGCGGCGTGAAGCCGAGCCGGATGGACTGAGATTGTCCTGGCGCGAGCGCGGGCAGCGCCACTTCGTCCGCGGACTCCGGAATGCGCCGCTCGATCAGCCAGCGCCAGCGGAAATACCCCACCGAGCGATCGAACCAGTTCCTGCGCTCCTCGCCCGGCTCGCGGGCGGCGCGCCATTCCTCGTAACGCGGCCGCGGATCGCGAAAGCGCTCCGCGAGCGTCGCTCCGGCTAGCGGTGCTGCTCCCCGGTTCGTTACGGTGACACGGTAGACGAAGGTTTCCCCCGCCGTCGCGTAGCGCGGCAGCTCGCGCCTAACCTCGACCCGGGCGCGAAATGCGAGGCTCGCGGCGTAGGCGAGGAGGAGCAGCGAAGCAAGGAACGTGAACGCCTGCGCGGTCAGCGTCTGATTGAGATCGATTCCCGCCGCCGCCGCAGCCCCTGCCGCGCCCAGCAGCAGCCATCCTGCGCGCGTCAGGCGCTCGCGCAGCCAGTGGTCCAGCCCGCTGACACCCTTGATGGAGCGGTAGAGCGCCCGTCTCACGACGGGACCTTCACCTCTCGCAGGACGTCGGCAACGAGCGCGCGCCCGGAGGTGCCGGAAAATTTCGCTTGCGGGTCGAGCACCATGCGGTGCGCGAGCGTTGTCACGGCCAGCTCCTGGACGTGCTCAGGGCGCACGTAGTCGTCTCCGTCAAACAGCGCCAGCGCCTTTGCGGCGTGCGCGAGCGCGATCGATGCGCGCGGGCCGCACCCGAGCTGCACCTGCGGTGCCGAGCGCGTGCGGCGCACCAGCTCCACGATGTAGTGCCGCAGCTCGCCGGCCATGCGCACGCGGCGCACGCGGTCCTTGAGCGCAATCACTTCTTCGCGGGTTGCCACCGCAGTAAGCCGGGCGAGCGGATGGCCCAGTTCCTGCGCCGCGAGCACCTCGGCTTCGGTATCGCCGTCTACGTAGCCGAGCGCGAGGCACAGGGCGAAGCGGTCCATCTGCGCCTCGGGCAGAGGATATGTGCCGCGGAATTCCACCGGGTTCTGCGTTGCGACGACGAAGAACAGCTCGTCCATTGGATGCGTGCGGCCCTCGACCGAGACCTGGCTTTCGGCCATCACCTCGAGCAATGCCGACTGCGTTCTCGGCGAAGCACGGTTGATTTCGTCGGCGAGCAGGATCGACGTGAACACCGGCCCTTCGCGGAATTCGAACACCTGGTCCTTCTGGTTGAACACCGAGACGCCGAGAATGTCGGAGGGAAGAAGATCGGGCGTGAACTGCACGCGCGTGAACTTCGCGCCGATCGATGCGGCAAGGCTCTTGGCGAGTGTCGTCTTGCCTGTTCCGGGGTAGTCGTCGATCAGGACATGCCCCCCGGAGGCGAAGGCGGCGAGAAGCTTGCGCACGGCCTCGTGCTGCCCGCGCATCACCCGTTCGATGTTGGCCGCAATCCGCTCGAAGAGCGCGCGCGCCGAGGAGCC
>CAZYVT010000037.1:0-32195 GCA_964651335.1 uncultured Enterobacteriaceae bacterium | reverse complement strand
TTTCGAGCGCCGGGGCGATCGCGCAAATTCGACTCTGACCCCAATTTGCAATTCTAGCCGCGCGTCACGAACAGCGTCCCCACCAGAATCAGAGCGCCTCCGCCAAGGGCGGCGGGCGGAAGCGTTTCGCCGAGAAATAACGCGCCCCAGGCAAGACCGAAGAGCGGAATGAGGTAGGTCACAGTCAGGGCCCGCGTGCCGCCCACGTCGGCGATCAGCCGGAAATAGAGCAGGAACGCCACCGCGCTCGCGAGCAGCGCAAGACCGAGTACGTTGGCGATCACGAGCGCGGAGGGGACCGCAAGCGGCGGAAGCGCCGGCAAGAGCGGCAGCAGAAACAGCGCCGCCGCGAGCTGATTGCCGACCGCAATGCCTTTCGGCGGGGCACCGCCTCCCCAGCGCTTGATCAGCACGCCGGTGAGGCCGTACCCGCAACAAGCGCCGAGCGACGCACCGACCGCCCAGCCAAACATCGGCCCCGCCTCGATGCCTGCCGGGCGCGTCACCAGCGCCACGCCCGCCGCGCCGATCACTAGCCCGGCCAGTTTGCGCACGGTGATCCGCTCGCCGGCAAAGAGCGCGCCGAACGCGAGGCCGAACATGGGCGAAGTCGCGTTCAGGATCGCAAGCAGCGACGCCGGCAGGTGCATCGCGGCAAAGGCATAGAGCGCGAACGGCACTGCCGAGTTGACCAGCCCCACCAGCGCGTACAGGCGCCAGTGCTCGCGCAGCCGGGGATCAAAGCCGGTCAGCCGGAACCAGGCGAGGAGCGCGAGGCCGCCAAGAAGTACGCGCGTTTCCGCCGTAACGATCGGCCCTAGCACAGGTGCCGCAACGCGCATGAAGATGAACGACGCGCCCCAGATCGCGGCGAGCGCGACCAGCCGGCCGTAGTCGCCGGCGGTCATTCCTTGCCGGGTTTTTCCGCTGCGAGCAGCCTGCGCTTGCGCTCCACGCCCCAGGCATATCCGCCGAGGCCGCCGTCCGAACGAAGCGCGCGATGACACGGAATGACGAGCGCAACCGGGTTGGCGCCGCAGGCCGAGCCCACGGCGCGCACGGCGCGCGGCTTGCCGATCGCGCGGGCGATTTGCTGGTAGGTGCGCGTCTCGCCGCGCGGGATCCGGGCAAGCTCGCTCCATACGCGCCGTTGGAACACGGTGCCACGGATGTCGACCGGCACCCTGGCGAGGACTGCCTCGCCGGCGATGAAGGCGAGGATCTTCTGCCTGATCTCCTTCAGTGCGCCATCGTCTTCCGACAATCGCGCCTCGCTGAACTCCTCCGCGAGCAGCTGCTTCAGCTTGCGCCCGTCATCGCCAAGCTTTACCGAACACAACCCCTGCGGCGTGACGGCGGCGAGAATCACGCCCAGCTCCGATTCGAAGGTCGCGTACGCGATTGCAAGACCCTTGCCCTTGGCGCGATAGTCGCGCGCTGCCATTCCGAGGCGCGCCGCCGCCTTCTCGTAGAAGCGTGACACCGAACCATAGCCCGCCTCGAAGAGCGCGTCAGTGACGCGGCTGCCGTTGGCGAGATGCCGCTTCGCGTCCTCGAGCCGTGCTTCGCGCTGGTAATCCCTCGGCGAGAGGCCGTACGTCTCCTTGAAGCGGCGCTGCAGGTGGAACCGGCTTGCTCCGACTGCGCGAGACAGCTCCTCGAGCGTGATGCGCTCTCCGCGGCGGGTGTCCAGATAGGCGCGGGCCTTGATTGCGAGAGTTTGCATGGCACGACTGTAGCCGCCCTCGGCGGCGCTGGCTATCCGATTCTTGCTCAGGCTTTCAAGCCTTCGGCCGCTTGTCGATCACGCGCTTCGCCTTGCCGATCGAGCGCTCGATCGCGCTGATCGGCACGATCTTCACATCCGCGGTGACGCCGATGTACGACTTGACGTTGTGCTGGAGCTTCGCCGCCGAGCCGGATTCGGCCGCGCCGGGGACGAGTTCCACGAGCACCGTCAAATGGTCAAGCGGGCCGTCCTTCGTCACTTCCAGCACGTAGTGCGGACTGAGCTCGGGCTGCTTGAGGATCATTTCCTCGATCTGCGTGGGAAACACGTTCACCCCGCGGATGATCAGCATGTCGTCCGATCTGCCGGTGATCTTCTCCATGCGGCGCATGGTGCGGGCCGTGCCCGGCAGCAGGCGGGTGAGGTCCCGCGTGCGGTAGCGGATGATGGGGAGTGCTTCCTTGGTGAGCGACGTGAATACCAGCTCGCCCCTCTCGCCGTCCGGGAGCACCGTGCCGGTCTGCGGATCGATGATCTCGGGATAGAAGTGGTCCTCCCACACAGTGAGGCCGTCCTTGGTCTCGACGCACTCCTGCGCGACGCCCGGGCCGATCACTTCGGAGAGCCCGTAAATGTCGATCGCCTGCAGCGACGTGCGCGCCTCGATCTGCTTGCGCATCTCGTTGGTCCAGGGCTCGGCGCCGAAGATGCCCAATCGCAGCGAGGATTTTTTCGGGTCGAGCCCCTGGCGCTCCATCTCGTCGGCGATCGCGAGCATGTAGCTTGGCGTCACCATGATGATCTCGGGCTTGAAATCGTGGATCAACTGAACCTGGCGCTCGGTCATCCCGCCGCCGAGCGGAATCACGGCGAGCCCCAGGCGCTCTGCGCCGTAATGCGCGCCGAGCCCCCCGGTGAACAGGCCATAGCCGTAGGCGACATGCACCTTGTCGCCGGGCCGCGCGCCGGCGGCCCGGATCGAGCGCGCCATGACGTGGGTCCACGTGTCGATGTCCTTCGCCGTGTAGCCGACCACGGTGGGCTTTCCGGTCGTCCCCGAAGAGGCGTGGATCCGCACAATCCTGTCCATAGGCACCGCGAACATGCCGAACGGATAGGTCTCGCGCAGATCGGCCTTGGTGGTGCAGGGAAACTTCTCCAGGTCGGCGAGCGCTTTGAGGGCGTCCGGCGTCACGCCGGCTGTGTCGAACTTCTTCCGGTAGCGCGGCACGTTCTCGTACGCGTGCCTGAGCGACCACTTCAGGCGCTCGAGCTGCAGCGCTCTCAGCTCCTCGCGCGGCGCCTTTTCGATCGGTTCGAGAGGAAATGTCTTCATGCCCCTGCTCCCTGAGTATTGACCCAATGACCCCTGAGCGTCGTCGAGCGGCCGCGAAAGGTGGCCACCACGGCGCCGTCCTGCTTCTCGACCCGGATGTCGTACACGCCGGCGCGCCCGGCGCGCGCCAGCTCGACCGCGGTCGCCGTGAGGACGTCGCCGGCGCGCGCGGGGGCGAGAAAGTCGATCGAGCAACTCGCCGCCACCGAGAGCTGATTGTGGCTGTTGCAGGCGTAGCCGAAGGCCGAATCCGCGAGCGTGAAGATCACGCCGCCGTGGCAGGTGTCATACCCGTTCAGCATGTCGCGCGTGACGCGCATCGAGAGCCGCGCGTAGCCGGGCCGTACTTCTTCGACTTTCATGCCGAGCAGCTTCGAAGCCCGGTCGCCCGCCCACATCGCGTCCGACGCCGCCTTGGCCAGTTTCTGCCGGTCCATGAAAAAAGCTTACACCATAGGCGCCCAAGAACAGCGATGCGCTGCGGTGCGGCGGTGCCCGCCGCACCGCAGCGCCCGACTTTCGGGAAAGACACTAAAATTCGCCATGGTCAAGGTTTACTCGATCGACGGCATCACGCCGGTCGTGCATCCCTCCGCGTACGTGCATCCAAGCGCCGTGCTGATCGGCGACGTGATCGTAGGCGCGCGGGTGTACATCGGCCCCGCCGCGTGCCTGCGCGGCGATTTCGGGCGCATCGTGGTCGAGGAGGGCGCGAACATCCAGGACACCTGCGTGCTGCACGCGTTTCCCGATCGCGACCTCGTGGTCGAGTCCGACGGCCACATCGGGCACGGCGCGGTCCTGCACGGCTGCGTGGTGAAGCGCGACGCGCTGGTTGGCATCAACGCGGTGGTGAACGACCACGCGGTCATCGGCGAGCAGGCGATCGTCGCCGCCTGCGCCTTCGTCAAGGCGGATTTCGTCGTGCCGCCGCGCACGCTCGTCGCCGGGATCCCGGCCAGAGTTGTGCGCGAGCTCAAGGCGAACGAGCTCGCCTGGAAAAAAGACGCGACGCGGCAATACCAGGAGCTGGCGGTGCGCAGCCTCGCGACGATGCGGGAAGCCGTCGCGCTCTCCGGGATCGAACCCGGCCGCAGGCGCATCGCGGCGGGAGACGATGTCGTCCCCCTTGCCGTGATGAAGCGCGGGTAATCATGAGCGAGAGCGCGCTTCTCCTTTTTAGGAGTGTTCATGAGCTATGAGTTCATCGCCACGGAGGTGAAAGGCCGCGTCGCGCTCGTCACTCTCAACCGCCCGAAACAGCTCAACGCGCTCAATGCGAAGCTGATGCAGGAGCTCGCTGCGGCGCTCTACGGTTTTGACGCCGACGACGGAATCGGCGCCATCGTCATCACGGGCAACGAAAAGGCTTTCGCGGCGGGCGCCGACATCGGCGCGATGAAGGACTGGGACTTCGTCGAGGTATTCAAGTCCGACTACATCACGCGCGACTGGGAGCATGTCCGCAACATCCGCAAGCCGATCGTCGCCGCGGTCGCAGGCTACGCGCTCGGCGGCGGCTGCGAACTGGCGATGATGTGCGACATCGTGATCGCGGCCGAAAGCGCAAAGTTCGGCCAGCCCGAGATCAATCTCGGGACCTTTCCCGGGGCAGGCGGCACGCAGCGGCTGCCGCGCGCGGTCGGCAAGGCGAAGGCGATGGATCTGTGCCTCACCGCGCGCATGATGGACGCGGCGGAGGCGGAGCGCGCCGGGCTCGTGTCGCGCGTCGTTCCGGCGGACAAGCTGCTCGAGGAGGCGATGGCGGTCGCCGGGAAAATCGCGTCGTATTCGGCTCCGGTGGCGATGATGGTGAAGGAAGCGATCAACCGCGCCTACGAGACGACCCTTGCCGAGGGAGTGCGCTTCGAGCGGCGACTGTTCCACGCCACGTTTTCGCTCGCCGACCAGAAGGAAGGCATGGCGGCGTTCGTACAGAAGCGCAAGCCCGAGTTCAAGCATCGCTAGAAAAACCGGGACAGCCCCGTTTTTTCGCGACGAAAGATGGGGCCTGTCCCCATAATTTTGCTTACGGCCCACATCCTCTCGATGGTGGGCTTCGCCACGTTTTCCGCGCTGCTGCCCGAACTGCGCGACCTGTGGCGCCTGACGAACTCGCAAGCGGGTCTGGTGGGCAGCGCCTTCTTTGCCGGCTACATCGCCACGGTTTCGTACTGGACTGCGCTCACCGACCGCGCCGACGGCAGGCGCGTTTATCTCACGGGAAGTCTGCTCGCTGCCGCGGGGAGCCTCGGGTTCGGATTGCTGGCGCAAGGGCTTGCAAGCGCAATCGTCTTCCAGGTGCTGCTCGGTGCGGGCGTCGCCGCGACCTACATGCCGGGGCTGCGGCTGCTCTCGGACCGGGTGAGCGGTCCGGCGCAAAGCCGCGCCATCGCGTTCTACACCTCTTTCTTCGGCATCGGCATTGCGCTTTCCCTCGTGCTCACCGGCGCTGCCGCCGCGGCTTGGGGCTGGCGCGCGGCGTTCATGCTGGGCGCGCTCGGTCCCGCGGCCGCCGGGGCTCTCGTAGTCCTCGGCCTGGAACGCGTCTCGCACGGGAACGCGCCGGCGAGGGCGTTCACGCTCGGTGCTCTGTTCCCGGTCGCCGCCTGGCGCCGGGTGCTCGCCATTCGCGCTGCCACGGGATACACGCTGGGCTACGCCGCGCATTGCGTGGAACTCTTCGGATCGCGCAGCTGGATGGTGGCATTCCTCGTCTTTTCCGCCGGATTGCATGCAGGCAGCGGTCACTTTCCATGGAGTGCCACGGCGATCGCAGCGGCGGTAAATCTTGCGGCGGTGCCGGCGTCGATCCTCGGCAACGAGATGGCGCTCCGCATCGGGCGTCGCCGGTGGATCATGATCGCGATGCTTGCCTCGGGCGCCGGCGGCATTGCGCTGGCACTGTCCGCGCCGCTGCACTGGGCGATCGTGCTCGCCCTGCTCACCGCCTACTCGATGTTTGTCATGGCCGATTCGGCGACGCTCACGGCTGGCCTGGTCGCCAGCGCGCCGCCCGAATTGCGCGGTGCCGCGATGGGGTTCTACTCGCTCGCGGGCTTCTCGGGCGGCATGCTGGGGCCGACCGCATTTGGCGCCGCGCTCGATCTTGCCGGAGGGGCGGGGCTCGGCATCGCGTGGGCCTGGGGATACGCGGCAATTGGCGCCGGATGCCTTGCAGCGCCGCTGGTCGTGCGTCTGTTCGGTGACAGGCACGCAGCGTAAGATTCGGTAAAAACACCCACAGAGGAGAAGTCATGGAGCGCATCTGGCTGAAAAGTTATCCACCCGGCATGTCCGCCGAGATCAGCTACAGCGAGTACAAGTCGGTCGGTGACCTGTTCGAGAAGTGCGTCAAGCAGTTCGCCGATCGTCCGGCCTTCCACAATATGGGCAAGACGATTACGTTCGGCGAACTCGACCGGCTCTCGCGCGACTTCGGCGCCTGGCTGCAGTCGAAGGGCCTGGCGAAGGGCACGCGCGTCGCCCTCATGATGCCGAACGTGCTGCAGTACCCGGTGGCGCTCTACGGCACGCTGCGCGCCGGCTACACGGTGGTGAACGTCAATCCGCTCTACACCGCGCGCGAGCTTGAGCACCAGCTCAAAGACTCGGGGGCCGAGGTCATCGTGATCCTCGAAAATTTCGCCCGCACGCTCGAGGAGGTGCGCGCGAAGACGCCCGTCAAGCACGTCGTGGTCGCCGCGCTCGGCGACATGCTCGGCGTCAAGGGCCTGATCGTGAATTTCGTCGTGCGCAACGTCAAGAAGATGGTCCCGGCGTTCGAGCTGCCCGGTGCGCAGCGCTGGAACGGCGTGCTCGCCGAGGGCGCCGGCAAGGATCTGAAGCCGTTCGAAACCGGGCATGAGGACATTGCGTTCCTGCAATACACGGGGGGCACGACCGGCGTTTCCAAGGGCGCCATGCTGCTCCATCGCAACATCCTCGCCAATATCGCGCAGGCATCGGCAAACCTCGAACTGGCGTTGCGAGGGGAGACGCCGGTGATCATCACGGCGCTGCCGCTCTACCACATCTTTTCGCTCACCGTGAACTGCCTGCTGATGATGAAGATGGGCGGCCTGAACGTGCTGATTACCAATCCGCGCGACATTCCGGCCTTCGTGAAGGAACTCGCGAAGCACCGCTACAACATGATCACCGGCGTGAACACGCTGTTCAACGCGTTCCTCCACAATCCCGAGTTCCTCAAACTGGACTTCTCCCACGTGAAGCTGTGCGTCGGCGGCGGCATGGCGGTGCAGAAGGCGGTGGCCGACAAGTGGAAGCAGGTGACCGGCAAGACCCTGCTCGAGGGCTACGGGCTGACCGAGACCTCGCCCTGTGCGACCATGAATCCGCACGACCTCAAGGAGTTCAGCGGCTCGATCGGCTTTCCGCTGCCATCGACCGACATCGTGATCCGTGACGACAACGACCAGGACGTTGCGCTCGGTCAGCCGGGCGAGATCTGCATCAAGGGGCCGCAGGTGATGCCGGGCTATTGGCAGCGGCCCGACGAGACCGCCAAGGTGTTCGGCAAGGACGGGTTCTTTCACAGCGGCGACGTCGGCGTGATGGACGACAAGGGCTACATCCGCATCGTGGATCGCAAGAAGGACATGATCCTGGTCTCCGGCTTCAATGTGTACCCGAACGAGGTCGAGCAGGTGGTGGCGATGCATCCGGGCGTGCTCGAAGTCGCCGCGATCGGCGTGCCCGACGAGCATTCGGGCGAGGTCGTGAAACTCTTCGTGGTGAAGAAAGATCCGTCGCTCAGCGAGCAGGCGATCCTCGACCATTGCAAGGAGCAGCTCACCGGCTACAAGCGGCCGAAGTACGTCGAGTTCCGCGCCGAGCTGCCGAAGACCAACGTCGGCAAGATCCTGCGCCGCGCGCTGAGGGACGAGCAGAAGGCGGCGTAGGGGATTTGTTCCCCTCTTCGAAGAGGAGCGATGCGGCCGCAGGCGGCGGGGTGGTGCCGGGCGACGCGCGGCGTTTCGGCCCTCGCGAGCGCGAGGTCAAAAGGCTGTTCGGGGGAGGCCGGCACGATCTGCGAATAGACATCTGCCGGCATATCGCGCGATCTACCGGTAGATCGTTGCATCGATAGGTAGACCGTTCTAGCATCCGGCGCATGCCGTTCAATTAAAAGTTATGTGCCATTCACGGATCGCGCGCGGTTGTGGCAGGATTAGAGCCGATGCGGAGGCTTGAGCTATGTCCACGGCAAAGGAAGAACTTACTCGCCTGATCCAGGGGCAGCCCGAAGACAGCTCGCGCGAGGAAATCGTGCGCGAGCTTGCCTTTCACGTCATGGTTGAGCGCGGGCTTGCTGACTCGGACGCGAAGCGCACGATCTCGAATGAGGAGATGGCGCGGCGCATCCGCTCATGGCAGAAATAACGTGGACCGAAGAAGCCCAACGCGGGCTCGAGGACATCTTCGAGTACATCGCGGCGGATAATCCCACCGCCGCGGCCCGGACGGTTCAGGGGATCTACGAACGGGCGCAAGTCCTTGCGACTTTTCCTGAGATCGGACACCGGTACCTTGCATCCTCGCGCAATGTCCGAATCTTGCTCTATGGGCATTACCGAATTGCGTACCTTGTGAAGGACGACGGAAACGTTGACGTCCTCGGCGTCTTTCACGGCTCTCTCGACATCACGCGGTATCAGCTTTGAATGGCACATCACCTGGCAGTGGTGCGGACGGGCGAGATGCGCCGCACTGCATTCAGCCATTGCGCCGCAGCCAGTGACTGACCATGCCGCCTGCGGCAGCTACCGTTGACGCACTGGTCTTCGATTTTGGGGGCGTGCTGGTCGACATCGACTTCGATCGCGCGTTCGGGGCGTGGGCAAACGCGGCGCAGGTCCCGGCATCGCGGATCGCCGCGCGGTTTTCGTTCGACAATGCCTATGAGGCGCACGAACGCGGCGAGATCGATGCAGACGAGTATTTCGCGCATCTGCGGAATGTGCTTGGGCTCGCGCTATCGGCGGAGGAACTCCTCGCCGGGTGGAACGCGGTCTTCCTCGGTCCGTTGCCCGAGATCGAGAAGTTGCTGGTACAACTTGCGAAGTCCTTTCCGCTCTACGTGTTCTCCAACACGAATCCCGCACACCGGACTTTCTGGCAATCCCGATATAAGAATATGCTGGCCCGATTCGCTGGCGTGTTCTGTTCCTGCGACCTGGGGGCGAGAAAGCCGTCCACCGAGGCCTTCCTCGAGGTCTGCAGGCGGATCGGGATGGCGCCGTCGCGAATCGGTTTTTTCGACGATCGTCCGGAAAATGTGCTCGGCGCGCGGCAGGCAGGTTTGAATGCGTTTCAGGCTGCGTCGGCTGCGGACGTCCGCAGGGCACTCGTTCATGAGCTGCAAATAGCATGAAGTTGCTGATTCTCGGCGCCACCGGTCCTACCGGACGGCATCTCCTCGATCAGGCCCTGATTGCCGGTCACGACGTAACGGCGCTGGTACGGAACGTGAACAGGCTGACCACCACGCACCCCCGGCTTGCTGCGGTCAGCGGTGACGCGACCGATGCGGCCCTGCTTGAAAGGACGATTCGCGGAAGGGATGCGGTGCTGTCGGCTCTCGGCGCAGGAAATTCGCTGATTTCCGAGATCGCCAGCCGCGCCGTGGCCGCATTGATCCCGGCGATGCGGTCGCAAGCGGTAGGCCGCATCATTTTCCTGTCTGCTTTCGGCGTCGGGGAGTCCTTCACGCAAGCCCGCTCGATGCAGAAGCTGATCTACAGGACGCTGATCCGGCTGATCTTCGCCGATAAGGCGAAGGCGGACACCATGATTCGCAATAGCGGTCTGGAATGGACTCTTGTTTATCCGACCATGCTCACGAACGGTCCGCGCACCGGCAGTTACCGCGTGGGCGAACATCTTGTTATGAAGGGCGTAACGAAAATCAGCCGTGCCGACGTCGCCGAATTCATGTTGGCGCAGCTTTCCACAGATGAGTGGGTCAACCGGACGGCTGTCATCAGCAACTGAGGCCGAAACATGCCGTTTCCGCAGGATGAACAAGCGCTCCGCAGAAGGTTCGCCAAGGACTACGAGCTCGGTCGTTTGCCCGCGATGCGCGAGATCGAACGCAGGGTTCTGGGCTGCGACTACGGGGCGACGAGCTGGACCACGCGCGACGAAGCCACCCGCATCGCCGGTTTGCTCGGACTTCGGCCGGCCGTGCGACTGCTCGATGTCGGCGCGGGCTCCGGATGGCCGGGCCTCTATCTTGCGAAACTCGCTGGCTGCGAGGTGGTCCTCGCGGACGTTCCGATTACGGGCCTGCAGATCGCGAGCGAGCGCGCGAGGTCCGATGAAATGCAGCAGCGATGCCGGGCGGTGGTCGCCGACGGGGCGGCGCTGCCGTTCAGCGAAGGTGTGTTCGACGCGCTGAGCCACTCCGACGTCCTGTGCTGCCTGCCGGCGAAGCTGTCCGTGCTGCGGGAATGCCGGCGCGTGGCGCGTCATGGCGCGAAGATGGTGTTCTCCGTGATCGCGCCTGCACCATCCCTTTCCCCTGGCCGGCACCGCCTCGCGGTGGAGGCCGGCCCGCCGCATGTGGATGCTCCAGCCGACTATGCCGTGCTGCTGCGCGAGGCGAATTGGCTTCTGCTGGACCGGATCGATGCCACGGACCAGTTCATGCGCGCGCTTCGAATTCGGAACGAAGCGATGGATGCGGTGAAGGACGCGTTGATCGAGCTGCTCGGCAGCGACGAGTACGACATGCGCAGGCAGAACCGGCACGACACGATGTCCGCCGTTGCGGACGGACTGCTGAAGCGCGAGATCTTCGTCGCGAACGTCGCAGGGTAAGCTCCGTCCCTTGAGTTCCCCGCCCCATCTTGTCCGGGGCCTCGGCTGGATTCTGCTTTCGATCCTGTGCTGGGTGCCGCTGTTTCCGCTTGCCAAGCGCGCGCTTCCGATCGTGGACGCGTTCGCGCTCGGCTCGGTGCGCTATGCCATCGGCGGAGTGGTGTTCGTCGTGCTGCTTGCGGCGATCGAGGGCAGGCAGGCGTTGCGCTACGACGGACGGTTTGTGCGTGCGGCGGTGTTCGGCGTCATCGGAATCACCGGTTTCAACGTGCTGGTGTGGTACGGGCTCAATTTCACGCGGCCCGAGCACGCGGCGATCATCATGGGGATCCAGACACCGCTCACCGCGCTTGCGGTGTGGCTGAGCCGCGGCGCCCGCCCGGCCGGATTCACGCTCGGCTGCATCGCGCTCGCGTTTGCCGGAGTGCTGCTCGTCGTAACGCAAGGCGATCCCGCGCGCGCACTGGAGGGTGGGGCGTTGTTGCTCGGCGACCTGCTGGTGTTTCTCGGTGCGCTGTGCTGGGTGATCTACACGCTCTCGAGCGTCCGGTTCGCGGGCTGGTCTCCGATCCGCTTCACGGTGCTCACCTGTCTGCCGGGCGCGGTCGGGCTGCTGGTGGTGAATGCGATGGCGGTCGCGGCAGGCATCGCCGTCGTGCCCACGGCCCAGGCGCTCGGCTCGATCGCCTGGCAGATCGCCTATTTCGCCGTCGGAACTGTGGTGCTCGGCGTGCTCGGCTTCAACTTCTCGGTCAAGTATCTCGGGCCCCTCAACACGATGCTGATGCTCAACCTCGTGCCGGTCGGCGTCTTCGCGATCGAAGCCGCGCTCGGCCGCAGTTTCGCGGCAGTGGAAATCGCCGGTGCGGTCCTCGTGATCGGCGCGCTCGTCGCCAACAACCTCTACTTGCGCCGCCGCTAGTCCCGTTGCTTGTCCACGAGGTTTTGCGCCGTATCCTTCAGTTCGCGCAAGTTCGGGGAAAAAAACCGGCCGACCGTGAACTCCTGAACAACCTCGTTGAGGAAGCGCAGCTTGTGCTCCGCGCCCAGGGGCTGCTTCCGCTCCTCGGCGAGCTTCTGCTGCTGCAGCTCGCCATACTGGACGGTCAATCCCGCCGACGACAGGACGTCCGCCTCCCCAAGGATCACAGCCTGAAGCGCCAACCGCGCGTCGCCCGCCAGCGCCGCGAGCGGCTCGGGCACGCCCGCAAGCGCGGGGCGCGGCGCGGCGTGGGCGAAATGCAGGTGGCATTCGCGAGCGAAGCGGGTGCCCACCACCACTTCCGTGGCAAAGACCATCGCCGTGATGCGCGCGCGCTCCTCCGGCGACACCCGGGCGGCGTCGAGATAGGGCGCGGCCGCCTCGGCCGCGAGGCGTTCCAGGCGGAACGGCACTTGCGCGTTGGAGGTGCCGTCGTGGTGGAAATCGTGCACCAGCGCCGCGACCAGAAGCTGCGTCTGCTCCCTTGGCGCCAATCGGGCGAGCAGCGAAAGGTACAACGCGCTCAGCAGCACCTCGCAGAAGTGCTGGGCGTTGTGGTAGGGATTGTCCCCGCCGGCGCCGACGCCCGCATCCACATCGCGCGCGATCCGCTCACCCGCGGCGCACAGCGGATCGTTCGCGGGGAGCCCTGCGATGCGCGCCGCCGCGTCAAAACACCGCGTCATCTTCTCCGGCAGGCCCGACACGAGCCGCAAGCAGGCGATGATGTCATCGGCCACCGTCCTGGCATCCGCCCCTTCGCGCACCCGGAACGGCGGCCGCGAGAGATCAAAGAGCTGCGGTGCCGGCGGCACGCCTGCAAGCTACCGCGAAGGGGTGAGGCGGAGGAGCTGATGGGGCTGCGCGTCCAGAGCGGCGCGCGCGGTCAGCATCGGAATGTACTCGCCCTTCGCCCAGGCCTCGGTGAACGCCGCGTAGTGCGGCGAGAGGATGTTCCCCGATTGGCCGCCGGAGTGGATGAAAAGCGATTTCTCGAGGTCCGCGAGATCGTAGATCGCCCGCAGGCTCGCGGCGTGGCGGCTGGCGAGCGGCCGCTGCTCATCGATAAAATCCTGCCTTCCGACGTTCACCGTGTAGGTGTCGCCGGGCGTCGGCACCCGGATGTCGAACCAGCGCGCAAGCAGCGGCTGCCGCCCGAAGGGACGGTGCTCGAGGCGCGCAAAATGCGCCTCTCCCCAGCGCCAATTCGGCATGTCGCCGCCATAGCGCGCGCGAAGCTCGGCAAGCGCGGCCTCCAGCGAAACTGCGAGTAGCTCTTCGCAGGTTTCGACTTCTGGCGTACGCACGTCGTCGCACCAACGCGCGTGATCGCCATTGCGCGCAAGCACGTTGGCGACAAACACGGCGCGCGCCGTCCATTGAGTACGAAACGCGTCGCCCAACTCGTCGGCGTAGAGCGCGCGCGTGAACTCGCGCCACCAGGCCCAGGCAATGACGGGCTCCGGGCGGCCCGAGGCCATCGACCCGTCCCATCGCTGCAGTAACTCGAGTGCGCGGCGCGCGTTTTCGCTTCTCGGCCGGGTCGCGAGCAGCTGAGGCAGCGATTCACGCATCGCAAGCGATATCACATCGCTCTGGATGCGTGCAAAGCTGGCGACGCTGTGCTTGGGTATCGCTTCGAGCAGCGCGGCGATCCGGTTGGCCCGATAAGGCGGTTCCCACTCGCTGGAGATGAAGTGCGGATAGCCTGGCGGGGTGATCTTCTCGTTCGCGGTCCAGATGCGGCCGCTGGCGGGGTTGTAGCTCCGCGGCAACTCCTCGAAGGGGATCCACCCCGCCCAATCGTACCGGGCGTCCCACCCAGGCGCCGGAGCGAGTCCCTTCAAATCGTTTTCGGGCTTGCGCACCGGCACCCTTCCGGCGGCGATGTAGCCAATGTTCCCGTCCACATCGGCGTACACCATGTTTTGCTGCGGAACGTGGAAATCGCGCGCGGCGGCAAGGAACCCGTCCCAGTCGCGCGCGCGCGCGATCTTGTGCGCCGCCTGGAGCGTGCGGTCGTCCTCCGCGAGCGCGGTCCAGGAGAACGCGAGGACGTAGCCGCGCGGCGCGGCGCCCTGCGCGAGCCGCGCGACGTCGGAGATCACCGGGCCGTGACGTGAAATGCGGACGCGCAGCTTTTCGTCCGGTGCGCCTTTCACCTTGATCGTTTCCTCGAGCTGCGTAAAGGCACGGGGCCCCTCGGGCGTAAGGTAATTTCCGCTGCGATCGAGCTTCTCAATGTAAAGGTCCTGCACGTCCGGGCCGGTATTCGTCATGCCCCAGGCGATCCGGTCGTTGCGGCCGAGCACGATCGCGGGCACTCCGGGCAGCGTTGCGCCTATGACATTCACTCCCGGCGCAGACAGATGCGCGAAGTACCAGACCGGCGGCGCCGTCAGCCCGAGATGCGGGTCATTCGCAAGCAGCGGCTTGCCGGTGGCGCTCTTTGCGCCTGAGACGACCCAGTTATTCGACCCGACCCCGTCCGGAGGCTCACCGGGGGCCATTGCGAGCAGCCGGACGGCATCTTCGGCGAGCTGCACATCCTCGCGTTCTAGGGCGCCGTACAGAGCCTTGAGATCGGCGATTTCCGGCGGCGGCTCGCCCGGATAGGGCGACACGAATTCGTGAATGCGCGCAAGCGGCAGCGTCTTCGCGAGGCGCATGCGAAGCAGTTCGCTTCTCCAGTTACCGCCCAGATCCCAGGCCATCATCTTGATCCACGCTGCCGAGTCCGACGGCGTCCAGGGCCCGGGACGCGCGCCGGTAATCCAGAACTCGGGCGGCAGCACTGGATCGGTGGCGAGGAACGCGTTGACACCCGCCGCATAGGCATCCAGCAGGCGGCGGGTCTCCGGTTCGCTGTGGCGGAGGTTTGCCTCCGCGGCACGGCGCACGCCGAGCGTGCGCAGAAAGCGGTCCGTCTCGAGCGCGCCGGGTCCGAGAATTTCTGCGAGCTGTCCGGCGGCGATGCGGCGATTCATCTCCATCTGCCAGAGCCGGTCCTGCGCATGCGCGAAACCGAGCCCGAACACGGCATCTTCGAGACTCTGCGCACGAACATGCGGAATGCCGTAGCGATCGCGCTGAATCTCCACTGGCGCGGACAGCCCCGCGAGCCGGATTTCGCCCTCGGTCCTGGGTAGCGATTGCCTCAGGTACACGTAGCTCGCTCCCGCAACGAGCAAGAGCGCACATACGAGCCCGAATACGATCCGCAGAAGCAGCCTCACGCCGAAAAGAATACCCTGTCCCGGGTGTCGCCGCTTCATGCGGCAGTGCGGCATCTCTGTTTTTCATCGGCGCGCATTCATAGTTCGTAGCTCGAACCCGCGGCTCCTGCCACTGTCTTTTCGACGACCTCGCGCGAAAGCTGGGGCGCGAACAGCTCGATGAAATCGTAGGCGAAGCGTCGCAGGTACGCGCCGCGCTTGATTCCGAGGCGCGTGATCGAGGAAGGAAAGAGGTGCGAGGCGTCGATCGCGCGCAGGCTTCTGTCGCGCTTCGGGTCGAACGCCATCTTTGCCATGATCCCGACTCCCAGCCCCAGCTCGACGTAGGTCTTGATCACATCCGCGTCGAATGCAGTCAGTACTACATCGGGCGCGAGCCCGCGCTGCTCGAAGGCGCGGTTGACGAGCGAGCGGTTGGCGAAGGCGAAGTCGTATGTGACGATGGGGTATCCGGCGATCGCCTCCAGCGTAAGCGGACGCTCCTGGAGGAGCGGGTGCTTGGGCGGCACTACAACGCAACGGTTCCACTGGTAGCAGGGAAGTGCCACAAGGCCAGGGTGCTCGGCGATCTGCTCGGTGGCTACGCAAAAGTCCGCCTCACCCGCTTGCACCTGCTCGCAGATCTGGGTCGGGTTTCCCTGGTGGATGACGAGTTGCACCTTCGGGTAACGCCGCTTGAATGCGGTGACCGGCTTTGGCAGCGCATAACGGGCCTGTGTGTGGGTCGTGGCGATGGTGAGCGTGCCGAGGTTGCGGCTGGCGAAGTCTTCGCCCGCGCGCTTGAGATTGGCCGCGTCGGCAAGCATGCGCTCGGCGATGGCCACCACGGCGCGCCCCGGTTCGGTGAGCGCCGTAATCCGTTTGCCGTTGCGCACGTAGATCTCTACCCCGAGCTCTTCCTCGAGCTCGCGGATCCGCTTGCTGATGCCCGGCTGCGAGGTGTGCAGCGCCTGGGCCGCGGCCGAGACGTTGAGCCCGCGCCGCGCCACCTCGCAGACGTAGCGCAGTTGCTGGAGTTTCATCCGTTAAATAACAGTACGGCCTAATGATATTGCATTTTATTCCTTTGCGCTATAACGCGGGCCGAATAGATTGGGCGCTCCAGGTCATGTACCTCTACGACGAAATCGATCAGCGGCTGGTGGACGAGCGCGTCGCGCAGTTCCGCGACCAGACGCGGCGCTTTCTCGCCGGCAAGCTCGCCGAGGACGAGTTCAAGGCGCTGCGTCTGAGGAACGGGCTGTACATCCAGAAGTACGCCCCGATGCTCCGCGTTGCCATTCCCTACGGAATGCTTTCTTCGACGCAGCTCCGGAAGCTCGCGCACATCGCGCGCACCTACGACAAGGGGTACGGGCATTTCTCGACGCGTCAGAACATCCAGTTCAACTGGCCGCGGCTGGAGGACGTGCCCGAGATTCTTGCCGAGCTCGCCACAGTGCAGATGCACGCGATCCAGACCTCGGGCAATTGCGTGCGCAACATCACCGCCGACCATTTCGCCGGCGTTGCGCCCGACGAGGTGGTGGACCCGCTCGCGTGGTGCGAGATCCTGCGCCAGTGGTCGACGTTTCACCCCGAGTTCAGCTACCTGCCGCGCAAGTTCAAGATCGCGATCTCGGGAAGCCCGGCCGATCGCGCGGCGACCGCAGTGCACGACATCGGGCTCGTCGCGCACACAAACGCCGCGGGCGAGATCGGGTTCCGGGTGCTGGTCGGCGGGGGCCTCGGCCGCACGCCGATCATCGGGCACGTCATTCGCGAGTTTCTGCCCTGGACGCACCTGCTGACCTACGTCGAGGCGATCCTGCGCGTCTACAACCGCTACGGTCGCCGCGACAACATCCACAAGGCGCGCATCAAAATCCTGGTGAAGGAGCGCGGGGTCGACGCATTCCGCGACGAAGTCGATGCGGAATGGGCGCATCTCAAGGACGGACCCGGGACACTCACGGAAGAAGTGGTGCGTCATATCGAGTCCCGCTTTACCCGTCCTCGGTACGAAGACCTGGAGTCCGATCCCGATCTGCAAAGCTGGCGATTTGTCCCCGGTCTGGGGGCCTGGCTCAAGCGCAATGTCCATCTGCATCGGGTGCCGGGCTATGCCGCGGTCACGCTGTCGCTGAAGAAGACTGGCGTTCCGCCCGGAGACCTGACTGCCGGGCAGATGGACGCCGTGGCCGATCTCGCCGAGAGGTTCAGCTTCGGCGAGCTGCGCGTCACGCACGAGCAGAACCTGGTGCTCGCCGACGTGAGGCAGCGCGACCTGCCTGCGCTCCGGCGCGAAGCGGCGCGCCTGGGCCTCTCGACGCCGAACATCGGGCTGCTGACGAACATCATCTCCTGCCCGGGGGGCGACTTCTGCTCGCTCGCGAACGCGCGCTCGATCCCGATCGCGGAGAGTATCCAGCGCAGGTTCGAGGACCTCGACCACGTGTTCGACATCGGCGAGCTCGACCTCAACATCTCGGGCTGCATGAACGCCTGCGGCCATCACCACGTCGGCCACATCGGCATCCTCGGGGTCGATAAGAACGGCGAGGAGTGGTACCAGATCGAGATCGGCGGGCACCAAGGTAGCGTGCATGGCGTGCCGGCCTCGCTGGGCAAGGTGCTGGGCCCCGCGTTCTCGGCCCCGGAAGTGCCTGATGCGATCGAGCGGCTGATCGAGGTCTACCTCGAGCGGCGCGACTCGGAAGCCGAACGATTCATCGACGTCGTGCACCGCATCGGCGTCATGCCTTTCAAGGAGCGGGTTTATGGCAACGTTGTTGAAGGACGGACGCGTCGCGAGCGACAGCTGGCGGCAGCTTGAGGGCGGCGTCGAGCGCTGGGTCGCGGTGGGTGAGGACGGGTTCGTGCCCGACCTTCCCGAGGACGCGGAGCTGATCGTGCCGCTCGCGTTGCTGCGCGCGCGGCGCCGGGACCTTCTGGGTCGGCGCGGGCCCACCGGCGTTGTGCTCGAGCCGCACGAGGACCCGGCGGCGCTCGCCGGGGATCTCGAGCGCCTTTCGCTCGTCGCGCTGCGCTTCCCGAAGTTCGCGGACGGTCGCGCCTACTCGCACGCACGGCTCTTGCGCAGCCGCTACGGCTTTCGCGGCGAGCTGCGCGCCGTCGGGGAAGTGCTCCGCGACCATCTGCTCTTCATGCAGCGGTGCGGCTTCGACGCGTTCGAGCTGCGCGCCGATCAGGACGCCGAGGACGCCTTGGCCGCTTTCTCCGAGCTGAGCGTTCAATACCAGGGCTTGTCGCCGGCCGCGGCGTGAGCCGCGTCGAAGCAACCCGCGCGCCGCAGCGGCGGGAATGATCGAGTAGGCGATTACTTGCGCGCCCGCGCGGCAATCCAGATCGCGTACAGCGCCAACGCGGCAAACCAGCCGAGCGACCACTCGGCGATGGAGAATCCCAGAAACCGCCACTTCACTTCCGCGCACTGACCCGAGCCGACGAACATCTTCTCAATCGTGCGGGCGATCGGAAAATTCTCCAGCATGTAGAACAGGTCGGGACCGCAGGCAGGCACCTGGTCCGGGGGAAGGTGCTGCAGCCATACCTGGCGCGTTGCCACCCCCGCGCCGCCAAGCGCAATTACCACGCCGGTGATCGCGTACGCGATGCTGCCGGCGCGTGCCGGGTTGTGCAGCGCTGCGGCGAGAAACACCCCACCGAACGCATAATAGAAGCCGCGCTGCAGCAGGCACAGCGGGCAAGGGTCCTGTCCCTGAAAGTACTGCAGGTAGTAGCCCGAGCCGAGCAGCAGCGCACAGGCAAGCGCACCAACGCCGAACAGTACGCGGCGGGCCGGCTTCATGGCAATTACTGAACCGGCATCGCGCGCTCGATCAGGGCGTCAAACGGCGAGTCCGGTGCGAGGGTGCCGAATGCACCGCCCAGACCGGCCTGCAGCCGCGACCGGCAGAATGCGTCGGAAACGAACTTGGGCGCGTGGCGCGCAAGCAGGCTCGCCTGCACGGCGAGCGCCAGGTCCTGGGTGAGCCGGCGCGCTCCCGACTCGAACTCCGCTGCGTCGGCAAGGCGGTCCTTCAGCGCGGCGCTGAAGCGGTCGTACGCAGGGTGCGCACCGCGCGCCGCATCCAGCTCCGCGGCGAGCGCCTCCACCACATCGGGCGCTTTTCTCAGGGCGCGCAGGACATCGAGGCACATGATGTTGCCCGAGCCTTCCCAGATGGAGTTCACCGGCATCTCGCGGTAGATGCGCGCGAGCGCGTTCTCCTCGACATAGCCGTTGCCGCCGATCGCCTCCATCGCCTCTTCAGCGAAGTGCGCGCCGCGCTTGCAGATCCAGAACTTGCTGGCGGGCGTAAGCACCCGCGCGAGCAAGCGCTCGCGCTCTTCGACCTGCGCGTCGTAGGCGCGCGAAAGGCGGATCGCCAGTGCTGTTGCGGCCTCCGCTTCGAGCGCCAGATCGGCGAGCACGTTCTTCATCACCGGCTGCTCCTTGAGCGGCCTGCCGAACGCGCTGCGCTGCGCGGCGTGCCAAAGCGACTGCGATAGCGCCTGGCGCATGAGACCGGCGCTGCCGATCGCGCAATCGAGCCGCGTGTACACCCCCATCTCGAGGATCATCGGCACGCCGCGGCCTTGCTCGCCGAGCAGGGTCGCGTAGGCGTCCTGGAACTCGACCTCGGAACTGGCGTTCGAGCGGTTGCCGAGCTTGTCTTTCAGGCGCTGGATGCGGATCGCATTCGGCGCACCGTCCGGGGTAAATCGGGGCATGAAGAAGCACGACAGGCCGCCCGGCGACTGCGCAAGTACGAGCCAGGCGTCGCACATCGGCGCCGAAAGAAACCACTTGTGCCCCGTGATGCGCCACTCTTCGTCGCCGGCCTTCGCCGCCCGCGTCGTGTTGGTGCGTACGTCGGAACCTCCCTGCTTCTCGGTCATGCCCATGCCGACGAGCGCCGATCGCTTGTCGCGCGCGGGAATATTGCGCAGGTCGTACTCGCGCGAGTACAGCTTCGCGAGCCAGGTCGCTGCCAGTTTCGGATCGGCCTTGATCGCCGGCACCGATCCGTAGGTCATCGTCGCCGGGCACTGCGTGCCATTTTCCACCTCGGCGTAGAGCAGGTACCCGGCGGCGCGCTCGACGTGCGCGCCGGGCGCGCCGTCCGCCCACGCGCCGGTGTGCAGGCCATGGCGCATGAGCAGCGTCATCAGCTCGTGATAGGCGGGGTGGTATTCGATCTCATCGCGCCGGTGGCCGCTGCGGTCGTGCGTGTGCAGCTGCGGCACATTGCGATTCGCCGCGGCGCCCTTCGCGAACATCTCCGGCGTGCCGAGTTCGGCCCCGAGCGCTGTGAGCCGCTCGCGCGCAGGCTCGAGCCGCTCGCGCGGCAGGTTGAACGCCAGCGCGGCGCCCAGCGCGCGGTCGCCGAGAAACAGGTTGTAGTGCTCGAGCGGCGCGGGCTGATTGAGCACTTCGTGAGTGGAAAACCGATCGGGCGCGGCCACGATCGCGTCGCGTGGAGGAGGAATGTGCGCGTTCATCCGGATCCGGAAATCGCTCGAGCGAGTCTAGTGTGCCCTCTGGGGAAAAGCAATTGCTTGGTAGAATGCGCCGCGCTTCACGGGACCCTTGGAGGAGAGGGTTTGCTCAGCCAGATTCTTCAGCTGCTGATTGCCGGCATCGCGCAGGGTTGCGTTTACGCGCTCGTCGCACTGGGTTTCGTTCTCATCTACAAGGCGACCGAGACGGTCAATTTCGCGCAGGGCGACCTGATGATGCTCGGCGCGTTTTTCGCGCTCACCGCGAGCACGATGATGGGATTGCCCTATTGGGCGACCATTCTGTTCGCGGTTGCGATGATGGCCGTGGTCGGCATGCTGACCGAACGGCTGGTGCTGAGACCCGTGCTCGGGCATCCGGCTTTTACGGTCGTGATGATCACGATCGGGATCGGGTACGTGGCGCGCGGCGTCGTCACGATGGTGCCGGGCTGGGGGACCGAGACCTACCAGATCCCCACGCCGTTCGTGGAAGACGTATGGAAGGTCGGCGGCGTGATCCTCCCGGTGCAACAGCTCGGCGTGATCGCGATGACCGCTGCGCTCTGCGCGGTGCTTTATCTGTTCTTTCGCTTCGCCAAGCTCGGTGTCGCGATGCAGGCCACCTCGCAGAACCAGCTGGCGGCCTACTACATGGGGATTCCCGTGCGCCGCGTGAACATGCTGATCTGGGGCCTGTCGGCGGGAGTGGCGGCATTCGCCGGGATTCTGCTTGCGCCGTCGACTTTCGTGCACTCGAACATGGGATTCATCGGCCTCAAGGCCTTTCCCGCGGCCGTGGTCGGCGGCTTCGGCAGCGTGCCGGGCTCGATCGTGGGGGGCCTGATCATCGGCGTGGTCGAGGCGCTCGCAGGCTTCTACCTGCCGGAGGGATTCAAGGACGTGGCGGCGTACGTGGTGGTGCTCATCGTCCTGATCGTGTGGCCTTCCGGGATCTTCGGCGAGACCGCGAGGAAGAAGGTATAGGCGCGATGCGGTTCATCTTCAAGACCGACTACGAGCAGGACATCCGCCTCTTCAAGCACGGCGGGCACGTGTTCTGGTACGGGCTGCTCGGCGTCCTGTTGCTCGCGGCGCCGTGGTGGGCGAGCGAGTACGTGATGTCGCAGCTGCAATTCATCTGCATCTACTCGATCGTCGGCTTCGGCCTCATGATGCTCACCGGCTTCACCGGCCAGATCTCGCTCGGCCACGCCGCGTTCCTCGCCGTCGGGGCCTACACCGAGGCGCTGATGCAGGCTGCGGGCGTGCCGTTCTTCATCTCGATCACGTGCGCGGCGCTGTTCTCCGCCGTGGCCGGGATCATCGTGGGGCTCCCGGCGCTGCGGCTGAAGGGCATCTACCTCGCGATCGCGACGCTCGCCTTCAACGTCATCGTCGAGGAGATCATCACCCGCTGGCGCGGCCTCACGGGCGGAAACGAAGGCAAGCACCTGACGCCGATCGAGGTGTTCGGCTGGAAACTCGAGTCGGACGCAAAGTTCTACTACCTCTGCCTCGCGCTGACGGTGCTCTGCTGCCTCGCCTGCATCAACCTGCTGCGCTCGCCGACCGGCCGCGCCTTCGTCGCGATCCGCGACTCGGAGATCTCGGCCTCCTGCATGGGCGTCAACCTCGCCAAGTACAAGACCATGTCGTTTGCGATCTCGGCCGCGCTCACCGGCGTCGGCGGCGCGCTCTACGCGCACAAGATCGCGTTCATCTCGCCCGAGCAGTTCACGCTGTTCGCGTCGATCGAGCTGATCACCATCGTGATCCTGGGCGGAGTCGGGTTCCTGCACGGCGCGGTGCTCGGCGCGGCGTTCATTATCGTGCTGCCGCAGCTGATCTCGATCGCCAAGGACTGGCTGCCCGAGGGCCTGGCGCCCGCGGGCCTGCAGGCGGTCGTGTTCGGACTGGTGCTGATCCTGTTCATCATCTTCGAGCCGCTCGGGCTGTACGGCCGCTGGCTCAAGATCCGCACCTACTTCGAGCTGTTCCCGTTCTACCGCAGGGGCATGTTCCGGCGGCAGAAGGCGTACATGAAGTCGGATCGGCTGCGATGAGTTTCTTCCGCGTCGAGAACCTTGGCATCCATTTCGGTGGCGTCGTCGCCGTCGACAAGGTGTCGTTTGAAGTGAGGCGCGGCGAGGTCTTCACGATCATCGGGCCGAACGGCGCGGGCAAGACCACGATCTTCAACCTGATCGGGCTCATCTACCCGGCAAGCACGGGCAGGATCCTTTACGAAGACCGCGAGCTCACCGGCTTCGCACCGCACCGCGTCGCCGAGCTCGGCATCGCGCGCACCTTCCAGAACATCGAGCTCTTCGAGCACGCCACGGTGCTGCAGAACCTGCTGATCGGGCGCCACCGGCATCGCTCGACCGCGCTCTGGCAGGAGCTCATCTTCACCGCCGCGGTGCGTCGCGCTGAGCTCGCGGCGCGCGAGGCGGTGGAGAAGGTGATTGATTTTCTCGAGCTCGCGAAGGTCCGCGACAGCCTGGTTGCCGGCCTTCCGTATGGTGTGCGCAAAGTGGTCGAGCTCGGCCGCGCGCTCGCCACCGAGCCGAAGCTCCTGCTGCTCGACGAGCCCTCCTCGGGCCTCAATCCCGAGGAGACCGACGACATGGCGTTCTGGATCGAGGACATCAAGAAGCACCTCGGGGTGACGGTGCTGATGGTCGAGCACGACATGAACCTAGTGTCGCGCGTCTCGGACCGCGTGCTGGCGCTCAACCTGGGCGTCGCGATCGCCGAAGGCACTCCGCAGGAGGTGCAGTCTCATCCCGCGGTCATCGAGGCCTATCTCGGAGGGCCCGCATGAGCGACGTGATCCTCGAGCTCGCGAACGTCGAGGCGAGCTACGGCCCGGTGCAGGCGCTGCGCGGGGTGAGCCTCAAGGTCGAGCGCGGCAAGATCGTCACCGTGCTCGGCGCCAACGGTGCCGGAAAGTCCACCATCCTCAAGACCATCTCCGGAATCATCGACCCCCAGAAGGGCCAGGTCCGCTTCGACGGCGCGGAGATCCAGAGCCGCGACCCGGACTGGATCGTGCGCCGCGGCATCGGCCACGCGCCCGAGGGGCGCGAAGTGTTCGCGCTGCTCACGGTGGAGGAGAACCTGCGCATGGGCGCCTACACCCGGCGCGACGCGGACGGCGTGGCGCGCGACATCGAGATGGTGTACACCTACTTCCCGATCCTGAAGGAGCGCGCCGGGCAGGAGGCCGGCCTGCTCTCGGGGGGAGAGCAGCAGATGCTCGCGATCGGCCGCGCGCTTCTGTCGCGCCCCAAGCTCATGCTGATGGACGAGCCGAGCCTGGGGCTCTCGCCCCTGCTCACGCAGGAGATTTTCCGCATCATCGGACGGATCAACCGGGAGCAGGGCACCACGATCCTGCTGGTGGAGCAGAACGCCCACATGGCGCTCGAGGTGGCGGAGTTCGGCTACGTGCTTGAAGTCGGCCGCATCGTGATGGAAGATACCTGCGAGCGCCTCGCCGCGAAGGAGGACGTGCAGGAGTTCTACCTCGGCATGAAGGCGCAAGGAGTGCGGGGGCAAAGGCGATGGAAAAAGAAAAAGCAATGGAGATGATGGATACCGTCCCGAAGATGTTCTGGCACGGCGTCAAGGCGCGCGGCGGGAAGACCTTCTGCCGGCAGAAGGAATTTGGCATTTGGAAGGCCGTGAGCTGGGAAGAACTCGGCCAGCGCGCGCGGGAAATCGGCATGGGCTTGGCATCGCTGGGTTACCAGCCGGGAGAGGTGGTCTCGATCCAGTCGAACACCAGCAAGGAATGGGTGTACGCCGACCTCGGCGCGCTCGGCGCGGGGGGCGTGGTGAACGGCATCTATCCCACGGACGCCACGGCGCAGGTCGAGTACCTGCTGTCGGACTCGGGCTCGGTGTACGTCTTCGTCGAGGACGACGAGCAGCTCGACAAGGTGCTGGAGGTTCGCGCGCGCCTGCCGCGGCTGAAGAAGATTTTCGTCTTCGACATGGAAGGCCTGCATGAGCTGAACGACCCGCAAGTGATGAGCCTCGACGCGCTGCGCGCACTCGGGCGCGAGCACGACGTCCAGCACCCGGGCGAATGGGAGCGGAGGATCGGGGTTCGCAAGCCCGAGGACCTCGCGATCCTCGTCTATACCTCGGGCACCACCGGTAAACCCAAGGGTGCGATGATTTCCCACCGCAACATCATCGCGACCCTGCAGAACATCCAGCCCGTCTACGAGCAATCGGAGCGTGACGAGCGCATGGCGTTCCTGCCGCTGTGCCACGTCGCGGAGCGGTTCGTGGGCGAGTACCAGTCGCTGTATTCGGGCGCGGTGATGAACTTCGTCGAGAATCCGGAGACCGTTCCGGAGAACGTGCGCGAGATCCAGCCGACCGTGTTTCTCGCCGTGCCGCGCGTCTGGGAGAAGTTCTATTCCGGTGTGCTGATCGGGCTCAAGCAGGCAAGCGCTCTTCAGCAGTGGGCTTACAAGGTGGCGATCGGGATCGGCTACCGGCAAGCGAGGCTGCGCGAGGAGGGCAAGCCGATCCCGGCGCGGCTCAAGCTTGCATTCTGGTTCGCGCGCGTGCTGGTGCTGAACGACGTGCGCAAGGTGATCGGCGTGCACCGTGCGCGCCTGCTGATCACGGGTGCGGCGCCGATCTCGCCCGACCTCCTGCGCTGGTTCTGGGCTCTTGGCCTGGAAATGATCGAAGGCTGGGGGCAGACAGAATCGACCGCGACCGGAACCATCAATCCGGTCGGGCGTGCCAAGCTCGGTTCCATCGGCACGGCGGCCCCGGGCACCGAAGTCGGCATCTCGCCCGAGGGCGAGTTGCTGCTGCGGGGGCCTTGCGTCTTCATGGGCTACCTCAACCAGCCGGAGAAGACCGCCGAGACGCTGAAAGACGGCTGGCTCCACACTGGCGACGTGGGGCGCGTCGACGCGGACGGCTACTTCTACATCACCGACCGCATGAAGGACATCATCATCACCGCGGGTGGCAAGAACATCACGCCCTCGGAGTTCGAGAATCAGCTCAAGTTCTCGCCCTTCATCACCGATGCGGTGGTGATCGGCGACAAGCGCCCCTTCCTTGTCGCGCTCGTCATGATCGACCACGAGAACGTGGAGCGGTACGCGCAGGACAGCGCGATCCCGTTTTCGAGCTTTGCGAGCCTGTGCCGCCGGCCCGAGGTGCAGGAGCTGATCCAGGGCGAGATCGACCGGGTGAACAAGCTCTTCGCGCGCGTCGAGCAGGTAAAGAAGTTCCGCCTGATCGAGCAGAAGCTTACCGCCGAGGACGAGGAGCTGACCCCCACCATGAAGCTCAAGCGAAAGCTCGTCAATGAGAAGTACAAGGGCCTGATCGAGTCGATGTATATGAGGGAAGCCGCATAGTAGAATTCCCGTGCAGACCTTGGGAGGAGGGATGAAGATGAGGGCACTGATCGCATTCGCCGCCGCGCTCGCCGCGGCATCGCTCGCCCATGCCCAGAACCAGGGCGTTTCCAAGACCGAGATCGTCCTCGGCACGGCGCAGGACATGTCCGGTCCGGCCGTGCCGTTCTCCAAGCCGGCGATCAATGGCATGCGCATGCGCATCGACGAGATCAATGATCAGGGCGGCATCCACGGCCGCAAACTGAGGCTCGTGGTCGAGGACCACGGCTACGATCCGAAGAAGGCGGTGCTCGCGGCGCAAAAACTGATCCAGAAGGACCGGATATTTGCCGTCGTCGGACCGATCGGAACGCCGACCAACATGGCGGCAATGCCGATTTATCTGGAGAAGAACGTGCCGCACCTGTTTCCCCTTTCCGCCGCGCGCCAGATGTTCGAGCCGCTGCACAAGCTGAAGTACTCCGGATTCGCGACGTACTTCGAGGCGACGCGCGTGGGCCTGAAGCGCGTGATCAAGGAGAAGGGCCTCAAGCGCGCCTGCACCCTCTACCAGGACGATGATTTCGGCCTCGAGGTGAAGGAGGGCGGCGAAGCCGCGCTCAAGGACCTCGGCATGAAGTACACCGAGGTCACCACCTACAAGCGCGGCGCGACTGATTTCTCGTCGCAAGTGCAGAAGATGCAAGGCGCGGGCTGCGACGTGGTCGTGCTCGGCACCATCATTCGCGAGACGATCGGCGCCATCGCCACCGCGCGCAAGCTCGGTTGGAACCCCGAGTTCCTGGCCTCCGGCGCCGCGTACCTCGATCTCATCCACAAGCTCGGTGGCCCGGCGATGAACGGCTTGTACGCGACGGGGACGATGAACTACCCCTATGCCGATGACCCGTCGGCGAACGTGCGCGCCTGGTACCAGCGCTACAAGGAGAAGTTCAAGGAAGACCCGAACCTGTCCTCAGTGTACGGTTATCAGATCATCAACTCGTTCGCCACGGCCGCCGACAAGGCCGGCCCGAACCTGACCGTGGACTCGCTGGTGAAGTCGCTCGACAGCATGACCATCCCGCGCGACATGTTCGGAGCCGACGAACAGACCTTCAGGCCCAACAAGCACCAAGGCTCGAGCCGGGCGAAACTGTGCCAGATCCAGAGCCAGAAGTGGGTCTGCCTCACCGACTTCATCACCGATTGACACGCCCGCGGCGGGCGCAATGCCCGCCGTATGGGTCATCTGCGGAAAGGTGACCCGGCGCTGTGCGCCCCCGAGTCAACCAACTACGTAGGCCGCGCTGCCGGTCGCAATCAGTTCGTCCTCATCGTTGGCGAGCTCCATATGCGTGAACGCGATTCGGTTGCCGAGGCGCACGACGCGGCTCGATGCGATGAAGTGCTTGCCGCGTCCGGGCCTGAGGTAGTCCACGCGCAGGTCGATGGTACCGATCTCGGGGATTTCACGCTTCTCGCCGGGTTTCGGGTCTTTCCCCAGCGCGAGCATGATGGCGAAACCCGCGGTGACGTCCAGGACCGCGGAAATCACGCCGCCGTGCAGGCTGCCGCGGGAGACGTTGCCGATCAGCTCGGGACGCATGTCGAAGCGCAGCTTCGGCGCCGCCGGGTCGTGCGACTCGATCCTGAGGCCGAGCACGCGATTGAAGGGCACGTGCTCCTGAAAGATCTTGCCGACGAGCGCGTGGTAATCGGTCTTCGTTTTCATGTCCACCCCAGCTGTCTTGCGGCCAGATCCTTCATGATCTCCTCGGCGCCGCCGCCGATCTGCATCACCTTCACCTCGCGGTAGATGCGCTCGGCGCGCGAGCCGCGGATGAAGCCGGCGCCGCCGAGCGTCTGCACCGCCTCGTCGGCGCAGAACTGCATGGCGCGGGTAGCGAAGTTCTTCGCCATGCAGAGCTGCGCGATCCAGCGCGGATCGCGCGGCGCCTGCATCAGTTTCCAGGCCGTGTCGTAGAGCATCGCGCGGGCGGCGTGGATGCGTGTCTGCATCTCCACCAGCTTGTGGCTGATCGCCTGGTGCTCGATCAGGCGCTTGCCGAAGGTCTTGCGCTCGCGCGCCCAGGCGAGCGCGTCGTCGAGACAGGCTTGCGCGAAGCCCACGGCGCCCGCCGTCATGCCGAGCCGTTCGGAATTGAAGTTGAGCATGATGGCGCGAAAGCCCGAGTTCTCTTCGCCGATCAGGTTGCCCGCCGGCACGTGGACATCGTCGAAACGCAGCGTCGCGGTGTCGGAGCACCACCAACCCATTTTTTTCAGCGGATAACGGGTGAAGCCCGGCCGGTCGCGCTCGATGAGCAAAAGCGAGACGCCCGCGGCGCCCGGCCCGCCGGTGCGCACAGCGACGGTGTAGTAATCGGCGCGCATTCCGGAAGTGATGAAGGTCTTTTCCCCGTTGACGACGAACTCCAGACCTTCGCGCCGCGCACGGGTGCTCAGGCTGGCCACATCCGAGCCGCCGCCCGGCTCGGTGATCGCGAGCGCGCTGATCTTCTCGCCCGCGAGGATCGCGGGCAGTACGCGTTGCTTCAGTTCCACGCTGCCGACCGCCGCGATGGGCGGCGCGCCGATGGTGTGCGAGAACAGGCTCGCGCTCAGGCCTCCGGCGCCGGCCTGCGCAAACTCCTCCGCGCTGACGATGCGGAAAAAGAGATCGGCCGGCGTGCCGCCGTATTCCTCCGGAAAGCCCACGCCCAGGATGCCGGCCGCAGCGGTCTTGCGGTACAGTTCTCGCGGAAACTCCCCGGCTTCGTCCCACGCGCCCACATAGGGGCTGATTTCCTTCGCGACGAATCGCCGCACCGTGTCGCGGTACTGCTCATGCTCTTCGCGGAATGCAGGGTGCAGATTCACGCGGGCTCGAACTCGACCAGCAGATGCCCCGGGGAGACCTGGGCGCCGGCTGTGACGTGCACCGCCTTCACCTTCACCGCTGCCGGAAGCGAAAGCCCGTGCTCCATTTTCATCGCCTCGAGTACGACGAGCGCGGTTCCGGCCGCGATTCTCTCGCCTGCCCTGGCATGCACCGCAACCACACGGCCATTCATCGGCGCGGAGAGCCTGCCATCGCCGACGCCGGCACCGCGCTTTGCCGCGGGCTGGTGCAGGATGTTTGTGAAGCTGCGGCTCGCGCCGTCGCGCGCGAAGTGCACGGTATCGCCTTCCACCACGTGGTGGAGTTTCTCTTCGGCGGCGCGCGGTAGATCGCGGTAACACACTGCGACGTCCCGCTCGCCGAACCGGGCCCGCAAGGCGTGCTCGGGATTGTTGCTCCAACCGGTCCATTCGCCGTAGCCGGCCGCGTGGGCGAGCAGTGCCGCGGCGATCGCGTAGTCGGCGGCGTCCGGCTGCGGCGCCGGAAAGGCGCGCCCGGCGAGAAACCCGGTGGTTGCCTCGCCGCGCGCAAACGCTTCATTCCGCAGCACCGCGGCGAGAAACGCCTTGTTGGTCGGCAGGCCGAGGGCGACGGTCGAGTCGAGCGCGTGGGCGAGCCGCTCGCGCGCCTCGTCACGGTTGCGGCCGTGCGCGATCACCTTGGCGATGAGCGAGTCGTAGTATGGCGGGATCGGCAGGCCGGACTCGAGCGCGTGATCGGTGCGTACGTCTTCCGCGGCCTGCCACAGCGCGAGCGTCCCTGCCTGCGGGAGAAAATCCTTGTCCGGGTCTTCCGCACAGAGCCGCGCCTCGATTGCATGGCCGGAAAACCGGACCGCTTCCTGCTGCAACGGCAGCGGCTCTCCGGCGGCGACGCGCAATTGCCACTCCACCAGGTCCAGGCCGGTGACTGCCTCGGTCACCGGATGCTCGACCTGAAGCCGGGTATTCATTTCCATGAACCAGAAGCTGCCGTCGGCGCCAAGCAGGAACTCGACGGTCCCGGCGCTCACGTATCCGACGGCGTGCGCAGCCGCTACCGCTGCCTCACCCAGCTTTTTGCGCAGGTCCGGGTTCACGGCGGGGGAGGGCGATTCCTCGATGAGTTTCTGGTGGCGGCGCTGCACGGAGCAGTCGCGCTCGCCCAGATGGATGCAATGACCGTACGCGTCGGAGAATACTTGCACCTCGATGTGCCGTGCGCCTTCGAGCGCAGGCTCGAGCAGCAGGCGGCCGTCGCCGAATGCGTGCTCCGCCTCCGATCTTGCCTGCGCGAGCGCCGCCGCAAGTTCCGATGCCTTGCGCACCAACCGCATGCCGCGCCCGCCGCCGCCCGCCGCCGCCTTCACCATGACCGGATATTCGAGCGCGCGGCCTTCCTCGTACGTCGGCAGAACGGGAACCCCCGCGGTTCGCATCAAGCGCTTCGCTTCCCCCTTGTCGCCCATGGCGCGGATCGCGGCGGGCGGTGGGCCGACCCAGATGAGACCGGCGTCGAGCACGGCCTGGGCAAACTCTGCGCTCTCGGCGAGAAAGCCGTAGCCGGGGTGCACTGCCGCCGCGCCGGTACGCTTGGCAGCGTCGATGAGCGCGTCGATTTTCAGGTACGAATCGCGCGGCGCCGGGCCGCCGATGCAGACGGCCGCGTCGGCCTCCCGGGCGTGACGCGCGTCACGGTCGGCTTCCGAATAAGCGGCGATCGTGCGCACACCCATTGCCCGGGCGGTGCGCATCACGCGCAAGGCAATTTCGCCGCGGTTCGCGATCAGAAGCGAGCGGAACATCGCGCCGAGGTCCTAGTCTTTCTTCACGTAGCGCGAGGGCAGCGTGCCCATGTACTTGCAGATGATGCCGAGCATCACTTCGTCCGCGCCGCCGCCGATCGAGCCGAGCCGCCCGTCGCGGTAGGCGCGCGACAGCGGGTTATCCCAGGTGTAGCCCATGCCGCCCCAGTACTGCAGGCAGGTGTCCGATACCTCGCGGCGCAGCCGGCCCGCCTTGAGCTTCGCCATCGAGGCGAGCTCGGTGACATCTTCCCCGCTCACATAAAGCTCGCAGGCGCGGTAGGTGAGCGCGCGCAGCGCCTCGACCTCGGTCTTCAGCTCCGCCAGGCGGAAGTGCACGTACTGGAAGTCGAGCACTGCCTGGCCGAAGATTTTGCGCTCGCGGATGTAATCGATGGTCTCGCCGATATTGCGCGTGAGGCCCTGTACCGTGCTCGCCGCTGACCAAAGGCGCTCCTCCTGGAACTGCTGCATCTGGTAGGTGAAGCCAAGACCCTCCTCGCCGATGCGGTAGCGCTGCGGCACGCGCACGTCGTCGAAGTGAATCAGCCCGGTGTCCGAGGACATCATGCCGATCTTGCGGATCTTCTTCGCCTTGACGACTCCCTTGGTGTCCATCGGCACGCAGATCAAGGTCTTGTTCTTGTGCGGCGCGCCCTCCGAGGTGTTGGCGAGCAGGCACATCCAGTCGGCCTGCAGACTGTTCGTGATCCACATCTTGGCGCCGTTGATCAGGTAGTCGCCACCGTCCCTGCGCGCGTACGTGCGGATGCCGGCGACGTCCGAGCCGGCGCCCGGCTCGGACACGCCGATGCAGGCGACGTAATCGCCCGCGATCGAGGGGGCGAGGAACTGCTTTCTCAGCTCGTCCGAGCCAAAGCGCGCGAGCGCCGGCGTCGCCATGTCGGTCTGCACGCCGATCGCCATCGGCACGCCGCCGCACTGGATGTGGCCGAGCGTCTCGGCCATCACCATGGCGTAGCTGTAGTCGAGCCCCGCGCCGCCGTAGGCCTCGGGCTTGGTGAGGCCGAGAAGCCCCAGGTCGCCCAGCTTCTTGAACACCTCGTGGGCGGGGAACTGCTCGGCCGCCTCCCACTCGTCGACGTGGGGGTTGATTTCATTGTCGATGAAGCGCTTCAGGTTGCGCCGGATCTCTTCGTGCTCTTGCGTGAATTGCATGGTTCGCTCCTTGAGAGCACAGGGTCAGAGTACGCTTACTCTGACCTCGTTTTTGCCCGATTTTCGGTCAGCGTGCAGGTTTTGCCCTTCATACATCTCGGCACTTGGCTCCAAGATTCACGGAGCCAAGTGCCGAGACCATGGGACGGCAAACCAACGCACCGGCGGTAGCAGAGAATCGGGCCCTTACGTCGAGTTTCACGGCCTTGCAACGCCAAACTGAACCGGACGCAGGCTGCGCGAATCCGCGTCCTTACAGATCGAGAGCGTGTAGCCGAGAACATTGCGCGTGTCGCGCGGGTCGATGATGC
>CAZYVT010000036.1:34827-38482 GCA_964651335.1 uncultured Enterobacteriaceae bacterium | reverse complement strand
GATTCCGGTCAGGCGGGCAAGCTCCCGCAGCCGGAACTCGCGCTGCGGATCGAGATAGAGCTTGGTCAGCACAGCTCTGCGCGTCTTGCCGAACAGAGTGGCGGCAGCGCGTTCCATGGTGCACTGGATTCTAGCGCATATGCACTAAATTTGGCTGCATGTGCGCGTACCGAGGCATGGGGAAAATGGGGTCAGAGCACAATATTCCGCATATCCGAATAATCGACTCTGACCCCATTCTTTGCTGACCCCATTATTTGAAGAGCCGTGCGTCGAAGGGATAGCGGGCCGCTGAGACGATTCTGAGGCGGCCGGCGTCGCGGTGCTGCGGGTTGATCAGGCAGTTTCTCGTGCGCGGGACGATCGCGCTCGGGACAAACAGAAGAGCGGTGCGCGCGGCGCGGAGCCAGGCGTCGCAGAGCGACCGTGTTAGATGCTCGTCATCGCGCCAGTTCCGACCCAAGGACGAAAGACGCGCCGTTTCGCTTGCCATGGCGTCGGGCGCCTCAATCTCCAGCAGTTGGTAGTGACGTGGCAAGCCTTCGGTCCCATGCAGCTCCAGGTGGACAAGCGCCTCCAGCAGCGCCGCTGCGGGATGTTCCGAGGCGTAGACGACCGGCCTGCCGCGGGAATGCCACCTGCCGCCTGCGCGAAGACCGCCGCGGCCGGCGAGGTCGGCGTGATTGCTGATCCTCCAGAGCCGCACCGCCGTCTACGCGAAGTACCCTTCGTCTGCTTGCCAGAGCGAGTCCTCAACGAGGCGGGCACCTGCTTCGGACGCGGCCGCTTCCAGCGGGCTCGCGCCGTCGAAACGGCGCTTCGGCGTCGAGAGCCAGGCGATCGCCGCGGTACGGTCGCCGAACACGGTTTCGGCGAGCGCTACGATGCGCGCCAGACGCACCGCGCGATCGGATTCGTCGCGCGACAACCGCTCGCGCCGCCGGCGCCTGTGGGTGAGGGTTCGCGGCGGTATGACGGTCGCAAGGTGGCGCGGTCGCAGGCCCGCTTGCGCGAGGTGCCCGATCGCCTCGGGGCGAACGCCGCTGCGTACGAAAGCCGCGACGTCGCGGTCTCCGCGCAGTGGCTTCCTCGCCGCCAGCAACTGCGTCAGCCGCCGGTAGAAGAGGGCCGATTCGTCAGGGTTGGCAGACATCGCGTCGCACCGGTGCTTGGCAAGTTGCCTGAATTATACCGGCATCTTGCCGATTCCCGGGCGAAATCGGGCCCATCCAGGGCGCGTCCAAGGGATTTTCGACAGCGTCCGTGGCTGGGCGCAGGGCCTTGCTGGAACCTTAAGCGGGCTCGGGGCCTGAACGAAAGCCGCCGGCCGTTGTATGCAGCCTGGCGCGGCCAAGTTTCTCGAAGACATCCGAGAGGCCGGGCAGACCATTCTGGAAGTCACTTCCGGCAAGGAACTTGCAGACTACCTCGTCGACGCGACCAGGCACCGATGCCCGCATGATAGGCGTGGAGTGGAGCAAATCCGGGTCAGGGTCCGATGTTCCGCGACCTGGGTTACCATGTCTCGATGCCGGACCGCTCGAAGGATTGGCTCACCCAGGCGGAGCGCGACCTGGAGCAGGCGCGCGCCTCGATGCGCGAAGGGCGGCACGAGTGGGCGTGCTTTGCGGCCCAGCAAGCGGCCGAAAAAGCGGCGAAGGGGCTGCATCTTGCAAAGGGGCAGGACGCGTGGGGTCACGTGGTTGCGACGCTGCTCGCGGAGCTGCCTGTCGCTGTCCCCGAATTGCTGATCGAAAAGGCGCGCGTGCTCGACAATTTCTATATCGCGACGCGCTATGTGAACGGACACTCGGAGGGCGCCCCGTTCGAGCATTACGGGCCGTTGCAAAGCCAGCAGGCGATCGACTATGCCGGTGAGATTATTAAATTCGCCCGTTCTCAAATGGCCTAGCCGCGAGGCAGTTCTTGCCGCCGCGGGGGCGTGGGCGAGAGCCTTGCGCGCGCGCGATGTCCGAGTTCTTCGGATCGGCCATTTCGGTTCCTATGCGCGCGGTGATGCGGGTGTGGGCAGCGATCTCGATCTGGTGGTCATCGTGCGGGCTGACGCGCAATCGTGCCTGTTTGACGTGTCGCGGCTGCCGGTTCCCGCCGACGTGGTGGTGTTCGACGAGGCCCGCTGGGCGAGGATGAGCGCCGAGTCGTCCGGCATCGCGCGCACCATTGCGCGCGAGGCGAAGTGGTTTTGAAAATCGACTCTGATCCCGATTTCCCAATTGCTCCAGCGGCGCCGCGTCAAGTTCTGTATGATTTTGGGGTGCTGAAGTTCGGGTGCTTTGCGGTTCTGCCCCAAAAGGCCCCCAAGGGAGGCGCCGCGATCGCAATGCTTGAACGGTTTTTCCTTCCGCTCGCACTGGTATTCTCCGGGTTCCTCTTTTCCGCGCCGGCGGTCGCGGAGTGCGGTGGTAGCCAACAATGTATCGCCGTGTCAATCGACCCTCTCGTTCCGCCGGCTCACGGCACCCCCCTTACGTCGTCGCCTTTGGATTTCGGCAGCCAGACGGCGGGTACGACGAGCGCCACGCGAACGATCCTGGTCGCCGCGGTCGAGGGACCCGCCGGCACTCGGGCGACGTTGAATTCAATTTCTCTCAGCGGCGCCAACGCGACTGATTTCAGGATCACCGGTGGCACCTGCACCGTCGGCACTCCCACCCTGCTGCATGACGGTGCAGTGGTCGCGCAACTCAGCAATGCTTGTTCGATCACGGTGACCTTCAATCCGGCGACCGTGGGCGTAAAAACCGCACAGGTTGACGTCGTGACTGCTGCCATCACCCGTGTGGCTCCGTTGACGGGAACCGGCACTCCCTCCCTCACCGGGCCCACTGCCGGGGCGGCCACCCTCACAGTCCAGGTCAACACGGCGACCACGCTCGACTTGGCGCCCTTCATTACCGGTACCGTCACGGGTATCGCTGTCGTGGTGGCGCCGACACACGGTGTAGCGACGGCGAGCGGCACCAGCGTGACCTACACGCCAACGCGCGACTATTTCGGCCCAGACGCGTTTTCCTATGCGTCCTTCAATGCCGTCGGCTCGTCGGCGGCAGCGGCCATAACCGTGACCGTCGCCGGACGTCCCGATCCTTCCAAGGACGCCAACGTGATTGGATTGATCGGCGCCCAGGCGCAGACCGTCAGGCGTTTCTCGCGGGCGCAGATCTCCAACTTCCAGCGGCGCATGGAATCGCTGCACCGCGGCGCCGGCGACACCATTACCGCGGGCGCCACAGGATTCGGGCGCGGTGCCGGCGACACGGTTACCGCGGGCGCTACGGGATTTGGGCGCGGTGCCGGCGTCGTTTCGGTTGGTCGCGTGGCTGATCTCGCCGGCGACGCGCAACCGGGCGACAGCCTGCTCGTGCGCGCGGCGAGCGAGTACAGCGGCTTGCGCCAGTCGGGGCCCGCGGGCGCTGCAGCGGGACTCCTGCCGACTTCATTCCTGACTACTCTGGTAAGTGCGGCGACGACGCAATCGCTGAATCTTTCCAGCAGCAGCGATCGCGCCGATGGTTCTTCGGGGCTGCCGGCTGGTATCGGCGTATGGGTCGGAGGCAACCTCATCTTCGGCAGCCGCGACCAGACGAGCGACAGCAACAGCCTCCGCTTCAGCACCGACGGCATCAGCGCCGGC
>CAZYVT010000036.1:0-34727 GCA_964651335.1 uncultured Enterobacteriaceae bacterium | reverse complement strand
GGGCCGAGATTCTCCGTGACGCCCGCCGGGGTGAATCGCAACTCCCTGCTCATCGGCATCGGCAGCGATTTCGTGTTTCGAGGCGGGTTGAAGCTCGGTGTCGACTATCAGGCCCAGCGGTCGTTCGGCCCGGACCGCAGCCAGGCGATCCGGTTCTGGCTTGCGAAGGAGCTTGATGGCAAGGGCTTGCCCTCGGGGCTGGTGTCTTCCAGTCTGTTCGCCAATCCGGTGCGGGTCGAAGCCGGATACACGGTGGACGACAACGTCAACCGGGCGCGCGATGCCGCCGACAAGCTCGGGGATGACATCTACAGCGTCAACGTCTCCAAGGGCATGGTTTTCCCGGTCACCACCCACACCCGCGTGCTCGTCACAGGGTTCCTGAACGGAGAGAAGCTCCGCAGATACACCGGCCTTGAGCGCGTCTCCGGCGGCGTGCAGGGCGAGTTCCAGTACCGCACGTCGGGCGAATTCGATGCGCCGACGTTCGGGATCTTCGGGCGCGCGTCGCTCGATGAGTACCATTCCGAGCTGCGTACCGGCTATCGTTCCTCTATTGGCGTGAGCGTGCGGCAGTCGCTGACCGATCGCATCGATGTGTTCGGCGCCTTGGCGAGCAACATGCGCCACGCCCGGAGCGACGTGTTTGACGCGAGGGACTATGCCGCGCGGTTCAATCTCGACTATTCGCTGGGCCGGGAGGGCGCGCTGTATCTCGGCGGCGAGTATCGCCGCGGCGATACGGTCACATCAGCGCCTGCGTCGTTCGCGTACGGCGACATTGCCAAGGTCTTCGTGCAGGACGATGCGTATGGCAACCGCGGGCTCGTCGCCTACCGTTACGAAGCCAAGACCGTGCTGTGGACGCTCGGCTACAACCGGCCGCTGGGACCGAGGGATTCGATCGATTTCTCGTGGCGGCGCGCGGAGTCGACCCCGACCAGTTCCGGAGCAACCGGGCTTTATAGCACCTCGCGCTACTACGCCAACCAGTATTCGCTTGCTTATTTGATGCGTTTCTAGCCCCGCAGCAAGGCGCTGGAGCGCGGTCCCGCCGCGGGATCAGTATTCGCGCCGCGGACCGGTGTAGTCGTCCTTCGGGAACACAAACGGCGGGGTCCTTCCGACCAGCGTTTCGATCAGCATCAGCTCCTGGTCGGTGTGGTTGATGAACGGCGCATTGCGGATGCCCCTCCCGGACGCGGACTTGCCGAGGATGTAAAGCGGCCGGTCGTGATGCTTGGCTTCGACAGTCTCCTTGCTCGCCGGATCACTGCTTGCCGCGATGTCTGCGATACCGTAGCAGGTGCAGAAGTAAGTCTGCTCGGGGTCCGATTCCGCGTACCATCCCGTGCCGCGGATGCCGATGGTGGCGGTGGTGGTGATCACCCGCATCTGCGTATTCCGCGACACGGACAGGAGCTTGCCGGTGAGCAGGCGCATGGCGGAGAGCAGCAGCGACCCGGATTCCTTTTTCTCGCCTTCAAGCACGAGCCGAGTCTCGCTGCGTACGATCATCGAGTGGCCGCCGACCACGAAAACCATTTCGCTGTCTTTTCCGGTCTCGACCGTGTCGCCGGGGCGCACCTGCGTCCCCAGGGTCGCCGCCGTCCCGTTGACCGAGGCGGTACCCGCGATGCGGTAGATGGACTGCCCCGGAGGGAGTTTCGCCGGCCTGCTGCCGAAGACGCCTTGGGCAACGGCAGTTCCCACCGGAAATCCCGCAGAAATCAGCCCGAGCGTCAGTGCATCTATGAGCAGGCGGCGGCGCGGGTCGTCGATTTTGTCGAAGCGATTCATCCATGCTCCCGGGATTGCTCCCGGATTTCCCGGTTTTGGCGGGCTCGCCGCCCGAATGACCAGTGTACCGTGCCGGACGGAGTCTAACATCGTCGCGGTGTTCTGCAGGCGAGCATCCTGAAGCGTTCTTGAACGGGAGCGGCGGCAGCCCGCCTGCCGCAAAGCGCGCCGCGGAAGGGATTCACAGAATCGTGATATAGTGCTGCACGAATCCACGCTTATCCCAGGATGCTCCCATGATCGTCAAATCCGTCGGCCGCAACGGCCAGATCACGCTCGGCAAGGAATTCGCGGGGCGGCTGGTCATGATCGACCAGGCCGCGCCCGGTGTATGGACCCTGAAGATGGGTGAGTTTGTCCCCGACAGCGAGCGCTGGCTGCACCGGCCCGAGGCCAAAGCCAAGCTCGACCGTGCGCTCAAATGGGCGGAGGAAAACCCGGCGCGCGAAACCCGGCTGGACGACCTGGCGGGCAGAATTTCCGCGCTTGCACGCCGGCGCCGCGCGAAATCCGTGTCCAAGGCCGGATGAGTTCAGGCGTCCGCCTGGACTTGAACAACGTCGAGTTCCAGTCAGACCTGTTCGGTCTGCAAAAACCGGAGCAGCTCGCGGTTCTCGCCACGCTCAGGAAGATCGCCTCCATCACTTGGGATCAGGTGCATCGGGACCAGGGCCTGAAGTGGGAGGCCATCCATTCACGCAGCGGCGCGGACGGCAAGCGCTTGTACAGCCTGCGCATTACGCAACGCTGCCGAGCGGTTGCCCTGCGAGAGGGCGAGTTCATGCGGCTGCTTTCGATTCATCCGGACCACGACTCGACGTACAAGTGACCCGATCGCCGCAGTCGGCGGCCATCGTCGAAATCGGAATTGGGGCCAGAGCAAGATTTTCGGCCGCGCCGATCACCCTATCAGTTCGAATCGGACGCCGAGCCGTTCGTAGGTTGGAAGTGCGCGCCTGTCCCGAGTCAGCAATGTCGCGTTCGCGTGCTTCGCGGTTTCGGCGATCAGCGCGTCGTAGATCGCCCCCCTCGGTCAGGAACTGGCGCACGACTTCGGGCGGTCCTCGGTGGGGCAAGGGCAGCCGAGTGAGGACCGAAAAACTCTCGATCAACGCGTGAGCCGGGATACGCGGCTTTCGGGCGAGCACCGATGCCGCGCTGCTGTGGCCCTCGTGCCACGACGCGAATGCGGCGACAACGACGCTCGTGTCGACTGCGATCACCGCCGAATCTGTTCGATCGTGTCCCTGACGATTTCGTCGGTAAGCGGCGGTAGTTTGCGCCCCGGTACTGCCACGCGGATACCGCGACGGCGTACGAGGGTCATCGGAGTCGGGGCAGGATCGATCTCGAGACGGCCTTCGCGCTCCCTGATCTCGACCGGGCGGCCGCCAAGTAAGCCCAGCTTCACGCGCAGCGCCTTGGGAATGACGACCCGCCCCGCCGTATCAATGGTAGATTTCATGGTGGCAGTTTACCATTGCTCTCATTGTTCTAGCCGCTCATGCGGCTCGGCAGCCAGAGCGCGAGCGCGGGCACGAGCGCGATCACCAGCATGCGCACGCAGTCGGCGACGACGAACGGGGTGATGCCGCGCACGATGGTCTGCAGCGGCAGGCCCGTCACGCCCTGGATGACGAACAGGTTGATGCCGACCGGCGGCACGATCATGCCGATCTCGCACACGGTGACGAACATGACCCCGAACCAGATCGGGTCGAAGCCGAGCGCCGTGACCAGCTTGAACACCGCGCCGACGGTGAGCAGCATCATCGCGAGTTCATCCATCAGCGCGCCGAGGATGATGTACATCACCATCAGCGCGAACATCACGCCCCAGCGGTTCCAGCCGAGATCCTTCACCCAGCCGATGAGCGCATCCGTCAGCCCGGTCGTGTCGATGAAGTAATTAAAAATCCCGGCGCCGATCAGGATCATGAAAATCATGCCGGTAGTGGCGGCGGTTTCCTTTACCGCGTCGATGAAGCCGCCGCGCGAGAGCTTGCCCGAGAGCCAGGAAAGCAGTACGGCGCCGAATGCGCCGACCGCGGCTGCTTCGGTGGGCGAGAACCAGCCAAAATACATTCCGCCGAGCACGGCGAAGAAAAGGAGCGCCACGCTCCACACGCTCTTTACTGCGACGAGCCGCTCGCGCCAGGGAACGCGCGGGGCGGCGGGACCGAGCTTGGGGTTGCGCGCAGTGGAATAGGTGACCGCGAGCATGTAGAGCACAGTGCCGACGATTCCGGGGAGAATTCCGGCGGCGAGGAGCTTGCCGATCGACTGCTCGGTCATCAGGCCGTAGATCACGAACAGGATCGAGGGCGGGATCATCACACCGAGCGTTCCGCCCGCGGCGACCGAGGCCGAGGCAAGACGGTCGTCGTAGTTGAGGCGCCGCATTTCGGGCATTGCGACGCGGGCCATGGTAGCCGCCGTGGCGATTGCCGAGCCGCATACGGCGCCGAAGATCGCGCAGGCGCCGATCGTGGCGAGCGCAAGCCCGCCGCGGAAGTGGCCGACGAACGCGGCGACCGTGGTGTATAGGCTCCTCGAGAGCCCGCCGTGCGCGGCGAAGACGCCCATCATGATGAAAAGCGGCAGCACCGAGAGGCTTACCGGGAACACCGACTCGAACGGGGCGCGGCCCAGAACGAACGGCAGGCTCGACCAGCCGTTGACGATTCCGTAGCCGAGCGCGCCGACGACGCCCATCGAAATCGCGACGGGCACGCGCAGCGCGATGAGCGCGAGGACCGCCGCGAAGCCGATCGCGCCGACCGCGGGACCGCTCATGAGTGGGGAAATTGGGGTCAGAGTACGCTTACTCTGACCCCGATGTCCTTGTCAGCGGCTGCGCGAAATGCCGCAGGACGACGAGCACGAGCGCGGCGCAGGAGAGCGTCATGCCGGCGAGCGTCGGCAGCCAATAGGCGAGGATCGGAATGCCGAGGGTGACGGACTTGTCGCCCTGGCCGATCTGGATTACGGCCTGCGCGTAGGAGTACCAGGTGACGGCGAGCATCAGCGCCAGCGTGACGAGAGCGGCGCCTCCCTTCACCGCCGCCACCACGCGCGGCGCGAGCCGGTCGGTGAAGAAGTCGACGCTGATGTGCGACTCGTGGAGGAATACGTAGGGCAGCGCGAGAAACGCGCACGCCATCTGCGCGAGCTGCGTCAGGTCAATGGTGCCCTTGATCGAAAAGCCGAGGCTCTTGCGCGCCGAGATGTCGGCGATCACGACCACGATCGTGAGCATGAGCGCCGCCACGCCCGCGGCGGCGAGCCAGGCGGCGATGCGGTCGGCGAGCCGGAAAATGGGGTCAGATCCCAATTCGGAAATCGGGGTCAGAGTACGCTTACTCTGACTCCAATTTCGCGATTATGCGAATCGCGTTCTCACACCCGAGGTGGCGCGCGACCGCCGCGCCTGCACAACAATCATTACCTCCCTCCTTTCAGCCCGGTTTGAGAACGCGGCGAGCGCTGTCGCATATCATGCTTTAACCACTTTTTCAGCCGCGGCAAGATACACGCCTCGGGTGTCGACGATGAGACGCGCGTGCTTCTGGATGAGCGGGTAATCGAACGCATCGTGATTCGTGGCGAGCAGGACCGCGTCATACGATTCGATGGTTTCCGGCGAGAGCGCAACGCTTCCCAGTTCGAAATGATGCTCACGCATGCGGGGAAACACGGGTACGTGCGGATCCGAGTACTCCACGATCGCGCCCCGCTGCACCAGAAGCTCCATCAACGCGACCGCGGGCGACTCGCGCGTGTCGCCGACGTTCTTCTTGTATGCGAGCCCGAGCACGAGAATCCGGCTGCCCACGATCGCGCGCCCGCGTTCGTTGAGCGCCGCGCACAGTTTGTTCACCACCCACTCCGGCATTCCGCGATTGATCTCGCCCGCGAGCTCGATGAAGCGCGTGTTCACGCCGTAGGTTCGCGCCTTCCACGAGAGGTAGAACGGATCGATCGGGATGCAGTGTCCGCCGAGTCCCGGACCGGGCCAGTAGGGTACGAATCCGAACGGCTTCGTCGCCGCCGCGCGGATCACCTCGTGGAGGTCGATTCCCATGCGGTCGCAAACGACCTTCATTTCGTTCACCAGGCCGACGTTCACGGCCCGATGGATGTTTTCCAGGAGCTTTGTCATCTCGGCGACACGCGTCGAACTGACGGGGACGACCTTGTCGATCACGTTCTCGTAGAGCGCGATGCCGACCTGGAGACACGCCGCGGTAGTTCCGCCGCAGATCTTGGGGATGGTCCTGGTGACAAAGTCGGGATTCCCGGGATCTTCGCGCTCCGGTGAATAGCACAGGAAGACCTGCTCGCCGACGATCAGGCCGCGTGCCTCGATTCGCGGCCTTAGTTCCTCCTCGGTTGTCCCGGGGTACGTCGTGCTCTCCAGCGACACGACCTGCCCGGCTCGCAGATGAGGCACGAGCGTCTCGGTGGTGCCGATCACGAACGACAGGTCCGGTTCCCTGTGTCTGTCCAGCGGTGTCGGCACGCAAATGATCAAGGCATCGGCATCCGGTGCGCGCGCGAGGTCGTCACTTGCCTCGAAGCCGCGTGCACACGCTGCGGCGATCGACTCCGACGGGATGTGATCGATGTAGCTGCGCCCCGCGTTCAAGCTTCCGACTTTGGTGCGGTCGATATCAAAGCCCAGGACCGGGTAGCCCGCTTCCGCGTAGCGCAATGCGAGTGGCAGCCCCACGTAGCCCATACCCACGATGCCGATGCGCGCGCTTCGTGCAGCGAGCTTTCGTATCAATGCTTCCCGGAAAGAGAAACGTGGTTCGTCGTCTCTCACTTACGCCTTTTTGCACATCCGTGCTTGGCGCGCCGCGCGCCCGCTGCTGCCGTCAATAATCTCAAGGGAAAGCATACGCCAGATTTCGATTCGCACTCACCACCCCGGCTGCTGCGCAGCCACCCCTCCTCGACGAGGAGGGGACGACGGCATCGCCTGATTTCGCGCCCGCGCTACTTCTTCGCGCCTGCGTTGATTCTTTCTGCCTGCGCTACTTCCTTCCGCCTGCGCTGTTTGTTCCCGCCAGGGCTACCTCTTCACGAAGCTGGCGACGCGCTTGAGCATCTCGTCGTAGATCGCGCGCGCGTTCGCGACGCCGGCCTTTTCGAGCTCGGCGAGTTGTCCGTCGATGACGGGCTTCAATTGCGCGCGCCACGCCTCGCGCTGCTGCTGCGCCACCGGCACGATGACATGGCCGAGCGGCTTCACCGCGTCGAGACCCGCCTGGTCCCACCGGTTCCACCAGTCGCCGAACTTGTCGACCAGCACCGGGCCGGTGGTCTCGTCGAAAGCTTTCTTCACCTCGGGCGCGAGGCCCGCGTACTTCTGTTCGTTCATCACGACGTGGAAGCACGAGCTGTACACGCGCGCGTCGAAGTGATGCTTGAGGAGGTTTTCCAGCCGGAATCCCTTGATCGCGTCCCAGGGGAACACCGCGCCGTCGATGACGCCCTTCTCGATATTCTCGTAGACCTGCGTGGGCGGCATGCCGACCGGCGTCGCACCGAGGTGCTGCAGCAACGCCTGCGTCGGCGGGTTGGGGGCACGCATCCGGAGACCCTTCACGTCCTCGAGCTTCTCGATCTTCTTGTCGCGGGTGTGGAACAGGCCCGGGTTATGGCAGTGCACCGCGAGGACCTTGAACCCCTTGTAGTCCTCGGCAAGCGTTCCGGGGACCATCGACCAAAGCGTCTTCGATGCCGAATCCGCCGACTCGGCGACAAACGGCAGCTCCATGATGGAAGTGCGCAGGAAACGGCCGCGCGGGATTCCGTTCAGGCCCCAGGCGACGTCCACGACGCCTTGCCTGACTTGATCGGCCTGGTTCTCCGTCTTGCCGAACGGCGAGTTGCCGGCGAACACCCGCACCGTGACCTTGCCGCCGCTGCGCTTTTCGATGTCCTTGCCGAGCGGCTCGAGCACGTCCACGACAAAGCCGTGTGTCGGCGGCACGAACGTGGTGAATTTGAGTTCGGTCTGTGCAGATGCGCTGGTAGCGAATCCCAGCGCGGCGATCGCTGCGGCGAGCGCCGTAGTGCGAAGCTTGATCATCATCTCCTCCTTGAGGTCGGAAGATTATAAATGCGGTCAGAGTAAGATTTGCGGGGCGAAAATCTTACTCTGACCCCATTTGTTCACGGGTAGCCGGCTGGGTTCATCGACTGCCAGCGCCAGGCGTCGCGGCACATGTCGTCGAGCCCGAGCGTCGCGTGCCAGCCGAGCTCGCGCGCGGCAAGCGAGGGATCGGCAAAGCAGGCGGCGACGTCTCCCGGTCGGCGAAGGACGATTTCGAGTGGTGCCTTCTTTCCAGTGGCCTGCTCGAACGCATTGACCACGTCGAGCACCGAGTAACCGCGCCCGGTGCCGAGGTTTACCGTGATGGATTGTCCGTGTTTTTCCAGGTATCGCAGTGCGCAGACGTGTCCCGCGACGAGGTCCATCACGTGGATGTAATCGCGCACACCGGTACCGTCCGCCGTCGGATAGTCGTTGCCGAACACCCGCAGCCTCGGCAGCTTTCCAATCGCGACCTGAGTGAGGTAGGGAAAGAGGTTATTCGGAATGCCTTGCGGGTCCTCGCCGATCCGGCCGGAAGGATGGGCGCCGATCGGATTGAAATAGCGCAGCGACGCGTACCGAAAATTCGACTCTGACCTCAATTTCGCAGTGAGCATGCGCTCGATTTCGAGTTTGTTCTCGCCGTACGGGCTCTGCGGCCGCAGCGGATGGTCTTCCGTGAGCGGTAGCCGCTCGGGTTCGCCGTACACGGTCGCAGAAGAGCTGAAGACGATCTTGCGCACGTCGTGGCGCTGCATCGCGTCGAGCAACGAGCGCGTGCCGCCGACATTGTTGTCGCGGTACTCGCCGGGCTTCTCGACCGATTCGCCAACCGCTTTGAGTCCGGCGAAATGCATCACCGCATCGATCGTGTGCGCCTGAAACATGGCATCCAGGGCCGCACCGTCGCGCGAGTCGGCGCGATGAAAATTAATCCGTGCACGTGGCGCCAGCTCGCGGATGCGCTCCAGCACCGAAGGCTTCGAGTTCGAAAGATTGTCGACGATGACGAGCTGGAGATGGCCGGCCTCGGCGAGCGCGACGCACGTGTGCGAGCCGATGTAGCCGAGCCCGCCGGTGACAAGAATCGCTCCCAAGATCGCTTACTCGCCGCGGCTCAATCTATTCCCCTCCTTGGAAAGGAGGGGAGAGAGCACGCCGGCGACTCGGCGTCACGCTGCCACCGTCTCCTTCTTGAGCGGCATATGCTTTAGCCACTTCTCTACTTCCGCCGGATCGGAGAACAGCGTCTCCAGCTCGGCGCGCGCCTCCTCTTCGGTCTGCAGCACGGATTCGACGTTGGACATCGGCGTTTCGGTGCGGCTGGTGGCGATCTCGAGGCGGATTCCGAACGGATCCAGGAAGTAGGCCGACCAGAAGCGCCCGCCCAGAGGCACCGGCCCGATGACCTCCACGCCGCAGCTCTTCACGTGCTCGATCATGGCGTCGAATTTCTCCGCGGGCACGTGAAACGCGACGTGCTGCATTCCGCCGAGGTGGTCGCGGTTCTGCTTCGGCAACCCTTTCGGATATTCGAAAATCGCGAACAGCGAATCGTTGCCCATGTTGAAGAAATAGTGCCGCAGGTTGTCGTACGGCGGCTGCCAGCGGTCCTGCTCGTAGGGCACCCGGCGCACGTGAAGCAACTGGAACCCCATCACGCGGGTGTAGAAGTCCATCGCGGTCGGCATGTCGTCGCTGACGACGGCCAGATGATCGATGCCGCGGGTGCGAACGGCGGCGAGGCTGTGACCTGGACGTTCAGGCTGCTTGCTCATGGCGCTTCTCCTCCAGTTTGGCGAGGAATGGCTTGACGGCGGCGAGAAAATCCCGGGGATTTTCTCCCGGGACATTGTGCGGCGCGTCCACTACGACGACCGTGACGCGCGGGTTGGCCGCCTTCACCTTCGGCACCGTCTCCGCGGCGAACAGGTCGGAGCGGCTTCCGCGCACGACGAGCGTCGGGCAGGCGACCTCGCCGAGAATCTGCCACATGTCGACGCCGAGCTTGGGCCGCTCGCCGGTTTCGAGAACCTTGCGGAATTGATCGCGAAAATGAGGATCGCGTTTGATGGCGTAGCCGCCGGCGACTTTCCTCAGATAGGCCTCGAAGCGCTCGCGCTTCGATGGATCGGCCTTGAAGTGACGCATTGCGTCTTCGACCGTCGGAAACACGTCGGGCACACCGGCTACGGTCTCGGCGACGCGCTTCGAGCCCGCGGGGGCGTTGTCGGGCGAGTAGTCCACCAGCACGAGGCCGGCCACGCGCAGCGGCTCTTTCGCCGCGAGGTACGCCGCGCTTCGCCCGCCCATGGAGTGCGCGACGAGCACGGCGCGCTTCCAGCCGAGGTGATCGAGAAGGTTGGCGAGGTCGTGCGCCATCGTCTGGACGCTGTAATCCTTCGCCGCGCTCCAGCCCGAATCGCCGAAGCCGCGCACGTCCATCGCGACGCACTCCCGGCCGGAGGCGAGCACCGCGGCCACCTCGAGCCAGTCGTAGGAAAAATACGACAGCCCGTGCACGAACAGGATCGGCAGGAAATTGGGGTCAGAGTGGATTTTTCGGACAGGCGAAATATTGGACTCTGACCCCAATTTCCGGCCGAGGCGCCGGTAGAAAATCGATACGTCGCCCGAAGCGCAGCTTCTGGTCTGATGGGGAATCGCCATGCAGGTCTCCTCGCCCCTAGCGTACTACGGGTGTACGCTTGCTGCCATGAACGCACGCCGCAGCCCGCTCGAAGCGTTGCTCGACAACGTCAATGTCGAGGCGATGGTCGAGATTCCCTCGCCGGAGGAGGTGCAGGAGCGCCTGCCGCTTACCGACGCTGCCGCGGAGACGATTCTCGCCGGCCGCAGCGCTGTCCGCGCAATCCTCGAGCGCAGGGATCCGCGCCTGTTCGTCGTCGTCGGGCCCTGCTCGATCCACGACCCGGAGGCGGCGCTCGAATATGCTCGGCGCTTGCGGCGTCTTGCCGATGAGGTGCGCGAGACGCTGGTGCTCGTGATGCGGGTGTATTTCGAGAAGCCGCGCACTTCGGTCGGCTGGAAGGGTTTCGTCAACGATCCTCGTATGGACGATTCGTTCCGCATCGACGAAGGGATCCTGCGCGCCCGCGAGCTGCTGATGCAGCTTGCGGAGATGGGGCTGCCGACGGCATCCGAGGCGCTCGATCCGATCTGCCCGCAATACCTCGCGGAGTTGATTTCCTGGTACGCGATCGGGGCGCGCACCACCGAATCGCAGACGCACCGCGAGATGGCGAGCGGGCTTTCCGCGCCGGTCGGCTTCAAGAACGGCACCGACGGCGGGCTGGAGGTGGCAGTCAATGCGATCCAATCCGCCGCGCTCGCCCACGGTTTCCTCGGCGTGAATGCGGCCGGGAAGACGAGCGTCATCCGCTCGAAGGGCAACCGCTACGGGCACCTGGTGCTGCGCGGCGGGGGCGGCAGACCGAATTACGATACGGTGAGCGTGCGTCTTGCCGAAGCCGCGCTGGCGAAGGCGAAGCTTGCGCCGAATATTGTCGTCGACTGCTCGCACGCCAATTCGATGAAGGACCACACGTTGCAGCCGCTTGTATTCAACGACTGCGTGCACCAGATCCTGGAAGGCAATCGCTCGATCGTGGGTGTGATGCTCGAATCGAACCTCGAGGCAGGCAACCAGCCGATTCCGGAGGATCTCGCGAAGCTGCGCTACGGTGTCTCGGTGACCGATCCGTGCATCGACTGGCTGACGACCAAAGAGGTGCTGCGCCGCGCGCAGGGCGAGCTCGGCGCGGCACTCATGCGCCGCGGGCCACCTTCCTGACCGCTCGGCTGGCGCGTCGTGACGCGGCCGCGTGGTAGGATCTAGCTAGCTAGATGAGAATCGAGGCCGTCCATGGACGTGGGAATCTATGAAGCGAAGTCCAAGCTCTCGCAGCTTGTCGAGAAAGCCCTGTCGGGCGAAGAGGTGATTCTTACCCGGCGCGGGCGGCCGGTCGCGAGGATCGTGAGGATGACGCCTTCGGGCAAGCGTGAGCGGACATCGCTGCTGCGTGAAATCCGCTCGCTTTCACGCCGGGTGAAGATTCCCAGGCGAATCTCGATCCGGGAGGTGATTGCCGAAGGACGCGACTGAGTGCCGTTCGTCGCGGACAACTCGGTTGTAATCGCCTGGTTCTCGCGCAGCCAAGCAACGGCCTACACGGACCGCATGTATCGGAGGCTCGAAAAGGACGAGCTGCTGGTACCCTCGGTCTGGCCATATGAATTTGCCAATGCATTGGCGGTTCTCGAACGGCGGAAAGTCCTCACGACGGCACTTGTGGACGAGATCGTCCGCAAAGCGGCCCGCTTGGCAAGTCGGATTGACGCTCCGCCGGCCTCGCCCGCAGCGCTGCTCGCGGTCGCGCGCCGACACGCGCTTTCCGCCTACGACGCGGCCTATCTGGAGCTGGCGGAACGACTCCAGATCCCTTTGGCAGCGAAGGACTCTCCGCTCGCCGCGGCAGCAAGCAAACTCAGCCTGCTCGCTGGCTGAATCGCGATCCTGTCCGTCAGGCCCCGTAGTCCCGCAGCGCGCTTTCGCGGCTTACCTTGCCCTCGCGCAGGTCGCGCGCGAGCGCTTCGCGGTCGCGCGCGCGCGGATCGCCGTAGCCGCCGCCGCCGGCCGCGTCCATGACGACCACATCGCCTGGGCGAAGGCGCGTAAGGCCGTAGGGATTTCCAGGCATGCCGTTGACGAGAAACTGCGCCTTGGCGCCGGGTTTGCCGCCGAAGAGCCCCTCAGGCGGCAGGCGGAAGCGCCCCGACTGGATCGCGAGATTGACCGGCGGCTGCGGCGCGTAGGCGTCATCGGGCACACGAAAAACTTCGCGCCGTCCGAGCGCGCCGCGCTGTTTGCCGGGGCCGCCCGAATCCGGCAGCAGCTCGCGGCTCTCGACGATCAGCGGCGAATCGCTCTCCAGAATCTCCACCGGCGTATTGGCGCCGTTCGCCGGAAAGATGAAGCATCCCTCGCCGTCGCGCGCAGCCCCTGCGCCGAGACCGCCGCCGCGAATGAGCACCGCATGGAACGGCTCGCCGTTGTTGCGTTTTCCGTAGAACACCTGCATCGTCGCCGGCGTGCCGCCGCTTGCGGCCACCACGCGCCCGGGCAGCGCCTGGGCAAGCGCCCGATAAATGATCTCGGTCATGAAGTGGCCGACCTGCATGCGCGCGGCGACCGCGGCGGGAAACTTGCAATTGACCACGGTTCCTTCCGGCGCGATCAGGTGGATCGGCGCCGCCGCTCCATCGTTGTTCGGAATATCCGGATCGAAAATGCTCTTCACCGCCATGTGGACGTAGGCGTAGGTAAAGTTGTAGACGACGTTGCCGCCCCAGTCCACCTGCGGCGAGGAACCGCTCAGGTCCACCAGGATGTCGCTCCCGGCGATCGAGATCGCGCAGCGGATCACGATGTCCGGCTGGCCTTCCATCTGCTCGATGACGCCCTCGGCCCGATATACGCCCGGCGCCGTCCTGGCGATCGCCGCGCGCAGGCTGCGCTCGCTTCGTTCGATGATCTCGTCGGCCAGATCGTCGAGGCCGTCCAATTTGTGCTCGGCGAGCAGGCGCACAATCTGCTCGGCGCAAACGTGATTGGCGGCGATCTGCGAGCGGATGTCGCCGTTCACCTGCTCGGGCGTGCGCACATTCCAGCGGATCATATCGAGCACGCCCTGGTTGAGCGTTCCGCCGTCGTAGAGTTTCACCAGCGGAATGAACAGCCCCTCTTCGAAGACATCATGGTTGTCGGAGGCGACGCGCCCGCCGATGTCCGAGTGGTGCAGGATGCAGGCAGTAAAAGCCACCAGCCGGCCATGATGGAAGATGGGGCTCAATACGCACACGTCGTTCAGGTGCCCGGCAAGCGCCCAAGGATCGTTGGTGATGAAGACATCGCCGGGCCGGAACGTCTCCACGGATAGCCCTTGCACCAGTTTCTTCACACCGAGCGCCATCGCGCCCGATTGCCCGGGTGTGGCGAACGTGCCCTGCGCGAGTTCCCGCCCGCGGCGGTCGGTGAACATGCAGGTGTAGTCGTGAGCATCGCGCAGGAGGCTGGAGAAAGCGGTGCGCGCCACCGCGGCGTCGGCCTCATCGACGATCGAGATCAGCCGCCGCCAGAGAATCTCGAGCGTCACCGGATCGAACCTGGGGTACGGGAGCCGAGGCTCCTGTGCGTTTCTATTCGCCATGGCGTTTCTCCTGCGCGAGGTCGATCCACAGGAACCCGTACTCGTCCACCGTGACCTTTGCGTCCTCGCCTACGATCACCGTGGACTCGCGCTCCTCCACGATCGCGGGGCCCGGGAATGCCGCACCGGGTGCGAGCTTGTAGCGGTCGTAAACGGTGTACGGAATGAAATCGCGCGCGATGTGCGAGTAAGCGTTGCGCTCGCCTTTCACTGCGTCATTCAAACGGCCCGTTGCGGAGATCTTTGGCAACGACAACAGGCGCACGGGAAGGCTCGCGCGCACGCAGAAGTTGACGAATTCCACCGGTGACTCGGGATAGGTGCGTCCGTAGAGGCGGGTATACGCTTCGTCAAAGCGGCGGCGCAGTGCGGAAGGATCGAGTGCAGTGAATTCCCGCTCCGGAATCGGCAGGCTGGTCTCCGAGCCCTGGCCGACGAAACGCGCCTCCACCGAGCGTGAAAACTCGAGCCGGCCCTCGGCGCCCGCCTTGCGCAACGTGCGCTCGCACTCTGCCTCCAGTTCGCGGAAGAGCCGCTCGAGTTCCGCAAAATCGGCCGCGAGTAGAGGAGTCTTGTGGCTGCGCACGAGGTCGAAGGCGCGCGGCGCGGTGAAAAACCCGAGCGCCGATCCGACGCCCGCATTGGGCGGCACGATCAGGCGCGGCGCACCGAGCTTGCGCGTAAGGCCGTAGGCGTGCACCGGTCCCGCCCCGCCGAACGCGGCGACAGTGACCACCTTCGGATTGCCGCCGCGCTCGGCAATGTGCGTTTTCGCGGCTGCCGCCATGGTCTCGTTGACCAGATCGTGAATGCCCCACACCGCTTGCAGGAAGGAAACGCCGAGCGGTCTGGCCACGCGCTCTTCGATGCCGCGCCGGGCCGCAACCGCATCCAGCTTCATCGTGCCGCCAAGAAAATACTCGGCATCGAGGTAGCCGAGGAGCAGATCGGCGTCAGTCACCGTAGGCTCGATGCCGCCACGCCCGTAGCAGATGGGACCCGGTTCCGCGCCGGCACTCTGCGGGCCGACCTGCAGCGTGCCGAGGCGGCTGGGGCGCGCGATGCTGCCGCCGCCGGCGCCGATTTCCATCAAGTCCACGACCGGCACCTGGATCGTGAGGCCGCTGCCTTTCTGGAAGCGCTGCACGCGACCGACTTCGAATGTCGGTACCACGCCCGCTACGCCGCCCTGGATGAGGCACGATTTGGCGGTCGTGCCGCCCATGTCGAAACAGAACATCTCGGGCAGACCGAACAGGCGACTGTAGTACTCGCCGGCGATCACCGCGGCGGTGGGCCCGGATTCGATGATGCGGACGGGGAATTCGGCGGCGGTCGGCGCCGAGGTCACCCCGCCGCTCGAGAGCATGATGAAGAGCCGGCCGCGAAAGCCGATCGATTTCAGGCGTTCTTCCAGCCGCCTCAGGTACGTTTCGGTGAGCGGCTTGACGTAAGCGTTCGTGACTGTCGTGCTGGTGCGTTCGTATTCCCTGATCTGCGGCAGCACCTCGTACGAGATGGAAACCGAGGCGCGGGGGAACTCTTCGGCAAGCAGGCGCTTCAGCGCCAGCTCGTGCACCGGGTTCTCGAATGAATTGAGAAGGCACACGGCGACCGATTCGACGCCCATTCCAGCCAGCGAGCGAACGACTTCGCGCGCCTGCGTCTCATCGAGCGATCGCAGCACGCTGCCGTCGGCGCGCAGACGCTCGTTCACTTCAAGGCGGCGCTGCCTCGGTACCAGAGGCTCGGGAAACTCGGCGAACACATCGTAGGCGGCATAGCGGATCTCGCGCCCCAGTTCCAGCACGTCGCGAAAGCCCTGCGTGGTGATCAGCCCGGTGCGCGCGCCTTTGCGCTCGATGATGGCGTTGATGACGAGCGTAGTGCCGTGGATGACTTCCTCCAGCCGCTCGATGCAGCCCGGCGCCTGCGTGGCGAGGCCATGGAGTCCCTGCTCGATCGCATCCGAGGGGTCACGCGGGGAAGTCAGGCACTTGTAGGTGTGGAGGCGCCCCGTAGCGTCGTCCAGCAGGACGAAATCGGTGAACGTGCCGCCTACATCCACGCCTACGCGCATGGTGCATCTCCAGTCCTGCGCAATGCCACGACGTATCCTTGACAATGCCGCTTCGGAAGTATACGGTATACGGTACACATTAATCTAGCCCTGAATGAACGCCAAGCTGGAGGTCCTGGAGCGCCCGCAGCCGCTCGGCGATCGCGTCTATGCGACGCTGCGCGACTACCTGCGAGCCGGCCGCATCTCGACCGGGCAACCGCTGCAGGAGGCGGCGCTGGCGGCGCAACTCGGCGTGTCGCGCACTCCGGTGCGGGAGGCGCTGGCGCGGCTGGCGAGCGAAGGGCTGGTCGTTGCCGACGGTCGCAGCTTCACCGTGCCCTCGCTCACCGACAGCGACATCGAAGACATCTACGCGCTGCGCTTCCTGCTTGAGCCCGAAGCGCTGCGCGAAATTGCCGAAGGTAAGCTGGGCCGCAAGTGGCTGCAGCCAATGCGCAAGGCGCTGGAGGACATGGCGGCGGCGCACGAAGCGGGCGACGGCGCCGAGTTCATGGAAGCGAATTACCGCTTTCGCGGCTCGTGGATGGCGCTGGTGCCGAACCGGCGCCTGGCACGCGCCATCGAGCTGTACGCCGATCACGTGCGCTACCTGCGCGCGTTCACGCTTGGAGAAGCCGAAGTTCGAGCGGTCGTGCTCAAGGGGCTGAAACGGCTGCTGCAGGCGCTCGAAGCCGGGGACGGTGAGGACACCGCGGCGGCGATGCTTGCGCACCTCTCGAAGGCAAGGTCGATCTTGTTGGAAAGAAAGGCGTGAAATGGCCTACAAGGCGGAAATTCCCTATGGCGCCTACTGGAGCACGCCCTTCGCGCGCTGGCAGGGGGCGTTTGCAAACCTCAATTCGGTCGAGTTCGCGGCGCATGTGACCAGGAAGGAGCTCGGCCGGCGGGACATTCCGGTGAGCGCGTTCGACTACGGCGCACTCGGCTTCAGCGTGCCGCAGAAACATTCGTTCTTCGGCCTGCCGTGGCTCTCAGGGCTCGCGGGAGCCGGGCAGATCGGCGGGCCCACCCTCATGCAGGCCTGCGCGACCGGAGTGCGCGTGCTCCTCGCCGGGGTGCAGGAGATCGAATGCGGTCTGGCGCAAGCAGCGCTGACCGTGACCTGCGACCGCACCTCGAACGGGCCGCATCTGTATTACCCCAATCCTCGCGGGCCCGGCGGCACTGGAGCGCACGAAGACTGGGTGATGGACAACTTCAACTGCGATCCACTCGGGCCGCACGCGATGATACGGACCGCCGAGAACGTGGCGGCCAAGCACAAGATCGCGACAACAGAGCAGCACGAGGTGGTGCTCAGGCGCGAAATGCAGTATCGCGAGGCGCTTGCCGACGATCACGCGTTCCAGAAGCGCTACATGACGTTGCCGTTCGAGGTTCCCGACTCGGCCTACCGCAAGACTGCGGCGACGATTTCCGGAGACGAGGGCATCAATTTTTCCACCGCGGAAGGGCTGGCGAAGCTGAGGCCGGCGCTGGAAGGCGGCACCGTGACCTATGGCGCGCAGACGCATCCGGCCGACGGCAACGCGGCGATCGTGCTGGCGACGCCGGATCGCGTTAAAGAACTCAGCCGTGACCCGAAGATCCGCGTGCGCCTGCATGGGTTCGGGCAGTCGCGCGCTGCGCTCGCGTACATGCCGGAGGCGCCGATTCCGGCGGCCGAACGCGCGCTCGCGCAGGCCGGGATGACGATCAACCAGATGAAGGCGATCAAGACGCACAATCCGTTCGCGCTGAATGACATCCTGTTTTCGCGCACCACCGGGGTCGGCCTGGAAAAGATGAACAACTTTGGGTGCTCGCTGGTGTGGGGGCATCCGCAGGCGCCAATGGGTACGCGCGCGGTCATGGAGCTGATCGAGGAGCTTGCACTTCGCGGCGGCGGCTACGGGCTGTTCACCGGCTGCGCTGCGGGCGACACCGCGATGGCGGTCGTGCTCGAGGTCTGCGACGCGTAGCGAGGAAATTTCCGCGTGGACCTGTCCCACTGGATCGAGCGGCACGCGGCATTCACGCCGGAGAAGACTGCGATCCGCTTCGGCGGAGAGGACGTCGGCTACGCTGCGTTCGCGCAGCGCATCGCGCGCGTGGCGGCGATCCTGGAGGGCTTCGGCGTCAAGCGGGGCGACGCGGTTGCTTTTCTCGGCCTGAACAATCCGGAGATGCTGGCGATCCTGTTCGCCTGCGCGCGGCTGGGCGCGATGCTTGCGCCGCTCAACTGGCGGCTCGCCGCGCCGGAGCATGCGCGCGCTCTCGCCGATTGCCCGCCGCGTGCGCTGTTCGTGGAACCTGCGTTCGTGGAGCACGTGCGTACGATCGAAGCGGGCCTTGGCGCGACGTGCATGGTGGCGCTGGGTGCAGCGCCTTCGGGCTGGCTCGCCTGGGACGATCTGTCGCGATCGGCGAGCGGGACCGCGAAGCGCGAGGGCGATGAGGATTCGCCGCTGCTGCTTTGCTACACGTCCGGATCGACCGGTGCGCCCAAGGGCGTCGTGCTCACGCAGCGTGCGCTCTTCTGGAACGCGGTAAACAGCGCTCACATGCACGACCTGACGAGCGCCGACCGCGTGCTCACCACGCTGCCGCTCTTTCACGTAGGGGGCCTCAACATCCAGACCACGCCCGCGCTGCATGCGGGAGCAAGTGTTACGCTGCATCCCAAGTTCGATGTCCAGGCGACATTCGACGCGATCGAGCGCGAGCGCATCACGCTGGCGGTGCTGGTGCCGGCGCAGCTCATGGCGATGATGGAAAGCCCGCGCTGGAAGAGCGCGGACCTCTCCAGCCTGCGCATGATTTCCACCGGCTCGACGATCGTACCCGAAGCGTTTGTACGCATGGTGAACGCGCGCGGAGTGCCGCTGGTGCAGGTGTACGGCTCGACCGAAACCTGTCCGATCGCGAGCTACGTGCGCGCGGAGGACGCGGAGCGCAAGGCAGGCTCGGCGGGAGTGGCGGCGCTGCATTGCGAGCTGAAGGTGGTCGACGACGAAGGACGCGAGCTGCCGGCGGGTCGCGACGGCGAAATCCTGGTGCGCGGGGCGAATGTTTCGACAGGCTACTGGAATGCACCCGCGCAGAGCGCGCAGGCGCTCCGGGACGGCTGGTACTACTCCGGCGACGTCGGTCATCTCGACGGCGAGGGGTACCTCACTGTGGTATCGCGCAAGAAGGACATGATCATCTCCGGCGGCGAGAACATTTATCCCGCGGAGCTGGAAAACGTCCTGCTCGAATCGCCGGCGATCCAGGAGGCATGCGTCGTGGGGCGCCCGGACGAGCGCTGGGGAGAAGCCGTGATCGCCGCGGTGGTGCTTAAGCCTGGTGCGCAGATGACGGAAGCGCAGGTCCTGGGATTGTTCCAGGGACGGATCGCGCGCTACAAGCATCCGCGCGAAGTCCGTTTTCTCGACCAGTTGCCGCGCAGCGCGCTCGGCAAGGTGCAAAAGGACAACATTCGGCAGGCCGTGTCGGCCTGAGAAAGCGCATGGACTTCGAGCTCACATCCGAGCAGCGCCAGGTGCGTGACGCGTTCGCGCGCTTCGCCGACGAGCGCATCGTCCCGCAGGCGGCAGCGCTGGATGCTTCGCACGCCTTCCCGAAAGCGCTTTTCGGCGAACTGGCGCGGCTCGGGTTGTTTGCGATGCGCTATCCGGAGGAGGTCGGCGGCAGCGGCGCGGGATTGGCCGAGTTCTGCCTGGCGCTGGAAGAAATCGCGCGCGGCTCGATGTCGCTTGCCGGCTGCGCGGCGATGCAGTCGCTCATGGGAACGAAATTCCTGCACCTGCTTGGTAACGCCGACGTCCTGGATCGCCTGTTCAAGCCCGCCCTGCGGGGCGACAAGATTGGTGCGATTTGCATGACCGAGCCGAACGCAGGCAGCGATCTGGACGGGATCGCCACGCACGCGAAGAAGGTCGAGGGCGGCTACGTGCTGAACGGGCAGAAGACCTGGGTGACTTCGGCGCCGGTGGCTGATTTCTTCACCGTCTTCGCCAAGGCCGGCGCGGAGAAAAAGCTCACCATTTTCCTGGTCGAGCGTTCGTTCCAGGGGCTGGAAATCGGCCGCGCAATCGAAAAGATGGGCGTCTGGGCGCTGCCGACTTCGGAGCTTTCCCTGAGCGACTGCTTCGTCCCGGACAGCCACCGCCTGTCGAAGGAAGAAGGCGACGGCGAGGGCCATCTGCGAAAGACGCTCGCGGAAATCCGGATCATCACCGGCGCAATGGCGATTGGCGTCGCCCGCGCCGCGCTCGCTGCCGCAGTACGCTACGCCGGCGAACGCAGGCAATTCGGCAAGACGATCAATCGCTACCAGGCAATCCAGATGAAGCTTGCCGAGATGGCGACGGGGCTCGAAGCCGCAACGCAGCTCGTGTATCGCGCGGCGTGGCTGCGGGACGTTGGGAAACCGCACCACAAGGAGGCGGCGATGGCAAAGCTCTTTGCAAGCGAAACCGCGGCGCAGGTCTGCGATCAGGCGGCGCGCGTATTCGCTTCCTACGGCTACGCGATGGAATATCCGGTGCAGCGCTATCTGCGCGACGTGCGCTTCACCCTGATCGGCGGCGGCACCAGCGAGATCCTGAAGCTGATCATTGCCAAGGAAGTCTCCGCATGAATCTGCATCGACCGATCAAAGTCGTCCTCGCAAAGCCGGGGCTCGACGGCCACGACCAGGGCGCAAAGGTGGTCGTGCGCGCGCTGATGGATGCCGGTTTTGAAGTGATCTACACGGGGTTGCGGCAGACGCCGGAAGCCGTGGCACGCATCGCACAGGACGAGGACCCCGACGTGATCGCGCTTTCCTCGATGGCGGGCTCGCACGTGCCGTTCTGCGAAAAGCTCAAGCCGCTCCTCGAGCAGGCGGGATTGAGCGACAAACTTTGGGTCATCGGCGGAAACCTGCCGAAGCAGGATCACGCGCGGCTGCGAGAGCTTGGCTTTCGCGGCATCTTTCCGTCGAGTTCGCGCCTCGACGACATCGTCCAATTCGTGAAGGCGAACGTGCAATGAACGACAGATTGCGTGCCGGCATGCGGCCGGTGGTGAACGAGTCCGGGATCGAAATCCAGCCGCTCTACACGAAGGAGGACGTCGAGCGCAGCGGTGGCGACGGCTTCATCGGCAATCCCGGGGAATATCCGTTCGTGCGCGGCATCCATCCGCTCATGTACCGGCACCGGCCCTACACGATGCGCCAGTACACCGGCTTCGGCAATCCGGCAGAGACGAACAAACGTTTTCGTTATCTGATCGCCAACGGCCAGACCGGCCTCAACGTGGCGTTCGACCTGCCGACGCAGTGCGGGCTGGATTCCGACGACCCGCTCGCGGCGGGCGAGGTCGGGCGCGTCGGCACGGCTGTGGACACGCTGCGCGACTTCGAGATCGCGTTCGACGGCATCGACCTCGACCGGATCACGGTGTCGCTCACTGTCAACGGCGCCGCCCCGCAGTTGATCGCGATGTATCTCGCGATGGCCGAGAAGCGCGGCTACGACCTGAAGAACCTCCGTGGAACCGCGCAGAACGACATCCTCAAGGAATTCATCGGCCGCGGCACCTGGATCTATCCGGTCGAGCCCTCGGTGAAACTGGTCGGAGACACCATCCAGTATTGCGCCGCGCGGGCGCCGAAGTACAGCCCGGTGTCGGTGTGCGGCTACCACATCCGCGAGTCGGGCGCCGACCCGGTGCAGGAGATGGCGTATGCCTTCTGCATTGCCAAAGCCTACGCCGACGAGGTCATTGCGCGCGGCCTCGACGTGGACGAGTTCGCCGGAAGACTGTCGTTCAACTTCAACGTCTTCGGCAACATCTTCGAACAGGTGTGCAAGTACCGCGCCGGCCGCGGCCTGTGGGCGAAGATCGTCAAGGAACAGTACGGCGCGAAGAAGCCGGAGTCGGCCTGGCTGCGCATGATCGCGGGCGGTGGGGGCGGGGGCCTCACGTTCGAGCAGCCGGAGGTCAATATCGTGCGGGGGGCGTACTACGCGCTCATTGCAGCGCTCGCGGGCGCGCAGACCACGGCGCTTTGCTGCTTCGACGAGGCCTACACGATCCCGACCGAATACGCGCAGCGCATCTCACTGCGGACCATGCAGCTCCTGATCGAGGAGATGGGGCTCGCCGACACCGTCGATCCGCTCGGCGGCTCGTGGTATGTGGAGACGCTCACCAACCAGATGCGCCGGAAGATGGAGCAGCTCATGGCCGAAGTGGATGCCGAGGGCGGCATCGTGAAGTTGATCGCCGAGGGTGCCGTTCAAGCCCGGGTCTCGGCGCAGGCCTACCGCATGCAGCGCGCGATCGAATCGGGCGAGTTTCGCAAGGTCGGCGTCAACTGCTACCGCGCGGAGCAGTCCGAGGAGCCGGATGTGCAGATGCATCCGTACAGGGAGGAGGACGCGCGCCGTCAGGCCGAAAGCCTCGCCGCCGCGCGCGCCGGGCGCGATGCGAAGCGAGCCGCCGAAACCCTGGCGCGCGTGCGTGGCGCGGCGCAGGAAGGCGCTAACGTCATGCCCGCAGTGGTCGAGGCGGTGCAGGCCTACGCGACCGTGGGCGAGATCACGCGCGAGCTCGCTTCGGTTTACGGCCGCTATCGGGAGCCGGTGAGGTTCTGAATTGGGGTCAGAGTACGATTATTTTGACGCAACGAACTATGGAAAACGAGAAATCTTACTCTGACCCCATTTCGTACGTCGCGCCACGCTCGTTGGACGAAGCTGCGGAGATCCTGCGCGCGGGAAACGTGACCATCCTCGCCGGCGGCACCGACCTGATGCCGCAGACCCAGGCCGGACGCGCGAAATTCCAGCCGGTGCTGATGAACATCAGGCGCATTCCCGGGATGAGCGGAATCGAGCAGGCGGGCGCGCTGGTCCGAATCGGAGCGCTCACCACGATCACCGAATTGATGGACAGCGCGCTGGTCAAGGAGCGCTTCGGAATCTTGTGGCAATCCTGCGACCACTTCGCGAGCGACCAGATCCGCAACGCAGCCACCCTCGGCGGCAATCTGTGCAACGCCTCGCCCGCAGGCGATACGCTGGTGCCGCTGCTGGTGCTCGATGCGCGCGTGGTGCTTTCGAGCAAACCGAACGGCGTGCTCGAAACGCGCACGGTTCCGGTGTCAGGGTTTTTCACCGGACCCGGAAGGACGACGCGCGCCGCCTCCGAGCTACTAGTCGCGATCGAAGTGCCGTTAACGCCCGCAGGCTTTCTCGGCGAGTTCTACAAGCTCGGCTCGCGCCCGGCGCTCGACGTCTCCGGAGTCTCGATCGGGCTGGGCGGGGTGCGCGAGGGGAAACACCTGCGCAACGTGCGGATTGCGTTCGGCGCGGTGGCTCCGACCCCCGTGCGCGCGCCGCGGACCGAGGCGGTGCTCGAAGGTAAGGTGCTCGACGCTCTCACGATCGAAGCTGCGGTCAGCACGGCCGCGGCCGAAGTGCATCCGATCTCTGACGTGCGCGCCTCGGCCTGGTACCGGACGGAAATGATCCGCAACAATCTGCGAAGGATGCTCGAGGATGCAAGCCAGCGCTGAAATCGATTTCACCCTCAATGGCGTGAAGACGCGGCTGTCCGTGCCCGCGGACATGAGCGTGTTGAAAATGCTGCGCGAGTCATTGGGGCTGACCGGCACCAAATACGGCTGCGGCGAGGGTGAGTGCGGCGCGTGCACCGTCCTGGTGGATGGCGTGACGCTGAACTCGTGCCTGATGTTCGCCGCCGACTGCGACGGGCGCGACGTGGTCACGATCGAGGGCCTGGTGTCCGGCGCGCGCGGCGAGGCGTTGCGCAAGAGCTTCGTCGAGCACGGCGCAGTGCAGTGCGGCTTCTGCACGCCGGGATTCATGGTGCAAGCGAGCCACCTGCTCGACAAGCAACCGGAGGCGGACGTCGAGGCGATCAAGCGCGGCCTGGAAGGCAATCTCTGCCGCTGCACGGGCTACCGGAAGATCATCGAAGCGATCGAAGCGGTTACCACCCCGGCCGCTGCAAAAATGGGGTCAGAGTCGAATTTCCCGGGGGGTGTATATGGCGGAAACTAGGAAATTCGACTCTGACCCCATTTTTTCATTGATCGGCAAGCGCATCCCGAAACTGGATGCGCCGGACAAGGCGAGCGGCAAGACACGCTATATCGACGACCTCGACCTGCCGGGCGAGCTGCACGCGAAAATCCTGCGCTCCACCCAGGTGCACGCGAAAATCCGCTCGATCGACACAAGCGCGGCGAAGCGCTTGCCCGGCGTGCATGCGGTGATCACCGCCGCGGACGTACCCTGGCAGCGACCGATCGGCGTTGCGAAGGACCATCTGCCGCTCAAGACCGATCGGGTGCGGAGCCTCCGCGACGAGGTTGCGGCGGTCGCGGCCGACAGCGAGGAGATCGCGGAAGCGGCGTTGAAGCTCATTCGCGTCGAATACGAGCCGCTCCCGGTGCTGACGAACGCGCTTGAGGCGCTGAAACCGGGAGCGCCGCTGATTCATCCCGAGCCGCACGGCGCGAACGGCAGCCCGAGCCTCAAGCCCGGTACTCCCGTCGCATTCGCCGGCAAGCCCGACAACATCGCGATGACGTTCGATTACGAGCAGGGCGACGTGGCGCAGGGCGAGCGCGAATCCGACACCGTGGTCGAGGACGTGTTCAAGCTGCATTACGTTACGCACTGCTGCATGGGCGTGTCCGGCGTGATCGCCGACTTCGACCCGGGCGGCAATCTGATGCTGTATTCGAACACCCAGGTCCCGTTCCTGCACAAGCGCGAGTTCGCCGACCTGCTCGGCATCGATCCCGGCCGCGTGCGCATCATCCAGCCGCCAATCGGCGGCGGCTTCGGTTCCAAGCTCGATATCTACCCGTTCGAGCCGATTGCGATCTTTCTGGCGAAGATCACCAAGCGTCCGGTGAAGCTCGTGTTCACACGCGAGGAGGAGTTTCTCGCCTCGCCGACCCGCCAGCCGGTGCTGCTCAAGCTCCGCTCCGGATGCAGGAAGGACGGCACGCTCACCTTCCGCAGCGTCGAGACCGTGCACGACAACGGCGCCTACACATCGTGGGGAGCGACCACGCCCTTCGTCATGATGCAGACGATTTCGTCGCTCTACCGCGTGCCGCACTGCAAGTACCACACCCAGGCGGTGTACACGAACAATCCGTACGCAGGCTCGTTCCGCGGCTATGGAAACCTGCAGGCGACCTTTGCCGTGGAAGCGCACATGGACCGGCTCGCCGAGGCGATCGGCATGGATCCGCTGGAAATCCGCCTGAAGAACGCGCAGGAGCCGGGCGAAGTGACGCCGCAGGGCATGCACTTCAAGACCTGCGGGTTAAAAGACTGTCTCGCAACGGCGGCCGGGCGAAGCGGCTACCAGGCGAAGCGCCGCGCAAACCAGGCGGTGCGCCACGAAGCCAACCCGGTCAAGCGCGGCGTCGGAATCGCCTCGATGCTGCATGTCGGGGGCGGCGCCAAAATCTATCCGTCGGACGGCTGCGGCACGATCCTCAAGATCGACGACTTCGCTCACCTGACGCTGATCACCGGAGCCTCCGAAATCGGCCAGGGTTCGGAGACGGTGCTCGCGCAGCTCGTGTGCGAGGAACTCGGGCTGCCGCTCTCGGCCGTGACCGTGGTCAACAACGACACCGACATCACACCGTGGGACGTCGGCGTGCACGCCTCGCGCACCACCTTCATCGCCGGAAACTCGGCGATCGGCGCGGCGAAGAAAGCGAAGAGCAAGATCCTCGCCGCGGCAGTCGCCAAGTCCGGGCATGCGGCGGAGGCGCTCGAGCTGCGCGCAGGGCACGTGGTGCTGAAAGCGGGCGGCGAAGCGCTGTTCGAGCTCGGCAAGCTGATCCGCTCGCTGCACTTTTCCGACAAGGCCGAGCTCGTGATGACGAGCTTTTACTACGAGCCGCCCTCGAAGCACCAGGACCGGCAGTTCAAGGGCGACGTGTCGGCCGCCTACGCGTGGGCGACGCAGGTCGCCGAGATCGAGGTGGACACGCGGACCGGCATCGTGCGGCTGCTCAGAATCACCGGCGCGCACGACGTCGGGCGCGTCATCAACCGGCTCGGCATCGAAGGCCAGATCGAGGGCGGCGTGGTGATGGGACAAGGCTACGCGCTCACCGAAAACCTGCTGGTCGAGAATGGCGTGGTCAGGAATCCAAGCTTCCGCGACTATAAGCTCGTGACCGCGCCCGAGATGCCGGAGATGGACATCTCTTTCATCGAGACCATGGACGGCGAGGGTCCGCAGGGCGCAAAGGGGGTCGGAGAGGCGCCTGCGATCTGCGTTGCGGCCGCGGTCGCGAACGCGATCTGCAACGCCACCGGCGTGCGCATCACGTCGCTCCCCTTCACGCCTGAGCGCGTTTACCGCGCGCTGCACGGAGAACTCGAATCTCCCGTTTGGAACGTCCCTGCGTGAAGCGGCGCACGGTCCTCAGTCTGGAGCAGGCGCTGTCGCTTCCTTCGGCGACGCTGCGCTTTGCCCAGCTCGGCTGGCGCGTGGTTCGGATCGAGGCGACACCCTCCGGAAGCGCGCTCCCCGGCGATCCGAACCGCTATATCGGGGGGCGTGTCGCGGATGAGGACCGCCGGAGCTACTTCATCGCGCCAAATGTGGGCAAGGAAGCGATTGCGTTGAACCTCAAGGACGCACGCGGTCAGGAAGTTCTCAGGCGGTTGATCCGCTTGCTCGATGTGGACGTGTTCTGCTGCAACACCGTGCCCTCGCGCTACAAAGCGCTCGGCATCGATTACGGGACGCTCGCCGCGGTCAAGCCCGATCTCATCTGGGCAGGGATCTCGGCGATGGGGCCGGACTATCCGGATGTACCCGGCTACGACCCGGTGATCCAGGCAATGTGCGGCTACATGGAGGTCACCGGGAATCCGCAGGGCCCGCCCACCGTCATGGGCTTGCCGGTGATCGACCTCAAGGCGGGGGACGAGGTGTATGCCAACGTCATGCTCGCGCTGCTGGAACGCGCCGAGACGGGGCGCGGGAAGGAGATCCACATCTCGATGCTGCAGGCTGCCGCTTCCTGGCTCATCACCGTGCTGCCGCTCATCGACTTCGGCTGCGAGCCGAACGAGATTACCCGCGCGGGGAACGAGCACCGCAAGTTCATCCCGACCAACGTCTATCCGGCCTCGGATGGGTTCGTCTATCTAGCGATCGGGAGCGACGCGCAGTGGAAGCGGCTCACCGAGATTACGAAGTTCGCGCCGGTGGCGAACGAGGTGAGGAAGACGAACGAAGGACGCCACCAGGAGCGCGAAGCGATTCATCGCGACATGGCGACCGTGACCGCACGCCACACGGTCGAGGTGATCCTTGCCGACTTGCGAGGCGCGACCATTCCGGCGACGCGCATCTTCGACATCAGGCAGGTGCGCGAGCTGCCGCAGTTGCGCGACAAGCTCACGCGCACCGTCATGCCCGGAGGCCGGCCGGTGCGCATGCAGCCGATGGCAGTGGATCTGCCGGAGGCGCACAGCGAGCTCGCGTTTCCGTCCAAGTACGCCGGCGATACGCGGCGCGTGCTTGCGGAAGCCGGGTTCGCGGTCGCCGAGATCGACTCGCTCGCCGGGGCGAGAGTCATCGCGTGAATGCCGACACCGCGCACGGCGAGCTGCGCGAGGGCGATGCGCGCTACCTCCTCATCCGCGACGACTCGCTGATGGGAATTTTTCAGCGGCTGGCGGAGCCTGCACGCAGCGAGGCACTGCGGGCCTTTGCCGAGTCGGTCGCGCAATTCGGCGGCCGATCGGCGGCGCGTTACGCCGCCGAGGACCCGGAGGGGTTTCTCGGGAGCGTAGCGGCAAAGGCGGCGCAGCTCGGCTGGGGCGCGTGGCGCTTTTCGCGCGAACGTACCGGCGAGCTTCTCCTCGAAGTGCACAACAGCCCGTTCGCGCATGGCCACGGCCCGTCGACGGCGCCGGTGTGCGCGGCGATCGAGGGAATGCTGCGCGCGGTGGCGGCGCGCGTGTTCGACGCACCCGCCGAGAGCGAGGAGAGCATCTGCGCCGCGACGGGCGAAGCGGCCTGCCGGTTCGTCGCGCGGCGAGGCAAAATCCCACCATGAGAATCGCGGTGCTCGGCGGCGGCAACGGCGGCTACGCAGCCGCCGCGGACCTCGCCGAGCAGGGGCACGAGGTACGCCTCTGGCGGCGCGATGCAGCGGCGCTCGCGCCGGTAAAGCTAAGCAGCTCGATCCGGTTGATCGACCATCGCGGCACGCGCGACGTGCCGATTGTGAAGGTCACCGCGGAAATCGAGCAAGCAGTGAGCGGCGCGGAATTGATCCTTGTTCCATCGCCCGCGACTGCTCAGGAAGACATCGCGCGCGCGATGGCGCCGCACCTCTCCGACGGGCAGGTCGTGTTCCTGCCGCCCGGCACCTTCGGCAGCTATGTCATGGCCGAGACGGCGCGCGCGGTCGGCGCGCGCGCCGAGGTCACGTTCGCGGAGACCGGGACGTTGCCGTATCTCGCGCGCAAGCGCGGACCCGCCGAAGTCGCGATCACCATCCGTGCCGAGCGGCTGCCCACCGGCGTCTATCCGGCCAATCGCTCGGCGCATGCGCTCGAAGTGATCCGCCGCGCCTATCCGGCGGCGCAGCGTTGCGGCGATGCGCTTTCCGGCGCGCTCATGAATGCGGGGCCGATCATCCATCCGCCGCTCATCCTGATGAACGCGGCGCCGCTCGAGCACTTCGAGCGCTGGGACATCCACAACGAAGGCACGCAGCCCTCGGTGCGCGCGGTCACCGACCGGCTCGACGCAGAGCGGATCGCCGTGCGCGAGTCGCTCGGCTACGCGCCGCCCCACTTTCCGCTGTCGGACCACTACACGAGCGATCGCTGGATGTACGGCGACGCGCACCAGAAGCTGGTCGACTCGGGCGACTGGCGCGAGCCGATCGACCTGCATGCACACCGCTACATGACCGAGGACACGGTCCTCGGGCTTGCCTTTCTTGCGTCGGTCGCCCGTTGGGCGGGTAGCGCCGCGCCGCTGGCGAACGGCCTGCTGGCGGTGGCGGGCGCGATCCTCGGAGCCGATCTGCGCGAAGGCCCGCGCACGCTCGAGGCGTTGGGTCTTTCGTCGTTGTCGCGCAACGAACTGAAGCAACTGCTCGTCGCTGGACCCGGATGAGCGCACGGATTGCTGCCGTAGGCGCGGGGCGCATGGGGCGCGGCATCGCGCTTGCGTTTGCGTATGGCGGCTACGAAGTCGATGTGGTCGATCTCAAGCCGCGTGACGCGGCGGCTTGGGCGCAACTCGAGTTCGACGCGCGCGAGGAAATGGCCGCAAGCCTTGCGACGCTTGCAGATCTAGGCGCGATGCCGGCGGAGGCGGTCGATCGAGTCTTGGCGCGCATACAGCTCGTCCCCGAGTCCGGCGCCGCGCGGGCGCTTGGCTCGGCGGACGTGGTCTTCGAGGCGGTGACCGAGACGATCGAAGCGAAGCGCGACGTGTTGGCGCGCATCTGCGCGCTCGCGCCGCAGGAGGCGATCCTCGCCTCGACCACTTCGACCGTCCTCGTGACCGACCTCGTGCCCCTCGTCACGCACGCAGAGCGCATGCTCAACGCGCACTGGCTCAATCCCGCCTACGTAATCCCGCTGGTCGAGCTTTCGGCACATCCCGGCACCTCCGCCGGGGTCGTCGCGCGGCTGCGCGCACTGCTCGAAGACATCGGCAAGGTTCCGGTGCTGTGTGGTGCGACGCCGGGATACATCGTCCCGCGCCTGCAGGCTCTGATCATGAACGAGGCGGCGCGCATGGTGGAGGAGGGCGTCGCTCCGGAAGAGATCGACAAGGCGACCCGCTATGGCCTCGGCCTGCGCTTTGCCGCGCTCGGCGTGGTCGAATTCATCGACTACGGCGGCAACGACATCCTCTATTACGCGAGCCGCTACCTCGCCGAGCGCGTGAGCCGCGAGCGCTACGCTCCGCCCGCGATCGTCGAGCGGCTGATGCGCGAGGGCCGGATTGGGTTGAAATCCGGCGAGGGTTTTTACGACTATCGCGGGCGCGATCTCGCGGCGTACCGCAAGGACGCACTTGCGCGCGTCCTCGGGATGCTGCGTCACGCCGGGCTCTACCGCCCGCCGCGCTGAGGATCAGGTTGTTTGCTGACGTGACTACAAAGCGCTATAATGTGACTACATTGGGCAAAGCACCCGGGAGCCGGAGATGGGCTTGGCACACGTCAGCGTCCGCGAACTGAAAAGCCGCCTGAGCCACTACTTGCGCCTCACCCGAAAGGGCGAGTCGCTGGTGATCACGGACCGGGGCGTGCCGATCGGTCGCATCGTGCCGTTGGGGCAGGAGCTCGGTCAACGCCTCGCCGCGATGCGCGAAACCGGGCAGGCGCAGTGGAACGGACGCAAGCTCCGCCCACGCGTGCCGGTGGCGAAGGCGCGCGCGCGCGGCAGCGTGGCGCGGCTGCTCGTGGAACAACGCGATTGATCGTCTACCTCGACGCGAGCGCACTCGTAAAGCGCTACGTCGCGGAAGCGGGATCGGCGGACGTCGCGGCACTGATCAGCGCGGCCCGCGCCGTTGGCACGGCGGTGGTGAGCCGCGCCGAGGTGGCCGCGGCGCTGGCGAAGGCGGCGCGCATCGGACTCGTCACGGGCGAGGCTGCGACCAAGGCGCTCGATGCCTTCAATGTCGATTGGGAACACCTGATCCGTCTGCAGCTCACCGAGCCGCTCGCCGCGCGTGCAGCGTCGCTCGCTTGGCAGCACGGGTTGCGCGGCTACGATGCCGTGCATCTCGCCACGGCGCTGTTTTGGTGCGAAACGCTGGGCGAGGCGGTCGTCGTGGCGACCTATGACCGCGAACTGTGGCGTGGCGCCCAAGCGAGCGGACTTACACCGTGGCCGGCGGCAATGCCGTGAACATCACCGCCCGCCGCGCTGAATCTCACGATCGTCGCGCACTCTCCTCGACCTGCAGCCTCAGCTGGTTGAGCCTGTCCAGGTTCTCCGGCGTCTCGCGCAATTCGAGGAGCGGCGCGAGTTCCTGAAGTATCAGTTTCCAATCCAGCGATCGTCGCTGCCGCACCAGGATGCCGTTCACGTCCACCCAATCCTGACCCCGGCCCGCGAAGGTCTTCAGCACCACCAGATCCTCGGCAGAACAGGTATGCAGCACGATCGCTGGCGACAGTTCCCAGTCGCTCGCCCTTGCGACGCAACGCTCCTCGAACGGCAGCGCGCCGAACGCGACGTCCAATCCGATCCCGTCGCCAGCCCAAAGAAGCAGGACACGTCTCTGCAGCGCGAACTCCCGAGCGCCTTCGATCCGCGGCTTGAATCTCGCGAGCAGCCGGTCTGCCGCGGAGGCCTCGCTACCAAATGGGCACAGCAGCGTAATGTCCACATCGCGAGTGGCGCGCGGCTCGCCCCAGCGCTGAAGGGCGATGGCGCCGATCACGCAGTAGCGTTCCCCGCCGGCGCGAAGGAATTCCTGCACCTCGAGGGCCGCCTTGAGGACGGACCTTATGTCTTCGGGTGGAGCTTGGAGAACCAGCGCTGCTGCTCCACGAGTCCGGACTCGAGACGAGGTGGCAAGTCGGCCGGAAGCGGAATACTGAGCAGATCCAACGCCGCCTCGCGCGCCTGCTGGTCGGTCATGGTTTCCAGCTCGCGGCGCCGGATCGCCTCGAGCTCCTTGCCGACGCCAGCCCAGTTTTGCACCCATTCGCGCAGGAGCGCATCGCTCATGGGGCCAATTTTACGCCTCCGAACCCCGGACGGATCGTCAGGCGCAGATCTCCGCCAAGCTCCGCATCATATTAGCGAGCCGCGATTTGCCATGCCGCCGTCGATCGTGACGATTGTGCCGGTGGTGTAGGAGGAAAGGTCGGACGCGAGCAACGCCGCCGTCGCCGCGATTTCCCCGACGGATGCCGCGCGGCCGAAGGGAAACGACTTTTCCAGCTCGCGCCAGCGGTCGGGATCGCCTAACTTCGACTGCGCAGCGCTGCGCATCAAGCCGATCAGGCGCTCGGTCGCCACCGGCCCCGGATTGATGCCGACCACGCGCACGCCGACCTCGGCGCTCGAGCCGCCGAGCGCGCGCGTGAAAGCCATCAGCGCGGCGTTTCCGGCGCCGCCGGCGATGTAGCCTGCGTCGAGACGCTCGCCGCCATTGCCGATGATGTTGATGATCACGCCGCTTCGCCGCGCCTTCATCAGGCGGAAGAATTCGCGCGTCATGTTGATGTAGCCGAATACCTTCAGGTCCCACGCTGCGCGCCAGCGCTCTTCGTCGATCTCCTCGACGGTCCCGCGCGGGATCGAGCCGGCATTGTTGACCAGGATATCGACGTCCGGGCATGTCGCGGCGAGTTCCTTCGCGCGCCCGCGCTCGGCGAGGTCCATCGGATGCATTTCTACTCTGACCCCATGGCGGCTCGCGAGCCGGTCGCGGGCCGATTCCAGGTCGGCGCGCGAACGCGCGACCAGATGGAGGTGGCAGCCTTCTGCGGCGAGCGCTTCGGCGATCGCAAAGCCGATTCCCTTCGATGCGCCGGTGATGAGGGCGCTGCGGCCCTCGAGATTCAGGTCCATGTCCGACTACTCCGTTTCTTTCTTCGTTTCCGGCTGACAGATCTCGAAGAGGAGACCGGACACGGGGTCCGGCTCGAAAAAGACAACGCGGCCGTGCGCGCCCTGGCGCGGAAAACCCGGCATCGGCGCATGCCCGGCGGCGGCAAGCGCGGCAAGCGAGCGCTCGACGTTCTCGACGCGTGCCGAGATGTGATTGAGCCCGAGCCGTTCGCCCATGACGCGCCGGGCGAATTGCGCCTCGCCGACATATTGCAGCAGCTCGATCGTCACGTTCACCGCGTGGAATTCGGCGACGCGCAGGCCCACGTCGGCGAGTTCTTTCACCTCCGCCGGACTGCCGAACAGCGGCTTCAGCCTATCGAGCGCCGCGTCCAGGTCGGCGACGAGGATTCCGATGTGATCGATATGCGGTGCGCTCACCGTTTCCTCAGTTCCGCGGTGCGCGCCCTGTCCAGCGTGAAACTCGCCGCATCGACCGCGACGCCATAATCGGCGCGCGCCGCCTCGATGCTGAGGAGCCCGTCCTTCACCTCCGCGAGCACCGCATCGGCGGGGCGCTCGAACGGCTCGCCGTATCCGCCGCCGCCGCCCGCCTTCTGGTTGAACACCGTTCCAGGCTGGATGCCGCGAATGATTTCCTTCGACTTCGCCTGCCGCTCGGTTCCATCCGGAAAGGTGAGGGTGATCGAGTTGCGCGCCCCGGCCCTGCCGCCGAAGAAACCGAAGGCACGCGCCTCCTCCTCGACGCCGTCGCCGAATGCGACACCGGTCACGTTCTCGCCTCGCATCACGAATTCGGTTACGACGCCCAGGCCGCCGCGCCAGCGCCCCGCGCCGGCCGAATCGGGCAGGTACTCGTGCTTCACCAGGAAATGAGGATCGTGGATCTCGAACATCTCGTAGTCCTGCGCCAGGATTCCGCCCGCGCAATTGATCAGGCCGATGTGATCGTAGCCGTCGGCGCCCGAGGTCGCGCCGGAACCGCCTTTGAGCGCGAGGAACAGGATATCAACGTAGGGCCGGTCGTGGCGCGCGTCGTGCCCCGAGACGGCGAAGCCGAGGAACCGGTTCCAGCCCGCGGTCACCATCTGCGGCAGAGCATGGGAAAAGGCCCGGAAGATCGCGTCCGAGGTGGGCCCGGTGATCGAGTTGCCGAAGGTCGTCGCCGCGGGAAAGCGCGCGTTCAGGAACGAACCCTCGGGATTGACGATGTGGATCGGGCGCAGCAGGCCCGCGTTGTGCGGAATGTCGGGGCGGATGAGCATCAGGAACGTGAGCAGTAGCGCCGAGGCGGTGGCCGATTGCGGCGCGTTGACGAATCCCGGGGTCTGGGGCGAGGAGCCCGTGAAGTCGAAGGTGATGTCCTCGCCCTTCACCGTTACGGCGAGGCTGATCCTCATCTTCGTGCCTTCGGTCACCCCGTCGTAGAAGGCGTACGACTCGCCGCGGTAGGTGCCGTCCGGGATCGCGGCGATCTCCTTGCGCACCATCTTCTCGGTGCTGTCGAAGAGCAACCCGAGCAGCCGGTCCAGGCGCGCGAGGCCGAAGCGCGCGACGAGCGCTTTCACCCCGCGCTCGCCGACCGTGGCCCCGCCGATCTGCGCCTTGATGTCCTCCTCGACGATTTTCAGGCGGATGTTGGCGAAGATCAGGTTCCAGACGTCGCGCCTGAGCTTTCCCCGCTCGACAATTTTGACTGCCGGGATGCGCAGCGCCTCCTGCCACACCTCGCGCGCCTCCGGGTTGTAGCCGCCCTGCACGGCGCCGCCGATGTCGGCCTGGTGGCCCTTGCACGCCGCCCACGCCACGAGTTTCCTGCCGTGGAACACGGGCTTGAACACGGCGACGTCATTGTTCTGGTTGCCGCCGCTGAAGACGTCGTTGTGCAGGAT
>CAZYVT010000035.1:0-38827 GCA_964651335.1 uncultured Enterobacteriaceae bacterium | reverse complement strand
TGATGCTGTAGGGCGAGCTCGTATCGGTGCCGATCAAGTTCGTTCCCCCGTGGAAGAACTCGACCTTGCTCACCGTGTAGCCCTGCGTGGCGCTTGCCGTGGCGCTCAGCGTGATATTGGATCCGGCAGTGAACACCGCCCCGTTCGCCGGAGCGGTGAGCGTCACCGTCACCGCCCCGTAGGCGGTCGCGATGGGCAGTGTCGCAAAGGCGGCAACGAGCAGTAAGCGCGCAAGTTTGGGCGCAAGCAGTCCACCGAGTGCACGGACAGTCGTTTTCATGTTCTTCCCCCTGTCCTGTGCGTTACGGTGCGATTACGACACCAACCGGGATGTCGCCCAGGTACAGGTACTCCCTTCGTAGAACCCCGGCCGCGGTGCCCTCGGCAATCAACCGCCCCCGGCTGTCGTACTGATAGACCGTGTCCCCCGAGCTATTGGTCTTCCGGATACGCTGCCCGAGCGCATTCACCTGGTAGTCGGTCGCACCTAAGCTCCCGGTGGCCTGGCGCATGCGCCCCCGCGTGTCGTAGGCGTAGGAGTTCAAGCCATCGTTGGTGGTCGAGCCGGCCGGGTCGAAGACGAAGTTCCGCACCGGACCCGAGGCCGGCGTGATGGTGCTGATGCGGTTGGACGCACTGCCGTAGGTATAGGTGTCGGTCGCTGCGCCCACGGTCTTGGTCTGACGGTTCCCGACCGCGTCGTAGCCGTACCCAAGCGTGTTCGAGGGCAGGATCGCCGAAGTGAGCCGGTCGAGTGCGTCGTAGCCGTAGGTGTTGGTGTTCGGTGGGTTTCCGGTTTCCGCGATTCCCGTGATCCGGCTTGCCGCGTCGAAGCCGATGGTGTAGTTCGCCGCCCCCAGCGTGTAGGAGGCGATCCGGCCGTCGGTGTCGATGGTGCGGCTGTAGACCTGGCCGTTGCCGAGCGTGAAGCTCTTCACGCCCCCGAAGGGGTGGTACTGGACGTTTTGCACCACCACCAGGGACTGCGCGTCCTTGGTCGTCGTGACCTGGTTCACCCGCCCGAGCGAATCGAACCCGTAAGTCGCGGTACTGCCGCTCGGATAGGTCATCCCGGAGAGCCGCCCCGAGCTGTCGTAGCTGTAGGCGACGGGGTAGGCGATGCTGTTCACCGTGCGGGTTTCGGACGTGACGCGCCCCTTCTGGTCATAGCCGTACTGCGTGAGCGCGACGACCTGGTTGGAGGGGTTTCGCTCCTCGATGCTCGTGAGCCTCCCGAGGCCGTTCGTGCCCTGGTCGTAGACGTAGGTCTGTTTCGAGCCGTCGTGGAAGGTGATGAGGGTCACGCGGTTCAATGCGTCGTAGGCGTAGGTCGTCACCTGGTTCTTCGCGTCGGTCTGCGTGGCGAGGTTCCCGGCCGCGTCGTACGTATTGACCGTGGTGCCTGTGTCGGGCGAGGCTTGCTGGTTGAGGTTTCCAAGCCCATCCACCGTGTAGCTCGTCGCGAGCGTCCTCGGGTCGGTCACGCTCGTGAGCGCATCCAGCCCGTTGTAGGCGTAGAGCGTGACGCCTGTCCCGGGGTCCGTCACCTGCTTCAGGCGATTCAGCGCGTCGTACTGATTCCCGGTGATCTGGTTGAGCGGGTCCTTGACGCTCGTCACGTTGCCGTGATTGTCGTAGCCATATTCGGTCGTCTGGCTCGCGGCGCCGAGCTCCTGGAAGAGGCGGTTGAGGTTCGAGTAGACGCGGCTTCTCGTCTGCGCGAGCTGGCTGCCCGGGTCGAACACCTGCTCCTGGGTCCGGTTCCCCATCGCATCGAGCGTGTAGGCGATGCGGTTGCCCAGGTTGTCCTGCATGGCGGTTAACCGGTGCGCCGGGTCGTAGCTGTAGGAAAGAAAACTTCCGTCAGGCAGAGTCACCTTGGTGAGCTCGCCCACGTAATCGTAGTCGTAGCTCGTGAGCTCCCCGCCCACGCTGCGGCTCTTCAGCCTCTGTCGAACGTCATAGGTGAGCGCCGTGGAAAGGCTGTTCGGATCGGAAATCGTGAGCGGCTGGCCGTGCGCGTTGTACGCGGTCAGGTTCGTGGCATGACTGGCGGCGTTGGTGACGGTGGCGAGATTGCCGCGCTTTGTCTGATCGGGGTCGGTGTCCCCGTAGTACGTGTACGTCGTTACGTCTGCCACGTCCGTGCGAGCGCCGTCCGAGGTGAGCGTGTTGCCGTGAGCCTCGTAGGTGTAGGCCCAGGTTCTTGGCGAACCCACAAGGGTGGCGTTGAATCCCTGCGCGCCGTCGCTGATATCAGTGGTTGCCTGGACTATCTTCGTGCACAGCACGCCGATCGGCTGTCCCGAGGGCGAGCCGTCGGTGATGATTGCGCCCGCCGGCGCGCAGGTCACCGGGCTTCCCTGGTATGTATCGCCGTTATAGACGTATGTGGTCCGGCGTCCGGGCTCGGATGTTCGGACCGGCAGGCCCCAGCGCGGGGCGGACGCGCTCAACACATGCCACTCGGTCAGAATCTTGCGGCTTCCGGCGGGGAGCGATGCACCCGATCCGGTAACCGTGGAGCAGCTTGTCGCAGATGGAACGCCCTCGACGCGCACCGTCTCGAGATTACGCACCGTGTCGTACGCGTAGCAGGTCTTTATGGCATTGAAATCGGTCTGCGAGGCGACGTTCGCATTCGCGTCGTAGGTGCGGTTCTGCACGCCGACGCCATACCCCGCGCCGCCCGCGAGCGACGCGCCCGTGAAGCGCGAAATCCCTCCTTGCGTGAGAAACCCGAACGTGCGCGCCGTGCCAAGCGGATCAGTGACGCTTGTCGTACTGTCCGCGTTGTAAGTCAGGAGATACTGGTTAACTGTGCCCGCGTGCTCGGTCGATACAGCGCGCGCGTCGGACGACGTGTACTTGTAGTTCGCCCATACAACACCGTTCTCGTCCACGATGCTGGTGAGGGCGTGGGGAAGCGAGCCGCCCCCAACGATGTTCGCCGGCTCGTTGTAGCGATAGGTGCGCGTGCGGTTGTCCGGGTCCTTGACCGAAGTCAGATTCGTCGACACGTCGTAGGTGTAGATGTAACGCCCGCCTCCTGGATCGGTCATCACAATCGCGCGACCGCTTGGGTCATAGCTAAGCGACAGGACATTGCCGTAGGAATCCGTGACGCGGATAAGAAGGTTCGCAGGAAGAATCACCGAAGTTGGGTTCCCTGCCGTGTCCACCGCGAATCCACCGTTCGGGCCACTTGTGCCGTCGCTGTAGGTGAGCGTGAGCGTTTGCCCGGTCCGCGTCGTGATCGACTGAAGCCTTCCGTCGGTTCCGTAGAATTCCGTGTCCTCTGGCCCCTTGTAGTAGTAGCCCCCGGCCACCGTGACCAGCGTTCCGGCCGCGCCCCGGTAGTTGAAAAATTCTGTTCCGGCGCTATTGAAGTACTGCACTTCTCCGCTTGGCAATGTCAGAGCGGTCGTGATGTTGTAGGGGGCATAGACCGTGACAGGCATGACGCGCTTGTCGAAATTGGAGCGCCAGGCGAATGCAAAGCGGTTTTCCGAGTGCCGGCCGGCCGGAATTGCGTCCGGCGGGATGCGCGGCTCGAAGAAGCCCAATGAGTGATAGTGGCGCGTGAACGTGAGCCCCTTCGCGTGACGGTAATCGGTTTCCGCAAGAACCTTGATCCCCACCGCCGGCGTAATCGGATTGCCGACGCCCGGAGGAGGAGTACCGACCCCGCAGCTGCCCGTCCCGCACGACTCGTTCTTCCCCGTGCAGGTCCATCCCCAAGGTCCAAGAATTTGAGAAAGCCCTGACCCTCCGTTAGAGCAGGAAACCTCCGCGAAACCTGACTTGAAGGCGGAAATCGTTTCATTGACGGGGGGCTGCCCGTCTTGTACGCACGTCACGCCAATCCTGCGAAAGTCTGTTTTGAGGTACCCATCGGAATCGTACGCAGGGCTCCCGCTCAAGCAGAAATTCGAAAAAAACGTCTGACCCCAACCCGTGTCATACGTTTCCGAGCACGACTTCGCGGGATACAGATATTGCGCGAACGCGACCGAGCGCGAATCCAGGTTTCCCTCAGTGTCCGGCGTGGCGCCAGGGCAGCTACCATCGGGTTGCGGCACCCCCCCTCGGGCCTTGCACCAAGCTTGTATGCGCGCAAGATAGGCAGCTGCTTCATCGCAGAGACTGTAGGTGTAGGGTTTCCGAGGGAAAACGCTGCACACTTGGGTGCCACCGTTTTCGACACACTGTCCGAAGGAAGACGCAGGGCCGAAGCCGATCGCGACCGTCGCGACTACAATGAGGAGAGGTCGCGTCACTGATTTGATTGCCGTATGCACGGTATCCCCCTAAAGACTCGTACTGCGCTTATCCGATGAGCCGTCGACTTCCGAGAAAATCCATCCAACCGAAGATCTCCGCGAACCGCGCTGCAGGACGAATTCACTCGTCCTTCGTCCACAGTCGCCGCGCAGCTTGGGGTGCAGATGCCGTAACGCGACGAACGCCGACCGATTTGAAGCGCAAGCGGCCCCCTTACCCGCGAAGCGAGCGCTTCGCGCGTCTACACCGAAACGAAAGATTTCCCCGTTACCTGCTCCAGCCGCTCCTGCTTCTCTTTCCTGGCGACACCTTTTTGTTCAACTTATTTACCATACGTCCGATTGAGGAGCTGCGGTGCTGGTCCACCCAGTAAATTCGCTTCAGTACGTGCGTTAACGCACACATTTCGGCAGGATTCTTGCGATTGGGTCAGAAGGTCGATCGCAAACTCCCTGGTAACCGTGTACGCATGTCAACACGCTCGATTGACCTGCCCCGGGAATTTTCGGACCGTTTTGGCTTGGGACCGCATTTAGGAAAAACCTTACGCCCCGCAATACTCCACATCTAGGACCAAGCGGGAATGCTTTTGGGTTTGTTGCTCGAAATTTACCCGTACCCTTAACTTGAATTCTGTCGGGCGAATATGACAAATCATGTAGGGCGTTGCCTGACAGCTGCGCGAATCCCCTTGCGTATTGCCGCGATATTGGCTACGGTGCGCCGAAAACATTCTTGGGCTGTCGCGATCTCAAAGGAGGGTCAATTTGGGCCGGATCGCCGGGCGTCGCGGCTTTACGCTGCTTGAGCTGCTGGTGGTGATCGTCATCATCGGGCTGCTCGTCGGTTATGTAGCACCACGCTATTTCTCCCAGGTCGGGAAGTCCGAAGTGCAGGTCACGCGCGCGCAAATCGACGCGTTCGAAAAAGCTCTTGACCAGTACCGGCTCGACGTGCGCCGCTTTCCCAGCACGCAGCAAGGGCTTGAAGCTCTGGTCACCCGGCCCGCAAACGAAGCGAACTGGAACGGACCGTATCTGAAGAAGGCCGTGCCGCTCGATCCATGGGGCAAGCCCTATGTCTACCGGGCTCCGGGAGAAAAAGCCGAATTCGATCTCCTCTCCTACGGCAAGGACGGCCAGCCGGGCGGGAGCGGCGAGAACGCCGACATCACGAATCACTGAAGGCCATGCGCTTCGAAGTGAAGGCCGTTGACCCCCGCAAGCAGGTGGTCGCGCTTGAGCTCGAGGCGGCAAGCGAGGCGCTCGCCCGAGACCTTGCGGGGCAACGCGGCTACGCGGTGCTCAGTATCGCCGCGCGCTCGTTCGGCTTGGGATCGCTCCTCGGGCACCGCGCCCGATTTCCAGCCGTGCAGTTCTCGATCGAGCTGCTCGCGCTGCTCGAAGCGGGCCTCAACCTTGTGGAAGCGCTCCAGGCGCTCTCAAAGAAAGGCCGTTCCGGCGAACCGCAGCGGGTGCTGGGCGAACTCCTGAAGTCGCTTTTCCAGGGCGAGCGCTTTTCGCAGGCGCTCGGGCGCTTCCCGGAGCACTTCTCGCCGCTCTATGTTGCGACAGTCAAATCGAGCGAACGCACCGGGAACTTGAAGGAGGCGCTCTCCCGCTTCATCGCCTACGAGGAAGAGTTTGACCGGGTGCGAAAGAAGGTGGTTTCGGCCGCGATCTATCCGGCGATCCTGATCGTCGTCGGGAGTCTCGTCCTCGCGTTTCTCATGTTCTACGTCGTGCCGCGCTTCGCGCGCGTGTACGACGACATCAGGATCGATCTGCCGTTTTTTTCGAAGCTGCTGCTCACGCTCGGGCACTGGATCGAGGCGCATGGAGCACTTGCGATTGTCGCAGTGATCGCTCTCGTCGCTGGCGCGATATACGCGGTTGGCAAGCCCGCGGTGCGCGCCTGGGCGAACGAGCGCCTCTGGCGGCTGCCTTTGCTCGGCGAGCGGATGAGAATCTATCAGTTGGCGCGGCTCTACAGGACGGTCGGAATGCTCCTTCGCGCGGGGGTGCCGATCGTTCAAGCGACCGACATGGTGCAGGGGCTGCTGGCCTTCCACCTTCGGGAGCAGCTCGCCGCGGCACGGACCCGCGTTGAGCGCGGCGAACCCCTTTCGACCGCGCTCGCAGCCGTGGGCCTCGCGACGCCCTTGGCGAAGCAGATGATGCTCGTTGGCGAGCGTGGCGGCCAGATGGGCGAGATGCTGGAGCGCATTGCGCGCTTTCACGACGACGAGACGGCGCGCGCGGTGGACGCATTTGTGCGTGTGTTCGAACCGGTGCTGATGGCCTTCCTCGGCGCCGCAGTGGGTATTGTTGTGGTCCTCATGTACATGCCGATTTTCGAACTTGCGGGCAGCATCCAGTGAACGCGCGGCTCGAGTCCGTGGCGTCGATTCCCGTGGCCGAGGCGCGCTGGGCACTCGCCGAGCGCGAGCGCACCGGACGCCGCGCCGTGGAGCTCCTGGAAGAACGGCTCGGGCTTCCTCGCACGGAGTTCCTGCGCCGCCTCGGTGTGGCGCTCCATCTCGTGCCGCTTTCGCTCGAAGAGATGCGCGCACTTGAGCCGGCGTTCGACTTGGTTCCGTTTCCGGAGGCAAGCCGGCGCGCCTGCGTCGCGCTTCGAGGCGCCGAAGGGAAGCTCTTCGTCGCGCTCGGTGATCCATACGACACGGCGGTTCACGAATGGCTCGAAGAGCGCATTTGGCGCCCGTTCGAATACCGTCTTGCCCACCCGCTCGAAGTCGCCGCCTATCTCTCGCAGCAGGAGGAGGGCCTCCGGGCGATGGACGGCGTTGCGGTTCCTCTCACGGAGGACGCCGCGCCGCGCGCAAGCACCCAGGAGCTTTCGATCGAGGCGATCAGCGAGGCCGAAAGCCCGGTAGTGAAGCTCGTCAATTCGACCCTGTACGACGCGCTCAAGACGCAGGCGAGCGACATTCATCTGAGGACCTCCGGCACGGGGCTTGCGATCAAGTACCGGGTGGACGGGGTGCTTTCGCACATTCGGACGGTCGAAGGGACTGAGCTTGCCGAGCAGGTGATCTCGCGCGTGAAGGTGCTCGCCGAGCTCGATATCGCCGAGCGGCGGGTGCCTCAGGACGGGCGCTTCAAGGTGAGAAGCAAAGGCCGCGAGATCGACCTGCGGGTCTCGGTGATGCCGAGCGTATTCGGTGAAGACGCGGTGCTGCGGATCCTCGATAAGCAAGCGCTCTCCGATCAGCTACGCGGGCTGACGCTCGATCAGCTTGGCTTTGACCCGGGGATCGTGAAGAGCCTGCGCCGGCTCGCCTCCGAACCCTACGGGATGCTGCTTGTCACCGGCCCGACAGGAAGCGGGAAGACCACCACGCTCTACGCCGTGATCACGGAAGTCAATAAGGGCCTGGACAACATCGTCACGATCGAAGACCCGGTCGAATACCAGTTGCCCGGGGTGCTGCAGATCCCGGTGAACGAAAAGAAGGGCCTCACCTTCGCACGGGGCTTGCGCTCGATTCTGCGCCACGACCCCGATCGCATCATGGTGGGCGAGATCCGCGATCCGGAAACTGCCGAGATCGCGGTGCAATCGGCTCTCACCGGTCACCTCGTCTATACGACCGTGCACGCGAATAACGTCTTCGATGTGATCGGCCGTTTCATGCACATGGGGGTGGACACATTCAACTTCGTCTCGGCGCTCAACGCGGTGATGGCGCAGCGCCTGGTGCGCGTAGTCTGCCGTGAATGCGCGGTGGAGGATGCACCGGGCGCGCCGCTGCTCGAAGAATCGGGGATCGGCGCGGGTGAAGCTGGTCGGTACCACTTCCGGCGCGGCAGGGGCTGCGCGCACTGCCGCGGCACCGGCTACCGGGGACGGAAGGCGATTGCGGAGCTCCTGGTGATGAATGACGAGTTGCGCGAGCTTGTCGTCGCCCGCGCCCCCGCAAGAGAACTCAAGAAAGCAGCCTACGCGCTCGGCACGCGGAGCCTGCGCGAGGCGGCGCTCGATCTCGCGCGTCGGGGCGAAACCACGCTCGAGGAGATCAACCGTGTCACGTTTGTGGCGGCCTGAGCTGCGCGTCGGGCTTTGCCCGGACCGCCTGGTTTCGGTGCGCTACGCGCGCGGTATTCCGCGCCGCATCGAAGAAAAGCGCCTCATTGCGCTGGAGGAGCGAGAAGCCGTCGCCCCGTGGACGAACGCTGTGGCGGCGCTCAAGGCGCTCGCGGTCGAGAAAGCGAACCACACCGCCCACCTGTCGGTCGTGCTCTCGGGCCGGTTCGTCCGATTCGCAGTCCTTCCCTGGACGAAGACTCTGGCGAGCGGCGCCGAGCGGCTCGCGTACGCCCGGCACACGTTCGCGGCGACCTTTGGCGCCTCGGCCTCGGCATGGCGCGTCAGGCTTTGCGAGACCGGCCGCAAGCGCCCGTGGCTCGCCTGTGCGGTGGACGAGGCGCTCATCGAAGCATTGAGGCCGCTACGAAAGGGGCCTGGCGCGCGCCTTGTTTCGATCGAGCCCTACCTGATGAGTGCGTTCAACGCGCACCGGCGTGCCTTTGGCGCCGAACCGGTGTGGTTCGTGCTCGATGAGCCGCACTGCGTCATCTTTAGCCTCATTGCGAAGGGCGCCTGGCAGGCGGTGCGCACCCGGCACTCGAAGAACGACTCGCCCGATGCGCTGGCGCACCTCCTCGACCGGGAATCGGCGCTCATTGGGACGGGCAGCGTAAGCGACCGGGTGCTCATTTGTTCCGGCAGCGATCGCAGTGACGTGCTCGGGCGGCTCGGAGGCTATCGCGTCTCGGATGTGACACTTGCCCAAGGGATGGCGCTCGAGCTTCGTCCCTACGCGATGGCCCTGTCAGCATGAAGATGCGCAGGCTTGAGCTCGATTTCCTGAGAGAAACTCGACCCGGCGCCTGGGCGGGGTGGGTGCTTTTCGCGGTCGCGATCGCCTTCGCAGCCGATCTGGGCGTCTCCTACGTCGCTCTGACCAGGGAGATCGCACGCAAGGAAGCGCGCCTCGCTGCGCTCGGGGAATACCGCGGGACCGAAAACATCGTCAAAGCGGTGGCGCGGCCGGTGAGCGCCGAAGAGCTCGCCTTTGCGCGCGAGACGATCCAGCGTCTCTCGATGCCCTGGGACAATCTCTTCGCGGCGCTCGAATCGGCGCAGACCGAGGGCGTGGCGCTCCTTGCGATCGAACCCGACGCTGAGGCGGGAACGGTGATGCTGACGGGCGAAGCGAAGGATTACCTGAGGGCGCTCAGCTACGTCGGGACGCTCGAAAACGAAAAAACGCTCAAGCGCGTGCACCTCGTGCGGCACGAGGCGAAGCGCGAGGGCCGCGAGCGGCCGGTCGCGTTCACGATCTCCGCGGCCTGGAGGGAGCGCAGGTGAATGGCGCGCTCGCAAGGATTCCTGCCGAGCTCGGTGTCCTCGGGACTGTCTCGCTTGCGCTCCTTGCCGCAGCGCTCGCTTTCTTCTTCTGGGTGCTCGCGCCCCTCGAAGCGCAAGGCGAGCGCCTGGACCGCCGCCTTACAGAGAAGGCGCGCGTAGGCGTACGCGAGGCAAACCCGATCCGGGCGGCAAGCCCGGGCGGAAAAGTCGCCGCCTTCTATCAGTTCTTCGAGCGCGAGGAGGCAACGATCGAGTGGCTCGCCAAGCTCTACGCGATTGGAAAGGCGGTCGGCGTGGAGCTGCGCGCTGCCGAGTACCGGTTGGTAGAGACCCGCCAGCGGCTCGTGCGCTACGAGATCGTACTGCCGCTCTCGGGGAGCTACTCCCAGGTCCGGGCGTTTCTCGAGAACGCGCTAAACGAGATCCCGATCGCTTCGCTTGACCAGGTGAATCTGCATCGTAAGCGCGCGAATGACCCACAGGTCGAAGCGGAGGCGCGTCTCACGCTGCACCTGCTCGAGCGATGAAGGAATTCCTTTCACGCGATGTCCCGCCGGGTGCCGCTCTCACAGTGGTCGCCCTTGCGCTCCTGGCAACGCTCGTGACAGGGCGCGAGGAGGCGCCCGGGGTCGCCACTCCTGCGAAGGAACCTGCGCGGCTCGCGACGCCGGCAAAGGTCGAGCCCGCCCCAGGGACTGCGGCAGACGACCTCGATCTTGAACGTCTCAAACGTGCGCGCAAGGAAGGTACGGTGCCGGAACTTTTCGCTGCCCAGTCCTGGGTACCCACTGCCCCGCCGGCTGCTCCCGCATTGCAATCGAAGCCCGCGGCACCGCCAGCGCCAGCCGCCCCTCCGCTTCCATTCCAGTACCTGGGGCGGATGGTGGATGGCGATAAGACGGTGATCTTTCTTGCGCGCAATCAGGAGCCGCTCAGCGTAACCGTCGGCCACACGATCGAGAATACCTACAAGGTGGAGAACGTGAGCGATTCCGCGATCACTTTCATCTACCTGCCGCTCGGCACGCAGCAGACGCTCGCCCTGCCCCCTCCGCAATGAGGAGTGTCCCTATGAGCCCCAAGCACCCGCTACTCGTTCTTGCACTTCTTCTCGTACTCGCAGGCTGCGCGGGAAAGCGCCTGCACGATGAGGGGCTTGCGCTGATCGACGCCGGCAACGTCGAAGAGGGCCTCGCCAGGATCGAAGAGGCTGCGAAGACCGAGCCCGAAAATCGGGCCTTCCGGCAACAGTACATCCGCCAGCGCGACGCGGCGCTGCAGCGCTATCTCGCACTTGCCGAGAGCGCGAAGCTGCAGGGGCAGTGGGAGACTGCGCAAGGGCTCTACCAGCGCATGCTCGTGATCGACAAGGAGAACGCACGCGCCAAGGCGGGGCTCGAGTCGGTCACAGCAGAGCGGCGGCAACGCGCCGCGCTTGCAGATGCCGATGCGCTCTTCAAGAAAGGCGATCTCGATCGCGCGCGGGCGCAAGTGCGCGGCGTGCTTGCCGAAAACGCCAATCACCGCGAGGCGCAGAACCTGCTTCGCCGGATCGAAGAGCGCGCGCTACGCGCATCTGCAGGCGGCGCCCAGCTCTCGGCCGCGCTCAAGCGACCGATCACGCTCGAATTTCGCGACGCGAGCCTGCGCAACGTGTTCGAGCTGATCGCCCGCAACACCGGGCTCAACTTTGTATTTGACCGCGACGTGCGACAGGACCTGCGCACGACCATTTACGTGCGCAATACCAGCATCGAGGATGCGCTGAGATTTGTACTCGTCACGAGCCAGCTCGAGCGCAAGGTACTGAATGAAAACACTCTTCTCATCTACCCGAATACCCCAGCGAAGCAGCGCGACTACCAGGAACTGGTGACAAAGAGCTTCTACCTTGCGAACGCCGACGTGAAGAAGACCGCGAACATGGTTAAGGCGCTGGTAAAAACGAAGGACCTTTATGTCGATGAGGACCTGAACCTGCTCATCGTCCGCGACACCCCCGAGGCGGTGCGCATGGCGGAGCGCCTCGTGGGAAACCAGGACCTCGCCAAGCCCGAGGTGGTGCTCGAAGTCGAGGTGCTCGAGGTGGGATCGAACGTCCTCTACGAGCTGGGCGTTCGCTTCCCCGACCAGGTGAGCTACAGCATCGTCGGCTCCGGCGGGACGCCTGGCACGGTGACGCTGCCTGAGTGGCTCAACCGCGGTTCGGACCTCGTGCGGATGACGGTGACGAACCCGTTCCTGATCTTGAACCTCCGCAACCAGATCGCCAGAACGAACCTCCTTGCCAACCCGCGCATCCGGGTAAAGAACAAGGAAAAGGCGAAGATCCACATCGGCGACAAAGTGCCGGTGATCACCACGACGACCACCGCGACGGGCTTCCTGTCCGAGTCGGTCACTTACCTCGATGTGGGCCTGAAGCTCGATGTCGAACCGACGGTTTTTCTCGAAAACGACGTGGACATCAAGGTGGCGCTCGAAGTGAGCAGCATCGCCCGCGAGATCCGAAGCGGTACCGGCACGCTCACCTACCAGGTGGGAACGCGGAACGCCGCCACGACGCTGCGGCTGCGGGACGGCGAGACTCAGATGCTTGCGGGCTTGATCAGCGACGAGGACCGTAAGACAGCGAACCAGGTGCCGGGCCTGGGCGAGATCCCGATCCTCGGTCGGCTCTTCGGGAGCCACCAGGACAGCGTCAACAAGTCCGAGATCGTGCTCCTCATCACACCCCGAGTAGTGCGAAACCTCGCACGGCCGGAGCTCCAGTTCGAGGAGTTCCCATCGGGCACGGAAGGCGCGATCGGCGCTGCGCCACTTATGCTACAAAGCGTTGAGCTACCCGGCGGCGGCTCGGTGGCGAGCATCGTGGGCGACGCTTCCGGCGCCACCTCTGCGGCGGGCGCGCCGCGCGTGCTTCTGCAGGCGCCGCCCGCAGTCGCTGCAGGACAGGAATTCACGGTCCAGGTCTCGCTCGAAGGCGAATTGGCGCTACGTGCCGCGCTGCTTGATTTCGCGTTCGATCCGTCGCGGCTCAAATTCGTGCGCGCCGAGCCAGGGGCGCTCATCACGGGCGCTGGGGCAGATGCGGGCTTTCGCGCCAACGCCCCAGAGTCACTCGGACGGCTTGCGCTCAGCATCTCCGTCAAGCGCGAGATGAAGGGAAGCGGCGAGCTTGCGCGCCTCACCTTTCAGGCGATCGGCCCGGCGACCGGCACACCGACCATCCGGCTCGAAGCGATGTCGATCACGGATTCGGCGGGCAAGGTGCTCTCCGCACAGTTGCCGCCACCCATTTCCCTCACGCTCACGCGCTAGGGGTGGCCCGTGCTGCGGCGAGGCGGTTTCACGCTGATCGAGCTACTCATCACGGTGGCGATCGTGGCGACGCTTGCCTCGATCGCGCTACCGCTCTCGGAGGTGGCCGCACAGCGTGGGAACGAACAAGACCTGCGCCGCGCGTTGCGCCAGATCCGCGCCGCGCTCGACGCCTATAAACGAGCCTCGGACGAGGGAAGGATCCTGCGCTCGGCTGACCAGTCGGGCTATCCGCCTACGCTCGCGGCGCTTGTCGAGGGCGTCACCGACGCGAAGAGCCCGAGCGGCGGCAAGATCTATTTCCTGCGCCGCATTCCGCGCGATCCGTTTCATCCCGACAGATCGGCGGCGCCCGGCGAATCCTGGGGCCTGCGAAGCTATGCGAGCCCCGCGGGCGACCCGAGCCCGGGAAAAGACGTGTTCGACGTGTATTCGAAGAGCCCGGCGCTGGGGCTCGACGGAACTCCGCGACGCGAGTGGTAGGCATGCGCCGCGGCTTCACGCTGATCGAGCTTCTCGTTGCGCTTGCGATCATCGCGTTGCTTCTTTCGCTCGTGGTTCTGCGCTACTTCGATAGCCTCACCCGCGCCGAGGAAGCGGTCCTTAAGGAGAACCTCACCTTGATGCGCGATGCGCTTGACAAGCACTTTGCCGACAACGGCCGCTACCCCGGCTCGCTGGAAGAGCTGGTGACCAAGAAATATCTGCGCAGCGTCCCGACCGACCCGGTCGCGCAGAGCGCGACCGCCTGGATCATCGTCCCACCTGCCGAAGCGCAGTTGGGCGGCGTGTACAACGTGAAGAGTGGCGCAGCGGGCGTTGGCCGCGACGGAAAGCCCTATGAGCAGTGGTAGACGGAGGGAATCGGGCTTTACTTACCTCGCAATGCTCTTCTTCGTCGCCGTGATCGGTGCGGGGCTTGCTGCGACGAGCATCGTCTGGTCGCAGTCCCGCCAGCGCGAGAAGGAAGCCGAGCTTCTCTGGATCGGCGAGCAGTTCCGCCAGGCGATCGCACTCTACTACCAGCGCACCCCGGGCGCGGTGAAACGCTACCCCGAGAAGCTGGAAGATTTACTGGAGGATCGTCGGTACCTGAGCGTCCAGCGCTACCTGCGGCGAATTTACCGGGATCCGGTTACCGGCAATGCCGCATGGGACGTCATTCCAGCACCGGGCGGAGGGATCATGGGTGTGCACAGTTTCTCGCAAGCCCGGCCGATCAAGTCCGCGGGTTTCACGATCTATAACGCGGGCTTCGAGGCGGCGACGAAGTATTCGGACTGGAGGTTCGTGTATGAACCCGTGGCAATTCCCGCGAAGCGCTAGGCGCGCCGGCGATTCCACCGGATATGTCGTTCGTCGGGTGACGTTTTTCGGATCGGTCATCGGAGAAAACCGCCCGAATTTGGCAACGAATTCTCAGAGCTTCATCGGCTTCCAGTAGCCGGTGAGTTCGAGGTAGCCGCGCCCGGCTTCCGCCCCGGCCGCGAGCGCGCGCACCGCGCCCTCCCAGTAGATGGTGCCGGTGCTTTCGCGCGCATCGAGCTCCTGGTCATCCATTAACGGCGCAAGATCCCATCGCATTCCACCTGCGCTGACGCGCATGGCGACCGGGTACTCGACCCCGGTGCGCGGCGAGCGCCAGCGGCGTAGCGGCTCGAACGTAATCTCTTCCGGCGCGAAGGTGCGCGATTTGCCGTCCGCGGAAGAAAACGTCCCGCCCGCAAAGTGAGTGCCATGCCGCCGGTCGCGGATGCGAAACGCCATCAGCGCGCCGCCATCCGCAAAGTTCATCCCTACCCAGTCCCAGCCGGCCGCCTCGGGCGCCATGTAGGAGCTGGACCACTCGTGATCGAGCCACGCGGTGCCGCCGACCGTTTCGCCGTTGACTCTCCCCGTGACCGCGAGCTGCGGGCGGCTATAGTAATGACTCGCCTCCTCCGGCCGCGACCCCTTGCGACTGAAGCCGTTCTCTCCCTGGAGCAAAGGCGGACCTTTCGCTGCGAAATGCAGCTCGAACGCAAAGTCGCGCGCCGCGATCCGCGCCTCGTACGCGCCTCCGTTCAGCTCGAGCTTCCAGTCGTCCACCCACACCGACGTCGCGTCCTTGCTGGTCCCCGCAAGGCCGAGCGCCTGGCGCGCTGCACGCTGATCGTGCCGCAGCCGCCCGAGCTTCGGATCGGCGAGCGCAGCGTGGGCAAGCAGGACCTGCCGCGGCGCGAAGGTGCTCGGATTCGCACTGTCGAACGGTGGCCGGCTGCGAAAGAACGTGATCTGGAAGCCAAGCGGCTCGCCGCGCGCGCCCGAAAGCCAGCCGGTCACGTACCACCACTCGGTGCGGAAATCCGGATGCGCGCCGTGATCGCCCGGAAAACTCAGGCGATGACGCGGATCGACGACGGGGTATTTCACCTCGACCGCAAGCGCGGCGAGCGCGGCGAGGACATCGCGCCGTCTCACCAGTCCTCCTTCACCGCGCGCACCGGTTCCATCCCGGTTGCTTCGCGCCCCGAGATGGTTGCCGTCAGGGCGGCAAGCAATACCAGGCCCAGCGACAGACCACCCAGCAGCGCGTACGGTGGATACACATCCATGCTCCAGTTGAACGACTGGCGATTCACGACGTACACGAGCACCAGGCTGATCAGCGCTCCGAGAACCAGGCCGGCGGCCATCCCGAGCAGCGCCAGCAGCCCGCCCTCCGCGGCGAGCATCGCGCCGATCTGCCCGCGCGTCATGCCCAAATGCCGCAGCATGCCGAACTCGCGCCGGCGCGCGAGCACGATGGCGCCCATGCTGGAGGAAAGACCGAACAGGCCGACGAGCACGGCGACTGCCTCGAGCGCGTAGGTCACCGCGAAGCTGCGGTCGAAAATACGCAGCGAGACCTCCCGGATCTCTCCCGGGGCCGCGATCTCGAGCAGTTCGCCCCCCGGCAATGCGCGCAATGCGCTCATCGCGTCGGCCGGCAGCGCGCCGCCGGCAAGCCACACCGCAACATCGTTCGCGCGCCGGTCTCCGGTGAGCTCGGCGTAAACCGCGCGCTCGATCACGATCGCGCCGTGCTGGCGTGCGTAGTCGCGCCAGACGCCCTCTACCACGAATGTGCGCGATCTGCCTGCGAGCGGAAGCTCGATCCGGTCGCCGGGTCGAAAACCGTAAATGTCTGCGACCGCCTCGGAGATCCAGGCGGCAGGAGGGTCGCCCGCCTTGCGCTCGTAGGCGCTGCCGGCCAGGGGAAACAGGAGTGCGGTCCCGCTCCGCGTCAGGTCGCGCGCGATCAGCACCACGACCGGCCGCCGCGGATCGAGCGCGATGCGGCCGCTGCGCAGGAATTCGGCGCGCTGGATCTGCGGCAATGCTTTTACGCGCGCCTGGAACTCCGGCTCGAGCCATGCGGTCTCGCCCGCGTGCGTGGTGCGGAGGTAAAGGTCCGCCGGCAGCACCGCTCCGAGCCAGCGGTCCACCGAAGTCCGGAACGACGCCACCATGATCGCCATTGCCACCATGAGTGAAAAGCTCGCCACGATCGCCGCGAGACTCACCATCGCCTGCCCCGGCGCGCCGCGAAGCTGCGCCAGCGCCAGCGCATACGGAATCCGCGCCGTGAGCGGAAAACGGGCGAATGCCGATTGCGAAAGCCAGGGCATCAGAAGAATTCCACCAATGAGAAAGCACGCGATTGCCGTGTAGCCGAAGATCGGCACGCCACGCACCGGCGCGAGCTGCGAAAGAATCGCTCCGGCAGCGATCAGGATCACCCCCGGCCATACCGATGCCGTACGCTCGAACATGCGCTGTTCGTCGCCCGCCCTCAACCCTTGCGCAGGCGCCGCATGCGCGGCATCCAGTGCCGGAAGCACGGCGCCGGCAAGGGCAATGAGCGTTCCGGCGACGAAGTATGCCGCGGCGCTCGAGAGCGGGACCGTGACCTCGGGCACTACGCCGCGAAACATTCCGGCCCCCAGATCGGCTCCGGCAAAGCGGACTGCGGCGATTGCGAACGCGTATCCGAGCGCCAGCCCTGCGAGACTGCCGAGCGCGCCGATGACCGCCGATTCGATCAGCACCAGCGATACTACGTTGCGGCGCTTCAATCCCAGAACGCGCAGCAGCGCATGCTCGCCGCGCCGCCGCGCGACCTCCAGCGCCTGCGCCGAGAAGACGAGAAATCCGCCGGTGAAGAGCGCCACCAGCGCAAGCACGTTCAGATTCACCCGGTAAGCGCGTGAAAGCGCGGCGCCGCTCTCTTCGACCGTCTCGACGCTCGTTGCGTGGACGCCTGCCGGGAGCAGCGCCGCGATGCGTGCGCGCATCAGCTCACGGTCCGCGCCCGGGGCAATTCGCAGGTCGATGCGGTTCAGTTGCCCCAGCCTGCCCAGGCGCCATTGCGCGGTGGCGACGTCGGTGAGCGCCGCGACTCCGCGCAGGGTCGATGCCGGCATCACCCCCGCCACTTCCAGCGCAACCACTTCGAGACCTGCCACGATGCGAAGCATGTCTCCCTTGCCGAGCCGCAACTGCTCGGCCGCCGCCGCGGAGAGCAGCACCGCATCCGGTTTGAGGAGTTCGAAGCGCCGGACCGGTTCGTCCGCGAACAGCGCCGGCTGGATCTGCGCCGCACGAAGCGAATCGATTCCCACCAGCCGGATCGTCCGCTCACGTCCGGCCAGACCCGCTTCGACTTCCAGCACCGGGCTCGCGACCGCTACGCCCGCCAGCCTCGCCAGCGCCGGATACAGCGCTTCCGCGAAACCTGCGCGGCCGCCGCGCACCTCGAGGTCCGCTTCACCTGCAAGCGAGCGGGCGCCGGCGGTCAATTCGTCCACGGCGGCGCGGTTGATCAGGCTCACCGCGAAGCCGAGCGCCACACCGAGCGCGATTCCGGCGATCGAAAGCACGGTGCGGCCGCGCTGGTGCGCGAAGCGCGCGTTGAGCGTCGCGAACAGGCGCAGCACTTCAGGTCATCCGCCGAGAGAGTCCACGTTGGAATACCGCAGCTGAACCCCGGCTACTGCGGCCGGTCACCGGCGAGCGTGATCCGGTGCATCAGGCGCCGGAAGCCGTGGTAATCGTTGACCGGGTTGTGCTGCGCGCAACGGTTGTCCCAGAACGCGAGCGACCCCGGCTGCCAGACGAAGCGGCAGGTGAATTCCGGCTTCGTCTGGTGGCGATACAGGTAATCCAGGATCGGCACGCTCTCTTCCTCGGTCATCCCGGAGAAGCAAACCGTGTGAGCAGGGTTGACGTAGAGCGCCTTGCGGCCGGTTTCCGGGTGCGTACGGACGACCGGGTGCTCGGCACGGTACTCCCCGCGCGCGTTTTCGCGGCCGTCGGCGCGGACGCGGTCTTCGCGCGTTCTCGAGACGAACGCCTTGGCCGAGGAGTGGACCGCCTTCATGCGTGCGAGCATTTTCTTCATGCCGTCCGAAAGCGCCTCGTAAGCGAGCACCATGTTGGCGAACAGCGTGTCGCCGCCGTAGGGCGGGAGCTCGCGCGCGACCAGCATCGTGCCCATCGGCGGCTCCTCGAGGTAAACCGTATCCGAATGCCAGATCGCGCCGAAGGCGTTGCGCTCGCGCTCCAGCTTCTTCACCTCGATGATCGTCGGAAAACCCTGGATGCCCTTCACCAGCGGATATTCGATCGACCGTCCGAAGCGCTCGGCGAAGGCGAGAAACTGTTGCGGCGTCAGGTTCTGGCCGCGAAAGAAGATCACCTGGTGATCCAGCCACGCGCGGCGGATCGCGGCGACCTGCTCGCCGGAGAGCGGTTGCGCCAAGTCGAGCCCGTGCACCTCGGCGCCGAGCGCGCCGGCGATTCTCCGCACCTCGATCGTGCAGCGCGCGCTCATCGCCGCTGGTCGAACCTCCTGCCGACCAGCGCAGACGCAATATTAGTCTTCTGGATGTCGATCGCGCCGCCGGCAATTCCCCAGCCCCACGCATCGCGCAGCCGCTGCTCCATCGGGTACTCCTTGCTGTAGCCGTAGGCGCCCATCAGTTGCAACGCCGAGCCCGCGACCTCGCGCACCATTTCGTTGGCGAAGCATTTCGCCATCGAACTTTCCTTCACCGACGGCAATCCCTGGCTGGCATTTGTCACCGCCTGGTAGATCAGCAGCCGCGCCGCCTCGACCTTCATCGCCATCTCGGCGAGACGCAGTTGCACCGCCTGGAACTCGACGATCGGCTTGCCGAACTGCTTGCGCTCCTGCACGTAGCCGAGGGCGTAATCGAGCGCGCCCTGCGCGATCGCGAGGCTCATGGTGGCGTTGCCGCAGCGCTCGAGGTCGAACGCTTCCATCAGCTTGCGGAATCCGCCGCCCGCGGAGACGACGATATTCGCGGCCGGCACCCGGACGCCGTCGAAAAACATGTCTGCGGAAGGCACGCCCCTGAACCCCATCAGTTGTTCCTTCTTGCCGAAGGTAAAGCCCGGCGTTCCCTTCTCGACGTACAGCGCGCCGATTCCTTTCGCGCCAGGGTGCTCGCTCATCCGGCAATACACGAGATAGCCATCCGCGTGGCCGGCGCCCGAACACCAGCGCTTCTGCCCTTGCAGGATGAAACCATCCCTGTCGGCAAGCGCCTTGGTCTTCAGGTCCGTCAAGGCAGAACCCGCCTCCGGCTCCGACATGCTCACCGCCACGATCTTTTCTCCCGCCACCACTTGCGGGATGAGCTTCTTTCGCAACTCTTCCGGCGCGAAGTGCGCGATCGCGAGGATCGGGCCGAAGCAGGACTCGAACACCGGAAACGCCACCGCGGGCGAGATCTTGGCCAGCTCCTCGAGCACGATCGCGGCATCGAGGTGGCTCATGCCGTGCCCGCCGTATTCCGCGGGCAGGTTGATGCCGAGGTAGCCGAGCTGCGCGTAACGCTCCATCCACTCGCGCGGCAGCGGTTCGTGCTTTTCCTCGATCTCCCTGGCGAGCGCCGGGAGCTCGGCGCGGGCGAAGCGGCGCGTGGCGTCGCGCAGCTGCTGCTGTTCGGGCGAAAGCGTGAAATCCATCCCTGTATCTTATGCGATCCGTCAGAATGCAAGAGCCGCTTCGCTGCTCGCTCCCGCCAGCCGTGCTCCGGCCCCCAGAATGCGACCTTTCGTCGCATCGCGGCTGATTCAGCCGGGGAGACGCCCTAGCATAGTTGCGTCGTTCAACCAACGGAGGACCACACCATGCGTTGGATCGTCATTGCTCTCGGCACCGTCCTGGCGGCGGGAAGCGCCGCAGCTCAGTCTCCGGCCGGCTCGCCCGCGCCGTTCGCGGATGCCGTAAAAACGTTCCAGCAGGCCCGCAGCGGCGACAGCAGCCGCATCGAGCCCGCCATTGCCGCGTTCGACGCGCTCGCGCGCACCGAACCGCAGCAGCCGCTCTACGCAGCCTACCTCGGCAGCGCCCTGGGCCTGAAGGCCGGAGACGCCTGGATGCCCTGGAACAAGGTCAAGTACTCGGAGCAGGGATTGGACCACGTCGATCGCGCGCTCGCCGCGCTGAAACCGGAGCACGACCGGCAACTGATGCGCGGCGTCCCGGTAAGTCTGGAGACGCGGCTCGTCGCCGCCAGCATGTTCGTCAAGCTTCCGGACGGAATCTTCCATCGCCGCGCGGCAGGCATGAAGCTGCTCGATGAGCTTCTCGGCCATCCAGCGCTTGCCTCGGCGCCGGCCGAGTTCCGCGCTGTCGTGCAAAAAACGGCAGATGCGGCAAGGAACCGCGGCCAATGAGCGTCGTAGCCTCCTCCGCGCCGGTCGTCCGGCTGGCGGCAGTGAAGAAAAGCTACCGCGTCGGCAGCACCGTCGTGCCGGCGGTGCGTGGCGTCAGCCTCGAGGTCGCGGCGGGCGAGCTGGTCGCGCTGACCGGCCCCTCGGGCAGTGGCAAGAGCACGCTATTGAACCTCTGCGGCCTGATCGACGTGCCGGACGAAGGCACGCGCGAGATCGCAGGCGTCACGGTGAACGGCTATCCGGAAGCACAGCTCACGCGGCTGCGCCGCGAGAAGGTAGGTTTCGTATTCCAGAACTTCAATCTCATCCCGGTGATGACCGCCTACGACAACGTCGAGTACCCGTTGCTGCTCCTCGGAACGCCGAGCGCCGAGCGCCGCGCGCGCGTGCAAGGCGCGCTCGACCGCGTCGGGCTCGCCGGCTTCGCGGCGCGGCTGCCCGACGCGCTCTCCGGCGGCCAGCGCCAGCGCGTCGCCATCGCGCGCGCGCTGGTGAAGTCGCCCGCGCTCGTCATCGCCGACGAGCCGACGGGTAACCTCGATTCCGCAACAGCGATGCAGATCGTGGACCTGTTGCGCGAACTGACGCACGAGCGTGGCGCCGCCGCGCTCGTCGCCACGCACGACGAGCGCATGACGCGACGCTGCGACCGGGTCGTGCGGCTGGTGGACGGAGAACTGCGATGAAATGGCTCCTGTTCGCGCTCAAGAACGTGCTGCGCAACCGCCGGCGCTCGCTGATGGCGCTCGCAATCACCGCGGTCGGCACTGCCGCCGCGCTGGTCGGCGGCGGTTTCGCCCAGTTCACCTATGACGCGCTGCGCGAGGTCTCGGCGCGCGATACCGGCCACGTCGTTCTCGCCGAGCGCAACTTCTTCGACGGCGACGAGGACGTTCCGATGCAGAACGGCCTCGCCGGGGCCGCCGCGCTCGCCGAGCAGCTACGCAGCCTGCCCAGCGTACGCGCGGTGCTGCCGCGCGTGCAGTTTTCCGGACTCATTTCCAACGGCGACAAGTCCGCGGTATTCATCGGCAGCGGCGTGGTGCCCGAAGCGGACTTCCGGGTGCGCGGCGTGCAGACCGGCTTCGTCGAGGGCGAGCCCTTCGCCGCCGGCGCACCGGTTCCGGAAATCGCGCTCGGCAAGGAGCTGGCGAAGCTCATGAAGGCCAAGGTCGGCTCGTCCCTCACGCTCCTTGCCACCACCACGGAAGGCAGCCTCAATGCGGTGGACGTGATCGTGCGCGGCGTCATCAGCGTCGGCGTGCCGGACATCGACCGGCGCCTGGTGCTCGCCGATGTCGCAGCAGTGCAAAGGTTGTTGCTCACCGACAAGGTGAGCACGCTCGCCGTGTATCTCAAGGACACCGGGGACACCGAGGCGGTCGCGGCGCGCCTCGAATCGGAATATCCGCAGCTTGCGCTGCGCACCTGGCTCGATCTCGCCGTGTTCTACCGCTCGGTGCGCGCGCTCTATAACCGCATCTTCGGCATGCTCGGCGCCATCATGCTCGTCATCGTACTGTTCGCCATGAGCAACACCCTTGGCATGACGGTGGCGGAGCGCACGCGCGAGATCGGCACGCTGCGCGCAATCGGCACGCATCCCGGGGAAATCGTGCGCAACTTCGTGCTCGAGGGCGTGGCGATCGGCGGCGCGGGCGCGCTCGCCGGCATGGCGATCGCCGGCGCGGTGACCGTGGGCCTGATCTTTGCCGGAATCCAGATGCCGGCCCCGCCCGGACGCTCCACCGGCTACCCGCTGCTGATCAATTTCTCGGCCCTGCTCTATGCGCTGACCGGCTTCGCGGTCGTTGCCGTATCCACGCTGGCCGCCTATGTGGCGAGCGCTAAAGCCGCGCGCAAACCGATCACGGAGGCTCTCGCCCATGTTTAGGCGACTCATCCTGGCTGCCGCCACTCTGCTCGCGCAGCCGGTCTTCGCAGCCGACGTCAAGGCAATGCTCAGAGAGGCCGACGCCTTCCGTCTCGCCACCGAATCCGCGCGCATCGAAACCGAGGTGCGCGTCCTGAAGGCGGGCAAGCTCGACAAGACCCGCCTGTACGCGGTGTACGTGAAGCCCGGCCGCCGCTCGCTGGTGGTGTTCCGCTCGCCCTCCGAGCGCGGCCAGAAGATGCTGATGCTGGGAGACGACTTCTGGCTCGTGCTGCCGGCGAGCCAGCGGCCGCTTCGCATCACGCCGATGCAAAAGCTGCTCGGCGACGCTTCCACCGGCGACGTGGCGAGCCTCACCTGGGCGGAGGATTACGACGGCACGGTCGAGGGCGAAATGGTCATCGACGGTGTGCCCTGCCTGAAACTCGACATCACCGGGCAGCGCAAGGGCGTGTCCTATCCGCGCATCGTCCTCTACCTCGCAAAGACCGATCGCCGCCCGGTGCAGGCGGAACTCTATGTGGCCTCCGAGAAGCTCGCCAAGCAGGCCGCTTTCCGGATCGGCGACATGGACGGGCGCAGGATGGTAACCGCGATGGTGCTCACCGACCGTTTGCAGCAGGGCCGCGAGACCGAGGTGCGCTACCTCTCGCGCAGCGCGAAGGCGCTCGGCGACGAGTATTACAACCCGGCGTTCCTCGTCCGGGCGGACATCGCGGAGTGAGGCACGTTGCACACGTGCTGATCGCGCTCGCCGCGGCAGGCGCGGCCGCTGCGGAGGAAGCGAGCGTGGACCTCGCGAGCAAGACCCGCTTCATCGGCGAGGCGCACTCGCTCAAGAACGACAGCCCGTTCGCACCGGGACTTCCCCTGACCGGCTTCGGCGCCGATCGCGCGCGCTTCGAAGAGGAACTGCGCGGCCGCGTCGGACCGGTCGCGCTGCTCCTGACCGGCACCTTTTCCGGCCAAGAACGCCAGCGCGCGAATGGAAAACTCCTGGCGAACGAAGCGTTCGTCGATTTCGGCGCAGGCAAGAACCGATTTACGATCGGTAAGAAAATCCTTTCGGGCGACGTGAGCTACGGGTTCCGGCCGATAGACCTGATCCAGCGCGAGATGCGGCTGCAAGTGCTGCCACCCGCGCTGGAGGGCATACCCAATCTCGCCTGGGAGCGATTCACCGCCGAGGACGCGTGGTCGCTCTTCTGGACAAATCCGGGCCACGGCCGGCGCGGCGACTCGAAGCACGATGGCTCGCTTGCGCTTCGCTACTACCGCCGCGCCGGCGCCGCCGATCTGCACGGCGTCGCGCGGGTCAGCGAGCGCTTCGGGCTGGAAGCGGGCGGCGCTTTCTCCGCGGTGCCGCACGAGAGCCTGGAGGTGCACGCCTCGTTTCTCGCGCAGCGCCGGAGCGAACGAGTCGCACCGCTCGCAGAGCCGGCATCGATCGCCCAGCTTCTCTCGCCCGACCGGGCGCTGCGCGCCGCCACCGTCGACTCGCCACGCAAGGCGCTCGCGGGATTCACCTGGACCGTGGAAAGTGGCTGGTCGCTGATCGCCGAGATCTGGTGGGACGGCACCGCGCCGACCGCCGGGGACTGGCGGGACCTCGCGCGCCAGGCGGCGCGGCGCGATGCGCTCATCGGCGTGCCCGGCGTTCCGTTCGTGGCGGTTTCCAGCTCGCTCGCCGCATCGACGCGGCTTTTCGCCGCGCCGAGCGTCTCGCGCCGCAGTGCGCTCGCGCACCTCGGCTGGACGGATCCGGCCGCGAGCGGCTGGAGCGGCGCGCTCGACCTCTTGCGTACGCTCGAAGACCGGGGCTGGTCGGCAACCGCCGCGGTGAGCTACGAGGCCGATCGGCTGCGCCTGGACGCGGGGCTGCGCCGCTTCGGCGGCAGGCCCGATTCGGCTTACGGACTTCTTCCCGAGAAGAACATCGTGTTCGCCGGTGCTAGTCTTGCCTTCTGATGACGACCCGCGCCGACTGGCTCACCGCCTGCGCCTCGCTGCCGAGAAACGGTCTTTATGCCGCGCTCTACAACACGGCGATCGCTTCAGTGCTCACAGCGATCGGCTTCGGCGGCGGGTTGTTCGTCAACTTCGTGTACAGCCAGTGCATCGGTCTGACGGCGTGGTTGCTGATCGACACCTCGCGACACCTCCTGTGGCGAGACCGCCGGCCGTCTGTCGTGCCAATGGTGCTGATCCTCGTCGTCTCGATGCTCGTCGCCTCGGTCGGCGGGACCTGGCTCGCCGCGTCGCTGTTCGGCCATCCGTGGCGCGCGCACAGCCACGCGACTTCGCTGCTGATCACCGCGGTTGCGGCCTCGATCGGGGTGTTCTATTTCTGGGAGCGCGAGAAAATAGCGCGCCTCGAAGCGGAGGCGGCGCGGGAAAGAAGCCGCACCGAGACGGTCGAGCGCCAGATCGCCGAGGCGCGGCTGAGGCTGCTGCAGGCGCAGATCGAGCCGCATTTTCTGTTCAACACGCTCGCCAACCTGCAGGCGCTGATTCCCGCGGATCCCGCGCGCGCCCAGCTGATGCTCGATCACCTCAACGAGTTCCTGCACGCCGCGCTCGCCGCCTCGCGCAAGGAGCGCAACACGCTCGCCGATGAATTCGCGCTGCTGCGCGACTACCTGGAGATCCTCGCGATCCGCATGGACAGGCGGCTGCGGTACCGGCTCGAGCTGCCGGAATCGCTTGCCGCCGCGGAGATGCCGCCGATGCTGCTGCAGCCGCTGGTCGAGAACGCGGTCAAGCACGGCCTCGAGCCCAAACTCGACGGCGGCGAGATCGCGGTGCGCGCGAGCGCGGGAGACGGCCGGCTCGTGCTCCAGGTGACCGACACCGGGCTCGGGCTCGGTTCCGCGGCAACTTCCGGCACCCGCGCCGGCATCGCGCAGGTGCGCGAGCGGCTCGCCGCCGTGTACGGAAACGCCGCTTCGCTCGAGCTCGCCGGCAATCCCGGCGGCGGCGTCGCCGCGACGCTGCGCCTTCCGCTGTCGGCATGAACCCGCGTGCGCTGATCGCCGAAGACGAGCCGCTGCTCGCGCAGAGCCTCAAGTCGGCGCTCGCCGCGGCGTGGCCGGAACTCGAGGTCGTAGCGCTGGCACCGAACGGCCTCGAAGCACTGGCGGCGGCCGAGCGGCTGCATCCGGACGTTGCGTTCCTCGACATTCGCATGCCGGGGCTGGACGGCATCGAAGTCGCCGCCGAGCTCGCCGACCGGCTCGGCGAGCAGGTGCCAGCGATCGTGTTCGTCACCGCACACGACGAGTACGCGCTAAAGGCGTTCGACCACGCCGCCGTGGACTACCTGCTCAAACCGGTGAATGCCGCGCGCCTCTCGCGCGCGGTCGCGCGGCTGCGCGAGCGGCTCGCGACGCGCCGCCCGGAGGGGAATCTGGCCGCGCTCGTCGCCCAGCTGCAGCAGGCGATCGCCGCCGGCGCGCCGCCGCGCGCCGAAGAGCCGTTGCGAGTGATTCGCGCCGGCGCCGGCAAAACGGTGAAAATGATCGCGGTCGAGGACGTGTGCTACTTCCAGGTGTCCGACAAATACACCAACGTGGTGACGCGCGAGGGCGATGCGCTCATCCGCATGAGCCTGACGGAGCTGCTCGCGCAGTTGCCGCCGGAACGCTTCAAGCAGATCCATCGCGGCACGGTCGTCAACGTGGAGGAAGTTGTTGCAGCCGTGCGCGACGACGCCGGGCGGGTCTCGCTCCGGCTCCGGCAGCGCAACGAAACGCTGCCGGTGAGCCGCGTGTTCGCGCATCTTTTCAGGCAGATGTAGCGGCCGCTACGCGGGAATGGCACAGCAGACGCTCGTCGGTGCCCGGCTGCAGCGGATCACGATCCTCGGCAATCTTGCGGGCGCGTTGCTGACGTTCGTCTACTTCCGCCTGCTCGATCCCGCGGCGCACGAGGGCCGGGCCGTGGAGCCAGGCGAGTTGCTTTATTTCGTGGTCGCCTTCGCGCTTCTCATCGCTGCCGGGCACGCGCTCGCCTCGCGCTGGACCAAGCCCGTGAGCAGCGCGACCGGCGCGCCTCCGCCCGGACCCGAAGGCGACCAACTGCGCCGGCGCGCGCTCCTTCTGCCCGCCTTTCTCGCGTTGGTGTCGTTCGCCGGATGGATTCTCGCAGCGCTGATCTGGGGCGTTTTCTGGCCGCTGATCGCAGGCGCCTTCGCGCCGGGCCGCGCGCTGCGCCAGATGTTCGGCATTGTCTTCGTCTCCGGGATCACGGTGACCGCGATCGTATTCTTTGCCGCCGAGCAGCTCTGGCGCGCCGAGCTGCCGCGGTTCTTCCCGGACGGCGACCTAAGCGCGGCGCGCGCGCCAAGCCTGCGAGTGCGCACACGCATGATCGCTGTGTTCCTGCTGCTGAGCCTGCTGCCGCTCGCGGTGCTCTCGGTCGCCGCGCTCACCCGCGCGAACGCGCTCCTGCATGCCGACGCCGAGGCGGCCGAGGCCATCATCCGCAACCTGATCGTGGTCGTCGCGGCGCTCGCCGCGGGTGGTCTGCTGGTCTCTCTCCGCCTCGCAACGCTGGTCGCCGGGAGCGTGGCGGGACCGCTGCGCGAAGTGCAGGAGGCGATGGCACGCGTGGAGCGCGGCGCGCTCGATACGCGCTGCCGGGTGGTTTCGAACGACGAGATCGGCGCGGCCGCCGAAGGCTTCAACCGGATGGTCGCGGGGCTGCGCGAGCGCGAGATGATTCGCGAGACCTTCGGCAAATACGTCACGCCCGAAGTGCGCGACGAGATCCTGGCCGGCCGCGCCTCGCTCGCCGGCGCGCTGCGCGAAGTGACCATCCTGTTCGCCGACCTGCGCGATTTCACGCCCTGGGTCGAGTCCACGCCAGCGGCGGAGGTGGTCGACGATCTCAATTCCTACTTCACCGAGATGAACCTGGCGATCCGTGCGAACCGCGGGCTGGTGCTGCAATTCATCGGCGACGAGATCGAGGCGGTTTTCGGCGCGCCGGTTGCGGACTCGCGCCACGCCGAGGCGGCGGTGCGCGCGGCGCTGGAGATGCGCCGGCGTCTGGTAGTCTGGAACGACGCGCGCCGATCCACGGGAAAAGCCGTGCTGCGCCACGGCATCGGGATTCACACCGGCACGGTGCTCGCCGGCAACATCGGCAGCAGCGAGCGGCTCTCCTACGCCCTGGTCGGTGACCCGGTCAACCTCGCCTCGCGCGTCCAGTCGCTCAACAAAGATTTCGGCACCGACATCCTGGTGAGCGGCGCGACGCGCAGCCTTCTCGACGGCGGGTTCGGCCTGAAACCTCTGCCGGCAGTGCGCGTCAAGGGGAAATCAGCCGAGGTGGAGGTCTTCGCGCTCTCGTGATTCACCGTCGGAATGGCGGAACAGTCAGAACCCCTCGAGCACGATCTTGCCGATGACGTGCCCCTCCTCGAGCAGCTTGTGCGCGCGTTTCAGGTTCGCGGCGTTGATCCTGCCGAGATTCGTTTTCATCGTGGTGCGGAGTACGCCGGATTCGGTGAGCGCCGCGGCCTCGTTCAGCAGCTCGTGCTGCGCGATCATGTCGGGGGTCTGGAAGGTCGAGCGCGTAAACATTCCCTCCCAGGAAAATGAGAGGCTCTTTTCCTGAAGTAACGAAAGATCGACCGGCTTCTGCATGCGCACAATCGAGCCGATCCGGCCCTGCGGCTTGACGAGCTTCGGAAACACCGCGAAGTACGGATCGGTGTTGGTGAAGCACACCAGGAAATCCACCTCCGGCTCGCCGAGCGCGGCGAGCTGTTCGGGAAGCGGCTGCGTGTGGTCCACCGTGGCGTCCGCGCCGAGCCTTTTCGCCCAGGCGATCGATTCGGGGCGCGAGGCGCTCGCAATCACCTTGAGCCTCGCCAGCTTCTTCGCCAGTTGGATCGCAATCGAGCCGACACCGCCCGCACCACCGAGGATCAGCAATCTGCGACCGGCATGCGCACCGCCCTTCGAGATGCCCATCCGGTCGAACATCAACTCCCATGCGGTAATCGTGGTGAGCGGCAGCGCGGTGGCTTCGGCGAAAGACAGGTTCCCCGGCTTCCTGCCGGCAATGCGCTCGTCCACCAGGTGCAATTCGCTGTTCGCGCCCTGGCGCACGATGCTGCCGGCGTAGTACACCTCGTCGCCGGGCTTGAAGAGCTTCGCCTCCGGGCCGGAGGCCTTGACGACGCCGGCGGCATCCCAGCCGAGTACTCTTGGCGTTGTCTCGACCTGGTCCTTGGGCGCCCTTCTCTTGGTGTCCACCGGGTTTACCGAGATCGCCCTCACTTCGACCAGCAGATCGCGCTTCGCCGCGACCGGCGTCTCGAGGTCCAGATCAAGCAGCGATTCCGGATGATCGATCGGAAGGTAGCGATACAGGCCGACAGCTTTCATGCGAGGCTCCCACAGGGACACAGGGTAATATCGCGAAAAATCATAACGTACATTCTAAATGTCGAAACCGCCCCGGGCGCCCCAGCCCGCTTCCACCAGCAATTTCATCCGCCAGATCGTCGAGGCAGACCTCGCCGCGGGAAAATTCTTCGAGCGCCGCTGGGCGGGCAAACCCGGTCCCGCCAACCTGCACGCGGGCGCGGAGCCCGACCCGGCGGCGATCCGCACGCGCTTTCCTCCGGAGCCGAACGGATACCTGCACTTCGGCCACGCCAAGTCCCTCTGCCTCAATTTCGGCCTGGCGCAGCAGTACGGCGGCGTCTGCCACCTGCGCTTTGACGACACCAATCCGACCAGGGAAGAGCAGGAATACGTCGATTCGATCATCGAGGCGGTGAAATGGCTCGGCTTCGACTGGGGGAAACACCGGTACTACGCCTCGGATTACTTCGGGCACCTGTACCAGTTTGCCGAGGAGCTGGTGAGGCGCGGGCACGCCTACGTGGACAGCCTCAGCGCAGAAGAAATGCGCGCCCATCGCGGCACGCTCACCGAGGCGGGCAGAAAGAGTCCCTACCGGGACCGGCCGGTCGAGGAGAACCTGCGCCTGCTGCGCGAGATGCGCGCGGGCAGGCACCCGGACGGCTTGCACGTGCTGCGCGCGAAGATCGACATGGCGAGCGGCAACATCAACCTGCGCGATCCGGCGATGGTTCGCATCCGGCATGCGACGCACCACCGCACCGGCGACGACTGGTGCATCTACCCGACCTACGACTGGGCGCACGGCGTCTCGGACGCGCTGGAGAACATCACGCACTCGATCTGCACGCTGGAATTCGAAGATCACCGGCCGCTCTACAACTGGTTCAACGAGCGGCTCGCCGAGGATTGGACCGATTCCGCGAACGTCCGCCACCCTGCGCTGCTGCAACTGCCGCTGCCGCAGCAGATCGAATTCGCGCGCCTGAACCTCACCTACGTCGTGCTCTCGAAACGAAAACTCATCCAGCTCGTCGAGGAAGGCCATGTCGACGGCTGGGACGACCCGAGGATGCCCACGCTCGTCGGCGCGCGCCGGCGCGGCTACACCCCCGAGGGTTTCCGGCTCTTTGCAGAGCGCATCGGCGTCGCCAAGGCCCCCCAGATGATCGACTTCGGCGTGCTCGAAGACTGCATGCGCGAGCACCTGAACGAAGTCGCCCCGCGCCGCATGGCGGTGCTCGATCCGGTGAGGCTCGTGATCGAGAACTACCCCGAGGGAAGAGAAGAACTGGTGGACGTCCCCAACCACCCGCAGAAACCAGACTGGGGCAAGCGCCAGGTCCCCTTCTCGCGCGAACTGTGGATCGAGCGCGAGGACTTCATGGAAACCCCGTCGAAGGGCTACTTCCGCCTCTTCCCCGGCAACGAGGTGAGATTGCGCTACGGCTATGTCGTGAAATGCCTGGGAATGGAAAACGCGGTAGTTCGGTGCGCTTATATTCCCGACTCCAGATCAGGCACACCCGGCGCCGACCAATTCAAGGTCAAGGGCAACATTCACTGGGTCAGCGCGCACCACGCCCATGCCGCCGAAGTGCGTCTGTACGACCGGCTGTTCAAGGTGCCCGATCCGGAGGGCGTCGAAGACCTGAACCCCGGCTCAAAGAAAGTGATCAGCGCGCAACTCGAGCCTTCGCTGCGCGAGACCAGAGCCGAGGAGCGATTCCAGTTCGAGCGGCACGGCTATTTCGTCGCCGATCGGGTGGACTCGAAGCCCGGCGCGCCGAAATTCAATCGCGCCGTGACCTTGCGGGATTCCTGGAGCAAATAGGACCGTCGGCGCATACTTCAATCACCGCTTGGAACTCGGGATCGATCTTCCGGTGGAGCGAGAAGAGCGGGATGCAGAAGCCCGCGACCGGGTTCAAAGGGCCGGCCGATTTCTGCGTCTTCCCAGAGGCCGGCGGGCTGACAATCATCGTGCCCGATCCGGTGCAGAGCCAGCTGCGGTTCGTCCATCTGGGAAAGTAGCGAGCGACGCGAGCCCGCAGCGAGAGCGTCGCAACACCAAGCGTTTGATTTAATTGACCGAGCGCCTCCATACCTGTATAAGGGTGTGGCAGGATACTCAAGCAGTGAAAAGGCTGGTCAGGCTGTAGCGTTCGCGCCGTGCTCATCAGGTAGTTTTTTCTCTTCCTTGATTTTCCGCAGGGCGATCCGCCCTTCTCTTTTATTTATTTCAAGGAGACAGACATGAGTACAGGTACCGTCAAGTGGTTTAACGACGCCAAGGGCTTCGGCTTCATCACGCCGGACGACGGCGGCAAAGACCTCTTCGTTCACTTTTCGGCCATCCAGGCCGGGGGCTTCAAATCGCTGAAGGAAAACGACAAGGTGCAATTCGAAGTCGGTCAGGGAGCCAAGGGGCCTAACGCCACCAACGTCAAGCCGGCGTAACCAGGCCGTCAAGCTGAAAAAAGCCCGGACTTCCGGGCTTTTTTGTTTCATCGGAGGTGCTGACCATGCAAATCTTGGCGCGAAATGAAGTAGCGCACTGGCGCAAGGAGAAGATCAACACTTTGAGCACGCCCAACTTGCGGCATGTGCCCGCGAACGCGGAGCGGCCGAAAGAGACGGAAGTCGCGGCGCTGTACGACGAACTGCTCGTTTACGGCAAGCGTCTGCAAGGCTCGCTGCCCGAGGAGAAAGCGATCAGTGTGGACGAGGTGGATGCCGAAACCGTCCGGAACCTGCGAATCGAGACGCGCGCAGAAGAGTACGGGGCGACGTGGACCGAGAAAAAGCGCGTGATCGTCAGGAGCACCGGATGAGCATCCCTGTCCTCGAGCGCAAGCGATACATCATTGGCAAGTACGAGATCATCGCGCAGCCGATCCCGCATTCTGCGCACATGTTTCGCTACACGGTGTTCGTCGACGGGACGCGCATCGGGGCAATGGCAAGCGTGCCGTCGGAGTCCGATTGCCTGTTCCTGGAGAAGCCGCCGATCGTTCCTCCGCTGGTGCCCTATCAGGTTGCTTACCGCCCAGGGCGTCCCAAGAAAGGCACCCCATCTCGCGCCGCGGGCGATGCTCCCCCGCCTCCGCGCGAAGACTTGCCGCAGGGCATGTCGTTTCCCCAAGCAACGGACGAGCGTTGACTCCGGCCGCGGCCAGCCTGGAATCGCTCGCCGCCCTCGGCAGCGCCGTCGGGAACCTGCTCAAGGAACGCAAACAGACGCTCGCCGCCGCCGAATCCTCCGCCGGCGGGTTGATCAACGCCGCGCTCGTCGCCGTGCCGGGAGCCTCCGCGTACTCGGCGAGCTTGGTACCAGAACAGCGACACTGCATGCCGACGGCATCGCAAAGCTTCGGCAGAGCTGGGTTTACCGAGTGTGACTCCGATTGAGTTGCAGGCTTGCTAGCGCCGGAATCGCCTTCTGGGCGATTCGGAAATATTCGACGTCTTTCTCGACACCTACGCTTTCGTAGCCAACAGCCTCTGCTGCAGCAAGTGTCGATCCCGAACCCGCAAATGGATCGAGTACGATTCCCTTCCCGAGTGGCAGAGCGCCTTTGACCATTTGACGCAAAAATGCTTGAGGCTTGAGGCTCGGATGCGGCGCGATGGCGCGCTCGCCTGGGCGTGTTGGAGACGACTCGATTACGTCTCCAAATGGCCGATCCGGCGACAGGCGCCTGAATCCACCAGTACGCCATTTGCGGAGGTTGTCCTGAACACGCCCATCAAGGGGTTTTCGAAAAACAAGCCAAGGTTCCCACATTGAGCGCGGCATGACGCTCACATCGGCAAACTCCACGTGCGCGTCCTTCGGTCGGTCACCGCCGCGCATGGTCATGACCAGCCGCACGATCTCCCCGCGCCGTTCGAGACCGGCTTTCGAAAGTGCGCCGGATACCAAATAGGAGAGAAGGGGATTGCTTGCCACAAGGACATTCGCACCAGGCACGATGACTGGGGTCAATCTTCGTGCCCACGCATGGAAGAATTGTTCCAGCGCATCCAAATCCGTCGGCCTGAGAACAGTAAATCGGGGAAGCGGTGAGCGCTTTACACCGTCAAATGATGGCGGGATTCTCCAGATACCCCCTTTGCCTGCACGCAGCTTCCTTTGTTCATGCTCTGTGTATTCGACAAGACCGTAGGGCGGGTCGGTTACAACGGCATGAAACGAGTTTGCCGGCTGTTGTTCAAGCCATGTCAAGCAGTCCGTCTGGTAGAGGGTTGCCTTGCCATGCACGAATGATCGAATCGGGCCCTGCGCACGATCATGGATGGGATGTTCGATCAGCTCCTTCAGTACATACTGCGCCCGATCCATCCGGGCGAAGAGTGCGGGTGTATTGAGCTGCAGATAGGAGCGAACCGATGAAGCGGGAACAGCGCCGATCAGCGACGCAACCTCATTTCTTATTTCCGCCACGCTAGCTCCGCGCGGTCGTGACTCCAGCACGAAAACAATCGCGTCGCGAACCTCGCCTGGCCGTCTCTTCATCTCCGCGAAGCAATGCTGTATATGCGCACAGGGTACCCGAGCGGACGTCTGGACGTCAACAAGTCCGATCCAGGCCGCCCGAATTCCAGGCCCCGGCTGCTCTACCGCGGCGTCTCCATCCCCACCGTCAGCCGTCGCACTCGCCGCCGCTGCCCGTGATAATCGTTGATCGCGTTGTGCTGCGTGCAGCGGTTATCCCACACCGTGAGCGTCCCCGGCGCCCAGCGCACGCGGCAGGTGAATTCGGGCCGCGTCTGGTGAGCCTGCAGCCACTCGATCAGCGGGCGGCTCTCGTCTTCGCTCATGTCCTTGAAGCGGATGGTGTGGCTGCGGTTCACATAGAGCGCCTTGCGGCCGGTCTCGGGATGGGTGCGCGCCACGGGGTGCTCGGCTTCGAACTGGTCGGCAGTGTCGGTGTCGTGGACTTTCATGCCGCCGATGTTCTTGTGCATGGCGGTTCGCCCGCCGCCGTATTTGAGCCCAGCGCTGTTCACGCCGACCAGGCCGTCGACCAGCCGGCGCATGCCTGCGGAGAGCGAGTCGTAGGCGGCGCGGGTGCTCGTAAACAATGTGTCGCCGCCGTGGGCCGGGGTTTCGATCGCGTGCAGCAGCGTCGCTAGTGGAGGCTGCGCGAGATAGGTCGTGTCCGAATGCCATGCGCCGCCGAAGTTTTTCGTTTCCTCCGCCTCTTTCACGACCTCGAAGATGTACGGGTAGCCATCCATGCCCGTGACGAAGGGATAGACGCACGGCTCGCCGAAGCGCGCGCCGACGCGCATCAGGTCATCAGGGGTGAGCGCCTGGTCGCGAAACACGATCACCGAGCGTTCGAGAAATGCGCGATGGATCTCCTGCCAGGTCTGCTCGTCCTGCAGCGTGGCGAGCGCCACCACGCCGATTTCGGCGCCGAGTGCGCCGGCGAGCGGCGTGACCTGGATCGATCGGTAGGGCAAGCGTTGCGCCTGCGGTTTCATTTTCACGGCTATTATGGCGTGTCGATTACCGGAAAGGTCAAATGAGCAAGCGAATCGCAATCGTCGGCGCCGGAGCGCTCGGCGGCTATGTCGGAGGAACGCTCGCGCATCGCGGGCACGACGTGACCCTGATCGACCCCTGGCCGGAGCACGTGGAGACGATCCGCGCGCGCGGCCTCGAGCTGGACGGCATGACTCCGGAAGAGCGCTTCACGGTGACACGCGCCAAGACCCTGCACCTGACCGAAGTGCAATCGCTCGCGAAACGGCCGATCGACGTTGCGATGGTCGCGGTCAAGTCCTACGACACCGCCTGGGCGGCGATGCTGATCAAGCCCTACCTGTCGCCGGAAGGTTTCGTCGTATCGCTGCAGAATTGCCTGAACGAGGAAACCATCGCCGGCGTGGTCGGCTGGGGGCGGACCGTCGGCGTGGTCGCCTCGATGATCTCGGTGGATCTGTACGAGGCCGGGCGCATCCGCAGGACGGTAGCGAAGGGCGGTGACCAGCACACGGTGTTCCGCGTCGGCGAGCCGCACGGGCGCGTGACGCGCCGCGTCGAGGAGCTGGTCGAGTGGTTCCGCCAGATCGACAGCGCGAAGGCGACCACCAACCTGTGGGGCGAGCGCTGGTCGAAGCTCGTCCAGAACGGCATGGGCAACGGCGTCACCGCGGCGACCGGGCTCACCTCGGGCGACTGCCTGCGGAACGAAATCATCCGGCGCTTCCAGATCCGGCTCGCGGGGGAAGCGATCCGGGTCGGCCAGGCGCTCGGCTACCAGCTGGAGAAGATCCGCGGCGTCGAGCCCGAGCGCCTCGCGCGCGCGGCCGAGGGCGACGCCGGCGCACTCGCGGAAGTGGAAGCGGTCCTGGTTCCGAAGGTCGGCGCCAACCCGCGCGGCGACATCCAGCGCCCGTCGATGGCGCAGGACATCCGCAAGGGACGGCGCACCGAGATCGACGCCATGAACGGCGTCATCGCGGCGAAAGGCGCCGAGATCGGCGTGCCGGCGCCGAGCCACGCGAAGCTGACTGAAATCGTTACGCGTGTGGAGCGAGGAGAATTGAAGCCTTCAGCTTCGCTGTTGGGGGGTTAGTTCGTGACACGCGGAAATGGTGCGTGGATCCGCGGCAAAGCCGAGCTTGTCCCAAGGCTGGTCCAACGCGAAAGGCTGGATTCGGCCAGAACCGGACACTCGCCAACTACCGCATCGCACGGAAATCACAGCACTTCATTCGATCACCTGGTTGGCGCGCTTCAGCGCGGCCCGCCGGATCGAGATGCGACAGCCCGCGCAGTCTTCAGATTCAACTTCAGTTCGAACCGCAAGAGCTGCTTGCGTATTCTCGTTGATTGATTTTGTCGGCAGCATAGATAGGCGGCGGATCGCACCCACGCCAGGCTGCGGCGCAACCTCCGGGAACAGGTAACATTGGCGCGACCGATGTGAAGCGGCCGCGCGATGCCGTCGCGAAGAAGCCTTTGAGAGTCTTTGGGCGAGGCGTAGACTTCGTGAACGGGCGTCCTTGGCAAAGGCACGATGAGACTTGTCCGAGGCCGGTGGTTGCTGCGCCATGCAAGTGTCCGGTTTGCAACATCGAACTCGGCTAGGCGGCGGTCGGTAGCGATTCATGAGTTCGGCGTGCCGTGCCCAGTGGAGTCGCCTCGACCCATCAGTCAAAGGGCGAGAAGGAGGAACATGCCAACCATTACCTGGAGCATAGAGGGCCCGCACGTCGTCAACTGCAACTGCGCCTATGGGTGTCCGTGTCAGTATGTGGCGCTTCCGACCGACGGTACATGCAAGGCGGCAGTGGCCTGGCGCATCGACAAGGGGCATTACGGAGACACGCGGCTCGATGGCCTGTATGCCGTGAATCTGTATAGCTGGCCCGGCGCAATTCATCGCGGCAACGGCAGCATGCAGAGCATCATCGATGAACGTGCCGATGACGCGCAGCGCAAAGCGCTCGCGGCCATCATGCAGGGTGAGGGGGCGGATGCGGGATCGACCATGCTGCAGATCTATCGTGCCATGTGCTCGAACTACCACGATCCCCTGTTCAAGCGCATCGAACTGGAACTGGACATGGAGAAGCGGACGGCCCGCGTCCGTGTCCCGGGTGTGGTGGAAACCACCGTGGAACCGCTGAAGAACCCGGTCACCGGCGCGGAGCACCGTGCCCGCATCGACCTTCCGATGGGCAAGGAGTTTCGGATTGCGGAGGTGGCGAGTGGCACAACCAAGGCGAGCGGAGTAATTCCCCTCGACTTCGCCAAAAGCCATGCGCACTTCGCCAATGCCTCGCTGACTTCCGCGGGATTGGTGGTCTGAGTTACCGTGCGAGGCGATCCCGATGCGCGACGGCGCACCAGTGCGGACGGCGTCGCTGCAGACACCCTCGTGCACGAGTCCCTCTGGGTGTTGTAATACGATTCATTGACAAAGGAGGACAGCCATGGCTGCCTGGCGTATCGAAGGTCAATATATGGAGACCTGCAATTGCACCTATCTATGCCCGTGCCCCAGCTCCAACTTGACGGCGCGCCCCACGGAGGGGGACTGCAAGGCGGCGATTGCGATGCGGATCGACAAGGGCGAGAAAGACGGTGTGAAGCTCGACGGCCTGTCGTTCATCGTGGTCTTGCACTCGCCCGGGGCGATGGCCGAGGGCAATATGACGGTGGGCCTCATCGTCGACCAGCGCGCCACCGACCAGCAGACCGAAGCGATCGGCGCGATTGCCACGGGTGCGGCGGGCGGACCGATGGCAGCGCTCGCGCCGCTGGTGGGGCGGGTGGCCGGCGTGGAGAAGCGCCCGATCAGCTTCGAAGTGGAAGGACTGAGGTACGCCGTCAAGGCGGGCGAGCTTATCGACCAAGCTTGCGAGGGGGTCCCGGGACCGGCGCGTCCCGGTGAACCGATCTACCTGGATAACACCGGCCACCCGGTGAACTCCAGACTCGCGCTCGCCAAGGCGACCCGCAGTAGTTTCCACGCCTTCGGGATCGACTGGTCCGATTCCAGCGGCACGCGTAACGGCCACTTCGCGCCCTTCGCATGGACGGGATAGCGCCTCAAGCTGCGCTCGATCGCGGCATTGAAGCGACCCTGCTGCATGATCGCAGGGTTGTCACGGTGAGCCTTGTCATTGTCATCGCATTAGCGTGGTCTTATCTCTGGCGCGATGCCCAGGCGATGAGTCACATGGCAATGCCAGGCATGTCGATGGAGGGCATGTCGCACACATCAGGCGCAGTCGCACTCGCCTTCACATTCGCCATGTGGACGGTGATGATGATCGGCATGATGCTGCCGAGCGCAGCGCCTACGATCCTTCTCTATGGCGCCATGGTCCGCAAGAACGGTGAGCGCGGCAACGTCTTGCCTGCGGTGTGGGTATTCACAAGCGGCTACCTCGTCGTTTGGACAGGCTTTAGCCTTGCGGCCGCGCTGCTGCAGGCGGTTTTCGAGCATACTGGGTTGTTGACGCCAATGATGGCCTCGGCAAGCACGAACTTAAGCGCAGCGCTGCTCATCGCGGCCGGAATCTACCAGTGGTTGCCCTTGAAGGAAGTTTGCCTACGGAAATGCCGCAATCCGATCGAGTTCTTCGCCACTCGATGGCGTGCCGGTGGGTCCGGGGCATTTCGGATGGGTATCGAGCACGGCGTGTATTGCGTCGGTTGCTGTTGGGTGCTGATGCTGCTGTTGTTCGTCGCAGGTGTGATGAACCTTCTCTGGGTCGCCCTCCTTGCGGGGTTTGTCCTCGCCGAGAAATTGCTTCCAGCCTTCAAATTTACTTCCCGCTTCGCCAGCGCCGCTTTCGTCGTGTCTGGCCTCCTTCTGCTGATCAAGCCCTAGCGATTCGACACTGAGGTTGCTCGCGTGAAAGAAGATCACCTGCGGGCATAGGCGGGTATGCCCGCGTCCGCGAGCACGTTCGCGGCGGATCGTGGTGGAAGTAGCGGCCGTCCACAGTGCTACGTTGCGGTAGATTTCCGTGCTCGGGCCGACGGACACTTCTCGGCCGAGGCTGTGTAAGAACTCTCGACCCTGCCCGCCACACGACGAATTCGCTCGGCTCAGATTTTGCGGCGAGTCGCGAAGGCACTGTAGAGACCGCTACGCCAACTTTTGAACGACGGAAAAATCAAGCGCTCGCATTTTCACACAGGCTCGACCAGAACCGGACACTGGCGAAAGGTCATATCAATCGGATAGCACAAGCGGTTCGAGTCAGGCTCGGCTCCCCGACCAGGGCAAATCTGGGAACTGCTGGCAATTGAGAATGACACTTGATTAATGTTCGGATAACGGGTGGGTGGCCATTC
>CAZYVT010000034.1:0-38961 GCA_964651335.1 uncultured Enterobacteriaceae bacterium | reverse complement strand
CAGATCGTCGACAATTCCGGCGCCGAGCCTTCGGTGGTGCTCAACAAGGTCGTCGAGGGCAAGGGCAATTACGGCTACAACGCGCAGACCATGGAGTACGGTGACCTGGTAGAGATGGGCGTGATCGATCCCACCAAGGTCGTGCGCTTTGCGCTGCAGAACGCGTCTTCTGTCGCCGGCCTCATGCTCACCACCGATGCGATGGTCGCCGAGCTGGTCGAGGAGAAGAAAGGCGGCCACGCCCACGGCGGCATGGGCGGGATGGGCGGCATGGAAGGAATGGATATGTAATTCGCGCAAGACGAGAGTTACAGTCCTGCAAGCTCGGAACAGGGGGAACCAGCGGTTCCCCCTCTTCCCCCTTCCGCAGGAAGTTTTCAAGACGGGCGCTTCGGCGCCTTTTTCGTTTGTATTGCACTACGCAAGGGGAAGTGGCATGCGCATCTTGCGGAACTCGAGGCGCGGGTGGCGTGCCCTCACGCGCCGCGGCATGGCAGCAAGCCCGACACTGCTCAAGCATGGCCCGCTTGCCTACGACCAGGTCGGACGGGTCGTGCGCCTGAACGGCACCGTGCTCGAACGGATATTCAGGAGGACCGCAGGCCGTAGAGCAGCGTCACGTTGATGCGCCGGTTGAGGTAGCCATCGCGGAAACGAGGCCGGTCACTCGCGTGGAAGAGATCCGAATCGAACACCACGGCGCGGTTTGAGCGATACGGCACGCGAAGAGGGACGCTACCGCAAGACTTGAGATAGCGCTCGATCGTCTCCGAGTCCGTGTTGAATTTGGCGAAGCCCCATTCCCGCGGCGCGTCATTCGTGTAGACCAGTAGTCCGCCATGCTCGAGGTCGAGATTCGCCTCGTCCTCCGTGATCCAGAAGTTCACGTTCACCGCGGCGGCATCGGCGTGCGTGCCGAGCGCGGGTAGCGCGCTGTCGCACTTGTATCCCCACATCATCTGCAACGGCAGGCCGCGCACAATCCGCGGAAACCGCTCTCGCAGTTCCGCAGCGACGCGCAGCAGCAGCTCGGAGGAAAAACCGTCGTAGAAATAGGCTCCCAGATAGCCCGCTTTGACGTGGTTCCAGATCGTGCTTTCGCGACAGAATGCGCGCACGGCCTGCAGCGCCTTGCGCGTGAGCAGATTGTCGATGGTCACGACGCTGGGCTCGGCAGCCATGTAGCGCTGCTCGATTGCGCCGAAATCGAGGTCCGGATTCACGAGTGCTCCCGCAGGGGCGGCGCTCGCATCGACGTAGATCGGCCGCTTGTAGGTTCGTGCAACGCGCGGATGTTTACGCGCGTCGAACGGCATCACTCTCTCGTCGTCGGAGATCTTCTCGACCTCGCGCAGCAATGACCGGTAGTCTTCGAGCACTGCACGATAGGCCGCAGGCAGGCGACCCCGTTCGAGGAGGTACTCCAGCTGCTCGCAATCGTGACGCAGCTTCGTGCGGTTGACTGCCATGTCGCGCGGCGCGAACCCGGGCGTGGGCTCGCTCTCGAGCGCTGCCGCCGGATCCGGCGTCCAGGGGATGCCGCGGTTCAGGGCAAAGCTGCGTGCAAAGCATTCCGCGGCCGCCCGGAAATCGCCGATTTCGTAGCGCGACAGTCCGAGATTAAACTGCGCCTCCGGAAATGCGTCGCGTGCGGCGAGGGCACGCTCGAAGTGGCGTGCGGCCTCGGCAAAGCGGCCGAGGTCGTGCAACACAACGCCGAGCATGCACGACGCGTCGGCATGCGCGGGCTCTTGCGAGGTCACTTTCTCAAGGTGGCCGATCGCAATTTCGTGCTCGAACAGTCCGTGGTAAAGCACGCCAAGCTGGAGATGAACATCGGTACTCGGGGCGCCGAGGCGAAGCGCCACGGTGTAGGCGTTGACCGCAGCGCGCTGCTCGCCTGCCTTTTGCAGGGCTCGTGCCAGCGCCAAGTGCGCCGCCGGCGCGTCCGGATCAGAGCGCACGATCGCCTGCCGCGCCTCGATGGCGCGTCGGAATTCTCCTGCGGCCTCGGCGGCCTCTGCGGCGTGCTGCAGGGCGTTTCTGTCAACCGCCGCCTGCGGCCGGCTCGGCTGGTCGAACACGTGGTCGTCCCTCAAAACGTGCGATTATATTCGTCCCGGGCGGGACGCCCGCGCGTATTGACTCCATTGTTGAATGCCGGTCTAATACGCGCCTTTTTCGCGGCGCCGATTGTTCCTTCCGTCCGGCAGCGTTTCCGGCGAACCGCGTCGCCTCCTCCCGTCGCCGGTAGAATTGCAGCAGGCCAAGTAGCTCAGTTGGTAGAGCAGAGGACTGAAAATCCTTGTGTCGGTGGTTCGATTCCGCCCTTGGCCACCACTCCTTCAATCATCCGCCGACATCGATTCCAGCGAGTGCGCCGAGATCGTATCCATGCGTGCGTCCAGGAGATGAGTTTCTTGGAGCGCGTGCATTGAATCCCGCTTCCCGGAAAGAGCGCACCCTTCTCGGCGCGCTCTTTCTCGTCGCGCTGGCCACCGTGATGTTCGAAGTGCTGCTGACGCGCGTGTTCTCTCTCACGATGTGGTATCACTTCGCGTTCATGGCCATTTCGATGGCCATGTTCGGCATGACGGTCGGCGCACTCGTCGTTTTCCTGCGTCCGAAAGCGTGGCCGGAGGAGAAGCTGCTGCCCGCGATGGGCAGCAGCGCATTGCTCCTTGCGATCTCCATGGCTGCGGCCATCTTGCTGCACATTTCCATGCTCGTGCCCAAACCGTCCGTGAACGCATGGCCGATGATCTGGACGTTTGCCGGCGCGGCGATCCCGTTCGCCTTCAGCGGCATCTTTGTCTGCCTTGCCCTGACGCGATTCCCGTCGCGAATCGGACAGCTCTACGCCGCCGATCTGGCAGGTGCCGCGATGGGGTGCTTATGCGTCATCGCGTCGCTCCAGTGGCTGGACGGCGTAGGAGCGGTGCTTTGCTGTGCCACGCTGGCTGCCTTGGCCGGAGCGCTCCTTCTGCGCGGCATGGAGAGACTCGTCGCTGCCCTGATCGCCGCGACGCTGGCGGGCGCGACCCTCTGGGCGGGAGTGCACCTCGCCCGCCATGATCTCGCAGCCTTCCCGATTCAGTACGCCAAGTGGGCGATGCAGGGAGAGCTCGAGTACGAGCGCTGGAACTCGTTCTCGCGCATCGCCGTGACGAAGCCGCACGAGTGGGACGTGGTGGCGTGGAGCCTGAGCGCCGCCTTCAAGGGCCCGTCGAAGGTTCCAAGCCGCAACCTGCAGATCGACGCGAACGCAGGGACAACGCTCATCGGGTTCGACGGCGACTTGGGCAAGCTCGATTTCCTGCGTTGGGACCTCGTGAATCTCGCCCATCATCTGCGCCGCGACGCCCGCATCTGCATCGTCGGCTCGGGCGCCGGGCGCGACATCCTCTCGGCGAAGGTGTTTGACCAGAAGCGCGTCATGGCCGTGGAGATTAACTCCGACATCCTGAAGGTGGTCAATGAACGCTTCGGCGACTACACCGGGCACCTGGATCGGGATTCGATCGTCACCCTGGTCAACGACGAGGCGCGCAGCTACTTGGCGCGCGAGAAGGATCGATTCGACATCGTCCAGCTGACCTTTATCGATACGTGGGCGGCGACGGCGGCAGGGGCTTATGTTCTCACGGAGAACTCCCTGTATACGGTGGAGGGATGGAAGATCTTCCTCGATCGGCTCGAGGACGACGGCCTGCTTGCCGTGGCACGCGGCCTGAACGCCGAGCTGGCGCGCCTGGTCGCGCTCGGGCGCGAGGCATTGCGCGCGAGCGGTGCCGCGCAGCCCGAACGCCACATGGTGCTGGTCACCAATCGCTACGCCGGGTGGCCCAGCTCCTTCGGTCCCATGGGAATCCTGCTGGTTCGCAAGACCCCGTTTCCGGACGCAGAGCTCGCGCAGATCCGCGAGGTCGCGCAGCGAATGCGTTTCGACGTCGAGCTCGAGCCGGGCCGGGCCAAGACGAGGCTCCTGCTCGCGCTTGCCGCCGGACGCGGCATGGAGGACGTGCTCGCCCTCGGTGCGACCAACTACGACGCGCCGACCGACAATCAGCCATTCTTCTTCAACATGTTGCGCGTGGGCAACTGGTTGTTCGCGCGCGAAACGGGCGGCACGACCGGCGAGCAATCCGTGATGCTGCTGATGGACCTGCTGTTCGGCGTCCTGGGTCTGACGCTCCTGTGCATCGCGCTGCCCCTTGCTTTCGCGAGAATCGCCCTGGCACGCGTCGATGCGGCCCTATTGTGCTTCTTCGCCGCGATCGGCGCGGGCTTCATGCTGATCGAGATTTCCATGCTGCAGCGTCTCATCATCTTCCTCGGGCACCCCATCTATAGCCTGAGCGTCATTCTGTTCGTGCTGCTCCTCGCCGGCGGAATTGGCAGCCGGCTTTCGGCGCGCGTCCCGGACGATCGGATACGGGGTTCCGGGATCAGGCTCCTTGCGCTGCTGACGGCGGTGCTCGCGGCGGCCGGACTTGCGACCGCCGCCCTCGTCACGGGGTTCCAGGCGTCGGAAACACCGGTGCGCATCGCCGTTTCCGCGGCCCTGCTGGCCGTCATGGGAATCTTCATGGGAATGGCGTTCCCGCTCGGAATGCGGTTGGCAATGGGCTCGCGACCGCAGTTGGCGCCATGGTTCTGGGGCGTCAATGGCGCCATGTCGGTGCTTGCCTCCGTCCTGGCCGTTGTGATTGCCATGGCATTCGGAATTTCCGCGAGCTTCTGGACCGGCGTGGCGAGCTACCTTGCGGGATTTGCCGCCTTCGCCGCCGCAGCGCGGCAACGAAGCGGGTAGCAAAGCCCGCGGAACGCCGCGTTGTGTGCTCCGGGAACGATCTGGCCAGAGTGAGTCCCGGTCGAAGCCCGCATCTTTGGCCTGGATCAACCGTTCCTCTTGACAGGAGGGGGTAAAATCGCCCCGAAACAAGTGCTTGCGACCATCACTGCGTGAACCTGTTTGCACTCGGGCTGAACCACCAGACCGCGCCGCTCGAAATCCGGGAGCGGGTCGCGTTCGCCGCGCACGCGCTCGAAGGTGCGCTCGGCGACCTCGTGCGCGGGCGCGGCGCGAGCGAGGCGGCAATCCTGTCGACCTGTAACCGCACCGAGGTCTATTTTTCCGCGGGCGAGACGCGCAGCGCGGCGGCATGGTTCGCGGAATACCATCGGCTCCGGCCCGACGACCTTTCGCCCTTTCTCTACACCTTGCCGCGCGAGCAGGCGGTGCGGCACGCGTTCCGCGTCGCCTCGGGCCTGGACTCGATGGTGCTCGGCGAGCCGCAGATCCTGGGTCAGCTGAAGGAGGCGGTGCGCGTTGCGGAATCCGCCGGTACGCTCGGCACGGTTCTTCACAAGCTTTTCCAGCGTTCGTTCGCGGTCGCCAAGGAGGTCCGGACCACGACCCGGGTGGGCGCGAACAGCGTCTCGATGGCTGCTGCTGCAGTAAAGCTGGCGGCGCGGATCTTCCCTTCGATCAGGGAACAACGGGTGCTCTTCATCGGCGCCGGAGAGATGATCGAGCTCTGTGCGACGCATTTCGCCGCGCAGGCTCCCGCGTGCATCACGGTGGCGAACCGGACGCTGGAGCGGGCCCACGCGCTGGCGCACCGCTTCGCCGGCCAGGCGATCGAGTTGCGCACCCTCGGAGAGCACCTGCACGAACACGACATCGTCGTTTCCTGCACCGCCTCGTCCCTGCCGATCCTCGGCAAGGGGCTGGTCGAGCGCGCGCTGAAAACGCGTCGCCGCCGGCCGATGTTCATGGTGGACCTCGCGGTGCCACGCGACATCGAACGCGAGGTGGGCGATCTCGACGACGTGTTTCTGTACACGGTGGACGACCTGTCCGGGATCGTGCAGGGGAATCTGGATGCGCGGCGTTCGGCGGTGGAACAGGCCGAGGCGATCATCGAGACGCAGGTCGGCCAGTTCATGCACTGGATGGCGGCGCGCGAGGCCGTGCCCCTGATTCGGCAGCTCCGCGAGCAGGCCGAGCAGGCGCGGCGGCACGAAGTGGAGCGGGCGTTGAAGCTGCTGCACAAGGGCGCGGACCCGAAGCAGGTGCTCGAGGCCCTTTCGCAGGGCCTCACCAACAAGCTCATGCATGCGCCCACCCAGGCCCTGAACGAGGCGACCGCCGAAGAGCGCCGCACCCTCGGCGACACCATCGCGCGTCTGTTCCGTCTCCGCTCTTGAAAGAGGCGCTTCGCAACCGGCTCGAGGGCTTCGTCGGCAGGCTCGAGGAGCTCAATGCCCTGCTCGCCTCGGAGAATGCGGCGCGCGACCTGGATCAGTTGCGCAAGCTGTCGCGCGAGCACGCCGAACTCTCCCTGGTCATGGATCTTTACGACCGTTACCGGCAAGCCGAGCGCGACGCCGCGGCGGCGAGGGAGATGGCCGCCGATGCCTCGATGAAGTCCTTCGCCGAGGACGAGCTCAAGACGGCGCGCACGTCGATGGAGCGTCTCGAGGCAAACCTGCAAAAGCAGTTGCTGCCCAAGGACCCGAACGACGGGAGGAGCGTGTTTCTCGAGATTCGCGCCGGCGCCGGCGGCGATGAGTCGGCGCTGTTCGCAGGCGACCTGTTCCGCATGTATGCGAGATTCGCGGAACGCCAGGGCTGGCAGGTCGAGATCATTTCCGAAAGTCCCTCGGAACTCGGCGGCTACAAGGAGGTGATCGCGCGCGTGGCGGGCCGGGAGGTCTACTCGAAACTCAAGTTCGAGTCGGGCGGGCACCGTGTGCAGCGGGTCCCGCAGACCGAGGCGCAGGGGCGCATCCATACCTCGGCCTGCACCGTCGCGGTGCTGCCCGAGGCGGACGAGGTCGATGAGGTGGTGTTGAACCCGGCGGAACTGCGGATCGATACCTTTCGCGCCTCCGGCGCCGGCGGGCAGCATGTCAACAAGACCGAGTCGGCGATTCGCGTCACGCACCTGCCGACTGGAATCGTGGTCGAGTGCCAGGACTCGCGCTCGCAGCACAAGAACCGCGAGAAGGCGCTTGGCGTGCTCGCGGCGCGCATCAAGGACAGACGCGAGCGCGAACAGGCGGCGAACACAGCGTCGACGCGCAAGTCGCTCATCGGATCCGGGGACCGCTCCGAGCGCATTCGCACCTACAACTTCCCGCAGGGGCGGGTGACCGATCACCGAATCAATCTCACCCTCTACAAGATCGAGCGGATCGTCGATGGCGAGCTCGACGAGTTGATCGGTGCCCTGGTCGCCCAACACCAGGCGGAGCAACTCGCGCAGCTCGCCGAAGAGCCGGTTTGAGTTGAATATCGAAGCAGCACTCGCGGCAAACGGCATCGAGCCGCGTGAAGCGCGGTTGCTGCTGGCCGAGGCATGCGGTTTTTCCGAGGCAAGCGTGCTGGCGCACCCGGAGCGCGAGCTGCCCGCGGCGGTCGAAGCGCAGTTCACGGAGATGGCGGCGCGGCGCCGTGCGGGCGAGCCGGTTGCCTACATCGTCGGGCGGCGCGAGTTCTACGGCCTTCCTCTCGCAGTCGGCCCGGCAGTCCTGATTCCCCGGCCGGAAACGGAATTGCTGGTCGATCTTGCCCTGCAGCAGGATCCGCGGTCGGTGCTGGATCTGGGAACAGGCTGCGGGGCCATCGCCTTGGCGATCAAGCGCTCGCGCCCCAAGGCGCGGGTCGTCGCCGTCGAGAGCAGCGCGGCGGCGCTTGAATTCGCCAGGCGAAACGCGGCCCGGCTCGGCCTCGAAATTGTTTTCAGGCACGGCCTGTGGTGGGCGGCGATCGCGGACGAGCGCTTCGAGCTGGTCGTCTCCAATCCGCCCTACGTGGCGGAGAACGACCCGCGTCTCGCGGAGGGCGACCTGCGCTTCGAGCCGCGCTCGGCGCTCGTTGCGGGGCGCGACGGGCTCGACGCCATTCGCGAGATCGTGCGCGGCGCCCCCGACCACCTTGTTGCCGGCGGCTCGATCCTTCTGGAGCACGGTCTCGGACAGGATGCCGCGGTGAGGAGGCTGATGGCGGACGCGCGACTTGAGGATGTCTCGACCTGGCCCGATCTGGCCGGCATTGCGCGCGTCAGCGGCGGCAGGTTAAAATCCGACTAAGCCGCTCAGGTATTCGAGGACAGCCATGGACGCCCAGCAGGTCATCAAGGATCAGGTCACCAGGAACCACGTCGTGCTCTACATGAAGGGCACCCCGCAGATGCCGCAATGTGGCTTCTCGGCGATGGCGGTGCAGGTGCTGAACGCTTGCGGCGTAAAGAGCTTTTTCAGCGTCGACGTGCTCCAGAACCCGACGATCCGCGACGGCATCAAGGAGTACGCCAACTGGCCGACGATCCCGCAGCTCTACGTCAACGGTGAGTTCGTCGGCGGGTCCGACATCATGCGGGAGATGTACCAGTCGGGCGAGTTGCAGAAGGTCCTAGAGGGCGCGAAGCAGCAGGCGTAGGGTCGCGTCGACCTGGCTGAGGTAGGCCGGGCCGAGGAGGTTCAGGTGGTTGAGCAGGTCCGTACGCATACGGCTCGGGCGCCCGAACTCCGGCGGCGCGCAACGCCTGCAGCCCCTCGGCCTCCGCTTGGTGCATGGCCGCGTAATGCGACGGGCCCCGCTTGACGAAAGTGTTGCGGTTCAGACGCGTGTCAACGTTCCTGGGCGAGGCGCTTGCGCGCACGCCGGGCAGCCGCCTTCACCTGCGCCGGCGCCGTACCGCCCGGATGGTTGCGGCTTGCCACCGAGCCTTCCAGCGAGAGCACGCGGCGGACATCTTCGCCGATCGCAGGCGAGAAGCTCTTCAGCACTGACAGGGGAAGACGGGAAACATCGCAACCCTTCAGCTCGGCCTCCCGCACGCAGCGCGCCACGATTTCATGCGCGTCGCGGAAGGCGATTCCCTTCCTCACCAGGTAGTCGGCAAGATCGGTCGCGGTGGAATGGCCTTCGAGCGCGGCCGAGCGCATTGCCTCCGGTTGCGGCTCGATACCGGCGACCAGCTCTGCAATTACGACCAGCGAATCCTTCACGGTGTCGACCGCGTCGAACAGCGGCTCCTTGTCCTCCTGATTGTCCTTGTTGTACGCGAGCGGCTGCCCCTTCATGAGCGTGAGGAGCGCCATCAGGTGCCCAAAGACGCGGCCGCTCTTTCCGCGCACCAGCTCGGGCACGTCCGGGTTTTTCTTCTGCGGCATGATGGACGACCCGGTGCAGAACCGGTCGGGCACGCGCACGAAGCCGAAACGCGGGTTCATCCACAGCACCAGCTCCTCGCCGAAGCGCGACAGGTGCATCATGACGAGCGACGCGCAGGCCGCAAACTCGATTGCGAAGTCGCGGTCCGAAACGGCATCGAGCGAATTCGCGGCGACCTCTTCGAATCCCAGCTCGCGCGCGACGCGCCCGCGATCGATCGGGAAGGTCGTGCCGGCGAGCGCCGCCGCGCCGAGCGGCAGCACGTTCACCCGCCTGCGGCAGTCCGCCAGACGTCCGCGGTCGCGACTGAACATCTCGAAGTACGCGAGCAGGTGGTGGCCGAACGTCACCGGCTGCGCGACCTGCAGGTGCGTGAAGCCCGGCATCACGAGCGCCGCATGCCGCTCGGCCTGATCGAGCAGCGCGCTCAGCAACCTGGTGATCCGCCCGTGGATCTCGTCGATCTCGTCACGCAGCCACAACCGCACGTCGGTGGCGACCTGGTCGTTGCGCGAGCGCGCGGTGTGCAGGCGCTTTCCCGCCTCGCCGACGAGTTCGGTGAGCCGCCGCTCGATGTTGGCGTGCACGTCCTCGCTTTCGACGGACCAGGCAAAGGTGCCTGATTCGATCTCCTTGCGGACCAGCGCCATGCCGCGCTCGATCGATGCGAGGTCAGCGGCAGAAAGGATCCCGCACGCAGCGAGCATGCGGGCGTGCGCAAGCGAGCCGGCGACATCGTGTTTTGCGAGGCGCTGGTCGAACCCGATCGAGGCCGTGAATCGCTTGACCAGCTCGTCCACCGGCTCCGCGAATCGGCCAGACCAGAGGTTGTTCTTGCGCTTGTTCCTGGAACCCTTGGACGCTCGCCGGGCCATGGGGCATACTCGGAAGACGCGGCGCCGTCGCGCCGCATTGCAGTGATGGCAAGTATAAGGCAAAACGTCCATCCGGACGCCCTTCCCGACTTCCGCAATCTCGGTGTGATCGCGCGCATCGTGATCGGCGCGCACTTGTTCGCGCTGGGTGTGGTGGTGTATGCGGAGCCGGGCTGGGCGCAAGCGCTCGAACGCTACATGCGGGCCGCAACGACGCTCGAGCCGGTTCTGCTTGCGAGCCTGATGGCGCTCTATGCTGCTTCGCCGTGGCTGGCGCGGTTACCGTATTGGCTCGGGTGCGGCGTCGTGCTGCTCGTGGCGCTCGTGTTCGCGGCGCTCGGGCACACGTTGTTCCCTCACGGCGCAGGGGAACTTGTATCCGGGGGACTGCCACGCGTGCTCGCGCTCACTGCAATGACCGCCGCGACCCTCCTCGGCTATTTCAGGCTGAGGGTGCGCGCCTATTCCCCGGCGCTTGCCGAGGCGCGCCTGCAGGCGTTGCAGTCAAGGATTCGCCCGCATTTCCTGTTCAACAGTCTGAATGCCGTTCTGTCGCTCATACGCCGCGATCCGCAGCGTGCGGAGCGCACGCTGGAGGACCTCGCGGACCTTTTCCGCGAATTGATGGCGGACGGACGCCGTTTCGTGCGACTGGCGGACGAGATCGGGTTGCTCGAGCGCTATGCGGCAATCGAGCAGCTGCGTCTCGGCGAACGGCTGCAAATCACCTGGGAGCTCGACGGCGCGCCATCGGACGCGCTGCTGCCGCCGATGGTGCTGCAGCCGCTGCTCGAGAATGCCGTGTACCACGGCATCGAGGCCGCGACGCAGGCATCGGAGATCGTGGTCCGGATCGAGCGGCGCGGCGACCGGGTGCTGGCGCGGATCGAGAATCCGTACCATGAAGCGAAGCCCGCGCATCGCGGCAACCGGATGGCGCTGGAAAATATCCGTGAGCGTCTGCAGCTGTTCTTCGATGCCGAAGCGCGGCTGGTATCGAAAGTCGAGGCGGGCCGCTACTGGGTTGAAATCGAGATCCCGTACAAGAGCGGCCGCCTGCCGGGCTGAGGAGCGGTGCGAGCGAATCGATGAGCGAACTGAGAGTGTTCATTGCCGATGACGAGGCGCCCGCGCGCGAGCGGCTGAAGGAACTGCTGGCCGACGTTGCCGGCGAACTGCCGACGCGAATCGTCGGCGAGGCGCGCGACGGCATCGAAGTGATCGAGAACCTGCCGGCCAGCGGCGCACAGGTGCTGCTTCTCGACATCGAGATGCCGGGGATGGGCGGTCTTGAGGCGGCGAGGCATCTCGTCCAGCTCCCGGGCGCTCCGGCAGTGGTGTTCGTGACTGCGCACGACGAGCACGCAATCGCGGCGTTCGAGCTGAACGCGCTCGATTACCTGCTCAAGCCCGTGCGGGCCGCGCGCCTGGCGGCCGCGCTGCGCAAGGCCTCCGGCACCGGCCCGCCGCCCTCCGGGAGGCTCGAGCGCGCCTGGGCCGGGGCCCGCGAGTATTTCTCGGTGAGCGAGCGCAGCCGCATCATCCTCGTGCCGGTGAGCGCGGTGATCTACCTGAAGGCCGAACTAAAGTATGTGACGCTGCGCACGCGCGCCGGAGAGCACCTCATCGAGGAACCGCTGGTTGCGCTGGAGCGGGAGTTCGCAGAGCGGTTTGTCCGCATCCACCGCAACTGCCTGGTCGCGCGCGCCGCGATCCGCGGTTTCGAGCGCGCCGGGGAGAGCGACGCCGAGTCGCAGTGGAAAGTGATTCTCGAGGGTGTCCCGGTGCACCTTCCCGTGAGCCGCCGGCAGTGGCCCGTGGTGAAGGAACTGCTCGCGGAGCGCCGGGGATGAAGAGCAAGCTCGTCATCGCTACGCGCCGTAGCCGGTTGGCGCTGTGGCAGGCCGAGCACGTCAAGACGCGGCTCGAGTCGTTGCACGCGGGCCTCGGCGTCGAACTGTTGCCGATTTCCACGCGCGGCGACGAGCTGCTCGAAGCTCCGCTGGCGCAAGCGGGCGGCAAAGGCCTCTTCGTGAAGGAGCTCGAGGCGGTTCTCGCCGACGGCCGGGCGGACCTGGCCGTGCACTCGATGAAGGACGTACCGGTCGAGTTGCCGGCGGGATTCACGCTCGCGGCGATTACCGAGCGCGAAGACCCGCGCGACGCGTTCGTTTGCGGCCGGTACGCGAGCATCGCCGAACTGCCTCCGGGATCCGTCGTAGGGACCTCCAGCCTCAGGCGCCAGGCGCAGATCCTGGAACGCCACCCGGCGCTCACGGTGCGGCCCCTGCGCGGAAATCTCGATACGCGCTTGGCGAAGCTGGATCGCGGCGACTACGCGGCGATCGTGCTTGCGGCCGCCGGGCTGAAACGTCTGGGTCTGGCGGACCGCGTGCGGGGTCTGTTTCCGGTCGAGGAAAGTCTTCCGGCCGCCGGTCAGGCGGCGCTGGGGATCGAGTGTCTGTCTGCGCGTGCGGACGTCATGGCGCTTGCGGCGCCGCTCGCCGATTCCGCAGCGACCCTGTGCGTGCGCGCCGAGCGCGCGGTGAATCGCGCACTCGGCGGAAATTGCGCCATTCCGCTGGGCGCTTATGCGGAGATTCATGGGTCGAGCATGCGCCTGCGGGCGCTGGTCGCCTCGCCCGATGGCCGGCGAATCGCGCGCGCCGAGGGCGAGGGCGATGCGTCGAGTCCGGAAGGTCTCGGTCACCGCGTGGCCGAGCTTTTGCGCCAACGGGGAGCGACGGAGATCCTCGCGGCACTCTCGGCGTGACGCAGCGGTGAGGCTCTCGTGACCTCCGCTTCCCCGCTTCACCCCCGGCCGCTCGCGGGCAAGCGAATCGTGGTGACGCGGCCGCGCGAGCAGGCCGAGGGGCTCGCCGCGCTCATACGGGAAGCGGGCGGCGAGCCGATCGTGTTCCCCGCGCTCGAGATCAGGGACCTGGACGACCTGAAACCCTTTTTCGCGCTTGCCGACCGGCTGGAAGCGTTCCACCTCGCGATCTTCATCAGCCCGAACGCCGTGCACAAAGCCCTGAATCTCCTTCGGGCGCGACGCCGGGGAAAGCCCTGGCCGGCGCGGCTGCGCGTCGCGGCGCTCGGGCGCGGCAGTCGGCGCGAGCTGGAACAGGAAGGATTCGCCGACGTTCTCGCGCCGCAATCGCACGCCGACAGCGAGGCGCTGCTCGCGCTGCCCGAGATTGCCGAAGTCGCGGGAAAGCGCGTCGTGATCTTCCGCGGCGAGGGCGGCCGTGAACTCCTTGGCGACACCCTTGCAGCGCGCGGCGCTCGCGTCGAGTACGCTGAGTGCTATCGGCGCGCGCGGCCGGACCCCGACCGCGGCGCGCTGCTCGCCGCCTGGGCGCGGGGCGCGGTCGACGCAGTCACCGTGTCGTCGGGCGAGGGGCTTGCCAATCTGTATGAAATGCTCGGCAAGCTCGGGCAACAATGGCTGAAAAAGAGTCCGCTGTTCGTGCCGCACGCGCGCATCGCCGAGGAGGCCACGAGACTCGGCGTGCGCGAGGTCGTGGTGGCGGGGCCGAGCGACGGGGAAATCCTCGCCCGGCTTGTTGCATACTTTCAGCACGCGAAGTAAAAGGTCCCGCATGGATCAGCCCGAAAACCGAGATCCGTCCGAGTCCCGGCCCGACCGGCGTCCCCGCGCGCGCGTCCTGGTCGGGCTGTGGATTGCGCTTGCGGTGGTTCTTGCGATTGCGTTCTGGTTCGACGCGCGCACCCGCATCGGCGCCACGCAGGAGGAAGTCGCGCGCCGTTTGCGCGACGTCGAGGCGGAAAGCCGCGACGCGCGTGCGGCGGCGCGCCAGACGCAGGAAGCGTTGCGCGAAATGCAGACCAAGTTCGCCGCGCTGGAGCAGCGGCTCGCCGAGTCGCAGAGCCAGCAACTCGCGCTCGAATCGCTGTATCAGGAGCTTTCGCGCAATCGCGATGAGTGGCAACTTGCGGAAATCGAACAGGTGCTCGCGATCGCGCAGCAGCAGCTGCAGCTTTCGGGCAACGTGCGCGCAGCGCTGCTCGCACTGCAGCTGGCCGAAGGCCGTCTCGCACGAAGCGACCGGCCGCAGTTTCTGCCGGTGCGGCGCGCGCTCGCCCGCGACATCGAGCGGCTGAAGGCTTTTCCGGGGCTCGACCTCTCGGGCATCAGCCTCAAGATCGACGGCTTGGTCGCAGTGATCGATTCGCTTCCGCTCGCCTTTGACGAGCGGACCGCGAGGATTGCAGAGCAGCGCACGGAGCGCACGGCAGACGACAAGGGCGGCAAGGCGGCACCCGCGGACGATGGATTCCTGGCGCGATTCGGCATCGAGGTGTGGAGAGAGTTGCGCCAGCTGGTGGTGGTGCGCAAGCTTGAAGCGCCCGAGCCACCGCTTCTGCCTCCGACGCAGGCGTACTTCGTGCGCGAGAACCTGAAGCTGCGGTTGTTGAACGCGCGCGTCGCGGTGCTCACGCGCGATGAGGCCGGTTACCGCGAGGACCTGCGCGTCTCCCAGGCGTGGATCAGGCGATACTTCGACGCACGCAGCAAGCCGGTGCAGAGTGCGCTCGCGCAGCTCAAGCAGCTCTCCGCCGCTTCGATCAGCTTCGAGCCGCCGTCGATCGCGGAAAGCCTCGAGGCGGTGCGCGGATACAAGTCGCGCCGCGAGCGCGGCGGCGGATGAGATCCCTGTTCTGGCTGGTCGCGGTCTTTGCGGCCGCCGTTGCGATCGCCGTTTTCGGCCGGACCAACGAGGGCTATGCGCTGGTTGTCTACCCGCCGTGGCGCGTCGAGGTGTCGCTGCTGCTTGCCGTCGTCGTGCTGCTGCTGGCCTTCGCGATTCTGTACGCGGCGGCGCGGCTGGTTCATCACACCCTCGCGTTGCCGTCGCAGGTGCGCGCGTTTCGCGAGGGCAGACGGCGCGCGCGGGCGCAGGGTGCGCTGGCGGCCGCGCTGCAGGCGTATATGGAAGGGCGTTTCGCACGTGCCGAGAAGGAGGCGCAGCGCGCCTGGGAAGACGGCGGCGTTCCGGGGCTGGCGGCGCTGATTGGAGCGCGCGCCGCGCACCAGTTGCGCGAGTTCCCACGCCGCGATCAGTGGTTCGAGCGCGCTGCTGCCGGCGATTCGGTGCAGGCCGCGCGACTCGTGTCGCAGGCCGAGTTGGCGCTGGATGAGCGCGACTTCGCGACCGCCCGGGAGGCGCTCACGCGCCTGCACGAAACCGGGCCGAGGCATATCGCGACCCTGCGCATGCTGATGCGCGCCGAGCGCGGCTCGCAGAACTGGGAAGACGTGCTGCGCCTCGCTTCGATGCTCGCCAAACGCGACGCGATCGCGCCCGGCATCGCCGAGGAGTACAAGGTGCAGGCCTACGTCGAGCTCCTGGGCCGCCTGGCGACAGACCGGCGCGCCTACGAGGAGCGCTGGAGCAGGATCCCGTCGCGCGACCAGGCGATTCCGCGCGTCGCTGCGACCGGCGCGCGTCACCTCACCGCGCTGGGCAATGCGGCGCTTGCGCGCGAGAGCGTGGAGCGAAGTCTCGCGCACGACTGGAGCGGCACGCTCGTCACTCTCTACGGCGAGTTGCCGGAGCTGGAGATGGCGGAGCGCGCGCGCGAGGCCCTGGCGCGCATCGAACGCGCAGAACGCTGGCTTTCCGAACATCCAGAGGACCCGCAACTGCTCGCTGTGCTCGGTCGCTTGTGCGCCGCGGCGGAGCTATGGGGCAAGGCCCAGCGCTATCTGGAAGCCGCGCTTTCCTTCGAGGAATCGCGCGCCGCGCACCTCGACCTCGCCCGGCTCCTCGAGCGCCTGGGCCGTCCGGCGGACGCGCAGAAGCACATCCGCCGAGCGGCGGAAATGCCGTAGCCGGATTCTCGAACTACCGCCTTGCGCGCGTAAGCGGGTCGAAGCGCCTGAGCCAGGCGAAGAACTCCCGGTACCACAGCCGCGAATTCTGCGGTTTCACGATCCAGTGGTTTTCATCCGGGAAATGCACCAGCCGGGCAGGCACCTTCTTTGCTTTGAGCGTGTTGTAGTACTGCAGCGCCTGCGCGTCCGGCACCCGGAAGTCCAGGGCCCCGTGCACGATGAGGGTCGGGGTCGCCATGCGCTTGACCACGGCGCGCGGGTTCTGCGCTTCGATCTTCGCAAAGTCTTTCCAGTACCAAGCGCCAAGCTCCCTGGCAAAAAAGTGGTAACAATCGTCCGCGAACATCGACACCCAGTCGAAACAACCGGCGTGACAGACGTAGGCGCAGTACTTGCCCTGGGGTACGCGCCCGTTCATCCAGGCGACCAGGTATCCGCCGTAGCTGCCGCCGCTCGCGAAGACACGCCGCCGGTCCACGTAGCGGCGCTTGAGCAGAAGATCGGTAGCCGCCTCGAGATCGGCCAGCTCGCGCTTGCCCCATTGGTGCTTGATCGACTCGATAAACCTCTGCCCGAACGAGGACGAGCCGTGGTAGTTCACGTCCACTACGATGTAGCCCTGCGCCGCGAACACATGGTTGTTCCAGCGGAAATGCCACGAGTCGCCTGATACCGCGTGCGGCCCGCCGTGGATCGAATGCAGCAGGGGATATTTCCTTTTCGGATCGAACCCCGGCGGAAAGATGACCCACATCTGAACCGTCTCGCCACCCCAGCCCCGGTAATGCACCTCCTCGGAAGGACCGAACCGATAACGCCTGAGCAGGGCGTCGTTGAATGTTTCGATTTTGCGCTCGGCGCCGTCGGTCCGCCTCGCGTAGACCGAGGGCGGCGTGTTCATATCATCGCGGACGAACGCGACCGACTCGGCGGCGACACCGAACTCGGTGACGAGGCCGCCCCTCACCACAGGTTCGGGCGTGCGCGAAGCGAGGTCGAAGCGAAACAGGTGTTGGCGCGCCTGGTCCTGCGCAAGGCAAAGAATCGCAGCACCGTCGTCGCTCCAGCGCAGCGGCGCTCCGACGCTGCGGTCCCAGCGTCGCGAGACGACGGTGATGGCGCCATCGCTGCGATCGATCAGGGTGATCTCGTCGGGCGCGCTGGCGCTTTTGCGCACGTTGGCCGACAGGCACGCCAGGCGCGCGCCGTCCGGCGCGTAACACGGGCGGTGATAGTCGCGGTGCGGCGTGCCGGACGTGAGGTTACGGAAGCGCCGGGTCCTCAGGTCGAGCTCGACGATGTCGAGCTCGTCGTCGAGCTTCTTCTCGGGCGCGGGATCGTAACCGAAGGCGACAAAGCGTCCGTCGGGCGAGATGTCGTAGCAATGCTGGTCGGGGTCGGCGCGCACCAGTTCGTAGGGCGTACCCTCGAACAGATCGCGGCAGCGGCCGCCCGGCGCATCCGCGACGAACACATGCGGCACGCGCCCGTCGGCAAGCCACTGGTCCCAGAACCGATACGTGTAGTGCTCGACCAGGCGCGCCTTGACCTTGTCGTCCTTGCGCTGCTTCAGGCGGCGCGCCTGCCTGGCCGAGCCGCGCAAGTCGGGCCAGACCCAGGAGATGAATGCGAGCCGTTTTCCGTCCGGGAACCATTTGATGCCCGAAATACCGGTGGCGAGCCGCGTCAGGCGCCTTGCCTCGCCGCCGTCCGGGGGGATCAGGTAGACCTGCGGCTCCTCGTCCTTCTTGCCCTGCCATTCGCGCTTCGCGATGAAGGCGATCTGCGAACCGTCCGGCGACCACGCCGGCTGCCCGTCTTTCTCGCCGCAGGTGGTGAGCAGGCGCGCCTTGCCGCCGGCGGTGGAAAGAAGCCACAGGCTCGCGCTGCTGCGGTTTTCCTTCATCGCGTACGAGGACACCGAAACCACCGCGCGCAAACCATCCGGCGCGACCGAGATTCCCGCCGGGCGCCTGATTTTCCACAGATCTTCTACCGTGAAGCGTTGCAATCGATGCGAACTCACTCGCCGATCCGCATGGTAATGTTTGAACCCTTGCAAACGCCGCGCACCCCACTCCGGACAGCAATCCGCGCGGTCGCCTCCGCGGCAACGCTGCTCGCCTGGGTTCCGGCACTGGCCGAGTTTATCGCGCCCGGCCCCAATCTCGTTGCCGACGGCATCCCGCCCATCCCGCGCTCCATCGCCGAGCGCGTGCATGTGTACTCGGAGTTCTGGCCGCAGCGCGCGTTGTCATGGCATCCCGAGAAGCGCGAATTGCTGATCTCCCGGCGCGCGGGCGATGCGACGCAGGTGTTTCGCCTCGGCGCGCCGGGGGCGCGGCCGGAGCAGCTCACGCGCTTTCCAGACCCGGTTTCGCGAGCCAGCTTTCCGCGCCGGCGGTCCGATTACTTTGTGTTCGCCAAGGACGAAGGAGGCGACGAGCGCTTTCAGCTCTGGCGCTTCGACATCGCCAGCCGCGAAACCAGGCGGCTCACCGACCCCGCCAAGCGCCACGGCGCGCCGGTGTGGTCGAGAAGCGATGCGCGCATCGCCTATACGTCGGTTGCGGTAGGCGCGCACCGCGATTCGCGCGAGGTGCGCGTCGAATTGCGGATCATGAATCCGCTCGACCCGGCCAGCGACCGGATCGTCACCGCGTTGCCCGGCGCGGGGTGGTGGCTCTACGACTGGTCGCCAGACGGCAAGACGCTCGCCGTCGGCGAATACGTCTCCGCCGCGGAATCCTACCTGTGGTTGCTCGACATCGAATCCACGACCATGCGTGCGCTTACGCCGCGCCGCGGCGACGAGCGCGCCGCACATCTCGGTGCGGCCTTCAGTCCTGACGGGCGAACGGTTTACACCACGAGCGATCGCGGCCACGAGTTCCGACGGCTGGTCGCAATCGACGTCGCGACTCAGGAAGCGCGCATCCTCTCGGGGGACCGGCCGTGGAACGTAGATGGATTCGAACTCACGACGGATGGCGTCAAGCTCGCCTTCATCACGAACGAAGACGGCGAGAGCCGGCTCAACCTCATCGAGCCGGCAACCGGGCGCGCACTGCCTGTTCCGGCGCTGCCAAAAGGGGTGATCTCCGGGCTTGAGTGGAACCGGCAGGGGAGCGAGCTGGTGTTCAACTTTTCCTCGGCGAAGGAGCCTGCGGGCGCTTATTCGCTTGAGGTCGACCGCGGCCCTATCGTGCGCTGGACGATTCCCGATACCGCGGGCGCCGACCCGGCGACGTTCGTGGAGCCGGAGTTGGTGCGCTGGAAAAGCTTCGACGGGCGCACCATCGCCGGATATCTCTATCGACCGCCGGCGGGATTCGCCGGACCGCGGCCGGTGATGATGGAGATCCACGGCGGTCCGGAAGGCCAGTCGCGGCCGTCTTTCTACGGGCGCTACAACTATTTCGTGAACGAGCTTGGCATCGCCCTGTTCCTGCCCAACGTGCGGGGCTCAAGCGGCTACGGCAAGACGTTTCTCGGCCTCGACGATGGCAGGAAACGCGAAGATTCGGTCCGCGACATCGAAGCCGCGCTCGACTGGATCGCTGCCGATCCGGGGCTGGACGCGCGCCGCGTGCTCGTGTCGGGCGGCAGCTACGGCGGCTACATGAGTCTCGCCACTGCGTCGCTGTACCCGGAGCGCATCGCCTGCGCAATCGACGTCGTCGGGATTTCCAACTTCGTGTCCTTCCTCAGCAATACGGAGAGCTACCGGCGCGACCTGCGGCGCTCGGAGTACGGCGACGAGCGCGACCCCGCAGTGCGCGCCTTCCTCGAATCGATCTCGCCGCTCAATCGCGCCGAGCGGATCGTGAAGCCGCTGCTCGTGATCCAGGGCGCCAACGATCCGCGCGTGCCGCGCAGCGAGGCGGAACAGATCGTGCGCACGGTGCGCCGCCACGGCACGCCGGTGTGGTACCTTCTCGCCATGGACGAAGGCCACGGTTTCGCGAGGAAATCCAACACCGACTTCGCCTTTTACACCAGAGTGCTGTTCGCCGAGCAGTGCCTGGGAACGCGCGGCTGATCGATCCGTCGCCTGGCGGCCTGTCGTACCACGATCCAATGAGCGTTCCGCGCCTCTTCGTCCGGCTGTCGCACGTCTTCGCGCTGGCAAGCGTTGTGGCCGGCTGCGGTGTCGTCAACGAGCCGGTCTCGCCGGAAGAGCTGGCGCAGAACCTGCTGTTCACGTCCTACCAGGAGACCCCGAAGCACCTGGATTCGGTGGCGTCCTACAGCAACAACGAAACGCCGTGGACGTACGCCGTATACGAGCCGCCGCTGAGATATCACTACCTGAAGCGCCCGTACGAGCTGGCGCCGCGCACGCTGGTCGAGATGCCGAAGACCACGTACATGGACAACACCGGGCATCCACTGCCCGGCGACGCCCGGGCGGCGGACATCGTCGAGAGCATCGTCGAACTGCGGATCATGCCGGGCATCCTGTACCAGCCGCACCCGGCGTTTGCGCAGGGTGAACAGGGCCGCCTGCTCTACCACGCGCTGACGGCGGACGATCTGGCGGGCAAGGCGAAGCCATCGGATTTCCCCATCACCGGCACGCGCGAGCTGGTCGCCGACGACTACGCCTACGCGATGCGGCGCATGGCGACGCCGCGGATCCCGTCGCCGGCGTTCGGCTTCCTCTCCGAGTACATCGTCGGACTCAAGGAGTACGGGGAACGGATCAAGCAGATCAACGACGCGCTGAAGACCGGACGCTCGGCGCGCGAGACCGGCGCGTTCGGCGATCTGCCCTGGCTCGATTTCCGTAACTACGACCTGCGCGGCGTGCAGGTGGTCGATCGATACACGCTGCGCATCCGCCTGAAAGGCAAGTACCCGCAGTTCAAGTACTGGCTCGCGATGACTTTTTTCGCGCCCACCGCGTGGGAGGTCGATGCGTTCTACTCGCAGCCGGGCATGAAGGCGCGCAACCTCACTCTGGACACCTGGCCCGTGGGTACAGGCCCCTTCATGCTGACCGAGTATGTGCCCAACCACCGGATGGCGCTGCGGCGCAACCCGAACTACCGCGGCGAACCCTATCCCTGCGAGGGCGAGCCGCAGGATCGCACCCAGGGCCTGCTCGAGGACTGCGGCAAGCGCACGCCGTTCCTCGACGGCATGGTGTCGATCGCGGAGAAGGAGGGCTCTCCGATGAACGCCAAGTTCCTCCAGGGCTACTATGACGTGCCGCAGTTCGAGCGCGGCGAGCCCGGCACCGGGTATATCGTGTCGATCCAGGACGGCACCGGCAGCGCCAGGGAATTGATCGAGCGGCGGATCCAGTTGCCCAATACGCTGCAGGTGGGTCTGTGGTACTACGGGTTCAACTGGCTCGATCCAGTGGTCGGGGCCGGCACCACACCGCAGGAGGCCGCGCGCAACCGCAAGCTGCGGCAGGCGCTGTCGATCGCCTTCGACTTCGAGGAATATATCGCGATCTTCGAGGACAATCGCGCGGTCGCGAACATGGGCCCGGTGGTCGGCGGCCTGTTCGGTGCCGACGCGGTTCGCTACAACCCGATGGTGTACGACTGGGTCGACGGAAAGCCGCGGCGCAAGCCGATCGAGGCCGCGAAGAAGCTGCTCGCCGAGGCGGGTTATCCGGACGGGCGCGATGCCGCGACCGGCAAGCCGCTGGTGATCAATTACGATGCGCAAGGGGTCGGCCCCGGCTACAAGTCGCGCGTCGACTGGGCGGTCAAGCAGTACGCGAAGCTGAACCTCCAGCTCGAAGTCCGCAGCAGCGACTACAACCGCTTCCAGGACAAGATGCGCAAGGGCACGGCGCAGATGTTTTTCTGGGGATGGTTCGCTGACTATCCGGATCCGGAGAACTTCCTGTTCCTGCTGTACGGGCCGAACTCCAAGGTGAAGGTCGACGGCGAGAACGCGGCCAACTACGTCAACCCCGAGTTCGACCGGCTGTTCGAGCGCATGAAGGACCTCGACGACACGGAGGAGCGCCGCGCGCTGATCAAGCGGATGACCGAGATCGCGCAGCACGATGCCGTGTGGCTGTGGGGCTGGACCGACGAGTACTCGGGCGCGTACCAGCAGTGGCTGTACAACGGCAAGCCCTCGAACATCATCCGCGACCAGCTGCAGTACCTGCGCGTTGACCCGCAGCTGCGCGTCCGCCTGATCGAGCAGTGGAATCCGGCCAACCCATGGCCACTCGTCGCCCTCGTCGCGCTGATCGTGGTGCTCGTCTGGCCGGCGTGGCTCGCATGGACGCGGCGCCAGAACGCCACCGCGACCGGTGGGCGCCCGCCCACACCGGCCGCCGCGAGGACGCCCGACCGGGGCTGAGGCCGCCAAGGTCGTGTTCGGGTTCCTCGCACGCCGCATCGCCTACGGTCTTCTGATCCTGGTCGGGATCAACCTCGTCACGTTCCTGCTGTTCTTCAAGGTGAACTCGCCCGACGACATGGCAAGGCTGCAGCTCGGCGGCAAGCGCGTGACGCCCGAGGCAATCGGGAAATGGAAGGCCGAGCGCGGCTATGACCGGCCCCTGTTCGTGAACGACGGCGCGCACGGACTTGCGAAGCTCACGGACACCGTGTTCTTCGACAGTTCGGCGCGAATGTTCGCGTTCGACTTCGGGCGCGCCGACAGCGGCCGCGACATCGCCGCCGAAATCGTGCGCAGGGGGGGGCCGAGCCTCGCGCTCGCGTTGCCGGTGTTCATCGTCGGTCTGGGCCTGTCGGTCTCGCTCGCGCTCGGGCTGGCGTTCTTCCGCGGCACCTATCTCGATTTCTGGGGCGTCATCGTGCTGGTCGTCATGATGTCGATCTCGGCGCTGTTCTTCATCGTCGCCGGGCAGTTCGTGCTGGCGCGGGTGCTTCAGCTGGTGCCGATTTCCGGCTTCGAGGCCGGAGCCGATACGTGGCGTTTCCTGCTGCTGCCGGTCGCGATCAGCGTGGTCGCGCGGCTGGGCCCCGAGGCGCGCTTCTACCGCACGTTGTTCCTCGAGGAAATCAGCAAGGATTACGTTCGCACGGCGCGCTCCAAGGGGCTGTCGGAGCCGGCCGTGCTGTTCGGCCACGTGCTGCGCAACGCCCTGATCCCGATCCTGTCGAACTCGGTGGCATTCATCCCGCTGCTGTTCATGGGCAGCCTGATCACCGAGTCGTTTTTCTCGATCCCGGGGCTCGGCAACTACCTGATCGAGGCGATCGGCGCGCAGGACTTCGCGATCGTGCGCGCGATGGTGTTCATCGGTTCGGTGCTCTACATCATCGGCCTGATTCTCACCGACATCAGCTACAGCTGGGCCGATCCGAGGATCCGGCTGCAGTGAGCGGCATGCGACGATGATGCCGGTACTGCTGCTCACGGACCTGTTCGTGTTCACGCTGCTCGCGGCCGGGATCCTGTATGTACGTCACGTGCGCCGCTCGCCGCAGCTGCTGGCGAACTGGAGGCTCGCGTTGCAGCGCCCGGCCGCCGCGGTCTCGGCGGTGATCCTGGGCCTGTTCCTGCTGGTCGCGCTGACCGACTCTCTGCACTATCGCCGGGCCGGGCCGCCCGACCCTTCAAACGGAGCGCGCACCTGGTCGGTCGAAGCGCGCTCCGCGTTCGATGCAGTGCTCGAGCCGATCGCCGCCATGCAGGAACGCAGCTACTCGAGTCCGCTCGCGTGGCTCGGCTTCCGCAAGGAGACCTTCGAGCGCGACGGCCACACGGTGCGCGCCTTTCCACGGCTGAAGTTTGGAGGCGCACATCTCTCCGATCCGGCATCGCAATGGGCGGGCGACGTCGCGATGCGCGCACTTGCAGGACTCGCGATCGCGGCGCTGGCCTGGGCGCTGGGCGCGTTCGTGCTCCTCGCCGTGCTTGCCCGGCGCGCGGGCGAGCCGCTGGGCGTCACGCTGGTCCGCGTTGCACGCGGGCGCATGCGCTATCCCGTGCGCTCGATGCTTCTCACCGTCTGCGCGCTGATGCTGGCGATCGGCGCGGCGGTTGCCCTGTCGACCGGCTATCACGTGTTCGGCACCGACCGGGTCGGGGCCAGCGTGTTCGTGGCGGCGGTCAAGAGCATTCGCACCGCGCTGGTGATCGGCGCACTCACCACGCTGGTCGTTCTGCCGCTGGCCGTCGCCCTCGGCGTTTCTGCCGGCTACTTCCGCGGCTGGATCGACGAGATGATCCAGTACGTCTACACGCTGCTGGCGTCGATTCCGGACGTGCTGCTGATCGCGGCGGCGGTGCTGCTGCTGCAGGTCAAGATCGACTCCAACCCGGCGCTGTTCGAGACCGCGCTCGAGCGCGCCGATGCCAGGCTGTTCTTCCTTTGCCTGATCCTCGGGATCACGTCGTTCACCGGCCTGTGCCGGCTGGTGCGCGGCGAGACGATGAAGCTGCGCGAGCTCGAGTACATCCAGGCCGCGCATGCCTTCGGCGTGCGCGCGGTGCCCATCCTCGCCCGGCACATTCTGCCCAACGTGGCGCCGATCGTGCTGATCAGCACGGTGATGCAGTTCTCCGGCTTCGTGCTGGCCGAGGCGGTGCTGTCCTACGTCGGTGTCGGCGTCGACCCGCAGACGGCCAGCTTCGGCGTGATGATCAACACCGCGCGGCTGGAGCTGGCGGCCACGCCGGTGATCTGGTGGACCCTTTCGGCGGCGTTCGTGTTCATGTTTCTCATCGTGCTGTCGGCCAACCTGTTCGCCGACGCGGTGCGCGACGCGTTCGATCCGCGCGCGCGCCTGCGCAGCTGACGATGTCCGAGGATCCCCGACGGTGAGCGGGACGTCCGCCGAGCCGATGCTTGCGGTCGAGGCGCTGAGCACGATCCTCGACACCGAGAGCGGCGTCGCACGCGCGGTCGACGCGCTCTCGATGACGATCGATCGACGCGAGACCTTTGCGCTGGTCGGCGAGTCCGGCTGCGGCAAGTCGATGACCGCGCTCTCGCTGCTGCGCCTGCTGCCGGAGAACGGCCGCATCGAGGCCGGCGCGGTGCGCTTGGGCGGCGTGGACCTGTGCGCGCTGCGCGAACTCGACATGCAGCGCGTGCGCGGCGCGCGCATCGGGATCATCTTCCAGGAGCCGGGGACGAGCCTGAATCCGGTGATGCCGGTCGGGCGCCAGATTGTCGAGGTGATCGAGCGCCACGCCGGGCTGCACGGTGCGGCCGCGCGGCGTCACGCGATCCAATGGCTCGAGCGGGTCGGCTTGCCGGAGCCGCACCTTCGGGTGGACAGCTACCCGTTTCAGATGTCCGGGGGGCAGAAGCAGCGCGTGATGATCGCGCTGGCGCTGGCCGCCGAGCCCGACCTGCTGATCGCCGACGAGCCCACGACTGCGCTCGACGTGACGATCCAGGCCCAGATCCTCGAGTTGCTGCAGGCGCTGCAGCACGAGCGCGGAATGGGCATGCTGCTGATCACGCACGATCTGGGCATCGTGCAGGGCATGGCCCACCGTGTCGCGCTGATGTACGCGGGGCAGATCGTCGAAGTTGCGTCCAGCGAGGCATTCTTCCGGGCGCCGGCTCATCCCTACGCGCAGCTGCTGATGCAGACGCTGCCCGGCACCGGCAAGCGCGGCGAAGCGCTGGCGGCGATTCCCGGAACCGTTCCGCCGCTGTGGCTGCCCTTCGAGGGCTGCCGTTTCGCAGCGCGCTGTCCGCGCGTCTTCGCAAGCTGCGCGACCACGTCGCCAGGGCTGGTCTCGCTCGGCGGCGGGCACGACGTGCGCTGCCTGCTCTACGCGGACGCCCAGCGCCCTCTCGGGGAGGCGGCGATTGGCGTTGCGCGCGGCGCGGGGCGGGAAAGGGTCACCGCCGTGCCGGCGGCTCAGCCGGTGTCTGCCGCGCCAGGGAACACGCTGCTGCAGATCGAGTCGCTGCGGGTGCGTTTCCCGATCCGGCGCGGCCCGCTGATGGGCCGCGCAGGCTTTTTCAACGCGGTCGACGGCGTGTCATTCTCGATCGGCGCCGCGCGCACGCTGGCGCTGGTCGGCGAGTCCGGCTGCGGCAAGACCACGATCGGCAAGGCGGTGCTGCAGCTGCTTCGCGGCCAGGCGCTCGTCGAGGGCAGCGCGCGCATCTCCGGGCAGGACCTGTTCGCGCTGCGCGGAGAGGCCCTGCGCTTGGCGCGGCGCGACATCCAGATCGTATTCCAGGACCCTTTTGCGTCGCTCAATCCGCGCATGCGGGTGGCGGAGATTCTCGAGGAGGGTCTTGCGACGCTTGCGCCGGAGCTGGACGCCGCGGCGCGTCGTGCGCGCATCGGGAACCTGCTCGAGCGCGTGGGATTGCGGCATGACGCGCTCACGTGCTATCCGCACGAGTTTTCGGGCGGACAGCGCCAGCGCATCGCGATCGCCCGCGCCCTCGCCGTGCGCCCGAAGCTGATCGTCTGCGACGAACCCACCTCGGCGCTCGACGTGTCGGTGCAGGCGCAGATCCTGAACCTGCTGCGCGAGCTGCAGGCCGACCTCGGGATGTCCTACCTCTTCATTACGCACAACATCGGTGTCGTCGAGTACATCGCCGACGAGGTGGCGGTGATGCGGGCCGGGTGCTTTGTCGAGGAAGGGCCGGCAGGACAGGTGCTCGAATCGCCCCGGCATGAGTACACGCGCATGCTGCTTGCCGCGGTCCCGCGCGTCAATCGCCAGCGCGCCGGCGGGCGGAATTAGCCGAGGTCGAAGGGATGCGCGTGCCGCGCGGTCAGTGCGCCTGCGCGCGAGCCGCGTAGCCGCGCGGAATCGCCGCGAGCAGCTGCCGCGTGTACGGGTGCGCGGGCGCAGCGTAGATCGCCTCGGCGGCGCCCGCTTCGACCACTTCGCCCTGGCTCATGACGAGAATCTCGTCCGCCATGTACTTCACCACGGCGAGGTCGTGCGAGATGAAGATGTAGGTCAACTGGAATTCGTCCTGCAGGTCGAGCAGCAGGTTGAGCACCGTCGCCTGCACCGACACGTCGAGCGCCGAGACGGCCTCGTCGCAGATCACGATCTCGGGCTGCATCGCGAGGCAGCGCGCGATCGCGATGCGCTGGCGCTGCCCGCCGGAAAATTCATGCGGATATTTGAGGATCGCTTCGGGCGGCATGCCGACGCGGCCGAGCAGCGCGATCGCCCGTCCGAAGCGGTCGTTCTCGTCGCGGCCGATGCGGTGGATCTTCATCGGCTCGATCAGGATGCGCCCGACCGTGAAGCGCGGATTGAGACTCGCGTACGGATTCTGGAAGATGAGCTGGATGCGCCGCCGGAACGCCATCAGGTCGCGCCCGGAGAGGGCGAGCAGTTCGCTGCCGCCGTAACGCACCTTGCCGCCGCTTGCCTCGACCAGGCGCATCAGCAGCATGCCGAGCGTGGTCTTGCCGGAGCCCGATTCGCCGACCACGCCGAGGGTGCGGCCGCGCGAGAGCCGGAACGACACGTTGCGGACCGCGTCGATCGTCTTGCGGGCGAATAACCCGGTTCGCAGCCGGTAGGCCTTGCACAGTCCGCTTGCCTCGATCAACGGCTCTGCGCCCTCGGGCCGCAGCGCGCGCGGCGTGCGGTCGGCGGGAGCGCCGCGCAGGAAATCCTCGATCACCGGCAGGCGGCGGGGCCTGGCGTCCAGCCTCGGCCGGCAGGCGAGCAGCGCCTTGGTGTAGGCGTCCTGCGGTGCCGTGAAAATGCGTTCGACCGGCCCGCTTTCGCGCACCACGCCGTCGCGCATCACCACCACCTCGTCGGCGATCTCGCCCACCAGGGCAAGGTCGTGGCTGATGAACAGCAGGCTCATGGCGTGGGACTGCCGCAGCCGCGCGAGCAGGTCGAGGATCTGGCGCTGCACCGTGACATCGAGCGCCGTGGTCGGTTCGTCGGCGATCAGGAGCTTGGGCTGGCAGGCGATCGCCATCGCGATCATCACGCGCTGCTGCTGCCCGCCCGAAAGCTCGTGGGGATACGCGCCCAGCCGCGCCGCCGGCTCCGGGATGCCGACTTCGTCGAGCAGCTCGGCGGCGCGCGCGAGCGCCTGCCTGCGCGTCAGCTTGAGGTGCCGGCGCAACACCTCGGCGACCTGGTCACCGACCGTGAACACCGGGTTGAGCGAGCTCATCGGTTCCTGGAACACCATCGAGAAATCCCGGCCGCGCAGCGCGCGCAGCCGCTCCACCGGCTCGCTCAGCAGATTGCGGCCCTGGTATTCGATGCTGCTCGATGCAGCGACGATCGCGTTCTCGGGCAGCAGCCGCACGATCGACAGGGCGGAAACGCTCTTTCCCGAGCCCGATTCGCCGACCAGCGCCACCGCCCGGTTCGGCGGCACGTCGAAGCTCACGCCGCGCACGGCCTCGACCGTGTGCGCCTTGCCGAGGCGAAAGGAGACTGCCAGGTCACGCACGCGAACCAGCATCGCCTACCTCAGCCTCGGGTCGAGCGCGTCGCGCAACGCGTCGGTGAGAAGCGAGAACGCGGTCACGAACACCGCCATGAAAGCAGTGGCGGCGGCGAGCTGCCACCATTTTCCGATGATCAGTTCGTTCTGCGCCTCGCCAAGCATGGTGCCCCAGGACACCATCTCGATCGGCACGCCGAGCCCGAGAAACGACAGGATCACCTCGGCCTTGATGAACGCAACCACGAGCAGCGAGAGTTGCACCAGCACCACGTGGCTGACGTTCGGCAGGATGTGAACGAAGAGGCGCGAGGCGTGCGAGGCGCCGATCGCCTGCGCGGCGCGCACGTATTCGCGCGACGAATGCTTGATGTACTCGGCGCGCACCAGCCGGTAGGTGCCGGTCCAGCCGGTCAGGCCGAGGATCAGGATGACCGTGCCGATGCCGCGGCCGAACACCGCGGCGAACGCGAAGATCAGCAGGATGGTCGGAATCGCGGTGAACACGTTGTAGACCCATTCCAGCGTGTCGCCGAGCCACCTGCCGAAGTACCCGGACAACGCGCCGAGCAGCGTGCCGATCAGGGTCGCCACCAGCGCCGCAAACACGCCCACGAAGATGGAGATCTGCGTGCCCTTGACCGCCTTGGCGAGCACGTCGCGGCCCCAGCGGTCGCCGCCGATCAGCAGCGTTTCCAGGCGCGGCGGGTCGATCAGCGAGAGCTTTGCCGCGCGCTCCGCCCACTCCCGGTACCTGGGCGCCAGGGGATCGACGTCCGAGATGTCGATCGGCCTGCGATCCCGGCCGATGGAGAATCTCTGCATCGCCTGCGCTTCGATGTTTTCGCGCTCGCCCGTGAAATGCGGAAAGGCGTATGGCACGCCCTTTTCGAGCTGCCAGTCGGCTGCCGCCAGACCGAGCGCGGAAGCCATGATCAGGACGAGGTATGCCAGCACCACGGCGAGGGCGCCCACCCCGACCGGATCATGCCGCAGGCGCTGCCATGCCGCCGCCCACACCCCGGGCGAGCGCGGCATCGCCGCGATGGCCTGGTCCGGGGCGAACACCGCGCTCATCGCCCGCTCAGCGCAGCACGACGCGCGGATCGACCAGCCGGTACAGGAGGTCCGCGCCGAGGTTGATGAGCATGGTCAGCACTGCGAGATAGATGGTGACTGCCTGGATGACGGGATAGTCGCTGCGGTTGACCGCGAGGAACACTTCGCGCCCGAGCCCGGGGATCGAGAAGAACACCTCGATGAGGAACGAGCCGACGAAGATCGAGGGCAGCTGCACCGCCACGTTGGTGAGGATCGGAATCATGGCGTTGCGCAGCACGTGCTTGAGCATGACCGTGGCTTCGCCGAGCCCCTTGGCGCGCGCCGTGCGCACGTAGTCGTGGTGGATCTCGTCCAGGAAAAACGTGCGGTACAGCCGGGTCTGCGGCGCGAGGCTGACGAACACCGCGAGCACCACCGGCAGCGGCGCGTACTTCAGCAGATTGGTGAGGAACTGGTCGCTCCAGCCCTGCACGGGAAACCAGCCGAGCAGGAAGCCGAACACATATTGTCCGAAGATGATGTAGACCAGGAACGAAATCGACATCGCGACCACGCACGCCGCGACGATGGCGCGGTCGGCGAGCGACCCGCGCACGTAGGCGACGAACATGGCGATGGGGATTGCGAGGAATACTTCCAGCACGATGATCGGCACCATCACCGTGAGCGTCGCGGGCAGGCGCGAGACGAAGATGCTCGACACCGGTTCGCGCGTCATCCAGCTCTGGCCGAAGTCGAAGGTTGCGATCTGTTTCAGGAAAATGCCGAGCTGCGTCCACCACGGCTGGTCCAGACCGAGCTGGGTGCGGATGGCATCGATCTGCTGCTGGTCTGCAACCTGCCCGGCGAGGACCTCCGCCGGGTCGCCGCCGAAGAACTTGAACAGGAAAAAAATCAGCAGGACCACGCCGCCCAGCGTCGGGAGCATCTGCCAGAGTCGGCGAACCAGATAGGCGGCCATTGCGGGGCGGGGCGGGGCGGGGCGGCGAAAGGCGCGAAGGATAGCCGCAAACGAAGGGTTGCGTAAGACTTCACGACCCGCGCCGCTTCCCGTCGTATGATCGCAGCCTGCCTATGCTTGCCTGGTTCGACTGGCCTGGTTTCATTCGCGCGCAGCGGTATTGCGCATGCCTGATCGCCGGCGTGTTCGTGCTCGCGGTGCCCGCTGCCGGGCTTGCCCAAGGGGGCGCTGCGCAGAGCGCCCAAAAGGTGCTGCGCTACGCGTTTCCGGTGGCCGAGACCGGGTTCGATCCCGTCCAGATCAACGACCTCTACTCGAGCATCCTGCTCGGGCATATCTTCGACCCGCCCTACACCTACGACTTTCTGGCGCGGCCCGCGAAGGTGAGGCCGAACACCGCATCAGCGATGCCCGAAGTGTCCGCCGACGGGCTCACCTGGACGATCCGCATCCGGCCCGGGATCTATTTCAGCGATGATCCGGCGTTCCACGGCCGCAAGCGCGAGCTGACGGCCCAGGACTACGTGTATTCGCTGAAGCGGCATTTCGACCCCAGGAGCAAGTCGCCCAACCTGTACCTGATGGACAAGCGCATCGCCGGCATGGACGAAGTGCGCCAGGCGGCGCTGAAGGGCGCTCCGTTCGACTACGAGCGCGAGGTCGAGGGTCTGCGCGCGCTGGACCGTTTTACCTACCGCATCCGGCTGACCGAACCGTCGCCCAATCTGCTCTATTACCTTACGTACTGCAGCCTGATGTGCGCGGTCGCGCGCGAAGTGATCGAGGCTGCGGGCGACAAGACCATGGAGCGGCCGGTCGGCACGAACGCATTCCGGCTTGCGCAATGGAAACGTTCCTCGCGGATCGTGCTCGAACGCAATCCGAACTACCGCGAAGACCGTTATGACGAGCAGCCGCCGGAAGGCGATCCGGTCAAGCAGGCCATCGCGGCGAAACTCAAGGGCCGCAGGCTGCCGATGGTCGATCGCGTCGAGGTCTACGTAATCGAGGAGCAGCAGCCGCGCTGGCTCGCGTTCCTGAACGGCGAGCACGACCTGATCACTGCAGTGCCCGCGGAGTACATCAACCTTGCGATTCCGAACGGCAAGCTCGCGCCCAACCTCTCGCGCCAGGGGATCCAGGCCGACCGGGTGACCGACCTCGATCTGGCGTTCTTCTATTTCGGCATGGAGAACCCGGTGGTCGGCGGCTACACGCCGGACAAGGTCGCGTTGCGCCGCGCCATCGCGCTCGCCTACGACATCGAAAGCGCGATCCGGCAGATGTACCGCGGCCAAGCCGTTGCCGCGCAGTCCACAGTGCCTCCTGGTTCCTACGGGCACGACCGCACGCTCGCGGGGCCGCTCGCGGAATACAGCCCGGCCCGCGCCAAGGCGCTGCTCGACACTTTCGGCTACGTGGACAAGGATGGTGACGGCTACCGAGAACTGCCGGACGGCAACCGGCTGGTGATCGAGGTGGCGTCCCCGCCCGACAGCCAGTCGAAAGTAGTGGACGAGATCTGGCGCAGGAGCATGGAGCGCGTCGGCATTCGCGTTGAATTCAGGAAGGCGAAATGGCCCGAGCTGCTGCGTGAGTCGCGCGCCGGCCGGCTCATGGTGTGGAATCTGGGCTGGATCGCAGCGATCCCCGACGCCGAACCGTTCTATCAGATCCTGTACGGCCCGAATGCAGGCCAGTCGAACCACTCCCGCTTCAACCATCCGGGCTGGAACCGGCTGTTCGAGCAGGCCAAACTACTGCCCGACGGCCCGGAGCGTTCGGTCCTGTTCCGGGAAATGGACAAGCTGTTTTTCGCCTACGCGCCGCTGCGGCCGATCGCCCACCGCATCACGACCGGGCTGATGCAACCGTGGGTGATCGGCTACCAGCGCCATCCGGTGCTGCGCGAGTTCTGGAAGTACATCGACATCGACACCGAAGTCCTGGCGCGCGCGAAGAAGTGACGGCAAGGGGCCGCGGGAGTGTCCAACCCGCGCCTACTCCTTGGCGCGCTGAAATTCAGGGTGCCCGGTCTGCCAGAGCAGGAAAGCGTAGATGTCAGCAATCTGCCGCTGGCGTTGGGACTTGGTGTCGCCGATGCCGTGCCCGCCCTCATAGTCAAGGTCGAGGAGCACCGGCCTTCCGGAAGTGCTCGCGGCGAGGAGAAGAGCCGCCATCTTGCTCGAGTGCCACACATCGACGCGCGGGTCGTTCACCCCATGGAGGAGAAGCACGGCGGGATAGCGCGTGCCGTCCTTCACGTGGTGGTAGCTGCTCATGGCGAGCAGGGCGCGAAACTCGTCCTCCTTCTTCACCGTGCCGAACTCAGGAATGTTCGGGACGCCGTTGGCCGTGGTCTCGGCGCGAATCGCATCGAGCACGCCCACCGCGGGAATCACCGCCGCAAAGAGATCCGGGCGCTCGGTCATGGCGCGCCCCACCAGGATTCCTCCCGCGCTGCCGCCGAGGATCCCGAGCCTTGCGTTTGACGTGTACTTCTGCGCGATGAGGTATTCGGCGCAGGCGATGAGGTCCTTCCACGTGTTTGGCTTGGTCGCCTTATAGCCCGCCTTGTACCATTCCTGGCCGTAGACGCCGCTGCCGCGGACATTGGCCACTGCATACACGCCGCCTCTCTCCAGCCATGCCAGGCGCGTCGGCCCGAAACCGGGCTCCTCGGTGATGCCGTAGGCACCGTAGCCATAGAGCAGAGTCGGGTTGGCGCCGTCCAGTTTCACGTCGCTGCGGTGGATGATCGACAGGGGAACCATCGCCCCGTCGTGGCTCTTCACCTTGACCTCGGTGGTGACCAGTCCCTCGGGTGCGTCGAAGGCCCCGAGCGGCTGCAGTTTCGTGTTCACGGACTTGCCTGCCGCGTCGACGGCGTAGATCTCGCGGGCGCGCGTCCACGCGGCGAGGCTCACGATGGCGCCGTCGATAACGGGCGAGGCCGACAGCAGCGAGGCCGCGCCTTCGAGGGGAAGCTTCACCTCGACCGGATCCTTCGCGCCCCAGGCGAGGCGCTTCACGCGCTTCACGGCCCCGTCGCGCGACTCGAAGTAGAGTCCGTCGCGCGCCGCGGCGATCTCGAAGATCACCTGGTCCGAGGCGGCCACCACGGTGGCAGCAGACCTGAGGTCGGGCGTCTCCAGGCTGGTGCGCAGCACCGCATAGCGCGGGCTCGGCGCGTAGGTGAGGAGGTAGATGTCGTCGCCCTTCACCGCGAAGTCGGTCACCTTGTCCGCGCCGTCGCAGATTTTCACCCAAGGGGTGCCGGGCCTGCCCACGGATGTGAGCGGCGCGGTGTAGAGCGAGATTTCGCGCTGCACGCCGGCGAATACGGCGGCCACCGCGTACCTCGAGCCGGGAATCGCGAAGACATTCGGGGAATCGGTGCGCGGGACGTCCACCCTCGGCGAGACGCCAGGGCCGAGTACGAGCACGTCTTTTTCGGCGTCCCGGCCCAGCGTGTGCAGCCAGGTGCGCTCGTTCTGGTAGCGCTCCGTCTCCGGCATGCCCGGGTCGAGCTTCTGCTGACGCAGGTAGAAGAACGACTTCGCATCCGGCCGCCAGCTGATCTCGGGGTACTTCGCCCGGTCGATGGGCTTGCCCACGCGTTTGCGCGTGGCCGTCTCGATCACGTAGATCGAGGCGGCCTCGGAGCCCGCCGCCGACACCCCGAAGGCGACGCGCTTCGAGTCGGGTGCCGGGTAGAAATAATTGATCGCGTGGGGCTTGCCCGTCTCCTTTTGCCAGTCGTCGGGATCGGCAAGCAGGGACTCGGCGCCGGAGGCGGTCCGCACGTACAGCTTGAACGTGTTGTCCTTCGCGCCGCGGCGGGTGAAGAACAGATCCCCGTTGCGCATCCGGCGCACCTGCCCGATGCGCGCCTCGACCGCGTCGTCGAGCGCGGCAATGCGGTTGCGCAGCGTGGCGTAGCCGGCGAGTCCCTCGAGCACCGAGCGGGCGTGATCGGCATGCGCCTTCATCCAGGCGGCGACTTGGGGAGCCTTGGTGTCCTCGAGCGCGCGGTACGGGTCGTCCACGACCGTGCCGTAGAAGGTCTCCGTAACGTTTATTACCGGGAATACCGGCAACGGTTGTGCGCAGGCGGCTGTCGCGGCCGATGCGACGAACCAGGAGATCCACGTCACGAACTGTAGCCGGCGCGATCTTTCAGGCGAGAATTTCGGCATCCACGCCGGCAAAACGCTTCATGCCACGATCGAAGCTCACGATTCGGTGCTTTCCGGCGATCGCAAACGCGGCCAGGTAGGCATCTGTCTCGGCCACAGGGCCGCGGCGGAAGGGTGCGGTCACGGTCCGCCACGCAGATTCAAGCTCGGGCGGCTCATCGACCTGTGAAAAGCGGTCATCCCCAATCAATTTTGTCCAGCCGCGCCAGAATTCCGCCGCTGTCTTGACGTCGTCTTTCGTGACGGACGGATGGGTGAGAATCCTCAGCGCGCCCATCTGCGAGACCCGGCAGATCGCGATGGCGCGCGCCTTGTCCTGAGATTCAAGCCACGCCACGGCCAGTCCCGAGTGAGCGTGCCGCGCATGCAACAACGCCACCAGCACGTTTACGTCAACGAGCACGCCCATGACGGCGGGCGTCTTCCTCGGCCTCCAGTTTCGCGATCTTGGCGTTGGTCAGACGCAGCGAGCCCGGCGTATTCGAACCGAAGATCGGGAATCGCCCGCGCCGCCGCGCCGCATTGGCACGCACTGGCGCAGCCAGTTCACGTTCGAGCGCCGTACCCACCAGCTCGCGCAGGGTGGTCCCGCGCTGAACCGCTTCGATCTTGGCGCGCTTCAGCAAGGTTTCGGGGAGATCCACGGTCGTACGCATTGGGTCATATTCATGCTTCTATGCCTTTGTGTCAAGCGACGAAGACTACGTCTCATTGACCTCCCTGAGCCGGATGCACGCCGCCTCGTGCCCCGGCCGAAAGGCCTCGAACCGCGGCACCTCCCGGCTGCATTCAGCAATCGCGTACGCGCATCGTGGATGAAACGAGCAGCCCGCCGGCGGGTTCACCGGCGAGGGCGGATCGCCCGCAAGGAGAATCCGTTTCCTCGCCCGCTCGCGTTCCGGATCGGGCAGATGCATGGCGCTCACCAGCGCCCTGGTGTACGGATGCAACGGGCGCTCGATCACGTCCGCAGCCGGCCCCAGCTCCACGATCCTGCCGAGGTACATCACCGCGATCCGGTGCGAGATGTGCTTTACCACGGCCAGATCGTGCGAAACGAAGATCATCGTCAGCCCCAGATCGCGCGTCAGCGTCGCGAGAAGGTTGATGATCTGCGCCTGAATCGAAACGTCGAGCGCCGAAACGGGCTCGTCGGCAACGATCAGCTTGGGCCGCACCGCCAGCGCGCGCGCCACTGCGATGCGCTGGCGCTGCCCGCCGGAGAATTCGTGCGGATACTTGCGGCTGAAGCGGGCGGCGAGCCCGACCCGGTTAAGCAGCGACGCGACTTCCCCGGCGAGTTCCGCAGGGGAGATGCTGCGATGCGCCTGGATCGCCTCGGCGATCGTGTCGAACACCGTCATGCGAGGGTTGAGCGACGCAAACGGGTCCTGAAAAATCATCTGGAAGTCCGCGCGGGCGGCGCGCAGTTCTTCGGCGGAGAGCTGCGCCAGATTGCGGCCCGCGAAAATTACAGCGCCTGCAGTAGACGGGACCAACTGGAGGATGGTGCGGGCGAGCGTCGACTTTCCGCAGCCGGACTCGCCGACCAGCCCGAGCACCTCGCCTTTCGCGATCGCCAGCGTTACCCCATCGACCGCTTTTACTGTGCCGAGGCGACGGCGGAACACCATTCCATGCTCGAGCGGAAAGTGGGTCTTCAGGTCCCTCAGTTCGAGAAATGCTTCGGTCATGGCGTTACGCCAGGCTGAGTTCCCGGCGCTGGACGCGAAGGCAGGCGGACGCATGCTCGTCGGCTACGATTTCCAGCCGCATGCCCGCGCGCGTGCACTCGCCGGCCGCGAATTCGCAGCGCGGCGCGAACGCACACCCGGGTAGCGGCTTGGAAAGATCCGGCGGCAGACCCGGGATCGTGTACAACTCGGCGCCCTTCGCCTGAAATGCCGGGCGGGAGAGCTGCAGCGCCCGGGTATAGGGATGTCTTGGCTCGCGAAAGACGGTCGCTGTGTGCGCGCTTTCCACGACCTTGCCTGCGTACATCACCAGGACCCGATCGCAGAATCCGGCCACCACGCCCAGATCGTGCGAGATCAGGATCACGGATACGCCGCGCTGGCGTCGTTCCCGCTCGATCAACTCCAGGATCTGCGCCTGCACCGTCACATCAAGCGCTGTAGTGGGCTCGTCGGCGATCAGCAGGTCGGGCTTGGTGATCAGCGCCATGGCAATCATGACGCGCTGCCGCATGCCGCCGGAGAACTGGTGCGGGTAGTTCCGGATCCGGGCCTCGGCATCGGGGACGCCGACTTCCTTCAGTGCCGCGAGCGCCGTGCGCGCAGCCGCCGCGCGGTCGGCCAGTCGATGGATGAGGAGCGGCTCGATCAACTGCTCCTCAACTGTGAGGTAGGGATTCAGCGATGTCATCGGATCCTGGAAAATCATCGCGATGCGTTTGCCGCGAATGCCGCGCAGGACCCCCTTCGGACAGCGGAGCAGGTCTACGCCGTCGAGCAGCGCTTCGCCGCCCTCGATCCGGCCGGGCGGCTGCTGGACGAGGCCGAGCAAAGAGAGACACGCCACCGATTTGCCCGACCCGGATTCGCCGACGATGCCCAGCGTCTCGCCGCGATCGATCCGGAACGACACGCCGTCGACCGCGCGCACCACGCCGTTGCGCGTGTGAAAGGCCGTGCGGAGGTGGTTGACCTCGAGCAACGCCACCCGGTCAATCCCCGGACGCCCGGACGTCGAGCGCATCGCGCAGTCCGTCGCCGAGGAAGTTGAGCGAGAACAGCGTCAGCGTGAACACCGCGGCCGGATAGACCAGCAGCCACGGCGCTTCCTCCATCATTTCGGCGCCTTCCTTGATGAGCAGGCCCCACGAGCTCATCGGCGGCTGCACGCCAAGACCCAGAAAGCTCAAAAAGGCTTCGAGCATCATCACGGCGGGGATGGTGAGCGTCGTGTACACCGCGACCGGGCCGAGCACGTTGGGGATCATGTGGCGCAGAATGATCCTGCGGTTGCGCAGCCCGAGTGCGACGGCTGCCTCGATGAACTCCTGCCGCTTGAGCGCGAGCACCTGGCCGCGAACGATTCGCGCCATGGTCAGCCATTCGACCGCGCCGATCGCCACAAAGAGCAGGATGAAGTTGCGCCCGAAAACCGTCATCAGGAGGATGACGAAGATCGTGAAGGGTAGCGCGTAAAGGACGTCCACCGTGCGCATCATCATCGCGTCCACCTTGCCGCCGAAGTAGCCGGCGATCGATCCCCAGGCGAGCCCGATCGTGAGCGACACGCCGGTTGCCGCAAGCCCGACGAGCAGCGAGACGCGTCCTCCATAGAGCACGCGCGCGAGCTGGTCGCGGCCGAGCTTATCGGTGCCCAGGAGGTGCTCGGCGCTGGGCGCCGCGGCGCCGAGGAGGAGGTCTTGTTCTTCGTAGCCGTAGGCGAGAAACAGCGGGCCGAGGCAGGACAGCGCCGTAATCACCGCGAGCGTAATGGCGCCGAATACCGCCATGCGGTTCTTGCGCAGGCGCGCCCATGCGTCCTGCCAGAGCGAGCGCCCCGGCTCCGGCGCATCCAGGGCCGCAGGCGATGTCGTCGTAACGGTCGGCACCGTTTATTCGACCCGCTGCTTCGGGTTGAGCCAGGTCTGGGCGATGTCCGCCGCCAGGTTCAGCATCACGATGAGCGTGGCGTAAAACAGCGCCGTTCCAATCGTGAGCGTGGCGTCGCGATTGAAAACGCTGGTCACGAAGTGGCGGCCCAGTCCCGGGATGTTGAAGATCGTCTCGATGACGAACGACCCGGTCAGGATGCCCGCGACCGCCGGCCCGAGGAACGACACCACCGGCAGCAGGCCCCCGCGCAACGCGTGCCGGAACACGACCCGCGCCTCGGTTGCGCCCTTGGCGCGCGCGGTGCGGATGAAGTCCTGGTTCAGTACTTCGAGCATGCCGCCGCGGGTGAGGCGCGCGATGTATCCGGCGTACACCAGGCCCAGCGTCAGCGCCGGCAGCACGCGGTCGCGCGGAAAATCCCAGCCCGAAGCGTTGAACTGCTCGAGCTGCAGCGCGAATACCAGCACCAGCAGCGGTCCCATCACGAACGTCGGCATGCAGATTCCCACCATTGCCGAGGAAGACGCGAGGTAGTCCATCCAGGTGTTCTGCTTCACCGCAGCGGCGATCCCGAGCGAGATGCCGGCGAGGAGCGCGATGCCGAGCGCGATGCCGCCGAGTTCGAGCGACACCGGCAGCGCCCCGGCGATCAGCTCGTTCACGGAGCGATTGGCGTGCTTGTAGGAAGGGCCGAGATCGCCGCGCAGGAGATTGCCCATGTAGCTCGCGTACTGCTTCCACAGGGGTTGATCGAGGCCGTAGAAAGCCTCGATCTGCCGCTTGATCTCCACCGGGACGTTCTTCTCCGTGTCGAGCGGCCCGCCCGGCACCGCCTTCATCATGAAGAACGTGATCGTCGC